>NZ_BAAAQF010000003.1:0-85237 GCF_039531525.1 Glycomyces endophyticus
GGGCCCCGGCCCGCGCCCGGTCGGCCCGGCCCCGACGCTCGCCGCGGCCTGACCCGCCGCCGGGCCTGCGCGGCCCGGCCCCCGGACCAGGGTGCGGACCGCGGCGGCGGTTTGGACGCCTGCCGCGGCAGGACGCGGCCCGCACCCTCGATACGACTCGCAGTCGACACAAGGGGGCCGGTGCGACTTCTCGTCGCACCGGCCCCCTCGGGCGTCTTGCGGTTCTGCGGTCGGCGCCGTTCAGGCTCCTAGCGCCGGAGTTCGGCGGTGCAGCACTTGACGGAGCCGCCGCCCTTCTTGAGTTCGGAGAGGTCGACGGGGACGGGTTCGTATCCGGCGTCGCGGACCTTGCGGGCCATGCCTTCGGCTTCGGCGTTGACGACGACGTTGCGGCCGTCGGAGACGAAGTTGAGGCCGAATCCGGCGGCGTCCTCGGCGTCGGCGATCACCGCGTCGGGGAAGAGCCGCTCCAGGAGGAGGCGGCTGCCCGGGGCGAAGGCCTCGGGGAAGTAGGCGATGTTCTCGTCGTCGAGGGGCGCGAGGGCGGTGTCGAGGTGGTAGTAGCGGGGGTCGACCAGGCGCAGCGAGACGACTTGGCGGCCGAACACGTCGGCGGCCTCGGCGTGGGCGCGGGCGTCGGTGCGGAAGCCCCAGCCGGCGAGGACGAGTTCGCGGCCGGGCAGGTAGGTGAAGTCGCCTTCGCCTTCGTTGATGTGCTCGGGTTCGGCGAAGGTCCAGCCGGAGGTGCGGTACCACTTCTCGTGGGCGTCGGCCTCGGGGCGGCGCTCGGGGTGGCGGAAGCTCGCGCCGTAGGCGATGCCGTCGACGACGAAGGCGCCGTTGGCGGCGTAGACCATGTCGGGGAGGCCGGGCTCGGGTTCGAGGCGCAGGACCTCGTGGCCGAGGCCGGTGTAGATGTCGGCGAGCTCTTCCCACTGCGCGCAGGCGAGGGCGGCGTCGACGGGGGCGGTGGTGTCCATCCAGGGATTGATGGCGTACTCCACCGCGTAGTAGGCGGGGCGGCACATGAGGTACGTGCGGCGACCGGGCGACCGGGTCGCGGTCACCTGGTCAGGTGAAGAACGGTGTTTCTCCATTGCGCGAGTGTAGACAGCCGGGGCCCCTGATTCCGAGCCCGGAACCCTCCGACACACGGGAGTGTGACCAAACCGCCGCATTTCCCGCGCCAGCAGGGCCTTTGCACGATCAAGAAGCTTTCTGAACTCCCGCCACCGCCACCGCCACCGCGGCCGTGATTCCCGAGCAGACGGAGTCCAGAGCTTCTGGCCCGTGGGCAGGGTCGTCGCCGCCGACGACGGCCACCGGCCACCGGCCACCGGCCACCGGCCACCGGCCACCGGCCACCGGCCACCGGCGCCGAATTCTGGGCCCCTCCCCCCCCCGCCCACCCTCCGCCTTCCTGCCTGCCTGGTCGCATGCCGTTGATCGCGCGGTCGTCGTCGTGCTGTTTCCGGGTCCCCGGCGGCCTGGCCTCGGCCGCCGGGGGCCTTGTGGTTCGTTGTCGAACTCGGTTATTCGGTGAGGACCGGGCCGGCTCGGGAGACTGCTCGGGCGGGGCCGAGGGCCTGCGGGATGCCGGTCGGGGTCTCGTTGACGTAGACCGTCACCTCGAGGCCGTCGACCTCGCAGTGGACGAACTCGGTCGCGGACCTGTCCACCATCGCCTGCGCTGCGGCGCACGCCTCGCCCTCACCGAGCAGGACCTGGGCCGCGCCCGCGAGGGCCGCGGCGTCGGCCGCGCCCTGGGCCCGGTGGCGGGCCGCGCTGGCCTGGCCGACCGCGGTGAACGCCACCGCGGTCGCGACCAGTGCCACCGCCACGCCGGCCGCCAGGACCGTCGCCGAACCCCGTTCCCCCGATACGTCCGGCGAACCGCGAACGGGTTCCCCACTGCCGGGCTCCGGCGGCCTCCCGCGGATGGGGTCTCGGGTGTGCGGGCCCGTTGCCCTCCTGCGTCCGGCGCCGGCGTCCGAGTCCAGCGGCTCGCCGCGGACGGGATCTCCGTCCCCCGAGCTCGGCGGCCGCCCCCAGCCGGGCGCTCCGGCCATTAGGTCGGGTGGCCGCCCCCAGTTGGGCGCTCCGGCGGTCAGGTCGGGCAGTTGCCCCCGAGCGGGCGCTTCGGTGCTCGGGTCCGGCGGCTTTCCGCGGGTGGGTCGGCGGGTCGTCCGGTCCTCCGTACTGCGGCAGCTGCCGCCGCTCCGGTCTACTGCTGTCGGGCCCTTCGGCTTGCGGCGGTTGCGCGCCAGGGCATCTCGGCGGAGCCTCCTTGTCCGTGTCATGGGTCGAGTCCCGGTTCGAGCGGGGCAACGGCCGTCGCGGTGACGGTCAGCGCCGGTGTCAGGGGCCCGAGCGGCCGGGTCGCGGTCGTGACCACGGCGCGGGCGATCTCGCCGTCGTCGGAGACGGCGACCGTCGCGCCGTCGGGCAGGTAGGCCATGGCGACCGCTTGGGCGTCCTCGCCGCGGGCGGCGGCGATCGCGGCACTGTTGGCCGCGTCGATCGCCCTGACCTTCAAGCCGACCGCCGACACCGCCCACAGCCCGAGCGCCAGGACCGCGACCACTGCGGGCAGTGCCGCCGCCGTCTCGGCCGTGACGAACCCGCGCTGGGCCGGGTCGTCTCGGGCGCGGGGCCTTCGGTGGGGCGAACGGTCCCGACCTCGGTGCGGTGGTCGGCCGCGGCGGCGGATGGCGCTGGTCGTCGGGTTCACACCAGGGCCCTCTCGATCAGGGACTGGAGCGCGCTCTGGACAGTCCCGGAGGTCAGCACCTTCATGAGAACTCCGGCGAAAGCGACCGCTGCGAGCGTGCCGAGGGCGTACTCGGCGGTGCTCATGCCGCTCTCGCCGCGCATCTTGGAGGCGAACCGGCCGCCCCAGCCGGGCTTCGCGGCGGCGCGCATGCGGCCCGGTCGCCATTCGTCGGGTTCGCCGGGGCCCGGGCGGCGGTAGCGCGAGGTCGGGCGGTCGTCGGGGACCTGCGGCGTCCCGGCGGTGATCGGCGTGCGGGCGCGGTTGCTGCCGGGCGACCAGGCCGGTGCGTTCACCGGGACCGCGCTGATCCGGACGGTGGGCTCCTCGACGTCGTCGTGCTCGGGTTCGGGCTCCGGCCGGGCGGCACGGCATCTCGGGGCGACGCAGGTCGCGGTGCGGCAGGTGGGCCAGCGGAGGGTCTCGGGCCGACACGCAGTCCGGTGGGGGGCCGGGCGGTCGTGGGCGGGGCGGCGGCGGGTCGGGAGGGCGACGGTGGTCTCGGTGTCGGTTCGCATTGCGATGCCTCTCTTCAGGTTGTGGCGTGGACGGTCAGAGCGCGGGGCCCAAGGTCTCGGCGACGACGCCGAGGACGACCGGGCCGATGCCCGCGATCACGAACGCGGGCAGGAAGCACAGGCACAGCGGGCCCACGAGGGCGACTGCGGCGCGTCCCGCGCGTTCTTCGGTCTGGGTGCGCTGGTCGGCGCGAAGGGAGGCCGCGAGCTGTTCGAGGCCTCCCGCGACGGCGGCGCCGGTGTCGCCGGAGCGGTCGAGCTGGCGGGCGAGCCGGGCCGCCCCGGGAAGCCGGCCGAGTTCGGGCAGCGCCTCCGACGCGGTGGCGCCGAGGTGGATCGCCCCGGCGAAGCGGCTGAGCCGGTCGCCGATGGGCGAGTCGTCGGTGTCGGCGACCGCGAACGCGGCCTGCGGGAACGGGGCGCCCGAGCGGAGTCCCGCCGCGATCAGGTCGAGGGTCCAGGGCCAGTGGGGGGCGAGTCGCGCGGCGGCGGCGCGCTCCTTGCGGTGCGGGTCGGGCCGCAGGAGGCGGGCGGTGATCCACCAGGTGGCGAAGCCCGCGAGGATGCCGATCGGTCCGCCCACGACGACGGCGGCGGCGGTGCCCGCGAGAGGGCCGGCGAGTCGTCGCAGCATCACGCGCCTCCCGTACCGACGGAGCCGATGAGCGCGGCGGTCCAGGCGGCGCCCGCGGCCTGGAGACCCATCGCGGTCGCCACGCCGGCCGTGCCGAGCGGGTTCGCGAGGAGGAACGCGATCGGCTGGGCGCCGAGCATCTCGCCGAAGCCGACGCCGGCCAGGGGGAGTGCGATGAGAAGTGCGGCGGTGGTGCGGATCGACGCCGTCTGGGCGTGGGCCCGGGCGTTGGACTGCTCGGTCTCGCGGAGGTGCTCGGCGAGGCGGCGGCAGAGTCCGGCCGCGGGAGCGCCGAGCTCGGCGGCGATCGTGAGCGCGGCGCGCAGGCGGGCCGCGGTGGCGGCGGCTTCGGCGGGCCAGTCGGGTTCGGCCGCGGCGAGGGCCCGGACCGGGTCGGTGCCGGCGGCGAGGTCCGCCGCGAGGTAGGCGACCGTGTCGGCGGCGGCCCGCTCCGCGTCGCGTCTGCGTTTGCGCCGCAGGGCCCGGTGCCAGGCGGTGACCGCGGCCGCGGTGTAGACGGCGGCGACCGTGCCGCCGGTGGCGGCGGCGAGCGGACCGAGGCCGCCCTGGTGTCGGTAGCCGGCGAGCCAGGCCGCGAGGAGCGCGGCGGCGACGGCGACGCAGGCCGCGGTGGTCTTGGGGCGGTGGACGAGCAAGGCGTGGGCGACGGCGGTCATGCGGTGCGCTCCCTCAGTAGGCGTTCGAGGATCCCGGCGGACTGGCCGGGACCGTGGCGGGTCCAGGCGGAGGTGACGGTGAGCCCGGCGGGTCCGGGGCCGGATTCGATGACGGCGATCTCCGTCGCCTGGCGGCCGGAGCCGGTGCGTTTCAGGTGGACGACGACGCGCAGGGCCGCCACCAGCTGCGCGTGGAGCCCCGCGCGCGGCAGCCCGTGCGGGAGCGCGAGCGCTTCGAGCCGCGCGGGCGCGTCGGCCGCGGCGTTGCAGTGGAGCGTGCCCGCGCCGCCTTCGTGGCCGGTGTTGAGCGCGGCCAGGAGCTCCACGACCTCGGCGCCGCGGCACTCGCCGACGACGATCCGGTCGGGTCGCATCCGCAGGGCCTGGCGGACCAGGGCCGCGAGGTCGACCGCGCCGGCGCCTTCGACGTTCGCCGGTCGCGATTCGAGCGTGAGCGCGTGCGGGTGGTCGAGCGCGAGCTCGGCCGCGTCCTCGACCACGACGATGCGCTCCTCCTTGGGCGCGTGGGAGAGCAGTGTGGCGAGCAGCGTGGTCTTGCCCGACCCCGTGCCGCCCGTGACGATGAACGGGAGCCTCGCCTCGACCACGCGCAGCAGCAGGTCGGCCATGTCGGCGGTGAGCGTGTCGGCCTCGACCAGCTGCGTGAGCGTGAACGCCTTCGACCGGTGGGTGCGGAAGGACAGGTACGGCCCGGCGGTGGCGATCGGCGGGAGGACGGCGTGGAAGCGGGTGCCGTCCGGGAGGCGCACGTCCGCGTACGGGCTGCCCGCGTCGAGCCGCCTGCCCGCCGCGGCCGCGAGGCGGCAGGCGAGCGCGCGCACGGCGTCGGCGCGGCCGAGGCGGACGTCGGTGCGGTGCAGGCCCTCGCCGCGGTCGACCCAGACGCCGCCCGCGCCGTTGACGACGACATCGGTGACGGCGGGATCGTCGAGGAGCGGCTGGAGCGGCCCGGCGCCGATCAGGTCGCTGCTCAGCGCCTCGGACAGGCGCAGGAGCGACGTCTGGTCGGGCGGGGCGGCCCCGGAGGCCCGCAGGGCCCGCACGATGTCGGCGGTGGCGGAGTCGCGGCCGCCGGGCCGGGACTGGGCGGCGAGTTGGCGCCGGACCTTGTCCAGCAGTTCGAGGCTCATCGCGCGGCCCGGGTCCGGCCGGCGAGGGCGAGGTCGCGGCGCGGGCGTTCGCGGCTGAGCTCGGCGGTGAGGTCGTGGACGCCCTTGGAGAGGCGCCCGCGCGGGACGCGGCCCTGGCGGAGCAGGGCCGGGAGCCGCCGGTCGGTGGGGAGCGCGCCCCACACGGGCGGTTCGGACCAGTGCGCTTCGAGCGGGCCGTCCCAGGCGACGCCCGACGGGCGGGGCCGGGCGTCGCCGCGGAGGACCACGCCGAGGTGGGCGTTGTACAGGCCGTAGGCGGCGGTGACGCTGCGGGCGGCCTCCCAGGAGCGTTCGCCGGGGCCGATCGCGACCGCGACCGAGCGGGCCGCGGCGGCCGCGCGGACGCCCGCGGCGGTGCGGGCGCGGGGCAGGTCGACCACGACCAGGTCGGCGGCGAGTCGGGCAGCGCGCAGGACCTGGTCGAACGCGTCGGCCGGGATGTCGGCGGGGTTGCGCGGGTCGGGGCCGACGACGTGGAGGCCGCCGCGGCGGGGCAGGCCGTCGAGGAGCCGTTCCGGTTCGAGGAGGCCGGTGCCGCCGGTGAGGGACGGCCAGCGCCAGCCCGGTTGGGCGGCGAGTCCGGCTGCGGCGTCGATGCCGCCGCCGGTGTGGTCGAGGTCGATGAGGACGGTGCGGCGGCCGTCTCGGGCGGCGCCGGTGGCGGCGGCGAGCGCGAGTGTGGAGGCGCCGGCGCCGCCGTGCCCGGCGACGGTGGCGACGACGGGTGCGGGTTCGGTGTCGAGTGCGGTGCGGGTGAAGAGGTCGAGGAGCCAGTCGTCGGCGCCGGGGAGGGCGATGACGCTGCCGGCGCGCATCTGGATGGCGAGGGGCCAGAGCATGGAGGCGTCGGTGGAGTCGGCGCCGAGCCAGGCCATGGTGGTGCAGAGGACGAGGTGGTCGCGGGTGGGGAAGTCGGAGGCGATGCATTCGGGGGCGAGGTCGGGTCCGACGAGGACCATGGGGGCGCGCTGCCAGGCGCTTTCGGCGTCGGCGGCGTGGTGGACGCGGCGGAGTGGGTGGCCGGCGGCGGCTGCGAGCGGGGTGACGACGTCGGCGAGCCGGTCGTCGGCGGTGACCAGGAGAGATTCGGCGCCGGGTGCGGCGGTGGCGGTGGTGCGGTCGAGTGTCGCGGCCATGATTGCTCCTACGCTCAGTGGTGTTCGCGTGACTTGGAGCAACCTTGGCGGGTGGGGCGGGGAACTGTCGAGGAAAACTTTCCGGGCCTGTGGATAACCGGCGGCGCGGGCCTGTGGACAACTCCGGGGAGACGGCGAGGGACCGCCCCGTGCGGGGCGGTCCCTCGTGCGCGTTCGCGGTTCCTATTCGGGGCGGATGCCCCAGACGCCGAACCAGGCCTCGCTGGGCGAGAGCTCGATGAGGTCCTCGCCGGTGGCGAAGGCGTTCGGCGGGCAGGTGGTCGGTTCGATGGCGACAGAGGCGCGCTTGCGGTCGCCGTCGAGGCCGTCGGAGGTGTAGATGTGCACCCAGCCGAAGGACTCGTCCATCCAGACGGTGACGGCCTGGCCGGAGACGGGGTCGGCGAGGCGCACTTCGGCCTTCCCGTCGGAGCCGCGCTTGAGGTCGCCGTAGGCGTCGTCGACGACGAGGTCCTTGAGAACGGTCGGCTCGTCGAAGTCGCCGCCGCCGGAGCCGACGGGGATGCGCTGCTTGTCGAGTTTGAGCTTCTTCGCCGCGGGCACGTGGAGGGTGGCCTCGTCGATCCGCTCCAGGGACCCGGGGAGCATGTAGGAGTGGGTCCCGAAGCCGAAGGGGGCGGTCTTGGTGCCGGGGTTGGAGACGGTGTGCGCGGCGCGCAGGCCGCCGGGCCCGACGGACCAGCGGGTGCGGAGCTGGAGCGTCCACGGGTAGCCGAGGCGGGCCGGGAGGCGGCATTCGAGCGTGACGGAGGTGTCGGTGACCTCGACGGCGGACCATTCGGCCCAGGCGACGAACCCGTGCAGCGAGGTGTTCGTCTCGATCTCGTTGACGGGGAGCTGGTACTCGATGCCGTCGTACGTGTACTTGCCGTCGCGGATGCGGTTGGGCCAGGGGGCCAGCATGTGCCCGGACCAGCCGGGGGCGAGTTCGTCGTCGCCGTAGGTCATCACCACGGGTCGTCCCCGGTAGGTGTACGAGCGCACGCCGCCGCCGACAGCGACGATGGTGGCCTCGTGGTCGTTGTAGGCGATCACCCATTGCTCGCCGGACAGCGCCATAGGGGGTACCTCCATGTCGTTATCGATGGGCTGGATGTGCTCTGACGTTAGCTCATGGCCGATGACCTGCGGCACGCGTGTCGATGTGGGCGAGATCGCAGGAAACCGTTGAAACCAACAAGACTCATTATCGAAACCCTCCCATCAAAAGCGACAAACATGGACAAATGACCAGGCTCACGATGCTTGTCTCATATTTTGCGCCACTTCCGTACCGCCATTCAGGATCACCCCCGCACCGCGGGCACTTCCGTCGCGGACGGCCTTGAGGCACCATTTCCAGATAACTACGAACCGTCGCCTCCCGGAAGCCCCCGGTCGGCAACCTCAGGGACAACACACTCAGGAGTACAACGATGTCTGAGTTCAAGCCCGGCCTCGAGGGCGTCATCGCCTTCGAAACCGAGATCGCCGAGCCTGACAAAGAGGGTGGTTCGCTCCGTTACCGCGGGGTGGACATCCAGGACCTGGTAGCGCAGAGCACCTACGGCGACGTATGGGGACTCCTCGTCGACGGGAAGTTCGGGAGCGGCCTGCCCGCCGCCGAGCCCGTGCCCGTCCCGGTCTCCTCCGGCGACACCCGCGTCGACGCCCAGGCCGCGGTCGCCATGCTCGCCCCGTACTGGGATCTGAAGCCGCTGCTCGACATCGACGACGAGACCGCCCGGGACGATCTCGCCCGAGTGTCCGTCACCACTTTGTCGTTCATCGCCCAGTCGGCGCGCGGCTCCGGCCGCCCGGCCGTGCCGCAGTCGGAGATCGACAAGTCCGAGTCGATCACCGAGCGCTTCATGCGCCGCTGGCGCGGCGAGCCCGACCCGGCGCACGTCAAGGCCGTCGACACGTACCTGATGTCGGCCGCCGAGCACGGCATGAACGCCTCCACCTTCACCTCCCGCGTGGTCGCCTCCACCGGGGCCGACGCCGCGGCCGCGATCTCCTCCGGCATCGGCGCGCTGTCGGGCCCGCTCCACGGCGGCGCCCCCTCCCGCGTGCTCCACATGATCGAGGGCGTCGAGAAGTCCGGCGACGCCGAGGGCTATGTCAAGAACCTCCTCGACTCGGGCGAGCGCCTCATGGGCTTCGGCCACCGCGTCTACCGCGCCGAGGACCCGCGCTCGCGCGTGCTCCGCGCCGCCGCCAAGGCCCTGGGCGCCCCGCGCTACGAGGTCGCCGAGGCCCTGGAGTCCGCGGCCCTCGCCGAGCTGCGCGCCCGCAAGCCCGACCGCGTGCTCGCCACCAACGTCGAGTTCTGGTCCGCCGTGCTCCTCGACTTCGCCGAGGTCCCGCCGGAGCTGTTCACGCCGATCTTCACCTGCGCCCGCGTGGCCGGCTGGAGCGCCCACATCCTCGAGCAGAAGAAGCTCGGCCGGATCGTGCGCCCGTCCGCGACCTACGTCGGCCCGGGTCCGCGCGGCCTCGACGAGGTCGAGGGCTGGCAGTAGCCCCCAAGCGCCGAGAGCGGCCCGCACCCCCGTGGGTGCGGGCCGCTTCGCGCTCCCGGCGAGGGCCCTGCCGGGCGGGTCCGGGATAGGATCGGGCCGGAACCCGAACCACCCGAACGAGACGACGCATGCCCTCCCCCCGGCCACCGCACCTGCGCCGCCGCGACCTCCTGGTCGGCGGCCTCGCCGGGCTGGCCGTGGCCGCCGCCGCGGTCGAGTCCACCCGCGCCGTGTGGGACGCCGCCTCCGGCTCGGCCTTCCCCGAGCCGCCCCGCACCGGCCCCGTCCACATGCAGATCGGCGCGCACGCCGACGACTGCCTCTACTTCGTGAACCCGAGGGTCGCCCGCCTCCTGGAGGACGGCGCGAACCTGTGCACCGTGGTCCTCACCGCGGGCGAGGCCGACGGGCGCAACACCTGGGACACCGCCGCCCCCGTCGACTACGCGGGGTACGCCGCCGCGCGCGGCAGCGGCCTGCGCCGCGCCTACGCGCGCATGGTCCTCGGCGACCCCGACGCCCCCTGGGACCGGGTCCGGGCGTCCCTCGACTCCGGGCAGGACGTCGAGCTGTGCGTCCTGCGCGACCGGCCCGAAGTGCACCTCGTGTTCTGCTCCTTGTGGACGAACCTCGGACGCGTCACCGGCGACTTCACCCGCCTTCTCGCCCTGTGGGAGGGCCGCCTCGACGCCGCGGCGGTCCTGCCGCCCGCCGACTCGCCCCTCACCTCCGAGTCCACGGTGGACCGCGAGACCGTCCGCGCCTCCCTCGTCGAGCTGCTCGAACGGTACGCACCCGTCGCGGTCAACACGCTCGACCCCGACCCGGACCCCGTCGTCGGCGCGAAGCTCGGCGCCGAGCAGGACGGCTACTCCGACCACATCGACCACACCGCGGCCGCGCTGTTCGCCTGGGACGCCCTCGGCGCCTGGGGCGGCGCGGCGGCCGTCGAGTCCTGGCGCGGCTACTACAACCGCCGCTGGCCCGGCAACCTCGGCCCCGCCGACCTCGAGGCCAAGGGCCGCGCCCTCGACGCCTACGCGTGGGCCGACGGCGCCGGCTGCGACCACGCCGCCGGATGCGGCGACCGCCTCATCGTCGGCCCCGGCGCCGGGACCACGTACGGCCACGCCACCCACCCCCGCTACACGCAGGCCCTCGCCCCCGTCGACACCGCGGACGGCATCCTCGCGGCCGCCGTCCGCGGCGACCGCGCCGCGGTCCTCCGCCCCGGCGGATGGGACGACCTCGGCGGCCCGGCGCTGCTCCCCTCGGTCACCCGCGCCGGGAACCGGCTCTACGCCGTCGGCCCCCGATTCGCCCGCGACCCCGCCGGCCACGCCCGCGACCTCCACTGCCTCGACCTCGCCACCGGCGAATGGGAGGACCTCGGCAACCCCGGCGGGACCGGCCCGGCCGCGCGCACCGCCGGCCAGCCGGCCGCCGCCGACGACGGCACCACCGCCGTCGCGTTCCTGCGCCACCCCGACGGCGGACTCGCCGCCCGCACCCGCACCGGCGCGGCCTGGGGCGAGTGGACCCGCCTCGACGGGCCCGCCGTCCACGAGGCGCCCGCCGCGTTCGGCGCCGCCGGGGCCTTCACCGTCGTCGCCGCCACCCCCGACAACACCGCCGCCTGGGAAGGCGACGGCACCACCTGGACCCACCGCGACCTCGACCTCCCCGGCCCCGACGGCGCCGTCCACATCCCCGCCGGCGCCGTCACCGCCGCCCTCGCCCCCGACGGGCGGGCCGTCATCGCCTCCCGCGCCGCCGAGAGCAGCGACGTCGTCCTCCACTACGGACGCGGCGACTCGTGGACCGGGACGCTGATCCCCCTCGAAGGCGGCATCCTCGCGCCCGCGGTCGCGATCGGCCCCGACGGCGCGCTCGCCGTCGCCTGCGACGACGGCAGCGGCGCCCCCGCCGTCCTCGTCCTCGGCCTCGCCGACCTCGACCACGGCGGCCCGTACACGCTCCTGTCGCGGCCGTGGACCCGCGGCGACGTCACCCTCGTCAAGCGCCCCGCGGCCGCGTTCGGCTCCGACGGGACCCTGCGGCTGTGGGCGGTCGCCGCCGACGGCGAACTGTGGACGGCGCAGGCCGGGCCCGGCGCGCCGCCGCCCGCCGGGTGGGAGCCCGCGGCCTGACCTGCCGGTCCGGCCGTCCCAGCCAGCGGCCCGGCCGGGCCCGCGCGATCACGCCCCGCAGGGCCGGGTTTACAGTGAGGCCCAGGACCGACCCAGATGGGAGCCTTACCGTGACCGACCAGATCACCATCCCCGCAGAGCTGCTGCCCGCCGACGGGCGCTTCGGATCCGGCCCCTCCAAGGTGCCGTCCGAGGCGATCAGCGCGCTGTCCGGGCTCGGCAGGTCCGTCATGGGCACCTCCCACCGCCAGAAGGCCGTCAAGTCGCAGGTCGGGCGCCTCCGCGCCGGCCTCGCCGAGTTCTTCTCGCTGCCCGACGGGTACGAGGTCGTCCTCGGCGTCGGCGGCGCGACCGCGTTCTGGGAGGTCGCCGTGTTCGGCCTCGTCGACGACCGCGCGCAGGCCGCCACGTTCGGCGAGTTCGGCTCGAAGTTCGCGAAGGCGGTCAAGATCGCCCCGCACCTCGGCGACCCGACGATCGTCACCGCCGAGCCGGGCACCGCCGCGTACCTCTCGTACGAGGAGGGCGTGGACGTCTACGCCACCCCGCACAACGAGACCTCCACCGGCGTGGCCGTCGACGTCAAGCGCGTCGCGCACGAGGGCGCGCTCATGCTCCACGACGCGACCTCCGCCGCCGCGGGCCTGCCGGTCGACCTCGCCGAGACCGACTGCTACTACTTCGCGCCGCAGAAGGGCCTCGCGTCCGACGGCGGCCTGTGGATCGCGATCCTCAGCCCCGCCGCGATCGAGCGCGCCGAGCGCATCGCGGCCTCCGGCCGGTACATCCCCGCGTTCCTCGACCTCAAGACCGCGATCGACAACTCCCGCAAGGACCAGACGTACAACACCCCGGCCGTGGCCACTGTGGTGCTCGCCGCCGAGCAGGTCGACGCGCTCAACGCCGCGGGCGGGCTCGACGCCGCCGCGAAGCGCTGCGCCGAGTCGGCCGGTGCGATCTACTCCTGGGCCGACGCGAGCACCATCGCCGCTCCGTTCGTGACCGACCCCTCCCTCCGCTCGAACGTGGTCGCCACGGTCGACTTCGAGGGCGTCGACGCCGCCGAGATCGCGAAGGTGCTGCGAGCCAACGGCATCGTCGACACCGAGCCGTACCGCAAGCTGGGCCGCAACCAGCTGCGCATCGC
Organism: Glycomyces endophyticus; assembly: GCF_039531525.1. Taxonomy (NCBI): domain Bacteria; kingdom Bacillati; phylum Actinomycetota; class Actinomycetes; order Glycomycetales; family Glycomycetaceae; genus Glycomyces; species Glycomyces endophyticus. The sequence continues at coordinate 12,730 of NZ_BAAAQF010000003.1, forward strand.
CACCTACCCGGCGGTGGACCCGGCGGACACCGCCAAGCTCACCGAGGCCATCGACTTCGTGGCGGCGAAGCTCGGCTAGCGCACGACCCTCGGCTTCGGCCGGTCGGGCGACCCGGCACCCGCATGCCGAGCCGCCCGACCGTCACGACCGTACCGGCGGCCACCGACATCGCCCCGAACGGCACCTTCGAACCGCGCACCGCGAGGGCCGGGCCGCACCGCGGCCCGGCCCGGTTCCGTCTCGGGCGCAACCGGAACGCGCGCCCCGGACCGGCCGTCCGAATCGGAAGCACGCTTCATGCCGTGGCACCGCATCCCCCTCGGCTACATTGAGACCGTGAGCGAAGCACCCGACCTCCGCCTGCTGCCGCAGCTGATCGAGCATCAGCGGGTGCGCACGACCCCGGTGAAGGCCGGCGACTTCTCGATGCCCCTGGAGACCCCGAGCGCCGGTTCGGCGTCGGCGCAGCGGCTCACATTCGACGACGGCTCGCACCTGTTCGCGAAGTTCGCCGAGGGCCGCGCCCCCGGCTACCTCGCCGCCGAGGCGAACGGGCTGCGGTGGCTCGCCGAGGCGACGGACGCGGTGGTGCCGCTGCTGTTCGCCGACGACGCGATGCTCGTCGAGCCGTGGATCGAGGCGGCCGAGCCGACCCCCGAGCACGCCGCCGGGCTCGGGCGCGACCTCGCCCACATGCACGCCGCCGGCGCCGACCGGTTCGGCGCGCCCTGGCGCGGCTACATCGGCGAGACCTTCATGGACAACGACCCGGCCGGGCCGGCCTGGGCCGAGTGGTACGCCGCGAGGCGGATCGCGCCGTACCTCCGGCCGTCGCGCGACAACGGGGCCCTGGACGCCGACGATGTTGCCGCGGTCGAGCGCCTCGCCGAACGGCTCGGGGCGCTCGCCGGACCGGAGGAGCCGCCCTCGCGCGTCCACGGCGACCTGTGGTGGGGCAACGTCATGTGGGGCGCGGAGCGCGCGTGGGTCATCGACCCGGCCGCGCACGGCGGCCACCGCGAGACCGACCTCGCCAACCTGCGCCTGTGGGGCGGCACGCCGCTGCTGGACGCGGTCCTCGCCGGGTACGCGGAGGTCGCGCCGCTCGCCGACGGCTGGGAGGAGCGGACCCCGCTGCACCAGCTGTTCCCCCTGCTGGTCCACACCACCCTCTTCGGCCGGGCCTATCGCTCCCAACTCATGGGACTCGTGTCTCACTTTACGAAACTGTCATAGTGGGGGACTACGCTCGAACCATGCCTGCACCGATCCCCGCACCCGGCGCCCCCGAGGCCCGTGCCCAGGGCCGCGGCGCCCTGCGGGACCGGCACGGACGCGTCGCCACGGACCTCCGCGTCTCCCTCACCGACCGCTGCAACCTGCGCTGCGCGTACTGCATGCCCGAAGCAGGGCTCCCGTGGCTGCCGAAGCCGACGCTCCTCACCGATGACGAGGTCTCGCGCCTCGTCGGCATCGCCGTCCGCGACCTGGGCGTGCGCGAGGTCCGCTTCACCGGCGGCGAGCCGCTGCTGCGCCCCGGGCTCACCGAGATCGTGCGGCACGCCGCCGCCTTGGACCCGCGGCCCGAGATCTCCTTGACCACCAACGCAATCGGCCTCGACCGGCTCGCCGAGGCGCTCGTCGGCGCCGGGCTCGACCGGGTCAATGTCTCGCTCGACACGCTCGACGCGGGCACGTTCAAGGAGCTCGCCAAGCGCGACCGCCTGGAGGCGACGCTGCGCGGCATCGAGGGCGCGGCCGCCGCCGGGCTCGCCCCCGTCAAGATCAACACCGTCCTCATGCGCGGCGTCAACGACGCCGAGGCGCCCGCGCTGCTCCGCTTCGCGATCGAGCACGGCTACGAGCTGCGGTTCATCGAGCAAATGCCGCTCGACGCGGCCGGGGTGTGGCGCCGGGACGAGATGGTCACCGCCGCCGAGATCCTGGAGTCGCTGCGGGCCGAGTTCGACCTCGCGCCCGACCCGGCGCACCGCGGTTCGGCCCCGGCCGAGACGTGGCTGGTCGACGGCGGGCCCGCGAAGGTGGGCGTCATCGGCTCGGTGACGCGCCCGTTCTGCGGCGACTGCGACCGCACTCGCCTCACCGCCGACGGGCAGGTCCGCAACTGCCTGTTCGCGCGCGGCGAGACCGACCTGCGCGGCCTCCTGCGCGAGGGGGCCTCCGACGCGGAGGTCGCCGACCGCTGGCGGGAGGCGATGTGGGGCAAGCTCCCCGGGCACGGGATCGACGACCCGTCGTTCCTCCAGCCGGCCCGCCCCATGTCGGCGATCGGAGGCTGAGGGTGGTCACGGTGCGGTACTTCGCGGGCGCGAAGGCGGCCGCGGGACGCGGCGAGGAGCAGGTGAGCGCGGCCGACGTCGGCGAGCTCAAGGCGGTCCTCGCGCAGCGGCACGGCCCGGTGCTCGACAAGGTGCTGTCGGCCTCGACGCTCCTGGTCGACGGCCTGGCCGCGAAGGATCCGGCGACGGTGCTCCCCGCGGAGGTCACGGTCGAGGTGCTGCCGCCGTTCGCCGGCGGCTGAGCGCGGACCGCCGCGGTGCGGCCGGTCCACGCGACGGGCCGGGGCCTCGGGAGACCGGTTCGCGGGAAGCGGCGGCCTCGTGCGGCCTTGCGGCCTGCTCCGTGTGCGCGGCGGGTCCGCCCGCGGGTGAAATGTGAAAGCGGATTTTCCGGATTTGTCCTTCTCGATGTCCCCTATCCATGACCGTACGCCCCGGGTCCGACACGGTGCGCGTTCGCATGCGGGAGGCGGTTCCCGAAGGGCGCTGATGCGGGAGCGGAGCGCGGATCGGGGCAGGGGCGGAGTACGGATCGGGGTGGGCGGCGGGGGGAGGTTCGGGAGCCGCTGGCTCGGGGGCGTCGCCTGTCTGCGAGGATGCATGTGTGCGCCGTCCTGATGAACGAAAGCAGCCGCAGGTGGCGTCACCGCTGTTCGAGCTCTCGGCCGACATGCGGACCACCGCCGAGCGGCGACGCCGCTCGCACCGGCCCCACTCCCGATACGTCCGCGAGGCCGTGCCGATGCCCGAGCCGGCGTTGACGACGCGGACGCCCGACCCGTGGCTGGATTCGGCGCCGCTGCTCACCGGTATGGACGAGGTGGGGGCGGGCCTCCTCGACTCCCTTGACGCGATGCAGCGCGTCGCCGCCTCCGCGGGCCCCGGGCCGCTGCTCATCAACGCCTCGCCCGGCACCGGGAAGACCCACCTGCTCATCCGCCGCACCGCCTACCTGGTGCAGGAGCTGGGCGTGCCCGCGCGGCAGTGCCTGGTCCTGGCCGCGTCGAAGCCCGGCGCCGCGCGCATCCGCCGCGAGCTGGGGACGCTGCTGGGCCGGGAGGCCGCCGCGATCACCGTCGCAGAGTTCGACGACTTCGCCGCCGCGGCCCCGCCCGAGCTGGGCCACATCTTCATCGACGACCTGCCGCGCATGCCGATGCGGCTGTTCCGCCAGCTCACCGAGCACCGCGGGCCGGAGGCGGACGTGACCGCGACCGGCGACCCGGACTCGGCGCTGTGCACCGGCGAGCCGGCCGCGTTCGCCGCGTTCGGGGAGCAGTTCCCGCAGGCGCACGTGATGCGGCTGTCGCGCAACCATCGCAGCCCCGCCGCGGTGCTCGTGGCCGCCTCGCAGGTGATCGAGCCGATCAGCCGCGTCCCGGGCCGCCTCGTGCAGCCCGAGCGGCCGGCCCTGGAGGGCTCGGGGATCGGCCGGTACTTCGCGGTCGACGCCGACGACGAGAAGCGGTTCGTGGAGGTCCTCACCGACCGGCTCGCCGAGCTCGGGGTCGCCCCCGACGAGCTCGCGGTCATCGGCCCGGACGGCCTGTCGGTCGCCGCGGCCGCCGACGGCGAGTACCGGGTGGTGTGCCTCACGGGCGCGACCGCCGAGGACTGGCCGAACACGGCCGCGGCCCGCCGCGAGCTGTACGTCGCGCTCGGGCGCACCCGCGACCTCGCCTACGTCTCGCACACCGGGGCCGGGTCCCCGCTGCTGGCCGATGTGGACCAGGGCCTGTTCAGTCCTTTCGGGATGGTCCCGCAACTGCGCTCGGGCCCTGAGCAGCCGCGGCTGCTCTAGCACACGCGGCCCGACCACGCGGAGTTCCCGCGCGGACACGGAAGCATGGGACACAATAGGCGGGTAACCGCCGTCTCACGCTGGGAGTCCCGATGGAGCACACCGAAGAGGACACCGTTCCTCTGCACCGGCCGGATGCTCCCGCGTGGTCGCCGTTCGCCCCGCCGGAGGTGAACGCGCAGTACACCGCCGACGGCGGCCGCAATCCACGCACCTCCGACCACGTGCCGAGCGCGCCGCCGCCTCCCGCGACGCCGATGCCCGCCGCACCGCAGGCGCCCGGCCCCCAGGCGTCCGCGCCGACCGCCGGCGGCTGGCCGACGCCGCCGTCGCAGGCGCCGCCCGCGCAGCTCCCGGTGCCGTTCTTCCCCGACCACGCGGGCGCGCTGGAGCGCCTCGGAGTCACCGCCGACGACTTCGCGTCCCGCCGGGTCGTGCCGCCACGGCCGCCGGTCGCCGAGACCGGCCTGCGCGGGGCCCTGCACCGGTTCAGCTTCGGGATGGTCGCCCTGCCGCCGGGCCCGCGGGAGCGCGCGAGGCAGCGCGCAATCGAGACCGTGCGCCGCAACTTCGGGGGCCTGCGCCAGGTCACCGTCGTGAACCCGAAGGGCGGGGCGGGCAAGACGGTCGCGGTCCTCATGCTCGCGAGGACGTTCGGGCGCCACCGCGGCGGGTACGTGCTCGCGTGGGACAACAACGAGACGCAGGGGACGCTTGGCATGCGCGCCCAGCAGGACTTCCATGTGCGGACCGTGCGGGACCTGCTGCGGGACCTCGACCACTTCAAGGGCCCGACGGGGCGGATCGGCGACCTGTCGCAGTACGTGCGCGCCCAGGGCGGCGCGATGTTCGACGTGCTCGCCTCGGACGAGTCCGCGACCGCCGGGGAGATGCTGACGGCGCAGTCGTTCGGGGACCTGCGCGAGGCGGTGTCGCGGTTCTACAAGCTCATCGTGGTCGACACGGGGAACAACGTGCGGGCCGCGAACTGGCAGGCGGCGATCGACGCGACCGACCAGCTGGTGGTGACGATGTCGGCGCGCAACGACTCCGCGGAGACCGCGGCGCGGATGCTCGACCACCTGGAGCAGACCGGGCGGCGCGACCTGGTGCGCGGGGCGGTCTCGGTGGTGTCGATGCCGGCCCACAGGAAGGACGTGGACCTGCCGGCGGTGCAGCGGCACTTCGCGGCCCGGACCCGGGCGGTGCTGCTGGCGCCGTATGAGAAGCTCCTCGACTCCGGCGAGCCGATCCGCTACGACTCGTTGAGCAAGGCGTCGTCCGCGGCCTGGCTGCGGATCGGCGCGGCGGTGGCCGAGGGGCTGTAGGACGCCAGGAGGTCGACCAGGCCGGCGGCGGCGTCGGCGAGGCGGCTCTCGTCCTCGTCGGCGTGGCCGGTGACGAGCGCGCCCTGCACGAACACGAGGGCGGTGCGGGCGAGGCGCCCGGGGTCGGCGGCGGCGTCGAGCTCGCCCTGGGCGACGGCGCGGGCGAGGATCGCGGCGAGCTCGTGCTCGAGGTCGTTCCAGGCGTCCTGGACGCGGCGCATGGTGGCGGGGTCGTCGGCGAGTTCGACGGCGGCGCGCACGATGAAGCCGCCCTCCTTGGAGTGTCGGACGACGACGTCGAGGAGTTCGCCGAGCGCGCGGAGCGCGTCGTCCCCTGGTTCGCCCTCTTCGGCGGCGCGTCGGGAGATGGCGCGCAGCTCGGGTTCGGTGTCGTCTCTATATCGTTGCAGCGCTGTGATGTACAGCTGATGCTTGGAGCCGAACGCGGCGTAGAGCCCGGCGCGGTTCATGCCGGTTGCGGCGACGAGGTCCGACATGGAGGTCGCGGAGAACCCCCGGTCCAGGAACACCCGTGTCGCAGCGCGCAGGACTCTGTCCAAATCGGCGTTCTTATTTCTGCTCACGTTGTGCACCGTATCGACACCCGGTGCTACGGGTCAATAACCGCAAGGCGGGAGTTGACTCACGAGGCGCGAGTGAACGGTCGCACTGCGAAGCCGATCGGCTTGACACCCCTCGCGGCGACCGGCGAGAATGGGCCCCAAACTGAACAGGCGCCAGGCGGGGGAAGTCCGGTGAAAGGCCGGCGCTGACCCGCAACGGTAGTCGCGGTCGTCCCTGGACGACAACCGAGCACCCTTCTCTTCCGCTCGGTCCACCCGCGTGAGCCCGAATGCCCGCCGCGCCCCGGAAATGTCAACGCCTGTCGTGGTCTACAGGCGCTTGCGGCGCCGCTGCTTGCCCGAAGACCCAACTCGCTCAAGGAAAGGTCAGGCAATGCGCCACCTTGCCGGCCGTCTGCTCACCGCAGCGGCCCTGCCCGTCACCCTGCTCGCCGCGGCCTCGCCCGGCCACGCCCAGACCGAACCGTTCGCCGAGCCCGCCGAGGCGGCCTCGTCCTGGCTGGTCGCGCAGTCCGACGGGACCTCCTGGAACCAGGACCCGGCGACCTCGCTCGACGCGATCCTCGCGCTCGAGGCCGCCCGCGTCGGCGGCGACCAGGTCGAGGCCTCGCTCGGCTGGCTCAACGACCCGGCGATCCTCGAACCGTACGTGAACACCGCGGCCGACGGCGCGACCGGCTTCAACGCCGGGTCGGCCGGGAAGGTCATGTACGCCGTGGCGACCGCCGGCGGCGACCCGACCGACTTCGGCGGCGTCAAGCTCGCCGAGCAGGTGACCGGGGCGCAGACCGCGAACGGCACCTACGGCGACGGCACCGCCGGATCGACCGCGTGGGCCGTGCTCGGCCTCTCGCGCACCGACACGCCCGCGACCGAGGCGGCCGCGGCCGGACTCGCCGCGATCCAGTGCCCGGACGGCGGGTTCAACTACGCGGACGTCGACGGCGGGGACGACTGCGTCTCCGACCCGGACACCACGGGCCTGACGGTCTCGGCGCTGGTGGCGCTCGGGGCCCCGGCCGCGGCCTCCCTGGAGACCGCGGTGGCCTGGCTGGAGTCGGCGCAGGGCGAGGACGGCGGGTTCGACGGCGGCTTCGGCGCGAACGCGAACTCGACGGCGATGGCCGCGCAGGCGTTCCTCGCGGCGGGCCGCACCGACGCGGCCGAGCGGGCCGTGGCGTTCCTGCTGACGCTCCAGTTCGACTGCGACGGCGCCGCGCCCGGCGCGTTCATGTACACCGACCCGGAGGACCCGGACTTCGGCGAGGCGACCCGCCTGCTGGCGACCGCCCAGGCGATCGTCCCGGTCTCGGGACAGAACCTCGCGACCCTCGACGCCTCGGGCGCGGCCGCCGACGTGCCGTCCGACCCGTGCGCCGCCCCGGCCGAAGACGACGCGACCTCCGCCTCCGCGGACGACGAGTCCGGTTCGAACTCGTGGCTGCCGTGGGCGATCGTCGCCGCGGTCGTCGTCATCGGCGCCCTGATCCTCGTCTTCGCCCTCCGCGCCCGCCGCGGCAGCGACGCCGGTGCGGCTCCGGCCGACGACGCCTCGGCGCCCGCGGGCGACGAGACGGCCGACGGCGAGTCCGCCGCGGACGAGCCGCAGGCCGACGACTCGGACGAGGGCAAGGACAAGTAGTCCCGCCCGTGCACCTGATAGAACAGCAAGCAGGCAGCGCCCGCCGGATCGGCGGGCGCTGCCTGCGCGCTGTCGCACCTAGAAGGCACCCTTGGTTCGAGGGGGCCCGGGTTCGGACACTCCCGACCTCGGGGAGCGGTGCGGCACCGCGAAACCGGGCACTCCCGGCTGTGGAGCAGGAGACCGCGCCGCGGATTCGGTTCCTTTCGCAGATCGGAGCCGCACCCCGAGGTCGGACGTTCCCGGAGTCGTTGCGCGGTGCGGCACCGCGGGATCGGACGCCTCCGGCTCCGGCGGGCAGCGCCTTCGCCTGCGGGAGGCGCTGATGCGGCGCATCCCGTCCGACTCGCCTGGCGCGCAGTCCCGAAGCTCCGGCCGCGGGGCCCGGAGCGCGCGCAGGACCGCTGCGGTCCGCCGAGCCGCCGCCCTGCTGGGTGCGGTGGTGTTCGCCGTCGCGGTCTCGGCCGGGTCGCCCGCCGGTCCGGCCCGGGCGCAGGAAGCCTGCGCCGGGGTGACCGTCGTGGTCGACTTCGGGACGCTCGGGGCCGAGCCGAGGACCGGCTGCGCCGACGCCCCGGCCGACGGGCTCGACGCGCTCGCGCAGGCCGGGTTCGCGGTCACCGAGGTCGCCTCGATCCGCGGCATGGTGTGCCGCATCGACGCGCTGCCCGAGACCGACTGCGGCGCTTCGCCTCCCGCCGACGCGTACTGGTCGTACTGGCACGCGAACCCCGGCGACGAGGAGTGGAGGTACTCGATGGTCGGCGGCGCCGACGCCTCCCCCGATGCGGGCGACCTCGAAGGCTGGGCGTTCGGCGACGGTGCCGCGCCGCCCGCGGTCGCGCCCGGCGACGCCGTCGCGGACCCGGCCCCCGAGACCGAGGCGCCGGCGCGGGACTACACGTGGATCATCGCCGTCGCCGCGCTCGCCGTCATCGGCGCGCTCGTGGTGTGGCGGCTCCGACGCGACCGGCGCGCCTGACCGTGCCGACCGCCGCCGTCCGCCCGATGCGCCGCCGCACCGCGCACCCCGTCGCCTGGTGGGGGTGGGCGCTGCTGCTCGCGACCGCCGCCGGACGGACCGGGAACCCGTGGCTGCTGCTGCTCATCGCCGCGGTCGCCGGCCTGGTCGTGGCGTTCTGCCGCGGCGACGAGCCCTGGTCGGGCGCGTACCGCGTGTTCCTCTACATCGGACTGAGTGCGGTCGTGGTCCGGATGGCGTTCTATGTCGTCTTCGGCGGCTCCGACGGGCCGACGGTCCTGTTCACGCTCCCTTCGGTGACGCTCCCGGACTGGGCGGCCGGGTTCCGGCTCGGCGGCGGTGTGACCGCCGAGGGGGCGCTCGCGGCCCTGTACGACGGGATGCGGCTGGCGGCGCTCCTGGTGTGCGTGGGCGCGGCGAACGCGCTCGCGAGCCCGCGCCGGCTCCTGCGCTCGGTCCCGGCCGCGCTCTACGAGGTGAGCGTCGCCGTCGTGGTGGCTTTGTCGGTCGCCCCGCAGCTCGTGGCCGGCGTCGGCCGGGTGCGGCGTGCGAGGGCCCTGCGCGGCAACACGAGCCGCACCCCCGCGAACCTCATGCGCACCGTCGTCGCCCCGGTTCTGCACGACGCCCTGGACCGGTCGCTGCACCTGGCCGCCGCGATGTCCTCGCGCGGGTACGGCCGCGCCGCGGGCGTCCCGCCGCAGGCCCGCCGCGCCACCGGCGCCGCGCTCCTGTTCGGGCTCTTCGGGCTCTGCGCGGGCGCGTACGCGCTGCTCGGCACGAGCACGCCCGCGCCGCTCGCGTGGGCGGTGCTGACGGCCGGGGCCGCCGCGGCCGTCTTCGGGATCGCGTTCGCCTCCAGGCGGGTCCCGCACACCAGGTACCGGCCGGACCGCTTCGGCCCCAAGGACTGGGCCGTCGTCGCCTCCGGTGCGGCGGCCGTCGCCGGCACCGTCGTCAGCCTCGCGGTCGAGCCCTCGGCGCTGTGGCCCGCCACCGCACCGCTCCACGCGCCCCCGCTGCCGCTCGCGGCCGCGGCCGGAGTCCTCCTCGCCGCCGCCCCGGCGCTCCTGGTCCCCTCCGCCCCCGAGGGCACCGCCAGCCGGGCCGGCACGGCGCCCCGCAGCAAGCCGAAGACCACACCGGACGGCGCCGCGCCGCCTCCGACTCGGCCGGAAGGGCTCCGATGACCAGCGACACCTCGGCAGAGGAGGGCACCAGATGACCGTCGACGCCATCGCGTTCGAGCACGTCGGCTTCGCGTACGGCGCGCCGCCCGCCGGGGCCGCGCCCGCCGCGGCCCGGCCGGTGCTCGACGACGTGTCGTTCGCGCTTCCCGAGGGCGAGTTCTGCCTGCTCGTGGGGCCCACGGGCGCGGGCAAGTCGACGCTGCTGAAGGCCGTGAACGGGCTCGTCCCGCGGTTCACCGGCGGCGACATGCGCGGGCGGATCACCGTCGGCGGCCGCGACGTGCGCGGGGCGACCCCCGCCGACCTCGCCGACGTCGTCGGGTACGTCGGGCAGGACCCCCTCGCCGGGTTCGTGACCGACGAGGTCGAGCTCGAACTCGCTTATACCGCCGAGCAACTCGGCGTCGCGCCTGCGTCGATGCGCAAGCGCGTCACCGAGATCGTGGACCTCCTCGGCCTCGCCGACGTGCGGGACCGGGCGCTCGCGCAGCTGTCCTCAGGGCAGCGGCAGCGGGTGGCGATCGGCGCGGCGCTCGTGGCCGGGCCGACGGCGCTCGTCCTCGACGAGCCGACCTCGGCGCTCGACCCGACCGCGGCGGACGAGGTCCTCTCGGCCCTGCACCGGCTCGTGCACGACCTGGGGATCACCGTGCTGCTCGCGGAGCACCGGCTCGAACGCGTCGTCCAGTATGCGGATTCAGCCCTCCTTCTCGACGGCGGCAAGGTCGCCGCCGGTCCTCTGGGCGAGATCCTCGCCGTCTCGCCGGTCGCGCCGCCGGTGGTCGGGCTCGGACGCCTCGCCGGCTGGCCGGGTCCGCCGGTGACGATCCGCGAAGCCCGTCGTCACGCGGGTCGGCTTCGCGAGATCCTCGCCGAACGTGCCGGAACCATAGCTCCGGGTACCGACATTCCGGCGGCGGCGCAGGCGGGGCCGCCGCTGCTGGAGGCGCGCGCGGTCACCGTCGACTACCCGGGCGTGCGGGCCGTCGCCGGAGTCGACCTGGTCGCCGCCCGCGGCGAGCGCATCGCGCTCATGGGCCGCAACGGCTCCGGGAAGTCGAGCCTCCTGTGGGCGCTGCAGGGCACCGGGAGGCGCTCGGGCGGCACAGTCGCGATCGGCGGCGCCGACCCGGCCGCGCGCAGGCCCGGGGAGCGGCGCACGCTCGCCGGGCTCGTGCCGGCCGAGGCCGCCGACCTGCTGTACGCCGAGACGGTGGCCGCCGAGTGCGCGGGCGCCGACGAGGACGGGCGCGCGCCGAAGGGCACGTGCGCGAAGATCCTCGACGACCTCGTCGAGGACGTGGACCCCCGGGTCCACCCCAGGGACCTGTCCGAGGGGCAGCGCCTCGCGCTCGCCCTGGCCGTGACCCTCACGGCTGCACCGCCGCTGCTGCTCCTCGACGAGCCGACCCGCGGCCTCGACTACCCCGGGAAGGCCGCGCTCGCGGCCCGGCTGCGGGCGCTCGCGGGGGCCGGGCACTGCGTGGTCGTCTCCACGCACGACGTGGAGTTCTGCGCGGAGTTCGCCTCGCGCGTGGTGGTCCTCTCAGACGGCGAGGTCGTCGCGGACGGTCCGGCGCGGCAGATCACGGCGGCGTCGCCGATGTTCGCGCCGCAGGTGGAGAAGATCCTCCCGGGGTGGATGACGGTGGCCGAGGTCGCGGCGGCGCTGGAGTCCGGCGATGGCTGAAGCGGACGGGCCGGGCCCGGGGGCGCGGCGACCGGGCGCGCCCGGTCCGGAGGCGTCTGCGGACCGTGCCGCCGGGCCGCTCGCGGAGGGCCGCCCCGCGGAGAGCGGGGACGTCGAGTCGGGGCCGCCCGCGGCGGCGGCGCACCGGAACCGCGTGCCGGCGCCGGGCGCGCCCCGTCCGGCGGTGCGCCGCCGCGCGGCGGTGGCGCTGGTGCTCGCGGCGGCGTTCGGGCTGGTGGCGATGTCGTGGCCGCTGCTGGCGGCTCCGGGCGGGGCGCTCACCGAGACCACTTCGGGCCCTTGGCTGTTCGCGCTGCTGCTGCCGCTGGTGACGGCCACGGTCGTGGTGCAGTTGTCCGACGGGGGCCTGGACGCGCGCGCGGTGGCGATGCTCGGGGTGCTGTCGGCGGTGGTCGCGGCGGTGCGGCCGTTCGGGGCGGGCGCGGCCGGGGTGGAGACGGTGTTCTTCCTGATCATCCTGGCGGGCAGGGTGTTCGGGGCCGGGTTCGGGTTCCTGCTGGGCTGCACGGGGTTGTTCGCGTCGGCACTGCTCACCGGCGGCGTGGGCCCGTGGATGCCGTACCAGATGTTCGCGGCGGCGTTCGTGGGCCTGGGCGCGGGGCTGCTGCCGCGCACGCCGGACACGCGGGCGGGCCGCGGCGGCGAGACCGGGCTGCTCGCGGCCTACGGGGTGGTCGCGTCGCTGGCGTACGGGCTGCTGATGAACCTGTCGTTCTGGCCGTTCGCGATCACGCAGGGGGCGCTCGCGTACGTCCCGAGCGGCGGCCTCGGCGAGAACCTGCCGCGCCTGTTCGCGTACACGATCGCGACGTCGCTGGGATGGGACGTGGGCAGGGCGGTGACCACCGCGGTGCTGCTGGTCCTGACGGGCCCGCTGCTGCTGCGGGTGCTGCGGCGCGCGGCGCGGCGCGCGAACTGGTCCTAGGCGTCGATCGAGGCGACCAGGCCGCGCAGGCCCGCGGCGATCTCGTCGGGGCCGGGCGCGGTGTCGGGGTTCGACATCCACTGCATCACCACGCCCGAGACGAGGGCGAGCTGGACGGCGCCGACGGTGCGGATCGTCTCGGCGTCGATGTCCTCCTCGACCTCGCCGGTGGCGAGCGCGGCCATGGCGGCGGTCGCGCCGGGCTGGCCCTGGGCGTAGACGGCGGCGAGCTCGGGTGAGCGCCGCGCCTGCATGAACAGTTCGAAGCTGGCCGTCCACATGGTCGGGTTCGCGCGGATGTGCTCGATGAGCAGGTGCCACACGGCCGCGAAGCGCTTCGGGCCCTTGGGTTCGTCGAGGCGCGAGAGCTGGGCCTGGAGTCCGGCGTCCCAGTCCTCGAGGGACTTGAACAGGGCCTGCTGGAGGAGGGCTTCGCGGGAGCCGTAGTGGTAGCCGATGGCGGCCATGCTCACGTTCGCCGCGGTGGCGATGTCGCGCACCGTGGTCCGGTCGTAGCCCTTCTCGAGGAGGCACTTCTTCGCGCCGTCGAGCAGCGCTTCGCGGTTTCCCATGCGGGCCACTGTAGCAGCGACCTGCGCATCCGCCTGGATCGATCGCCTTGCGCAGATTTCTGAGGCAAACGCATTGCGCAATCGCCCAAATCCTTGTTACGGTCTGCGGGACGCGGACGAACCCGTTCCGCCCGAACCGAAAGCGAGCACCCCAATGGCTTTCCCCAAGACCGCCAAGGCCGTCGCCGCGGCGTTCGCGGCCGCCGGCATCGCCGCCGCGACCGCCGTGTACGGCGCCACGGCCGCGGACGCCGCGCCCCGCGGCGTCGGCACCCTCGTGGACACCGGCCTCGGCGCGCTCCAGGGCGCCACCGACGGCGCCGTCCGCTCCTGGCTCGGCGTCCCCTACGCCGCCGCGCCCGAGGGCGACCTCCGCTGGGAGTCGCCGCAGCCCGCCGCCGCATGGGAGGGGGTGCGGGAGGCGACCGCGTTCGGCCCCGCCTGCGCCCAGGGCGCGGCGAACATGCCGACCGTCCCGAGCGAGGAGGAGGACTGCCTCTACCTGAACGTGTACGCCCCCGACTCCCACCGCGGCGACCGGCCCGTCATGGTCTGGTTCCACGGCGGCGGGAACTCGTACGGCGCCGGATCCCAGTACGACCCTTCACGACTGGTGGAGGAGGGCGCGGTCGTCGTCACCGTCAACTACCGGCAGGGCCTGTTCGGGAGCATGGCCCACCCCGCGCTCGACGAGGGCGGCGCGACCACCTCGGGGAACTGGGGGCTGGAGGACCAGCAGGCCGCGATGCGGTGGGTCCGCGAGAACGCGGAGGCGTTCGGCGGCGACGACCGGAACGTCACGATCTTCGGCGAGTCCGGCGGCGGCTACGACGTCTGCGCGCACCTGACCTCGCCGACCTCGGCGGGCCTGTTCGACAAGGCGATCATGCAGAGCTCGCCGTGCGGTGCCGACTGGGCGCCCTCCCGCGAGGAGGGCCGGGCGCGGGACGTCGGCGTCGCCGAGTCCCTGTGCCCCGGCGTCGAGGCGCTGGACGCGGTCGAGGCGTGCCTGCGGGCCCTTGAGCCCGCCGAGCTGAACGCGGCCACCGCGGGCCTGTTCGAGGTGCAGCCGGTGGTCGGCGGCCCGGTCATGCCGGTCGCCACGGCCGACGCGATCGCGGCCGGCGATGTGGCCGACGTGCCGGTCCTCATCGGGATCAACCGCGAGGAGGAGCAGCTCATGACGGGCGGCCAGGAGGTCCTCTCCGGCGAGCGGATCACCGAGGCGGACTACGTCGAGGCGCTCGGCGCGCGGTTCGGCGCTGACGCGGACGCGGTGGCGGGCGAGTACCCGGTGGGCGACTACGCGAACCCGGCGAAGGCCCTGGCGGCGGTGCTGACCGACGCGGACTGGGCGCTCCCGCTGTCGCGCACGGCCGCGGACCTCGCCGAGCACACCGACACGTACGTGTACGAGCTCGCCGCGACCGACACCCCGTGGTTCTCGGCGTTCGGCGCCCCCGAGTGGCCCACCGACTCGTACCACATGGTCGACGTGGCCTACCTGTTCGAGCCGGACTTCTTCGAGCCCCGCACCGCCGCGCAGGAGGCCGTGGCCGGCGACATGGCCGCGGCGTGGACGACCTTCGCCCGCACCGGCGACCCGGACGGCCGGGGCCGCTGGAGCGAGGGCGAGTGCGCCGCCCGCGCGTTCACGAACGACGGCGTGCGCCGCACCGACCTCGCCGAGGTCCACCACCTGGCGTTCTGGAAGGGCCTGGGCCACTAGGAGATGCGACGGCGGGCCCGAGGCTGATGCCTCGGGCCCGCACGCGTCTCCGGGCGGGCGGCACCCCGGACCGACGACGGAGCACGGGCGCCCCGGCCCGGCGCTCGCCGAACCCGCCGCCCCTGCGGTCGACCGCATCGAGACGTCGCCACCACTCCTCAGTGACGCTGGTCACTGCCGGTCACGTCCGGTCCGCCCGCCGGTTCACACGGGCAACACCATCGAACCGAACCGGAGCACTCCCATGAACATCGCCTTCACCATCGTCACCGTCGCCGCGGCCCTGTGGACCGGGTTCTCGGCCTACTCGATCTGGGCGAAGGCCCCGTACGTGGTCGAGCCCCTCGCCCACTACGGCGTCCCGCAGTCCTGGTGGTTCCTGCTCGGCCTCGCGAAGGCCGCCGGGGCCCTCGGCCTCCTCGCCGGCCTGGTCGTCCCCTGGATCGGGATCGCCGCCGCGGCCGGGCTGGTCCTGTACTTCCTCGGCGCGGTCGTCACCGTGGTCCGGGCCCGCTCGTGGGAGACCCTGGTGGCGCCCTTCCTGTACCTGGTCCCGGCCGCCGCCGCGCTCACCCTCGGCGTCCTCGCGTAGGACGGCAACGGGAAAGGGCCCGCGCGCCGCGCGGGCCCTTCCGTCGCCTCCTGCTACCGCACCCACTGCTCGTGGAGCGCGACGCCGACCTTCGGGGAGCCGATGAGCGCGAGCGGGATGAAGAACCCGATCTGCCCGAGGACGCCGATGAGGACGACGATCTCCTCCTCGGTGAGGTGCTTGCGGGCCGCGTCGACGAGCTCGTCGCTGACGCGCTCGCCGGCCGGGTTCGGGGTGTGGACGGCCTCGGCCAGGGAGAGCGCGGCCCGTTCGGCGTCGGTGAACAGCGGGGAGGTGCGCCAGGTGGCGACGGCGCCGAGCCGCTCGGCGGTGTCCTCTGACCCGGCGAAGTGGCGGGCGGTGAAGTAGCTGTCGCCGAGGAGCTGGCCGACGCGCAGCTGCACGAGGCCGACGGTGGTCGCGGGGAGGACGCCGTCGGCGTTGACCTTGTTGACGGCGGCGGCGATCTCGTTGACGACGGGCAGGTACTGGACGGGGTTCTCGATGCGGGGCTTGATGCTCATGGCGGTGTTCCTTCGCTTCCGTGGTTCGCTTGCACTCCCCTGACGGATGCCGGGCCGCCGATGTGACCGCACATCGTGCGATGCGCGTCACACGAGCGAGCGGACGACGGCGGCGAAGTCCTCCGCGAGCGGGTTCCCGGGCCGCCAGGCGAGGGCGACGCGCAGGGGCTCGGCGTCGGCGAGCGGCACCCACACGAGGTCGGGGCGGGCGTAGTAAGCGGCCATGGAGGCGGGCGCGAAGCACACGGCGGCGCCCTCGGCGACCTGTTCGAGCATCTCCTCGACGTTGTCGTTCTTGGGTCCCCACCGGGGTTCGGACCCGTCGGGGCGGGGGTTCACGGCCCACCAGTCGACCCATTCGCGGGGCGCCTTGTCGGTCCACATGAGCGGTTCGCCGTTCGTCTCGACGACGTCGACGGCGGCGCGGCCGGCGAGGCGGTGCCCGACGGGGAGGCCGACGACGCGCGGTTCGGTGTGGACGAGGGCGGACTCGCAGCCGGCGAGGTCGGCGGGGAGCCACACGAACGCGGCGTCGACGGCGCCGTCGCGCAGCGCGGCGGCCTCGCCGCCCCAGTCGAACCGCTTGGGGACGACGCGCACGCCGGGGCGGCGGCGCGCGAACTCGGCGCGGGCGCGCGTGGTGAGCTCCCCGGCGCCGCTGGCCTCGAAGCCGACGCGCAGGACGCCGCCGTGGCGGTGGCGGTCGGCGGCGGCGCGGACCCGGTCGGCGGCGGCGAGGGCCTCGGCGGCCGCCGCGATCACCTCGGTCCCGGCGGCGGTCGGCTCGACCCCGGCGGGCGTGCGGTCGAACAGCCGGACGCCGAGTTCGGCTTCGAGCCGTTTGAGCGCGTAGGAGAGCGCGGGCTGGCTGACGTAGAGGGCCTTGGCGGCCCGCCCGAGGTTCCCGTGGTCGGCGATCGCCGCCAGATACCGCAACTGCCGCAGCTCCATGCAGCGATGATAAGCCGCGTTTATGGCATCGTCGAATACCGGTATTGGACGGCCCGCGGGCACCGGGGGGATAAAAGAACGGCACACCGACGGAAGGAAACCCCATGAGCGCCAACCCCACCCGCACCGCCGAAGGCCGCGTCTGGCTGATCACCGGCACCTCCTCCGGGTTCGGCCGCGCGATCGCCGAGGCGGCGCTCGCCGCGGGCGACACCGTGATCGCGACCGCGCGCCGCCCCGAGGCCCTCGACGACCTCGCCGCCGCGCACCCGGGCCGGGTCGTGCCGGTCGCCCTCGACGTGACCGACCCGGCCCAGGTCAACGCGGTCGTCGCCGAGGCCGTCCTCTGGTACGGCCGCATCGACGTCCTCGTCAACAACGCCGGCCGCGGCCATGTGGGCGCGGTCGAGGAGACCACCGACGCCGAACTCCGGTCCCTCATGGACCTGCACTTCTTCGGGCCCGCGAACCTGGCCCGGGCGGTGCTCCCGCACATGCGCGCCAACGGCTCCGGCGCGATCGTGCAGCTCTCCAGCATGGGCGGGCGCATGTCGTTCCCGGGCGTGGGCGCCTACTCGGCCACCAAGCACGCCCTGGAGGGGCTGAGCGAGGCGCTCGCCGCCGAGGTCCGCCCGCACGGCGTCGACGTGATGATCGTGGAGCCGAGCGCGTTCCGCACCGGCTTCGCCGGCGGCGTGCACTCCGAGTCCGCGCCGGTCGAAGGGTACGAGGCGACCGTGGGGCCGTTTCGGTCCTCGTTCGCGGCGTCCGACGGGAACCAGCCGGGCGACCCGGTGAAGGCCGCGGCGGCGATCGTCGCGGCCCTCGCGGCCGACGAGGTCCCGCTGCGGCTGGCCCTGGGGGACACCGCGATCGACCGCATCCGGGAGTCGCTGCAAGCGCAGGAGGCCGAGCTGCATGCGTGGGAGCACGTCTCGCGCGCGATGGACTTCGACTAGCGCACGGTCAGCAGCCACCGCCAGCGCGGCAGCTCCGCCCACAGCGACGCGAGCGCCAGGGCGCTGAGCAGGGCCGCGGCCCACCAGGGCCAGGCGGCCCACGCGGCGGCGACCCCGGCGGCCATGGTGGCGGCGAGGATGAGGATCGTGGCCGGTCCGGGGACGGGGACCGCGGCGGTGGGCTTGTCGCCGGGGGTAGCGAACACGGCGGGGATCGCGATCGCGACGACGGCGGCGATGCCGAGGGCGAGGTGCACGTGGGCGGCGGCGGTGCCGATCGCGGCCCACGCGCCGATCTCGGTGAGGAATCGGAGGGCGGCGGCGCGGCGCCGTTTCGGGGAGGCGGCGCCGAGGTCGTGCACAGGGGCGGTGGTCACCGCTCGATGATCCCCGCCGCGGGCCGGAACGGCAACCGGGCCCGACCTGTGCAGGTCGGGCCCGGTTCGCGTCGTGCGGCCGCTACCCGATGAGGGCGCCGGCGCCGAGGAGCGCCTTCAGGTCGGCTGACAGCTCGATCGAGGGCCGCACCCGCCAGGCGTCGCCGAGGGCGAGGAGCGTGGTCTTGGGGCCGTTCGCGAGCTGGACCCGCACCTGGGCCTCGCCGCGGTGGGTCTTGAACGTGTCGGAGAGCTTCTCGATGAGCGCGGGGTTCACCGACGCGGCCCGCAGCGCGAGCGTGATCGGCGCGGAGTTCGACTCCGGGCCCGTCGACGTGTCGAGGACGGCGAGGTCCTGGGCGATGAGCTGCGCGGTGCCGTCGCGCCGGTCGAGCTTGCCCTTGACGCAGCACACGAGGTCGTCGGCGAGCGACTCGGACACCAGCTCGTACGTGTTCGGGAAGAACCGCACCTCGATGGAGCCGGCGAGGTCCTCCAGCGTGGCCGAGGCCCACAGCTTGCCCTGCTTGGTGACGCGCTTGGCGACGTTCTGGAGGATGCCGGCGACGCGCACGTTCGCGCCGTCGGGGACGTCCTCGCCGTGGAGGAGCGCGATCGGCCGGTCCGCGTTCGAGGACAGGAGCCGCTCGAACCCGTTGAGCGGGTGGTCGGAGACGTACAGGCCGAGCATCTCCCGCTCGAACCCGAGCTTGTCGCGCCGGTCCCACTCGTCGTCGGCGATGGTCAGGTCCACGCCGAGCGTGTCGGTGGTCTCCTCCATCATCCCGCCGAACAGGTCGAACTGGCCGCGCGCCTCCTCCTTCTTGATGGAGACCATCGCGTCGATCGCCTTCTCGTGCACCTCCGCGAGCCCGCGGCGGGCGTGCCCGAGCGAGTCGAACGCCCCGGCCTTGATGAGCGACTCCACGGTCCGCTTGTTGCACACCGGCGCGGGGACCTTCTGGAGGAAGTCCTTGAAGTCGGCGTACGCGCCCTTCTCCTCGCGGGCCTCGATGATCCCGGCGACGACGTTCGCGCCGACGTTCCGGACCGCGCCGAGCCCGTACCTGATGTCCCTCCCGACCGGGTGGAACATGTGCCGCGACTCGTTCACGTCCGGCGGCATGACGGTGATGCCCATGCGCCGGCACTCCGACAGGTACACGGCGGCCTTGTCCTTCGAGTCGCCCACCGAGGTGAGCAGCGCCGCCATGTACTCGGCCGGATAGTTCGCCTTCAGGTACGCCGTCCAGTACCCGACGAGCGCGTACCCGGCGGCGTGCGACTTGTTGAACGCGTACCCGGCGAACGGGAGCATGATGTCCCACAGGGTCTTGATCGACCCCTTCGAGAACCCGTTCGCCTCCATGCCCGCCTCGAACGACGCGAACTGCTTCTCCAGCACGTCGAGCTTCTTCTTGCCCATGGCCTTGCGGAGCATGTCCGCCTGGCCCATCGTGAACCCGGCGAGCTTCTGCGCGATGCGCATGATCTGCTCCTGGTAGACGATGAGGCCGTACGTCTCGGCGAGGATCTCCTCCAGGGCCTCCGCGAGCTCGGGGTGGAGCGCGACGACGTCCTGGCGCTTGTTCTTGCGGTCGGCGTAGTTGTTGTGCGAGTTCGCGGCCATCGGGCCCGGCCGGTACAGGGCGTTCACGGCGATGATGTCGTTGAACTCGGTGGGCTGCATGCGTTTGAGGAGCTCGCGCATGGCCCCGCCGTCGAGCTGGAACACGCCGAGGCTGTCGCCGCGCGACAGGAGCTCGTACGTCTTCGGGTCGTCCGTGGCGAGCGTGTCCAGGTCGAGGTCGATGCCCCGGTTGATCTTGATGGCCTCGATCGCGTCGCCGATGACGGTGAGGTTCCGCAGCCCCAGGAAGTCCATCTTCAGCAGGCCGATGTCCTCGCAGGACGGGTAGTCCCAGCCGGTGATGATCGACCCGTCGGGCCTGGCCCACATCGGGATGCAGTCGACCAGCGGCTGGGAGGAGAGGATGACCGCGCAGGCGTGCACGCCCGCGTTCCGGATCAGCCCCTCGAGACCCAGCGCGGTGTCGAAGATCGTGCGGACCTCCCCGTCGTTCTCGATGAGGCTCCGGACCTCGCCGGCCTCCTTGAACCGCGGGTGCTCGGGGTCCATGATCCCCGACAGCGGGATGTCGGTGGCCGCCACCGGCGGCGGCAGGGCCTTCGTGATCCGCTCCGCGATCGAGAACCCGGGCTGGCCGTGGTGGATGCGCGCGGCGTCCTTGATCGCGGCCTTGGTCTTGATCGTGCCGAAGGTGATGACCTGGGCGACGAACTCCTTGCCGTACTTCTCCGTCGCGTAGGTGATCATCTCGCCGCGGCGGCGGTCGTCGAAGTCGATGTCGATGTCGGGCATCGAGACGCGCTCGGGGTTGAGGAACCGCTCGAACAGGAGCCCGTGCTCGATCGGGTCGATGTTCGTGATCTTCATGGCGTACGCGACCAGCGAACCGGCCGCCGAGCCGCGGCCCGGGCCGACGTAGATCCCGATCGACCGGGCGTGCGAGATGAGGTCGGCGACCACGAGGAAGTACGACGGGTACCCGGCGTTGATGATGACGTTCAGTTCGAGCTCGGCCCGCTCGAGGTAGTCCGCGGGCACGTCCTGCCCCGGGAACCGGTCCTTGAGGCCGATCGCGACCTGCTCGCGCAGCCACGTCCCCTGGTCGTGGCCCTCCGGCACCTGGATGATCGGCATCCGGTCCTGCACGGCGAAGATGTCGTCGTACGACGAGACCATGTCGGCCACGCGCATCGTGTTCGCGCAGCCCTCCTGCCAGAAGTCGTCGCCGCGCAGCCCGTACATCTGGTCGGCCGAGCGCAGGAAGTAGCCTTCGCCGTCGAGCTTGAACCGCTTCGGGTCGTCCAGGGTCGTCCCGGACTGGACGCACAGCAGCGCCTCGTGGGTGTCCCGCTGGTCCTCGGTCACGATGTGGGAGTCGTTGGTGACCAGCGGCGGCAGGCCCAGCTTCTTCGCGAGGGTGTACAGCTCGTCCTTGACGCGCTGCTCGATGCCGATCCCGTGGTCCATGACCTCCAGGAAGTAGTTCTCGGCCCCGAAGATGTCCCGGTAGTCGGAGGCCGCCTGCATCGCCTCCTCGACCTGGCCCAGCCGCAGCCGCGTCTGCACCTCGCCGGAGGGGCAGCCGGTCGTGGCGACGATCCCGGCCGCGTTCGCGGCGATGAGCTCGCGGTCCATGCGCGGCTTGTAGTAGTAGCCCTCGAACGACGCGAGGCTGGAGAGGCGGAACAGGTTCCGCAGGCCCGCGGAGTCCTTCGCGAGCATCGTCATGTGCGTGTACGCGCCGCCGCCGGAGATGTCGTCGGGGCGCTGGCCCGGCTCGCCCCAGAACACGGGCTTCTTGTGGAACCGGTCGTGGGGCGCGAGGTACGCCTCGATGCCGATGATCGGCTTGATCCCGGTCTTCTTCGCCTGCTGGTAGAACGCGTACCCGCCGTACATGTTGCCGTGGTCGGTGAGCGCGATCGCGGGCATGCCGAGGCGCTCGGCCTCGGTGAACATGGGTTTGAGCTTCGCGGCCCCGTCGAGCATCGAGTACTCGCTGTGCACGTGCAGGTGGACGTACTGGTTCGACACGCTTCGCTCCCGCTTGACCTGTGGTGTTGTCCTCGCCGACGCCGGTCCCGCGCCCCCGCCGAGGAGCCGCTCCGGACCCTCCAGCCTAGTCCCCCTCCCGGCTCGTCCGCGCGGCCTCCGCGGCCCCGATGGGGTCCGTCCCACCCCCGCCGGCGGCCGCCTCGAAGGCCCGCCGGGTGGTGTCGTCGAGCGGGAAGAACAGCTCCACGGCGAGTTCGGCGACGGTGACGTCGCGGGGCGCGCCGAACGTCGCGATGGTCGTGAACATCGACAGGTCGCCGCGGCTGCTCCGCACCCGCAGCGGCAGCGCGATCGGGCTCGGCGAGGCCCCGTCCCAGCCGCCGTCGTCCTCGGCGACCGGCCGGTACGCGCGCACCTCCTCGATGAGCCCGGTGACGTCGGGGTGGTCGTCGACGGCCAGCTGCGCCCGCAGCCGGTCGAGGAAGTACTGCCGCACCTCCCCGAAGTTCCGCAGCCGCGGCGCGAGGCCGCGCGGGTGGAGCGCGACCCGGGCGAGGTTGACGCGGCCGCTCAGCAGCTCCGCGTCGACGCCCTCCATGAGGAACCCGGCGCCGCCGTTGAAGTCGAGGAGGTTCCCGAACCGGTCGACGACGACCGCCGGGAGCGGGTCGTGGTGCTCCAGGATCCACCCGACGGCCTCCCGGGCCACGGCGAGGCGCTCGTCCCAGTAGTCGGTCTCGGCCCAGGCGGGCGCGAACCCGGCGGCGACGAGGAGGGCGTTGCGTTCGCGCAGCGGCACGTCGAGGGCTTCGGCGAGGCGGAGCACCATGGCGCGGCTGGGTTCGGCGCGGCCGGTCTCGATGCGCGACAGGTGCCTCGCGGACACGCCGGTCTGCACGGACATCTCGAACTGGCTGAGCCGGCGGCGCTCGCGCCACTGGCGCAGGAGCCCGCCGAAGGCGGGGAGGGTCTGGACGGTCACGGCGCAACCGTAGCCGCGCCCGCGCCGCCGGGCCATGACCTCCGAGGTCATTGCGGGCCGGACCCGGCGGGTCGAGCATTGGCGGCATGCAGGGACGACCCGAGTCCCGCCCGACCCCCTTGTGGAGGAACCCATGACCGCTCTCACCGCCACCGCGACCGCTGCCGCCACCGCCGAGACCCGGCTCCGCTCGATTTTGCGCCAGGACGCCGCCGCCTGCGCGGCCTTCGGCCTCCTCATGACCGCGGGCTTCGCCCTGGTCGACTCGCTGCTGGGCCTCGGCCCGGCCTGGGCGGTGCCGTTCGGCGTGTACTTGCTCGGCTGCGCGGTCGCCCTGGCCCTGGTCGCCGGGTACCCGAACCTGGTGCGCGGCCAGGTGGTCGGCGTCGTGGTGAACAACGCCCTGGCCGCGCTCGCGCTCGCGGTGCTGCCGTTCACGGGCCTGGTGGACCTGACGGTCGCCGGCTACATCGTGATGCTGGGCGGCGCCGCGCTGGTCGCACTCTTCGCGGTCCTCGAAGCCGCCGGTGCGGCGCGGATCTAGGACGCCGGGGCCCGGGCGGCGCTGCCGCGCCGCCCGAAACCCGGTACCACTTCCCGACAGAACACGCCAAACAATCCACAGGCCTGATTCGGTTATCCACAGGCGAAAATTTAATTCTTGCCAGTTATCGCCATGTCACGGACAGTTGAGCAATGAACATGACACAGGCGCGAATCAGCATCAACGGCCCCACCGACCTGCTCACCACGGTCCCGCTGCTCCTCGGATTCACTCCCCAGCACAGCCTCGTGATCGTGGGCCTGGTCGACCGGCGCCTCCAGTGCACCTTCCGGGTCGACCTCCCGGGCTCGGCCGACCACCTCGAGCACCTGCGCGACCTCACCGGTCAGCTCAGCCTGAACGAATGCGACGAGTGCGTGATCATCGCCTACGGCGAGAAGGAGGTCGCCGAGGCCTCGATCGAACGCGCGGCCTCCCGCCTCTTCAACGCCGGTGTCACCCCGCTCGACCGCCTCCGAGTCGACCGGGGCCGCTGGTTCAGCCTCACCTGCGACAAGCCTTGCTGCCCGGCCGAGGGCACCCCGATCCCGGAGACCACGCCCGCCTCCTGCGAAGTCGCGGTCGCGGGCTGCTACGCCGCCTCCGACCGCGCGGAGATCGCCGAACAGCTCGCCCCGGCCCCGCCGGGCCGCCGTGCGGCGGTCGAACGGGCGGTCGCGGCGGCCCTCGCCGCCGAGGCCGACCTCGACTGGGCGACCCAGCGCTCCCAGGACCTCCACGCGATCGACCACTGGCTGAGCACGAACACGCTCCCCGGCCCGGAGGACACCGCCGCGATCGGCCTCGCCCTGGGCGACCTGGACATCCGCGACTACGCACTCCGCCGCATCGGCTCCGGCGCCCTCGACGCCAATCGGATCGACCTGTGGCTGTGGGTGGCCCGCCACATGGCCGACGACCTCCGCGCCCCGGCGGCCACGGTCGCGGGTTTCGCCGCCTACCGCTTCGGCAA
The DNA here is from genome assembly GCF_039531525.1 of Glycomyces endophyticus. Classification (NCBI taxonomy): domain Bacteria; kingdom Bacillati; phylum Actinomycetota; class Actinomycetes; order Glycomycetales; family Glycomycetaceae; genus Glycomyces; species Glycomyces endophyticus. Next base: position 36,983 of record NZ_BAAAQF010000003.1, read on the forward strand.
CGGCGTCCTCGCCCTGGAGGCTTTCGAGGCGGCGCTCAAGGCCAGCCCGAACTACCGCCTCGCCCAACTCCTCATGGCGGCCCTCCAGGCCGGCTACCCGCCCGCCTCCCTCACCAACATCGGCACCGCCGAACTGGAGGCCGCCGCAAGCGAGGAATGAACCCAGGCCCGGGCAGCGCTCAGGCCCAGGCGGCACTCAGGCACTCAGGCACTCAGGCACTCAGGCACTCAGGCACTCAGGCACTCACCGAACACCGAACCACCAACACCCGGCCTCCCCCGCCACTGAACCGCAACCGAACCGACAGAAGGGAACCGAATGACCACACGAGTACGCGGTGGGCGCGGTAGACGCTCTGGAACCGCTCCGGCCACAGGCCACCGCACGACGAACCTGCTCGCTAGTCTGGGTGCATGGGTGAACTCCCGAGCGATTTCGCCGCGATCCTCCTGGTCGGCGGCAAGGCCCGGCGATTCGCCGGATGCGCGAAGAGCGAACTGGTCGTCGAGGGCACCACGATCCTCGAACGGGTACTGGCGGCCTGCGGGGGCGCGGCCGCCCGGGTGGTGGTGGGCACGCGGCCCGCCGACGCCGCGGCCCTGCCCGCCGGGGCGGTTCAGGTCCTCGAGGACCCACCGGGCTCAGGCCCGGCGAGGTCGGTGCGGACCGGTCTGGAGCATGTTCCAGACGACTGCTCGCGGGTGGCGGTCCTCGCCGGGGACCTCCCGTTCCTGTCGCCGGAGGCACTGCGCCTCCTCATCGACACCGCGAACGCGGTCGGCCCCGAGTCCGGAGCGGTCTTCTGCGACAACGCCGGACGCCGGCAGTGGCTCTGCGGCGTCTGGCCGGCGGCCCCGCTCCGCCGCAACGCGGCCGAGGTCGAACCCGGAGCCCCCGCACGGCTCCTGTTCACCGGGATCGACGTCGAGACCGTGGTCTGGGAGGACGCCAGTCCGCCCCCATGGTTCGACTGCGACACCCCGCAAGACCTCGACCAGGCCCGATCCTGGGCAGCCGACCTGAAATAGCGACCGACTCACACCAGCGATACGTCGACACAGCGACACGGCACGGCGATGACCGGCCGATCGCGCCATCGCGCCATCGCGCCATCGCGCCATCGCGCCATCGCGCCATCGCCGAGTGAGAGTCGACCATCGCGGGCGGTCAACGACGACCGCCGGCCGCCGCAAAGGCGACGGCCCTCATGATCTTGCAGGCAATCGACATTCGGGGCGGGTGGGCGAGGGGGGTGGGGGGGAGGGGAGGGCCCCGGGCCGGATTCGAGCCGGAGGAGGGCCGTGCCGAGATCGAGCCAGAGCCCGGTGGGCTCCCGGTCCAGATGCGGGCCGGTCTCCGGTCTGCGCGTCGCCGATCCGGGCCGGAGGAGAGCCTTGACGACACCGAGCCGGGCCCGGTGGGCCCCCTGGTCCAGATGCGAGCCGGTCCCCGCTGGGCGCGTCGCCGATCCTCACCCCGGAGCGCCTCGGCCCGAATGCGGGCCGGCGCAATGAAACACCCCCGCGGCCGCCTGGCGGCGGCCCGGGGGTGTCGTGTCCGGAGGGGTCAGACGACGTCGAAGCGGTTGTCGAGGGCACCGGTCTGGAAGAACGTGACCGCGGCGAGCGCGATCAGGAAGACCGCGAAGCCGATCCAGTGGAGCCGGCGCCGCTCGCGCGGCGTGAAGGTCAGGATCGCGCCGCAGATCAGGCCGCCGACAAGTCCGCCGACGTGGCCGGCGAGGCTGAAGTTCATGATGATCGTCAGCACCAGGTTGAGGCCCAGGAGCACATAGATGCCCTGGTTGTCCCGCCGCAGCTTCCGGTTCACCATGATGAGGAGCCCGAATAGGCCGTAGACGGCGCCGGAGGCGCCGACCGTGAACGAGTCGTAGGAGAACAGGTACACCGCGACCGAGCCGGCGAGGCCGGACAGGAAGTACGCCGCGAGGAACCGCGCGGGACCGAGGTCGCGTTCGAGGATGCGCCCGAGCATCCACAGCACCACCATGTTGAACAGCAGGTGGATGGCGCCGAAGTGCAGGAACATCGCCGTGATCATCCGGTAGTACCCGCCCGCGGCCACGACCGGCGCGGTGATCGACGTGCCGAAGACCTCCACGGTGACCTCGGTGGAGTAGCCGGGGAGGAAGCCGATCTCGGCGCCGAGCCAGTGCAGCGGCGTCATCGCGGAGGACGTCGCCGCCGCGAGGCTGCCGCCGGCGACGAGCGCCAGCACGAACACGGCGACGTTCGCGCCGATGAGGACCTTCGTGACGGTCCCTGCCGCGCCCGCGCGGGCGCCGCCGCCGAACGACGAACGCGTCTTGCGCATCGTCCGGCGGCCCTCGGCCACGCAGTCGGGGCACTGGAACCCGACGGGGGCGTCGATCCGGCAGTCGGCGCAGATCGGCTTGTCGCAGCGCACGCAGCGCAGGTAGGTCTGGCGGTTCCGGTGGCGATAGCAGACCGGGGCCGACTGCTCTTCGCTCATCGAGTCCTTGCTACTTCTCGATGACGACGGACTCGATGACGATCTCGTTGACCGGGCGGTCCATCGGGCCGGTCGCGGTCTTGCCGATGCGGTCGACGACCGACTTGGAGTCCTCGTCGGTCACCTTGCCGAAGATGGTGTGGCGGAAGTTCAGGTGCGGGGTCGGGCCCAGCGTGATGAAGAACTGCGAGCCGTTGGTGCCGGGCCCGGCGTTCGCCATGGCGAGCAGGTAGGGCTCGCCGAAGTGGAGGTCGGGGTGGAACTCGTCGGCGAACTTGTAGCCGGGGCCGCCGCGGCCGGTGCCGGTCGGGTCGCCGCCCTGGATCATGAAGCCGTCGATGACCCGGTGGAAGATCACACCGTCGTAGTACGGGCCCGAGCCCGGCTGGCCGCTCTCGGGGTCGGTGTACTCCTTGGTCCCCTCGGCCAGGCCCACGAAGTTCGCCACGGTCTTGGGCGCGTGGTTGTCGAGCAGCTCGATGATGATGTCGCCGGCATTGGTCTTCAGCGTCGCCTTGGTCATGGCGTCCATGGTGCCAGACGGCCGAGGTTCGTCCAACTTTCTCCCCCGTTTCCCTCGACGGGTGTCACAGCCCGGTGCACGATGAGTTGTACAGGCACCTAGAGGAGGCATTCACGATGGGCTTCAGCCGACGTTCCACCACTCCCGCCCGGGAGGCAGTGGACCATTTCAAGCACGGTGTGACCTCGTTCAAGGACGCGGGCTACGCCGCGGCCCGGGGGACGAAGGAGGCGGCGGCGCCGCGGGTCAACGTCGTCCTCGCGAAGGTGGGCCTCCGCAAGCCCCCGGCACCGAAGTGGCCGTGGGTCGCCGGCGCGATCGGCGCGGGGCTCGCGATCGGCGGGGCCGTCGCGTACGTCTGGTACCGCCAGCGGACGGAGTCGATCGGGGAGCAGCTCCTCGCCGACGAACTGCTCGACGACACCGAGCTGGACGACCGGGCCCTGCAGGAGGAGCTCGTCGACAGCGTCCGGCGGTAGCGCGGCGATCCGGGGGGGACGCCGCGGCCGTCACGGCGCGACAAGTGAACAGCTCGGCCGGACGCCGGCCGGCGGCGCGGGAAGCGCCGCCGTGGCGGGAGCGGCGGCCGGGGAATCGGGGATCTGCGGCGACGCGGGTCCCCGGAACCGTTTCGGGGCCTTGGGAAGGGGCACTCCGGAAAGGGCAACGCCGGACCGGTGCCTCGCCTCGGGGGGAGTGGGCGAGTCCACCGATCCGGCGTCATGGGGGCGGGATAACGGGTACCGCCGCGGCAGGGCCGCGGCCACGCAACCGATTGTCGCGCCCCGCTCGCGTTCACGGAAGGGTGACGCGGTGGCGGTTATACGCCATGGCGCATAACCGCCATCCATTGTCGACGGAACGTCCGCGTGTGATCACGGAACGTGCGCCGGGTCAGACGCGGGAGGACTCGACGGCCTTGGCGAGGCGGCGCACACCCTCGTCGATCCGGTCGGCCTTCACGGCCGAGTAGGCCAGGCGCAGGCAGGACTCGCCGCCTTCGAGCACGAAGTCGGTGCCCTTGACGACCTGGACGCCCTCGTCGGCGGCCGCCGCGGCGACCTTCGCGCAGTCGACGCCCTCGCCGAGGTCGATCCACAGGAAGTAGCCGCCGTCGGGCACCACGAACTCGGCGTTCGGCAGGTGCGCGCGCAGCGACGCGGCGAGCTGGTCGACGCGCTCCTCCAGGGCGGCCTTGACCGTCGCGATGGAGCGGTCGAGCGCGCCCGCGGCCGCGAACTGGTAGATCGTGGCCTGCGCGAACATGTTCGGCGCGATGTACGTGTTGGTGGCGGCCGCGGCGATCGAGGCGATCAGGTCCGCGGGGCCGACCAGGTAGCCGGTGCGCAGGCCCGGGCAGACGGTCTTCGAGAACGAGCTCGCGTACACGACGCGGCCCTCGGTGTCCTGCTCGAGCATCGTCGGGAACTGCTCGCCGCGGAAGCGGATGTCGAGGTACGGGTCGTCCTCGAAGATCGTGAAGTCGTACTCGTTCGCGAGCTGGAGCAGCCGGGTCCGCTTCTCGCCCGACAGCGTCACGCCCGCCGGGTTCTGGAAGTTCGGGATGATGTGCGCCAGGGACGGCCGCACGCCGCCCTTGAGGAGCGCCTCGAGCTCGTCGACGTCGAGGCCGTCGGCCTGGACGCGCACCGGGTGGAGCTGCCCGCGGCGCTCGCGCAGCCCCAGGAGGGTCCGGTCGTACGTGGGCCGTTCGACGACCACCGCGGTGTCGGGCTTGACGAGCGCGTCGAACAGGAACGCGTCGGCCTGCATCGAACCGTTGGTGACCAGCACGTTCTCGGAATTCACGCCGTGCTTCGAGGCGATCCACTCGCGCAGCGCGGGGTAACCCACGGACGTGCCGTAGCCGGTGGTCCCGGCCGGGTCGGCGTCGAGGGCGGCCACGGCCGCGGCCTTGAGGCCCTCGGTGTCGACGATGTCGAGCGACGGGGCGCCCCGGGAGAAAGAGATGACGTCGGTGTTCGGCATGACACCAGCGTAAGCGGCCCACAGGCCGGACGTCGACCGGCATGTGCGCGGGCCATGGCGGGCCTCACCCGCCGTCACCGGGAGGGAGCGCGGGGCAGCGCCGGGCAGGGCGCGGCAGGGGCGGCTCGCCGCGCGGGCCGCGCCGCCGTGCGGACCCGGCGCGATACGGTGCAGGAGAAGCCGGTCGCACCGAGGCGGCCGACCGGCGTGCAAGCGCACAATCGAACCGAGGTCCCCGGGCGGCGAGCCGCCCGCGCGGGCCCCGAAGGAGGAGGACGATGACGTCGCTCGACCGCACGCGGGCCCCCTGGCCCTACGATTTCCTTCCCCCGATCCCGTCGTTCACGGTCGTCTCCGACGACGTCGCCGACGGCGAGACCCTCCCGGCCGCGCAGGTCGCCGGGCAGGACGTGTCCCCGCACCTGGCCTGGTCGGGCTTCCCCGCCGAGACCGTCGAGTTCGCGGTGACCTGCTTCGACCCCGACGCCCCGACCGGTTCGGGCTGGTGGCACTGGATGCTCCTGGGCCTGGACGCCTCGGTCACCGAGCTGGCGACCGGCGCGGCCGGCTCGCCGCCGCTCGGCGCGATCCAGCTGCGCAACGACTCCGGCGGGGTCGGCTTCGCCGGCGCCGCCCCGCCGCCCGGCGACCCCGACCACCGGTACCTGTTCGCCGTGCACGCCCTGAAGGACCGGATCGCGGTCGACCCGGCCTCGTCGATGGCGATCGGGGCGTTCCACCTGACGTTCAACGCGATCGCGCGGGCCGTCGTCGCCCCGGTGTACCGCAATGCCTGAGGCCGTCGTCCTCGCCGCCGCCCGCACGCCGCTCGGGCGGCGCAAGGGCGCGCTGGCGCACGTGCACCCCGTCGACCTGGCGGCGGACGCGATGAACGCGACGCTGTCGCGGTCCGGGCTCGGGCCCGACGCCGTCGACGACGTCGTCCTCGGGTGCGTCTCGCAGGTCGCGGAGCAGTCGTGGAACGTCGCCCGGAACGCGGTGCTCGCCGCGGGCTGGCCCGAGTCGATCCCCGGGACCACCGTGGACCGGCAGTGCGGCTCCAGCCAGCAGGCGGTCGCGTTCGCGGCCGCCGCGGTGCTCGCCGGGCACGCCGACGTGGTCGTCGCGGGCGGCGTCGAGTCGATGACCCGCGTCCCGATGGGCGCGACGGTGGTGCCCGACCTGGGGCTGCCGTACGGGCCGGCGGTGCGCGAGCGCTACCGGGCGCAGGTCGACGCGGACGAGCCGGTGCCGTTCAACCAGGGCGTGGCGGCCGAGCGGGTCGCCGCGAAGTACGGGATCTCGCGGGCGGCGATGGACGCGTTCGCGCTCGCCAGCCACGAGAAGGCCGCCGCGGCGGCCGACAAGGGCGCGTTCGCGGCCGAGATCGCGCCGGTCGGCGGCGTCGAGGCCGACGAGGGCATCCGGCGGGACACGAGCATGGAGCGCCTCGCGGGGCTCCAGCCGGTGTTCCAGGCGGGCGGGTCGGTGACGGCGGGGACGTCGTCGCAGATCTCCGACGGGGCGGCGGCGCTGGTGGTGACCACCGACGAGCACGCGCGGCGGCTCGGGGTGCGGCCGCTGGCGCGGATCGCGGCGGCGTGCGCGGTCGGGTCCGACCCGGTGCTCATGCTCGACGGGCCGATCCCGGCGACCGCGAAGATCCTGCGGCGCACCGGACTCGACCTCGACGAGATCGACGTGTTCGAGGTGAACGAGGCGTTCGCCGCGATCCCGCTCGCGTGGCTCGCCGAGACCGGCGCGGACGAGGACCGGCTCAACCCGAACGGCGGCGCGATCGCCCTCGGCCACCCGCTGGGCGCCTCGGGGGCTCGGCTCGCCGCCACGATGCTGCACCACATGCAGGCGACCGGCCTGCGCCGCGGCCTGCAGGTGATGTGCGAGGGCGGCGGCATGGCGAACGCGACGGTGTTCGAACTCCTCTAGGAGCCGACCGAGAAACGGAAGAACCGGATGGATCACGAATTATCGCGATAAATCCACCCTTAAGGGACCCCTGGTGCTAAGTGTACGCCGGGGGTCCGACATCGTTTCCGGGCCGAGTTCTGCGAGGAGGACTCGGGTTTTCAGGGGCGCGGGGGTGTCAGCGCCACTTGGAGAGGACGAGCAGGGCCGCGACCATGCACGAGAAGCCCACGGCCAGGTTCCAGTAGCCCCACGAGGCGACGGGGTACTCCATGCCGGAGAGGTAGAACAGCGTGAGCCATCCGATGCCGATCACGATGAGGGCGACGGCGGTGATGGGGACCCACGTCGGGCTGGGCTCGTAGGCCTCGCCCGAGGTCGTGCTCTTGCTCGTGCCGGAGCTCGAGTAGACCTTCTTCTTGCGCATGCGTGACTTCGGCATCGACGACTCTCCAACTGAGGGACATGTCCGGTCCCCAGGGTACCGTCCGCGGGTGACGCGCCGTCCGCGCGGCATCGCGTAGCTCACACCCCGTGGTCGGGGTGCCCGATTCGGGGCCCCGGGAGCGTGTAGAGAGTAGTGAGGCGCCCGGAGCGGACGCTCCGCCCCCGCGCCCCGTCCCCGGCGGCGCGCCGGGGGCGCGGCGACGGCGGTGGGCTGCCCGTTCGGGCGATACTCGCCCTCGCGGGACAACCCTAGGATTGCCTCGCGCGTTATGGTTACGACAGCGCCCACGTGTTCAGAACACGGGCACGATTGAGGGGAAGTTCCAGGTGAGCGATCAGGACTGGTCCCCCTTCGCGAACGAGACGCCGCCGCCTCGTCCGCTCCCGCCGCAGGGGACGCCGCCCAGTCCGCCGCAGGGCGCCCCCAGTGCGGGCCGGCCGCCGCAGAGCGGCCCCGCACCCCAGCCCTCCCCTGCGCCGCAACCGACTCCGCAGCCGGCTCCGCAGTCGCAACCCCAGCAGCCGCAGGCCGCGCAGCCCCCGCCGAAGCCGCAGCCCGGCCCGCCGCCGGCGCCCCAGCCACAGGCGCAACCCCAGGCACAGCCGCAGTCGCAGCCGCAACCCCAGGCACGGCCTCAGCCTCAGCCGCAACCCCAGGCACGGCCTCAGCCTCAGCCGCAAGCGCAGCCGCAACGGCCCTCGCAGGCGCCGCCACCGCCGGGTCCCGCGCAGGCTCCTCCGCCCGGCCCGCCGCAGGCGCCCCAGCCGCAGGCACCGCAACCGCAACTGCATCCGCAGGGGCCCCCCGCGCCGCACGCCGGACCCCCGCAGCCGCACCCCGGACCCGGTCCGGGTCCCGTTCAAAACCCCGGTCAAGGCCCCGCCAACCCCGGCGCCCAGCAGAGCCCCCCGAAGCAGCCGAGCCCGCCGCGGGCGACGAGCCCCGGCCGCGCCAGCGTGCCGAACGGGAAGGCCCGGGTCCCCGGGTCGCCGCCGTTCGGCGCGGGGATGGCCCCCGCCGAGCCGGCCGAGCCCGACTTCGACACCACGACCGCGCTGCGTCCCCCCAAGCTCGCGAAGGCCCCGCTCGTCCCCGGGCCCGACGGCACCGCGATCCTCCCGGTGATCCCCGCCGACGACGTCCCCGCGCCGCCCGGCGCCGAGAGCGCCGCCCGCAAGAAGCGCACCGTCAAGCGCCACCGCGGCGAGGGCGGCGTCCGCTCCACCGTGCGCGGCCTCGGCGAGGCCCTCATCACCCTCGGCGCGATCGTCCTGCTGTACGCCGGGTACGAGGTCTTCGGCGTCTCCGGCGAGATCAACAGCGAGCAGGACACCCTCTCCACCGACCTCGACACCATGTGGGAGGCCGAGGAGGAGGGCGACGAGGGCTCGCCGATCCCCGAGCTCGGCGACGCGTTCGCCCGCATGTGGGCCCCCGACGTGCGCGCCGAGTCCTGGACCCTCGTCGAGGGCACCGAGCCCGCCGACATCGAGTACGCGCCCGGCCGCTACCTCGACGGCGCGATGCCCGGCGAGCAGGGCAACTTCACCCTCGCCGGCCACAACGTGCCCGCGATCTTCCAGAAGATCCGCGACCTCCAGCCCGGCGACAAGGTCGTCATCGAGACCAAGGACTACTTCTACGTGTACGAGGTGCAGGAGCACGTCGTCGTCGACGAGACCCAGGTCGACATCACCGCGCCCGTCCCCGGCGAGCCCGGCTCCGAGCCCGGCGACGACGACTACTGGCTGACCCTGTTCACGTGCCATCCGCTGTGGGACAACTACGAGCGGTACGTCGTCTACAGCCAGCTCGTGGAGACCATCGAACGCGACCCCGCCGGCGAACTGCCGCCCGCGGCGATCGACCCGGAGGCCTGACGTGTACTCGTGGATCTGGAAGAAGCTTCCGTTCGGCCTGCCGGGCAAGATCGCCGGGTCCCTCGCGCTCAGCGCCGGCACGCTGGCGCTCCTGTGGTTCGTGGTGTTCCCGGCCGTGCGCCCGCACATGCCGTGGAGCAACGTCGACCCCGCCGGCGGCGTCAACGTCGACCAGCCCGCCGACGAGGGCGGCGAGTCGCCGACCTGCACGCCAGGCGTGGACTGCCACGACACCCAGTTCGACCCCGGCGAGTGGGAGACCGCCGAGTCCCCGACCGGGGAGGGCGACGGGTGACCCGCGGGGCCGCGCCGTGACCCGGAGCGTCCTGGTGGTGGACTTCCGCGACTCGTTCGTCCACACCATCGTCTCCTACCTGCGGGCCCTCGGGGCCCGGGTCGACGTGCGCCGCTCCGACAAGACCGATGTGGACGAAGCCGAGCGGCTGCGCCCGGCCGGACTGCTGCTCTCGCCCGGGCCCGGGCGGCCCGACGAGGCCAAGCTCGGCCACGACCTCCTCGACCGGTTCGCCGGCGACGTCCCCGTCCTCGGAGTGTGCCTGGGGCACCAGGTGATCGCCGAGCACTGGGGCGCGGTCGTCTCCCGCGCCGCCGAACTGCGCCACGGCGAGACCTCCCCGATCCGCCACGACGGGGCCGGGGTGTTCGCCGGGCTCGCGAACCCGTTCACCGCCACCAGGTACCACTCGCTCGCCGTCGAGCCCGGCAGCGTCCGCGACCCGCTCCGGGTCACCGCGACCAGCGAGGACGGGACCGTCATGGGCCTGCGGCACCGCAGCGTCGACGTCGAGGGCGTCCAGTTCCACCCCGAGTCGATCCTCACCGAGGACGGCAGCGCGCTCCTCGCCAACTGGCTGCGGCGCCTCGCGGCCCCCGGCGGCGCGTGACGGGCACGGAGTGCGGATGCCGCGGTCGCGCACCGTCGTCGCCTAGGCTGATGCGGAACGCCGCGACAGGCCACGGGGGGACCGCGAATGACCGATGAGGACTGGAACCCTCGCCGCAGGGCGGGCGGCTCCGCGTTCGCCGGCGTCCTCCTGCTGCTGGTCGGGGCCTGGCAGGTCTTCATCGGGTACGCCGTCGCGAGCGGCGACTCGTTCCTGTTCACCGGCGGCGGCTACTGGTACCGCGCCGACAACACCGGCTGGGGCTGGGTGAACCTCGCGATCGGCTTGGCCGCCATAGCGATCGGGTTCCTCCAGCTCGGGAAGCTGCGGTCGCGGCGGCTGGAGCGGCTGCGCGGCGGCGGGTACGCGGGGCTGCTGGTCGCGGTCGTCTCGGCCATGAACCAGTTCTTCCTCGCGCCCCAGTACCCGCTGTGGGCCGTGCTCGTCATCGCCGTCGACGTGTTCGTCATCTGGGCGCTCACCACCGGACCCGGTGCGGGGCGCGAAGACGGCTCGCCGGAGCGGTAATCCGCCCGAACCGCCCCACTCCCGCGCGGAGTCTGGGACGGTGGAGGGATGGGTGGACGCTCGATCATCAAAGCCGCCAAGCGATACGGCTCCGAGAACCGCGGAGACGACGCGGCGGCCCTCACGTACTACTCGGTGCTCTCGTTGTTCCCCGCGATCCTCGTGGGCACCTCCGTCATCGGCCTGCTGAGCGCGAGCGCGACCGAGTCGCTCCTCGACGGCGTCGGGTCGCTCGTGCCGGGCGACTCGATGACGATCATCGAGGACGCCGTCGCACGGCTCCAGATGAACCCCCGCACCGCCGGCCTCGCCGCGCTGGTCGGCCTCGTCGCCGCCCTGTGGGCGGCCTCCAACTACGTCGCCGCGTTCTCGCGGGCCCTCAACGCGGTCAACGGGACCGACGAGGACCGCAAGTGGTGGACGGTGCTCGTCGTGCGGCTCGTGCTCACGATCGTCGTCGGGATCCTCACGGCGGTGTGCGCGGTCGTGGCCGCCACCGGCGGGACCGTCGCCCGCGCGATCGGCCGGGCCCTGCACGCCGACGACGCCGCGGTCACCGTGTGGGCGTGGGTGAAATGGCCCGCGATCACCGTGCTCGTCGTCGTCATCGTCGCGCTCCTGTACTGGCTCGCCCCCGCGAAGCGCTCCCGGTTCCGGCACCGCGCGCCCGGCGCGGCCCTCGCCGTCCTTTTGTGGCTCGCCGCCTCCGCCGGGTTCGGGCTGTACGCCGCGACGTTCGGGAACTACGACAAGACGTACGGCGCGCTCGGCGGCGTCATCGTGTTCCTGGTGTGGCTGTGGATCACCAACGCGGCCCTGCTGTTCGGCTTCGAGTACAACGCGACCGCCGAACCCGAGACCGACACCGCCGGGACCGCCGAGGGCGAGGCCGCCGAACCCAGCGCCGCCGCGACCTGACCGCGACTGAGAGCTGAAGGCCGTAGACCATCCCTAGCCCCCACCCACCCGGAAGGGGACCGTAGGCGCCAGCATTGCCGAGGGGTCCGACAGGAAACCGCCGTCCGCGCCGTCGTGTCACCCGAAAGAGGACACCGGCTCCCTACCCGGTCGCCTTCGGCTGCACCAGGCCCGACTCGTACGCGAACACCACCAGGCCCGCGCGGTCGCGCACCGCGAGCTTCATCATCGCCCGGTGCACGTGCGTCTTCGCCGTCGCCGGGCTGATGAACAGCCGCTCGGCGATCTCCGTGTTCGTCAGGCCGCGCGCGACCAGCGCCACGATCTCCGTCTCGCGTGAGGTGAGCCCCTCGACCTGCCCGGCGAGGCGCGACGGCGGATGGGCGACGTACTCGGCGACGAGCTTCGCGGCGATCTGCGGCGACAGGAGCGTCTCGCCGGACACCGCGGCCCTGATGCAGCGCAGCAACTCCTCGGGCTCGGTGTCCTTGACGAGGTACCCGGCGGCGCCGGCGCGGAGCGCGTCGAAGACGTACGCGTCGAACGAGTAGTTGGTGAGCATGACGACGCGGACGGCGGCGAGCCGGTCGTCGGCGGCGATCGCGCGGACCGCGCCGATCCCGTCGCCGCCGGGCATCTCCACGTCGAGGAGGGCGACGTCGGGAAGGGTCTCGGCGGCGAGGCGGGCGGCGGTCGGGCCGTCGGCGGCCTCGGCGACGACGGTCATGTCGTCCTCCGCGTCGATGAGGGCGCGGAAGCCGCCGCGCATGAGCGGCTGGTCGTCGGCGAGCAGGACCCGGATCACCGCGACTCCTCCAGCGCGGGAACGGACTCCGGTCCGGCGGCGCCGTCGGGGAGCGCCTCGGGGGTGTCGTCGGGGAGCGACGCCCGGACGGTGAAACCGTACTCGCCGGGTCCGACGTGCAGGGTCCCGCCGAGGGCGTCGACGCGTTCGCGCATGCCGGTGAGGCCGCGGCCGGGCGCGAACCGGACGGGGGCGCCGTTGTCGGCGACCTCCACGAGGACCGCGTCGTCGTCGCGGGAGACGCGGACGCGGACGGCGTCGCCGGAGGAGTGGCGGACCGCGTTCGTGAGCGCCTCCTGGACGATCCGGTAGGCGGCGTGGTCGACCTCGGTGCCGACCGGTGCTGCGCGGTCGATGTCGCATTCGACGTCGATTGCGAACCCGAGGCCGCGGTAGCGGTCGACGAGGTCGGCGACGCGGGCGAGGCGGTGGCCGTCGTCGTCGCGGAGCATCGTGAGGGTCTCGCGGAGTTCGCGGGTGGCGTCCTTCGCGGCCTCCTCGACGGCGACGAGCGCGGGCGGCGGGTCGTCGCCGCGCTTGCGCGCCAAGTGGAGTGCGACGCCGGCCTGGACGCGGATGACGGAGATCGAGTGCGTGAGGGAGTCGTGGAGCTCGCGGGCGATGCGGACCCGCTCGTCGGCAGCCTTGCGCTTCACCGCCTCCTCGCGGACGTGCTCGGCCTCGGCCATGTACGCGTCGCGCTGGCGCCGCGACAGGCCGGAGATGAGGGCGACGTGCAGCCAGCCGACCACGAGGAGGGTGCGCTCGACCACTTGGCCGTTCAGCTCCCAGCCCGCGACGTGCAGGTTCCCGACCGCGGTGACCGCGGAGAGGGCGAGCACGGTCCAGACGCTGAGGGCCCGGTAGCCGGTGTACATGGCGACGGCGATGGCGACCAGCGCGGGGACGACCGCGAGGGGGCCGACACCGAGCGGCCCGGAGGCGAGGACGGAGCCGACGGCGACGACCAGGACCAGGCGCGGGTGACGCCGCCACAGCGGGAACACCAAGGGGCCCAGCATGAGCGGGAGCCATCCCCAGAACGGCATGCCGTCGCGGAAGTCCTTGATGAGGCCCGCGGCGAGGGTGTCGGCGAGCATGGCGGCGGTGACGACGAGGTCGAGGCGTCTGCTGGCGAACGGGTCGCGGCCGCCGGCCGGGCGGGTCTCGGGGGAGGGCATGGGTCGATTCTATTGCGGGCGCGGAGCTGCGGCGTCGGCTCGCGGTGCAGGTGGGCCGTACTGCGCTGGGTGTACGCGGGGGCCGGTGCTGCTGCGCGCGGCGAGGGCCCGATCGCCGCCCCGGGGCGGACGACCGCAGGCGCCGCGGCGGGGAGTCTGGAGTGGTGCGGCGGCCGGACGGGCCGCCCCGGGACTCGAACCGAGGAGGCCCCCCGTGTCCCCTGCTGTCAGACATGTCGCCCCAGTCGATCCGAAGCGCGCCGACGGCGTCGTCGCCGAGGTGTACCGCCAGGCGAGGAGCGAGCTGGGTGTGCTGGGCCCGGCGTTGACGATGTTCTCGCCGGCGCCGGAGCTGCTGGCGCCGGTGTGGTCGCTGCTGCGCGAGTCGCTGCTGGTCGGCGGCCCGGAGGAGCGGAAGGCGAAGGAGGTGGTGGCGACCGTGGTCGCGGTGCGGAACGGGTGCCGGTTCTGCACCGACGCGCACGTGACGCTGCTGCACGCTGCCGGGGAGCCGGAGCTCGCCGAGGGCCTGCGCGCGGGCGTCGCGCCGCAGGAGTGGGCCGCGCTGGCCGACTGGGCGGCCGCGCCGACCGCGTCGGGGCCGTTCGCCCCGGAGGCCGCGCCGCGGTTCATCGGGACGGTGCTGGTGTTCGAGCTGATCACGCGGCTGCTGAAGGCGCTGGCGGCGAACGAGGCGCCGAGCCCGGTGCTGACGACGCGGCTGGGCCGGTCGGTGGGGTCGCGGCTGCTGCGGCAGGCGATGGCGGCCGACCTGGAGCCGGGCGCGAGCCTGCCGCTGCTGGAGGAGTGGCCGCAGTGGGCGCGCGGGACGGTGGTGCGCGAGCCGGCCTGGGCGGCGGGGACGCCGGTCGGGCGGGCGTACGGGTCGCTGCGGTCGATCGCGGCGTACGGCTCGATGCTGCTGTCGGACGCGGCCGTGGAGTCGGTGGCGCGGACCGTGGGCGCGCACGGCACGGAGGTCGCGGACGCGGTGCCGGAGCTGACGGGCGGCGCGGGCCTGCCGCGGGAGGCGGCCCTGGGGGCGCGCCTGGCGGTCGCGGCGGCGCTCGTGCCCGGCGCCGTCACGGAGTCCGATGTGGACTCATGGCGGGGCGGGGCGTTCACCGACCACTGCGTGGTCCACCTGCTGGCGTTCGGCGCGATGACCGCCGTCGACGCCGTCCAAGACGAGATCGAGACGAGGAACATCGATGCTTAAGTTCTACCGGGTGTGGATCGGCGTGCTGCACGCCCTCATCGGGATCCAGTTCTTCCTGGCCGGCTACGGCGCCCTGGGCACCGGCTCCCCCGACGAGTCGTTCTCCCTGCACATCATGAACGGCCGGGTGATCGCCGTCGTGGCGCTGCTGGGCATCCTGTTCGCGGCCCTGTCGCGGGCGGGAGGGAAGCTCACCGGCCTGGCGGCGGGCGTGTTCGGCCTGGTGGTGCTCCAGTCCCTCATCGCCCTCGTCAGCGTCGCGGGCACCGTGCCCGGCCAGATCATCTTCGGCTTCCACGCGATCAACGCCCTCATGATCATGGGCGTCGCCGAGTCCTCGGCGCGCCTCGCCAAGCGCCTCATCGAGGAGCGCCGGACCCCCGAGGCGGTCCCGGCCGCGGCCTGACACAGGAAACCGGGCCCGCGGCGCACCCGCGCCGCGGGCCGTTCCGCGCCCGGAGGCGCGAGCGGAGGCGCGACGATCGCCTGCGAGGACCCGACGCGCGCGGGGAGGACCGCGGCGAGGTCCGCGGTGGCGAGGTTGCCGCCGGCTCCGGCGGACCGCATACTCGGGGGATGGGGACCGGGGTGCGGCGGCGCAGGTGCGCGCGGGTGCTGCTGGTGGACGAGGACGAGCGGGTGCTGCTGTTCCACAGCCGGGACTACATGGGCCCGGGCGTGGAGTACTACGTCACGCCGGGCGGCGGCCTGCACGAAGGCGAGTCGCTCGCGGCGGGGGCGGTGCGCGAGGTGTTCGAGGAGACCGGGCTGCGGATCGGGCCGGACCTGGGGCCGGTGGTCGCCGAGACCGCCGGGATCTGGTCCGACGGGCCAGAGCTGGTGATCGACTCCGAGGACGCGTACTTCCTGGTGCGGGTGGCGCACTTCGAGCCGGTGCGCGACGGGCTGGAGGACGTCGAGCAGGAGGAGTTCACCGCCGCAACGTGGCTGAGCGTCGAGGAGGCGGCGGCCGTCGACGCGCTCGTGTTCCCCGCGGGGATCGCGGCCCTGCTCAGGCGCCTCCTGGACGATCCGAGACCCGCTGCGCCGCTTCGCATCCCGTGGGGCGCCTGGACGTGGGACACCGATAGGGGCTGGACGACTACCGAGCGTGCCCCCATACTTGACCGGTGAGCGCGACGAACGAACCCACCCAGATCGACAGGTACGGCGCGCGGTGCATCGTGATCGACGAACGGGACGCGGTCCTGTTCATCGGCCGAGCCGCGACCGCGGAGCACCCCGCCCGGTGGTTCCTCCCCGGCGGCGGCATCGACCCCGGGGAGACCCCGCTCGACGCCGCCGTGCGCGAGCTGTTCGAGGAGACGGGCCTGCGCGTGCCTCCCGGTGACGTGACCGGGCCGGTGGCCCGGCGGTCCTTCAGCCGCTCCCGCGACGGCGTGGTCTTCACGCAGGACAACTACCTGTTCTTCACGCGCACCGCGCGCTTCGAGCCGCGCGTCAGCGGCGGCGACGCCTACGAGCAGGACCTCGAGTTCAAGTGGATCGGCGTCGACGAGCTCGCCGCCGCCGAGGGCCACGACGCGCCGTTCGACCCGCTCCTGCACCTCATCAAGCGCCTCGTCGCCGGCGACGTGCCCGCCGCGGCACTGCGCCTCGAACCGGCCGGCAGCCGCACCGCGGACACCTCCATCTGACGGGCCCCGAGTCCGGACCTGTGGAGGGTGCCGCACCACCGCCCGCGTCCCGCTCCTCGCCCGCGACGGCACCGTCCGCCGCGTCGGCGGCTCGTGCGGTCCCGGGTCCGCGAACCGAACGCGACGGGGCCCCCCCCCCCCCCCCCNGTCTGGGGCGAACCGCCCCCGGCGTCTAGACCTGGTGCTCGGCGCGGTCGCCGGACCAGTCGGTGTGGAAGGTGCCCTCGCGGTCGACGCGCTTGTACGTGTGCGCGCCGAAGAAGTCCCGCTGGCCCTGGATGAGGGCCGCCGGGAGGCGGCGCGAGCGCAGCCCGTCGTAGTACGCCAGCGCCGAGGAGAAGCCCGGGGTGGGGATGCCGGCGAGGGCGGCGGTGGCGACGACGCGGCGCCAGGAGTCCTGGGCGTCGGTGACGATCTTGGTGAACTCGGGCGCGGCGAGGAGCGTCGGGAGTTCGGGGTCGGAGCGCCAGGCCTCGGTGATGCGGTCGAGGAAGCGGGCGCGGATGATGCAGCCGGCGCGCCACAGGGCCGAGCAGGAGCCGAGGTCGATGCCCCAGTCGTATTCGGCGGAGGCGGCGGCGATCTGGTCGAAGCCCTGGGCGTAGGCGACGATCTTGGAGGCGTAGAGGGCCTGGCGGACGTCCTCGACGAACGTCTCGGGGAAGTCGGTCTTGGCGCTGGGCCCGGTGAGCAGGTCGACGGCGCCTTCGCGCTGCCTGGTGCCGGAGGAGAGGGCGCGGGCGAAGGTGGCCTCGGCGATGCCGGTGACGGGGACACCGAGGTCGAGGGCGTTCTGGACGGTCCAGCGTCCGGTGCCCTTCTGGCCGGCCTGGTCGACGATGACGTCGACGAGGGGCTTGCCGGTGGCGGCGTCGGTGTGGCCGAGGACTTCGGCGGTGACCTCGATGAGGTAGGAGTCGAGTTCGCCGGCGTTCCATTCGGCGAAGGTCTTGGCGAGGTCGGCGGGTTCGATGCCGACGCCGCGGCGGAGGAGGTCGTAGGCCTCGCCGATGAGCTGCATGTCGGAGTACTCGATGCCGTTGTGCACCATCTTGACGAAGTGGCCGGCGCCGTCGGGGCCGAGGCGGGTGCAGCAGGGGGTGCCGTCGGGGGCCTTGGCGGCGATGGCCTCGAGGATGGGGCCGAGGGTCTCGTAGGACTCCTCGGAGCCGCCGGGCATGATCGCGGGGCCGAGGAGGGCGCCTTCCTCGCCGCCGGAGACGCCGGTGCCGACGAAGTGGAGGCCCTGGTCGCGGAGGGCGGCTTCGCGGCGGCGGGTGTTCTCGAAGTGGGCGTTGCCGCCGTCGATGATCATGTCGCCGGGTTCCATGAGGGCGGCGAGCTGGTCGATGACGGCGTCGGTGGCGGGGCCTGCCTGGACCATGATCATGGCTTTGCGGGGGCGTTTGAGGGAGGCGACGAAGTCGGCGAGCTCCTCGGAGGGCACGAAGTCGCCTTCGTCGCCGTGCGCGTCGATCAGCTCGGTGGTCTTGGCGTGCGTGCGGTTGTAGACGGCGACGGTGAAGCCGTGCCGGGCGAAGTTGCGTGCCAGGTTGGATCCCATGACGGCCAGCCCGACCACGCCGATGTCGGCGGTGCTCATGCCTGTCTCCCTACGTTGCGAAAGAGGTGTGCGCCCCGATTCTCGCCGGTCGGCCCGGCGCGGGCGGCACCACCGCCGATCGTATCCACGCAGCGGGACGTGCACGGGCCGTTGGCGGGGAGGGACGCGCGTGCCGCACGGGCGGGGGCGCGGGGGCGGAGGCTCTAGGCTGTGGGCATGCAGTACTACGAATCCGTCCTCGGCCTCATCGGGAACACCCCGCTGGTGAAGCTGGGCGCCGTCACCGACGGCGCGTCCGCGACCGTCCTCGCGAAGGTCGAGTACCTCAATCCGGGCGGGTCCATCAAGGACCGCATCGCGCAGCGCATGATCGACGAGGCGGAGGCCTCGGGGGCGCTGCAGCCGGGCGGGACGATCGTGGAGCCGACCAGTGGGAACACCGGTGTGGGGCTGGCGATGGTGGCGCAGCAGCGCGGCTACAAGTGCGTGTTCGTGTGCCCCGACAAGGTGTCGGAGGACAAGCGGAACGTGTTGAAGGCGTACGGCGCGGAGGTCGTGGTGTGCCCGACGGCGGTGGACCCGGAGGACCCGCGCTCGTACTACAAGGTGTCAGACCGGCTGCTGAGCGAGATCGAGGGGGCGTGGAAGCCGGACCAGTACTCGAACCCGGCGAACCCGGCGTCGCATTACGCGCAGACGGGCCCGGAGATCTGGGAGCAGACCGATGGGAGGATCACGCACCTGGTGGCCGGGGTGGGCACGGGCGGGACGATCACCGGGATCGGGAAGTACCTCAAGGAGGTCTCCGGCGGGAGGGTGCAGGTCGTGGGCGCGGACCCGGAGGGGTCGGTGTACTCGGGCGGGACGGGGCGGCCGTACCTGGTGGAGGGTGTGGGCGAGGACTTCTGGCCGTCGAACTACGACCGGGAGCTGGCGGACCGGATCGTGGAGGTGACCGATGCGGAGTCGTTCGCGATGACGCGGCGGCTGGCCCGCGAGGAGGGCCTGCTGGTGGGCGGTTCGGCGGGGATGGCCGTGGTGGGCGCGGTGGCGGTCGCGAAGGACGCCGCACCCGGCGACGTGATCGTGGTGATCCTGCCGGACGGGGGCCGCGGGTACCTGTCGAAGATCTTCAACGACGCGTGGATGACCGAGTTCGGGTTCATGGGCGGTTCGGGCGAGACGACGGTCGGCGAGGTCCTGGCCGGGAAGGGCGCGGACATCCCGGAGCTCGTGCACGTGCACCCGCAGGACACGGTGCGCGAGGCGATCGACATCATGCGGCAGTTCGGGGTGAGCCAGATGCCGGTGCTGAAGGCGGAGCCGCCGGTGACGTCGGGCGAGGTCGCGGGCGCGGTCGCGGAGCGGGACCTGATGGACGCGCTGTTCGGGGGGAAGGCGACGCTGCACGATCCGATCGAGCGGCACATCGGCGCGCCGCTGCCGACGATCGGTTCGGGCGAGCAGGTGGAGCGGGCGGTGGCGGCGCTCCAGGACCGGGACGCGCTGATGGTGTTCGCGGAAGGCAAGCCGGTGGGGGTGCTGACGCGGCAGGATCTGCTGAGTTACGTGGAGCGGTGATGCCGGCGGTTCGTTGACGGACCGGGCCGCCTCCCCGTAATATAAGTCGTAACTTATATAAGGAGGCGTCATGCCCGATCCGCAGGACCCGATCGAGGCCGCCGGCATGGTGGCCCGGGAGATCCGCGACTCCGAGCGCGACGGCGCGGCGACGAAGGTCCTCGTCGCCCGGCGCGCCTACCGCGCCGACCAGGCCGACGTCTGGGACGCGCTCACCAGCCCCGAGCGCCTGCCGCGCTGGTTCCTGCCGGTGAGCGGGGACCTCGAGGTCGGCGGCCGCTACCAGTTCGAGGGGAACGCCGGCGGCGTCGTGGAGCGCTGCGACGCCCCCGACTCCCTGGCCGCGACCTGGGAGTTCGGCGGCCAGGTCTCCTGGATGACCGTGAACCTGAGCAAGGGCGAGGGCGGCACCGTCCTCGAGCTCGTCCACGAGGCCGTCGTCGACCCCGCGATGTGGTCCCAGTACGGGCCCGGCGCGGTCGGCATCGGCTGGGACGGCAGCCTGTACGGCCTCGGCGTCTACCTCGAGACCGGCACGCCGCTCGACGGCGCCGAGTTCGAGGCGTGGATGACCGGCCCCGGCGGGGTCGCGTTCGCGCGGCTCACCGGCGGCGGCTGGGCGCAGGCCGCGGTCGACGCCGGCGACGACCGGGCGGCCGCCGACGCGGCCCTCGAGAACGTCGTCGCGTTCTACACCGTCGCGCCGCCGGAGGAGCCGGAGGCGTGAGCGGGGGAGCCGACGCCGCGTTCGACGCGCTCGGCGACCCGGCGCGCCGCCGCATCATGGAGCTCCTCGCCGAGGGCGAGGCGCCCGCGGGCGCGGTCGCCGCGATCCTCAAGGAGGCGCTCGGCATCTCGCAGCCGGCGGTCTCCCAGCACCTCAAGGTGCTGCGGGAGGCCGGCCTGGTGACGGTGCGCGCCGAGGGGACCCGCCGGTTCTACGGCGCCGACGAGGCCGGGATCGCGCTGGTGCGCGCCTGGTTCGAGCGGTTCGCCGACGGGTTCGCCGGGCCGCTCGACGCCCTCGAGACCGAGCTCGCGCGGGGCAGGCGGGAGCGGCGCCTCCAGGGCCGGACCGAGACCGCCCAGGACCGGCGCCGCCGCGGCGCGGCGTAGCCGCGGACCGGGCCGGCCCGGGTCCGGTGCCGCGACGCGACCGCCTCGAATAGTAAGGAATCCGACTCGTTCGGTTGCGGGCCTTGGCGACACGGCCCGCAAACCGGGCGAGTCGGATTTTATTGCGAGCAGACCTCTTGACAATCGGCGTGACGACCAGCACGATGAGGGAGTTACATTTAGGAATCTTTAAATATCGGGAGGTCCCTTGCGCCCCATCCGCAGAGCGGCGATCACCGCCGCCGTCGCGCTCGCCACCGCGGGCGCCGCCATCGCGGTGCCGATCGCCTTCGCCAACAACGCCTCCGCCCAGGTCGCCTGCGAGGGACCCGCGTGGAGCTCCAGCGCCGTCTACGTCGGCGGCAACCGCGTCAGCCACCAGCAGCGCGAGTACCGCGCCAAGTGGTGGACCACCGGCGAGACCCCCGGCACCACCGGCCAGTGGGGCGTCTGGGAGGACCTCGGCGCCTGCGACGGGGCCGAGCCCCCCACCAGCGAGGAGCCGACCGAGGAGCCCACCGGCGGCCCGGGCCAGGGCGGCAACAACCTCACCGGCTACTGGCACAACTTCGACAACGGCTCCGGCGTCATGGAGCTGAACGCGATCCCCGCGACCTACGACATCATCGCGGTCGCCTTCGCCGAGTCCACCACCACGCCCGGCCAGGTCGACTTCGCGCTCGACGCCAGCCTCACCGGCGCCGGGTACACCGAGGCCGAGTTCAAGGCCGACATCGACGCGATCCAGGCCCAGGGCCGGGACGTCATCATCTCCGTCGGCGGCGAGCGCGGCAACGTCACCATCAACAGCGCCGCCACCTCCGCCGCGTTCGCGAGCTCCGTCGTCGCCCTCATGAACGAGTACGGCTTCGACGGCGTCGACATCGACCTGGAGCACGGCATCAACGCCGGCGCGATCGAGACCGCGCTGCGCTCCATCAGCGCGCAGAAGCCCGGCTTCACGTACACGATGGCGCCGCAGACGATCGACTTCCAGTCCACCTCGGCCGGGTACTACCAGCTCGCGGTGAACACCAAGGACATCCTGACGATCGTCAACATGCAGTACTACAACTCCGGCACCATGCTCGGCTGCAACGGGCAGGTGTACGCCCAGGGCGACATCGACTTCCTGACCGCCCAGGCCTGCATCCAGCTCCAGGCCGGGCTCGCGCCCAGCCAGGTCGGCCTCGGCCTCCCGGCCGTGCAGAGCGCGGCGGGCTCGGGCTACGTCAACCCGACGATGGTGAACGACGCCATCACCTGCCTCGAGACGCGCCAGCGCTGCGGGGACTTCGTGCCCGCGCAGTCCTACCCGGGGATCGGCGGGGCGATGACCTGGTCGATCAACTGGGACCGGACCAACGGCTACAACTTCGCCAACACCGTGGGCGGCTGATACTTCTCCTCTCTCGCAACAGGACCGGCCCCGCTCGTCGAGCGGGGCCGGTCCTGCGTCCGCCGGGGGTTCAGTAGCGCGGGGGCTTGCGTCCGGCGACCGGGCGGTCGGTCGTGCGGCGCTGGAGGGAGGAGAGGTGCTCGTCGGCGCGCAGCTCCTCGTCGGTGGGCACCATGACCACGGTGAACACGAGGAAGAGCAGGACGATCGCGGTGAGCGTGGCCATGGGGAAGACGAGGTCGACGGCGTCGACGCCGCGCACGGGCTCGACGACGGGGTCGCCGGTGCGGACGCCGAGCATCCCGGTGTAGTGCATGAGGTTGACGGCCAGGGCCATGACGGCGGCGGCCAGCCACATCGAGGAGGCGCGCTGGAGCCGCCAGGAGAGCCACAGGGCGGTGGTGGCGGCGACGATCGCGATCGCGACGGACGCGGTCACGTAGCCGGGCCGGTAGTCGAGGTCGACGTCGGCGCTGACGGCGGCCATGCCGGTGTAGTGCATGGCGGCCACGCCGATCCCGGTGAGCGTCCCGGCGACCGCGAGTTTGAGGGGCGTGTAGCGGCCGAGGCCGATCGCGAAGAGGCCGCAGGCGACGACGGCGACGGCGATGAGGGCGCTGAGCGCGGTCGTCCACGGGTCGTAGAGGATGCGGGCGTCGCGGACGGTGAAGCCGAGCATGGCGACGAAGTGCATGACCCAGATGCCGGTGCCGCCGATGGCGAACGCGGCGATGAGGAGCCACAGCGCGCGGCGGCCGCGGCCCTGGTGGCGGCGAGCGTGGCGGGCGAGGAGGAGGCCGAGTGCGGAGCCGGTCATGGAGACCAGGAAGGCCACGGGGAGGGTGGTGTACCCGTGGGAGAAGTGTTCGATCATCGCGGAATCCGAAGGGCTGGGCGGTAGGGAATCGGATCGTATCCGCTGGTCGGGGTCCTGTCAGGCCCTTCGATTCACGCCGATTGCCCTGCGGCGGTTGGTATGCGGCTTTCGCGAGCCGATGCGCATTGCGTGAAACCGCTCGAACGGACACAGGGGCGACAGGGGCGCGCC
Source organism: Glycomyces endophyticus (assembly GCF_039531525.1). NCBI lineage: Bacteria > Bacillati > Actinomycetota > Actinomycetes > Glycomycetales > Glycomycetaceae > Glycomyces > Glycomyces endophyticus. Next base: position 60,165 of record NZ_BAAAQF010000003.1, read on the forward strand.
GATGTTTCCGCCGTGCGGCCGACGGAACTCTGACCGTTCGCACCGATCCGGACAACCGTTGTGCGCTGTCTCACAATTCACTGCGTTCATCAAGCGGCGCAACAGAAAAGGCCGCCGACCGGTGCGGTCGGCGCCCTCCGTTTCACGGCCTATGTCACGGTGATGTGCCGGCGCCGGCCCACGGTGAGGACCGGCTGGCGGGTGGCCTCGTAGAAGTCGTTGCCCTTGTCGTCGACGACGATGAACGCGGGGAAGTCCTCGACCTCGATCTTCCAGACCGCCTCCATGCCGAGCTCGGGGTACTCCAGGACCTCCATGGCCTTGATGTTCTCCTGCGCGAGCTTCGCGGCGGGGCCGCCGATCGAGCCGAGGTAGAAGCCGCCGTGCGCGTTGCACGCGTCGGTGACGCGCTGCGATCGGTTCCCCTTGGCGAGCATGACGAACGAGCCGCCCGCGGCCTGGAACTGGTCGACGTAGGAGTCCATGCGCCCGGCCGTGGTCGGCCCGAACGACCCGGAGGCGTACCCCTCGGGGGTCTTCGCGGGCCCGGCGTAGTAGACCGCGTGGTCCTTCAGGTACTGCGGCATCTCCTCGCCCGCGTCGAGGCGCTCCTTGATCTTGGCGTGCGCGATGTCGCGGGCGACCACGAGCGTCCCGGTCAGGGACACGCGGGTCTTCACCGGGTATTTCGACAGCTCGGCGCGGATCTCGCTCATGGGCCGGTTCAGGTCGATGCGGACCGCGTCGTCGTCGAGGTCGTCCTCGCGGACCTCGGGCACGTACCGGCTCGGGTCGCGCTCGAGCTGCTCCAGGAACACGCCCTCGGCGGTGATCTTGGCCATGGCCTGGCGGTCGGCGGAGCAGGAGACGGCGATGGCGACGGGCAGGGACGCGCCGTGGCGGGGCAGGCGGATCACGCGCACGTCGTGGCAGAAGTACTTGCCCCCGAACTGGGCGCCGATCCCGAACTGGCGGGTCAGCTCCAGGACCTCCTGCTCCAGCGCGGTGTCGCGGAAGCCGTGGCCGGACGGGGAGCCCTCGGTCGGCATGGCGTCGAGGTACTTCGTGGAGGCGTACTTCGCGGTCTTGAGCGCGTACTCGGCGCTGGTGCCGCCGATGACGATCGCGAGGTGGTACGGCGGGCACGCGGCGGTGCCGATCTGGCGGAGCTTCTCCTCCAGGAAGCGCATCATCGCGTCCGGGTTGAGGATCGCCTTCGTCTCCTGGAACAGGAACGACTTGTTGGCCGAGCCGCCGCCCTTGGCGATGAACTGGAACTTGTACGCGTCGTCGCCCTCGGCGTACAGGTCGATCTGGGCGGGCAGGTTCGAGCCGGTGTTCTTCTCGTCCCACATCGTCAGCGGCGCCATCTGGCTGTAGCGCAGGTTGAGGTCGCGGTAGGCCTGCCACACCCCGCGGGAGAGGTGCTCGGCGTCGCGCCCGTCGGTGAGGACGTGCCGGCCGCGCTTGCCCATGACGATCGCGGTCCCGGTGTCCTGGCACATCGGCAGGACCATGCCGGAGGCGATGTTCGCGTTCTTGAGCAGGTCCATCGCCACGAACCGGTCGTTGCCGCTGGCCTCGGGGTCGTCGAGGATCGAGCGGAGCTGGGCGAGGTGCGCGGGGCGCAGGAAGTGGGAGATGTCCTTGACCGCTTCGGCGGCGAGCCGCGTGAGGACCTCGGGCTCCACGGTGAGGAAGCGCCGCCCCGCGGCCTCGACCGTGCTCACCCCGTCGGTCGTGAGCAGGCGGTACTCGGTGGTGTCCGGGCCGGTGGGAAGCAGGTCGGTATAGCGGAACTCCGATGTCATGCCTCCGAATCTAGCGCGGTTCCCGCCGCGCTCCGGGACCGGCGCGACGCCCGCCGAACCGGACGCCGGGCCGGATTCGGTGCGGTGTCGGGCTGCGCGGTGTCGCACCCGGCGGGTAGCGTCACACCCTGGGCGGAGCGGCCCGGCCGCACCGCCCGTAAGCAGGTACGATTGCCAGGTTGCCCACCGCGAGGCGGGCGACGCGCAAGTGATTCCTCCTGCTGCGGAGAGACCGCAGCCGATTGAGACCGAAGGAGGTGGAGCGATCTTGCGGCACTATGAACTCATGGTGATCCTCGAACCCAACCTCGAGGAGAGCCAGGTCGGCCCGACGCTGGAGAAGTTCCTCAAGGGCGTCAAGGACGCCGGAGGGGCCGTCGACAAGATCGACGTCTGGGGTCGCCGCCGTCTCGCCTACGAGATCAACAAGAGCAACGAGGGCGTCTACGCCGTCGTCGACCTGCAGTCCGAGCCCGGTCCCGTCGCTGAGATGGACCGCCAGCTCCGGCTCAGCGAGTCGGTGCTGCGGACCAAGGTGCTGCGACCGGAGCTTCGGTAACCCGACCCTGCAACTGCGAGACCGTCAAGGAGATAGGTCATGGCAGGAGAGACAGTCATCACGGTTATCGGCAACCTCGTCGACGACCCCGAACTGCGTTACACGCCGTCCGGTGCCGCCGTCGCGAAGTTCCGCATCGCATCGACCCCGCGGGCGTTCGACAAAGAGACGAACACGTGGAAAGACGGTGAGGCGCTGTTCCTCACCTGCAGCGTCTGGCGCCAGTACGCCGAGAACGTCGCCGAGTCCCTGTCGCGCGGTACCCGCGTGATCGTGCAGGGCAGGCTCAAGCAGCGCAGCTACGAGACCCGCGAGGGCGAGAAGCGCACTGTGTACGAGCTCGACGTCGAGGAAGTGGGCCCTGCGCTGCGGTTCTCCACCGCGAAGCTCAACCGGTCCGGTGCATCGGGCGGCGGCGGAGGCGGCGGCCGCTCCTTCGGGGGCGGCGGCGGTTCCAGCGCCGGCGGTTCGATGCCCGACGACCCCTGGGCCTCGGCGGCCCCGGCCGGCGGCGGCGCCGGTTCCGGCGGCTTCGACGAGGACCCGCCGTTCTAACCGGGCCCAGCCCGGAACACGATCTCGAGTAAGAGGCAAGACAACACATGGCCAACCCGAAATCGGCTCCCCTGCGGAAGCCAAAGAAGAAGCCGAACCCGCTTGAAAAAGAGGGTATCGAGTACGTCGACTACAAGGACACGGCGCTGCTGCGGAAGTTCATCTCCGACCGCGGCAAGATCCGTGCCCGCCGAGTGACCGGCGTGACCACCCAGCAGCAGCGCCAGATCGCCGCGGCCGTCAAGAACGCCCGCGAGATGGCCCTGCTCCCGTACACCAGCCAGACTCGCTAGGAAGGAGCGCACTTATGAAGATCATCCTGACTCATGAGGTGCCCAACCTCGGTTCGGCCGGTGACGTCGTCGAGGTCAAGCCCGGCTACGGCCGCAACTACCTGCTCCCGCAGGGCCTTGCGATCGCGTGGACCAAGGGCGGTCAGAAGGAGGTCGACGCCATTCAGCGCGCTCGCGCCTCCCGCCAGATCCACGACCTGGACAAGGCCCGTGCGGTGGCGGACAAGCTGAAGCAGACAGACGCCCACATCGTCGCCCGCACCGGCGACGGGGACCGCCTCTTCGGCTCCATCACCGCGGCCGACATCGTCCAGGCCGTCGACGAGGCCGGCGGCCCGAAGATCGACCGCCGCCGCGTCGAGCTCGCCTCGACCATCAAGTCGGTCGGCACCTACGACGTGTCGGTCAAGCTGCACCCGGAGGTGACCGCGAAGTTCAAGCTCCAGGTCACCCCGGCCAAGCGCCGCAAGAAGTAGGCAAGTCCGAACGAGGGCCCGCGACCGTCCGGTCGCGGGCCCTCGTCGCGTCTGCCGGGCCGGGTCAGATCACCCAGCCGGCGGTCCGCAGGATCACCGTCACCAGGCCCGCGCCGAGGATCGCGGCGGCCGAACCCGCCACGCCCGCACGCCATCCCGCGCGCGGGAGGCGCAGCAGGACCGCCACCAGGAGGCTCGCGGTGAGCGACGACAGCGTCCACGCCCAGCCGCCCGAGACGGCGGCGCCGATGCGCCCGGCGGCCGAGCAGCCGGTGGCCGCGCAGGTCGCGTCGACCGGCGGCTGCGACAGCACCCACGTCAGGTAGACCACCGCCGGGACCGCGTACCAGGCGAGGGTGACCAGCAACGTCGGGGTGAACGCGCGCTCGCCGGGCCGGTCGTCCCCTTCGGGGTCGAGGCGGGGCCTGCGTTCGGGGCGCTGCGGAGCGGTCATGAGCCCGCCTCTCCTCTGATCCGTGCCGGGGACGCTCCCAATGCTAGTGGCAAGTTGGCACGAACGGATTTCCGTCCACAGGCGGTGGACGGCGTCCCCGCAGCTCCCGACCCGGAACCGAGCGCCCCTCGGCTCTTTGTCCACAGGTTGTCCACAGGCCCGACCCCGGTTATCCACAGGTTATCCACAGCCTTGTCCACAGGTTGTCCACAGGGCCGTTTGCAACCGTGCCCGACGCGACATAGCGTCGTTGACACCGCCCTTCTGTCGTATGCGGGCGGTACTGTCTCCATGAACGCACGGTGACCGAGGGGGTGGACGGCATGGCCGACGTGTCGACTGACGGCGTCTTCTCGCGAGGCGCCAACGGCTCGAACGGCTCCTATTTCGACACGCCCCCGGAGGACCCGTTCGCCGGCTCCGGCGGCGGCGGCAACGGCTCCACCCGCACGTACGAGCGCACCCCGCCCCAGGACGTGCAGGCGGAGATGTCGGTCCTCGGCGGCATGCTCATGAGCAAGGACGCGATCGCCGACGTCATCGAGGTCCTCGGCCCGGGCGACTTCTACCAGCCCAAGCACGGCATGATCTTCGACGCCGTCATCGACAAGTTCGGCAACGGCGAGCCCGCCGACGCCGTCACCATCGCCGCGGCCCTCGCCGACACCGGCGACCTCGCCAAGATCGGCGGCGGCCCCTACCTCCACGACCTCCTCAACGCCGTGCCCACGGCCGCGAACGCGGGCTACTACGCGAAGATCGTCAAGGAGAAGGCGATCCTGCGGCGCCTCATCGAGGCCGGCACCAAGGTCGTCCAGTACGGGTACGGCGGCGGCCAGGGCGGCCGCGACATCGACGACCTCGTCGACCTCGCCCAGCAGGCCGTCTACGAGGTCACCGACAACCGCCAGAGCGAGGACTTCGCGGTCCTGTCGGACCTCCTCCAGCCCGCCATGGACGAGATCGAGGCGATCGGCGCCAACCAGGGCGTCATGACCGGCATCCCGACCGGCTTCGCCGACCTCGACCGGCTCCTCTCGGGCCTCCAGGCCGGCCAGCTCATCATCGTCGCCGGCCGCCCCGGCGCCGGCAAGTCCACGGCCGCGATGGACTTCATGCGGCACGCGTCCCTGCACCACCGCCACGCCGCGGCCCTGTTCTCCCTCGAGATGAGCAAGCTCGAGATCGTCATGCGCCTCCTCAGCGCCGAGACCCGCGTCCCCATGCACGTGCTGCGCTCGGGCGACCTGTCCGACGACGACTGGACCCGCCTCGCCAAGCGCATGGGCGACATCTCCGAGGCGCCGCTGTTCGTCGACGACACCGCGTCGATGACCATGATGGAGATCCGGGCCAAGGCCCGGCGCCTCAAGCAGCGCCACGACCTCAAGCTCATCGTCGTCGACTACCTCCAGCTCATGACCTCGCCGAAGAAGGTCGAGTCGCGCCAGCAGGAGGTCTCCGAGATATCCCGCGGGCTCAAGCTCCTCGCCAAGGAGGTGCAGTGCCCGGTCATCGCGGTCGCCCAGCTGAACCGCGGACCCGAGCAGCGCACCGACAAGCGCCCGCAGCTGTCCGACCTCCGCGAGTCGGGCTCGCTCGAGCAGGACGCCGACGTCGTCATCCTCCTGCACCGCGAGGACTACTACGACAAGGAGTCCCCGCGCGCGGGCGAGGCCGACTTCATCGTCGCCAAGCACCGCAACGGCGCCACGGACACGATCACCGTGGCGGCCCAGCTGCACCTGTCGCGCTTCGTCGACATGGCCGTCTGAGCGCGGTTCAGTCGCCGAAGAGGATCTGGAGGAGCGTCCGCCGCTCCTTGATCCGCACGGTGTCGGCGGTGTCCGGCTCCGCCGCGGCGTACCCGGGCATCGGCCCGGCCGGGGCGCCGGGGCGGATGTTGTTGACCCACTTCTCGGTGTCGATGAGGTGCTCGAGCTCGCCGCGGTCCAGGAGCACCGCGCGGCAGGCCGAGCACTGGTCGACGACGATGCCGTTGCGCTCGTACTGGTGCATGGCCGCAGCGCACTTGGGGCAGGTGAGGTGCATACCGGTCACGGTACACACCGCGGGCCCGCGGCGCGAGATCCGTTCAGCGCCACCGCCGGTCGGGACCGGTCGTCAGCGCCACCACTCGACGGCGAGGGACGGGCCGGGTCCGGTCTCGTGCTCCAGTTCGTCGACCGCCTCGCTCCCGATCCCCGCGAACAGCGTGGGCGCGCCCGCGATCGCGTCGCGCAGCGGCAGCCACCAGCCGAGGAGCACGACCGGGTACAGGAGGTACCCGAAGCGCGTCGAGGGCATGAGCAGGAACGCGGTCGACAGGCCCGCGGCGCACCACAGGGCCGCCGACGCGGCCGACGCCGGGGGCCGCGTCCACAGCAGCGCCGCGATGACGAGCGCCGCGAGCCCGAGGAGCGCGGGCGCGATGAGCTCGCCGCCGGGCACGTGGTTCGCGATGAGGAACCCCGGCAGCGGCGACTGCGCGGGCGAGGTGACGACGCCGTGGCCGAGGCCGAACGCGACGACGTTGTCGAAGAACCCGCGGGCGTCGAGCAGCAGGACCGGCACCATCGTGGCCGCGACGGGCAGCGCGAACCCGCCGAGGTAGCGGCGCAGGCCGCCGCCGCGCCACAGCAGTACGCCGACGACGACCGCGGCGGGCCACGCGAAGAGCTTGAGCGCCGCGGCGGCGCCGACCGCGAGGCCGGCCGCGAGCGGGCGGTCGCGGTGGGCGAACGCGAGCGCGAGGACGATGAGGGCGACGACGGGCATGTCGTCGCCGCCGGTCGCGAACGTCAAGGCGCACACGGGGAACACGAACGTGGCCTGGAAGGCGCGCAGCAGCGGGCCCTTGCCGGCGCCGAGGACGTCGCCGGGGCGGCGGCGCAGCAGGTTCACGGCCGCGGCGGCGCACGCGGCGGCGGCGAGGAGGAACCAGACGCGCGCGTCGGTCCACCAGTGCTCGCCGAACGCGGCCGCGGGGAGGCCGAACACGGCCATGCCCGGCTGGTACGGGTTGTAGCCGAGGAGCGGCTCGGGGAGCGCGGCGATCGCGTCGGCGCGCAGGTAGGGGCTGCCGGTGTCGAGGAGGCGCGCGCCGGAGGACTCGACGACGAGGACCTCCTCCTGGGCGCGGCCGGTGACGCCGCTCGCGCGGTCGACCGCCATGAACGCCAAGGGCATCGCGGTCACGGCGACGGCCGTCCCGGCGGCCACGAGCGCCCGCCCGCGCCACACCGCGCCCGGCTGGGTGAGCAGCACGGCGACGCAGATCGCGGCGGGCAGGTAGCCGCCGAACGCGATCGCGCCCCACTGCGAGTGCGGTTCGAGCACGGTCCACAGCGCGGTGGCGCCCGCGAAGAGCGCGGCCGCGGCGTAGAAGGCGAGGTCGATCAGAAGCGGACGGTTCGACACCCGACCAGGGTACGGGGACGGGGCGAGTCCCGCGTGGCGGCAGGCGGCGGCCCCGGCGGCGCGGGAATCCCGGGCCCCCGGTTCTGAAGGGCGCCAAAGGGGTCCGACATCCGGTCGGCGCGGTCTAGCGGAAGGGGATGCGGGCCCAGACCTCCTGGGTGCCGTCGCCGAGCGTGCGGACGCCCCAGTCGGTGGACAGTTTGGACACTATGAACATGCCGCGTCCGTGGGCGGAGTCGAGGTTGACCGAGCAGACGTGCGGGTGGGTGCGGGAGCCGCCGTCGATGACGCGGACCTCCACGTCGGCGGGGCCGAGCGTGTAGACGACGCACACCTCGTTGCCGGGGAGCGGGCGGGCGTGGCGGACCGCGTTCGAGACGAGCTCGGTCGCGCACACCAGGAGGTCGTCGCGGGCCTCGTCGGGCAGGTCGGGGAGCGCCTCGCGCAGCCATCGCCGGACCTGGCCGGGCGCCCCGGACTGGTGGGGAACGCGCAGCCGCTCTGGCGCCGGTGTCGCAGCTGGCATCGCGGGTCCCCTTCCTTCCTCGGTGCCGGTCGGAGCTATACAGCAACCTACCTTTTCCGATGCCCCGACGCCAGCATTACCGTCGCACGCGGAGTCCGTCCCGAGACGCGGCTTTCACCCCGTAAGGGTCTGCCGCATGGCCGCGGGCCGGTCGGTGAAGATCAGGTCGACCTCCAGACCCGCCATGCGGTGCGCGGTGTCCGCGTCGTTGACGGTCCAGGTGTACACCTCGTACCCCGCCTCGTGGCTGCGTTCGACGAATTCGGGGGTCGAATCGACGTAGTCGACGCGGGAGCTGAGGATCTGCACGCCCTCCGGGGGCTTGCGGAACGGGTACTCGAAGATCCACACCAGCGGCGTGTCGGAGTCCAGGCCGCGCCAGGTCTTGAGCGCGGCGCGCGAGAACGACATGACCGTCGCGTCAAGGCCGGGCCAGCGGCGGAGCGTCTCCCACAGCCGCATCTCGAGGCGGGGCCCGAACTTGCAGGGGTGCTTGGCCTCGATGAGGAGCTTGATGTCCTTGCCGGAGTCGATGACGAGTTCGAAGAGGTCCTCGATGGTGGGGATGCGCTCGGCCTCGGGGTTGCCGGCGCAGTCGGGGAACTCGTGCGCGAAGTTGAACTCCCGCAACTGAGCGAGTGTGAGCTCTGCCACGGCGCCTTTGCCGTCGGAGGTGCGCTTGACCGTGCGGTCGTGGTGGAGGACGAGCTGGCCGTCGGCGGTGAGGCGGATGTCGAACTCGAAGGCGTCGGCGCCCTCGACGATGGCCTGCCGGAACGCGGCGATGGAGTGCTCGGGGAGGAACTCGTTCGCGCCGCGGTGGGCGGCGATCAGCGGCTGGGACACCCTTTGAACGATAGACGCTGGGGGCGACGGCCGTGCCGCCCTGCGGTGTCCGGTTCGCGTGGCGGCGGTGAACGCGTCCGGTTTCCAGTGAACCGGCGGTGTCCGCGGGCGGGCCCGCGGGCGTCGGGACGGGGCGGCCGCGGGTGGTTCGGGTGGCGGCGGGTGAGGCCTGCGGGGGAGGATGGGGGCGTGCAGTACGAGGAGGGTGCCTACCGCGACCTGGGGTGGGCGAAGATCGACGTCGGGCGGCCGGCCCGGACGGGGACGGCCGAGGCCGTGTACGCGGCGGGGAAGACCCCGGCGCAGGTCGTGGGCGCGCTCGCGGCCCTGCGCGAGGCGCACCCGGGGCGCGTGGCCGTGGCGACGCGCTGCGACGCGGCGTGCGAGGCGGCCGTGCGCGAGGCGTTCGGCGAGGACGTGCTGGTCGAGGCGGGGGTGTGCGCCGTCGGCGGGTTCCCGCCGGCGGAGGCCGGGCCGCTCGCGGTCGTGTGCGCGGGGACCTCGGACCTGCCGGTCGCGCACGAGGCGGAGATCACCGCGCGCGCGAACGGGCTCGACGCCCGGCTGATCGCCGACGTGGGCGTGGCCGGGCTCCACCGGCTCCTCGACAAGCTGCCCGAGCTGCGCGAGGCGGTGTGCGTGATCGTGGTGGCCGGCATGGACGGGGCGCTGCCGAGCGTCGTCGCCGGGCTCGTCTCGGCGCCGGTGATCGCGGTGCCGACGTCGGTCGGGTACGGGGCCGCGTTCGGCGGGCTCGCGCCGCTGCTGACGATGCTGAACTCCTGCTCGCCGGGGGTGACCGTGGTGAACATCGACAACGGGTTCGGCGCGGCGATGGCCGCGGCCCGCATCCTCAACGTGAAAGCGGCACGATGACGATCGCCTGGCTCGACTGCTCGGCCGGCGCCAGCGGCGACATGATGCTCGGCGCCCTCGTCGACGCCGGGGTCCCGCTGGAGCTCGTGCAGGCGGCGGTGGACGCGCTCGGGACCGAGCCGATCCGCTTGCACGCCAAGCCCGTCGCCCGGCACGGGCTCGCCGGGACGAAGGTCGACGTGGAGGTCCCCCAGACGGCGAACGACCGGCGCTGGCGCTCGATCCGGGCGATGCTGGAGGCCGCCGACCTCGACGAGGCGGCCCGCGCGATCGCGCTGGGCGCCTTCGCGCGCCTGGCGGCGGCCGAGGCCGCGGCGCACGGCATCCCCGAGGAGGAGGTGCACTTCCACGAGGTGGGCGCGCTCGACTCGATCGCCGACATCGTGGGCGCGGCCGCGGGGCTCGCGTCGCTCGGGATCACGGCGCTGACCGCCTCGACGGTGACCGTCGGGGGCGGCACCACGCGCGGCTCGCACGGATCGATCCCGCTGCCCGCCCCGGCGGTGCTCCGGGTCCTCGCCGACGCGGGCGCGCCGGTCGTCGGCGCGGTGCCGTACGAGGCGTGCACCCCGACCGGCGCGGCGATCGTCGCGGCCGCCGCCTCGGCGTACGGGCCGCTGCCGGAGATGATCGTGGAGCGCGTCGGCGTCGGCGCGGGCGGGCGCGACCCGCAGGAGCGCGCGAACCTGCTGCGCCTCGTCATCGGCCGCGAGGTCGCGCCGCCCCGGCGCACGGGGCACGCCCATCGCGCGAGCACCGCGGAGGCGGCGCACGGCCACGACCACCACGGGGACCGAGCGCACGGCGCCGAACAGGCGCACCACCACGGCCACGGCCACCACCACGGCGATGCGGGTCACGGGCACGGCCCCGACAGCGCGCACGAGCACCACCACGACGCCCCGCACGAACACGCCCCTCACGACCACCCCCACACCGGCCCGGCCTCCGACACCCTTGCGCGCCAGGAGGGCCGACCGGTCGTCATCGAGACGAACGTGGACGACCTGGACCCGCGCCTGTGGCCGGCGGCACTGGCGGCGCTGCTGGAGGCGGGCGCGTCGGACGCGTGGCTGACGCCGATCCTCATGAAGAAGGGCCGCCCGGCCCACACGGTGCACGTGCTCTGCCGGGCCGAGATGGTCGGCGCGGTGCGCTCGGCGCTGGTGCGGCACACCACCACGATCGGCATGCGCTCCTACGAGATCGACAAGTACGCGCTGGAGCGCCGGTACGCGCAGGTCGATGTGGACGGTCACGCGATCGGCGTGAAGATCGCGCTCGAGCACGGCGAGATCGTCAACGCCTCAGTCGAGTACGAGGACGCGGCCGCCGCGGCCGCCGCCCTCGGCCGCCCCCTCAAAGTGGTCGTAGCGCAGGCCACGGCCCTTGCGGCGCAGGAGTATCCGCGTTGACGCACCCGTGGGCCGGAGGCTATATCCTGCCCGCATGATCGATTTCGAAAATGGCTCGGTTTTCAAGCTCAAGCAGTCCGACGACCCCGGCTTCCGCGACGAGGTCCAGCCCCTGCTGGTCGACGGCGAGGAGGTCGTCCTGACCTACGAAGGCGTCCGCGACTTCATCGTGTTCACGAACAAGCGCGTCATCGCCGTCAACGTCCAGGGCATCACCGGCCGCAAGAAGGACTACGCGTCCCTGCCCTTCAACAAGATCCAGGCCTTCTCCATCGAGACCGACGGCCTCGCCGACAACGACGGCGAGCTCGACCTGTGGTTCTCGGGCCTCGGCAAGGTCCGGTTCGAGTTCAAGGAGAACGTGGACCTGCCCGCCATCGCCAAGCACATCGCCGCCAGCTCCCTGTAGGGCCCGCGGCGCCGCGAGAGCGGCGCCGGACCGCTCCCCGCGGTGCCTGCGGTGGAGGGGGTCCGGCGCCGCCCGGCTCTCAGTGGCCGCCGTGGGCGGCGCCCGCGGGGACCGCGCCGATCTCCTCGCCCTCGCCGAGGACCACGAACTGGCCCATCATCCCCGAGTCCTCGTGGGCGAGGATGTGGCAGTGGTACATGTACGGCAGGTCGGGGTCGGTGTAGTCGGCGAACCGCATGGCCAGCAGGTACTTCCGCTGCGGCACGAGCTGGACGGTGTCCTTCCAGCCGCGCAGGCGCTCCGGCGGCTCGGCGCCGTCGACCGAGACGACCTGGAACTGGACGTCGTGCACGTGGAAGTTGTGCATGTACCCGTCGGCGTTGCTCACCTCCCACAGCTCCACGGTGCCCTCGCGCACCCCGAAGTCGATGCGCTGCAAGTCCATCGCCTCGCCGTTGATCTGGTTGAAGCCCGCGAGGGAGAACGAGCGCTCCTCGGCGGCGTCGGCCGGGTCGAGGTCGGGCGCGGTCCCCATGGCGGCCGGCACCGAGGTCTCGTCGGTGAGCGCGGCCGCGGCGCGGAACTCGCAGACGTCGAGCAGGTCGTCGGCGCCGTTGACGCGGCCGAGCGGGCCCGTGTAGCCCTCGTCGGCCGGGTGGGAGCGCAGGACGGCGGTCTCGCCGGGCTCGAAGGCGACCACGATCTCGGCGCGCTCGCCCGGGGAGAGCTGCAGCCGGTCGGTCTCCCAGGCCTGCGGGAGCAGGCCGCCGTCGGTGGCGATGACCTGGAACAGGCGGTCGTCGGCGAACCCGAAGTTGTACAGGCGCGAGACGGAGCCGTTGAGCAGGCGCAGGCGCACGAGGCGGGTGGCGACGTCGACGTACGGGCCGAGGGTGCCGTTGACCATGATCCGGTCGCCGAGGATGCCCTGCATGCTCATGATCGAGCCGCCGCCCTCGAACTGGCCGTCGTCGTCCAGGTTCCGGTCCTGGACGATCATGGGGAGGTCGTCCACGCCGTAGGTCTTCGGCAGGGGCAGGGCGTCGGACTCCTCGTCGTCGACGATGAACATCCCGGCGAGGCCCCGGTACACATGGTCGGCGGTGCGCCCGTGCGGGTGCGGGTGGTACCAGAGGGTCGCCGCGGGCTGGTTCAGCGTCCACTGCGGGGTCCAGTCGCCGCCGGGCTCGACCTCCTGGTGCGGGCCGCCGTCCATGACCGCGGGCAGGTGCATGCCGTGCCAGTGGATCGAGGTGCCCTCGTCCAGGCCGTTGTACACCGAGAACGCGACCTCCTCGCCGCGCCTGGCGCGGATGGTCGGGCCGAGGAAGTTCCCGTTGATCCCCCAGGTCGCCGTCTCGCGGCCCGCTTCGAACACGGTGGTGCCGGACTTGACCTCCAGGTCGAACACGCGGGCGCCGGAGGGGTCGGGGGTCGACTCGGCGATCGGGGGGATCGCGAGAGGGGTGTCGAAGTCGACCTTCCCGGAGGTGTCGAGCTTCGCGTTGGCCCACATGACGCCGACGGTCCCGGCGCCGCCGAGCACGATCGCGCCCACGCCGCCGCCGACACCGATGAGGGTCCACTTCAGTGCTTTACGCCGCTTCATGAACGCAATGTTCGCGGCGCGGAGGGGCCCGCGCATCGGGCCGGAGAGGGCAATGCGCGTACACCCAGCGGGCTACGCGGCGGCCCGGCGTCAACCCCGGGTATCGGTGCGGGGGACGGGCGTACTCCGGCGGGCGGCCCCGGCGGGATCCGCAGGGGCGCTGGGACAGGCCTTAAGCCTCGGCGAGGTAGCCGCGGAGGTGGGCGGCGTTCACCGCGGCCGCGCGGCCCGCGACCTCGAGCTTCGCCATGGCCCGCGACAGGTGCACGCTGACGGTCTTCTCCGAGATGAACAGCTCCGCGCCGATCTGGCGGTTCGTGAGGCCCCGCGCGACCAGGCGCAGCACCGCGAGCTCCCGGGGCGTCAGCGGCGTCGACGTCGGCATCGCCGTGTCGAGGCGGGCCCGCTCGGCGAGGGCGCACAGCTCCTTGCGCAGCGGCTCCGCGCCGAGCTCGGTCGCGGTGCGCTTCGCGGCGAGGAGCGTCTCGGCGGCCTTGAGCCGGGAGTCGGCGCCCGGGGCGGCGAGCAGGGCCTCGGCGAGGCGCCAGCGCGCGTACGCCTGCCGGTACGGCTCGGCCCAGTCCCGGGCCGGTCCGGTCGTGCGCTCGCGGGTCTCGGCGGGGGCGAAGGGGTCGGCGGCGAGCGGGTCGGTGAGCCCGCCGGCCTCGGGGGCGTCGGCGGTCTCCGGTCGGGCGCCTTCGGTGCCGGGGGCGGTGCGGTAGTCGAAGGCGTCGGCGGCGGCCTGCCACAGGGCGGGGTCGCCGTCGCCGTAGAGGCGGGAGGCCTCGGCGTCGAGCTGGGCGGCCCAGGCGACGCCTTCGGGGCCGAGCGTGCCCGAGAGGGGCTGGCCGTGCTCCAGGAAGTAGCGGCCGCGTTCGGCGAGGCGCTCGCCGGCGGCGACGGCGTCCTTGGCGCCGGTGGTGTCGCCGTCGCGGCGGAGGGTGTGGGCGAGGTCGGCGGCGGCGCCGACGCCGGCGGCGCAGACGGAGACGCCCGCGAGGTAGTAGCCCTTCATGCGGGTCATCCACTCGGCGGCGCGCTCGACGCGGCGGACCGCGTCGGCGGGCCGGTGGCGCCAGCGGTCGAGCTCGGCGCCGCAGAGGGTGGCGAGGGCGAGGACCTGGCCGTCGATCTGCCACCGGTCGGCGAGGTAGTCGAGGCGGCGGTCGGCGGCCTCGAAGCGGCCGCGGGCGACGTCGACGAGGAGGACGGCGGCGGCGAGGCGGGTGAGGACGACGCCGGGGAGGACGCTGGAGGCCATCTCGCCGTTCGCGTCGACGGCGCCCCAGCGGCCGAGCATGTAGTTGCAGATGACCTGGCGGACGGCGATCTCCAGGCCGAAGGCGCTCCACGTGTCGCCGGTGCGGCGGCCGCGCTCCATGCCGCGGTCGAAGTGCGCGAGGGCCTCGGTGACGCGGGAGACCTCGATGAGGGCGAGCCCGTTGTTGAAGTGGGCGCGCAGCTCCACCTCGTGCCAGTCGAGGCCGCGGAGGAGGTCGAGGGCCTCGTCGTTGCGGGCGATGGATTCCTCGACGGTGAGTTCGCCGCGGCGGAACGAGGCGACGCTGTCGGTGAGGATCGCGTCGGCCTTGGCGGCGCGGGCCGCGCACACCTCGTCGAGGTCGGCGGCCTCGGCGCCGATGACGGCGTCGGCGGTGGCGATGGCCGCGGCGGTCCAGGCGGCGGCGTCGGCGTGGCGGCGGTTGGAGTAGACGGTGCGGGCGACGACGGCCTGCGCCCACGCCTTCACCGAGCGGGGCTCCTCGTCCTTGACGAGTTCCCATGCCTCCCAGGCGACCCGATGCGCCTCGGCCTCGTCGCCCTCGATGGTGAGGAGGTGCTTGGCGTACTTGCGGCGGGTGGAGGCGCCGAGGATGCGGTCGCCGGAGTCGTCGGCGAGGCGGACGGCCGCGGCGGAGTACGTCTGGGCGCGCTTGACCTCGCCGGAGGCCTCCGCGTTGGCGGCGGCCCGGGTGGTCAGGCGCAGTTCGGTGACGCCCTGGGGACGCTGGGCGGCGGGGACGCGCTCGAGGAGGGCGAGGGCCCGCTCGATGTGGAGGAGGGCCTCGGCGGGCGCGGCGAGCTCGACGGCCTCGTCGGCGGCGCGCACCGACGCGGCGAGGGCGCAGCGCAGGTCGCCGGACTCGTAGGCGTGGTGGGCGAGCTCGGCCTCGGCGCCCTTGCCGCTGTCGCCGGCGAGGGACTCGGCGATCTTCTGGTGGTACCGGATGCGTTCGCCGGGAAGGAGGTCGGAGTAGACGGCCTCGCCGAGGAGGGCGTGGCGGAACGCGTACGTGTCGGGGCTCTTCTGCGCGATGATGCCGTGCGAGATGGCGGCGCGCAGGGCCTCGTCGAGCTCGCGCTCGTGGCGCAGGCCGGTCTCGTCGAGCATCGACCAGGCGGCGGCGTTCAGGCGCCGGTAGGTGAAGCGGCGGCCGAGGACGGAGGCGAGGCGGACCACGTCGCGGGCGGCGTCGGGGAGGCGTTCGAGGCGGGAGAGGAGGACCTCGGCGAGTTCGAACGTGACGGTGTGGGTCTCGGCGGCGGCGAGCTCCTCGGCGAGGAACGCGTTGCCCTCGGAGGCCGCGGCGATCTTGGCGACGGACACCTCGTCGAGGCCGGTATTGAGCTCGCGCACGAAGTCGGCGGCGTGCTGGGCGTCGAACGGGTCGATCTGGAGGCGCTGGACCGCGGGGAGGCGCACGAGCTCGGACAGGAGCGGGCGCAGGGGGTGGCCGCGGTGGACGGCGTCGGCGCGGTAGGAGCCGAGGATGAGGAGGCGCTGGTCGGTGAGGCGCGAGGTGAGGAACGCGAGGAGGTCGCGGCTGGAGCGGTCGGCCCAGTGGAGGTCTTCGAGGGTGACGACGACGGTGCGGTCGGCCGCGAGGTCGGCGAGCGCGGCGTGGAACGCCTCGAAGAGGCCGAGCCGCCCGAGGTCCCCTTCGGCCGTGCCGGGGTGGCCGGGGAGGAGCGGGCGGAGGCCGGGGTGGGCGGTCGCGAGCTCGGGCTGCTCGCGGGCGAGGGCGCCGACGATCTCGGCGAAGGGGAGGTAGGGGAGGGCCGAGTCGGCCGTGTCGAGGCAGTGGCCGGTGACGGTGAGGACACCGTCACCGGCGTTGTCGTTGAATTCGTGGAGGAGCCGGGTCTTGCCGACCCCGGCGTCCCCCGAGACCAGGACCGTCGCCGGTCGTCCCGTCGTCGCGGCGTCGAGCGCGTCGCGCAGGGCGCCGAGTTCGGCGTCGCGGGCGAAGAGCGGGAGGTCGGAACCTAGGCGCGGCATGTCTGCAATCATGACACGCCCTTAAGACACGGCGGTCCGGCTGTTTTCGCGGGAGGCGGCGGCCTCCTCGCGGTGCTCCTGGTCGTGGCGCAGGCCCAGGGCCCGGGCGACGCGGTCGGCGACGCCGGCGTGCCGGACGTGCGACCCGGCGCGGCGGGTCTCCTTCGCCGCCTTGAGGAGGCGGCGGGCCTGGCGCTCGTTCTCGGCGTCCTTGCGGAGCTCCTCGGAGCGGGCGTAGTGGAGGTAGTGCAGATCGAAGTCGTTCATCTTCGTTCCTTCGGTGTCGCTGGCCGGCGTCTCCGGCCTTGACACCAATACTGGTGCTGAGGCCCGGGGTCGGGCATCGGGCGTCCGCGTCGCGGTCGCCCTTACCCGCCTCAGTTCCGGGCCTCAGCGCCTGCGCACCCCTTACTTTCGGCCGAGGGGCCTTACCCTGGCGAGCCGCGACGGCCACCAGACGGCCTTCCCGATGTCGACGGTGAGCGCCGGGACCAGCAGGGACCGGACGATGACCGTGTCGAGGAGCACCCCGAACGCGACGACGAACGCGATCTGCGCCAGGAACAGGATCGGCAGGACCGCGAGCGCCGAGAACGTCGCCGCCAGGACCACGCCCGCCGAGGTGATGACCCCGCCGGTGGCGACCAGGCCCCGCAGCGTCCCGGCCTTCGTGCCGAGCTTCGCGGACTCCTCGCGGACGCGCGTCATGAGGAAGATGTTGTAGTCGATCCCCAGGGCCACCAGGAACACGAATCCGAAGAGGACGACCGTGGGGTCGGCCCCGGGGAACCCGAAGAGGTGGTTGAACACCAGCGCCGAGACGCCCATGGTCGCACCGAAGGAGAGCACCACGGTGGCCGTCAGCAGCAGCGGCGCCACGATGGACCGCAGCAGGAGCATGAGCACCAGCAGGATCACCGCGAGGACGATCGGGATGATGACCGCGCGGTCGCGCTCGGAGGTCTCCAGGGTGTCGAGCTGGATCGCGGTCGGCCCGCCCACGAGCGCGTCGGCGCCGTCGGCGGCGTGCACGGCCTCGCGGAGGCGCTCGACGGTGGCGACGGCCGCGTCGGAGTCCGGCGCGTCCTCCAGGACCGCCTCGATCTCCACCAGGCCGTCGGCGACCCTGACCTGCCCGGTCTCGTCCACCGTGGCCGCGACCTCGGCGACGCCGTCGACCTCGGCGGCCGCGAGGACCTCGTCCAGGGCCGTCTCGTTCGCGATGATCACCGCGGGCGCGCCCGAGCCGCCGGGGAAGTGCTCCGCGAGGATCTCCTGGCCCGCCACCGAGTCGACGTCGGTGAGGAACACCTCGGTCTGCGCGGTGCCGTCCGCCTTGAGCTGCACCATGAACGCGGCCGCGACCACCAGGCCCGCGGCCGTCGTCGCCCACACGACGCGGGGGCGGCGGGCGACCAGGCCCGCGACGTTCGACCACAGGCGCGAGCGCCGCGGCCCGGAGGTCCTGCCGATCCGGCGCGGCCAGAACGCCGCCTTGCCGAAGATCGCCAGGACCGCCGGCAGGAACGTGACCGCGGCGAGGAACGCCGCGCCGATCCCGATGGCCGCCACCGGGCCCAGGCCGCGGTTCGACTCCAGCTGGCTGAACAGCAGGCACAGCACGCCGAGGATGACGGTGCCCGCGGACGCGGCGATCGGCTCGATCGTCGCGCGCAGGGCCTTGCGGACCGCCGTGAAGCGGTCGGCGCCGGCGTCGA
Organism: Glycomyces endophyticus; assembly: GCF_039531525.1. NCBI lineage: Bacteria > Bacillati > Actinomycetota > Actinomycetes > Glycomycetales > Glycomycetaceae > Glycomyces > Glycomyces endophyticus. The sequence goes on from NZ_BAAAQF010000003.1 coordinate 78,412, forward strand.
GCTCCTCGCGGAACCGGGCCACCAGCAGCAGCGCGTAGTCGGTGGCGGCGCCGAAGACGAGGATGAACAGGATGCCCTGGCTCTGGCCGTTCAGGTCGATGACGCCCCGGTCGGCGAGCACGTAGACGGCGGCGCTGGCGGCCGCGAGCGCGAACCCGCAGGACAGCAGCACCAGGATCGGCAGGAGCGGGGAGCGGTAGACGAGCACGAGGATCACGGCCACGACGGCGGCGGCCACGAGCAGGAGGAGCCCGTCGACCCCCGCGAAGGCCTCCCCGAGGTCCGCGCCGAGCGCGGCCTGGCCGGTGACGAGGACTTCGAGCCCGTCGGGGCGGCCCTCGTCGAGGACCGAGCGGATCTCGGCGACGGCGTCGGACTCCTCGGCGCCCTCGTCGATGAGGACGACGAGCTGCGCGGCCTCGGGCGGGGTCTCGTCGGAGAGCTGCGGCGGGATCGGCGGGCCGGCGTTGAACTCCAGCTCGGCGAGGGCCGCGCTCGCGGTCTCGAGGTAGGCGAGGTCGGCCTCGTTCAGGCCCCCGGTACGTTCGGCGACGATGATCGCGGGCGTGGCCTCGGTGTCGTCGAAGGCCGCGCGGAGCTCGCCGACCTCGGTGGACTCGGCCGAGGACGGCAGGAAGGCGGAGCCGTCGTTGCTGGCGACCTCGCTGAGCTTCCCGGCGAACGGCCCCGCGAAGGAGCCGAGGGCGAGCCAGGCGAGGGCCAGGAGCGCTGGGACGAGCCAGCGCAGTCGGCGGACGGGTTGCGGTCGTTCGGGGGCCATGCGGGTCTCCTCGCGTCGCGACGGGTCGGTGATTCCATCGACGGATAATTCGATGATCGAAATAGTAGACTGCAATGCGACCACGGACACGGATAGGACGGCGCGTATGACCCGCGACACCGACGGTGGCGGACCGACCGACAGGGACCTGTCGCGGCTGCTCCAGAACCTCACCGTCGAGTCGGACCGGTACGCCGAGCGCTTCGGCGCCAAGCACGGCCTGCACCGCACCGACGTCAACGCGCTGGCGCTCATCATGGAGTCCGCCCGCCTCGGCGTCCCCCTCTCGCCCTCCTCGCTCGCGAAGGAGCTCCGGCTGAGCCCGTCGGCGACGACGGCGCTCATCGACCGCCTCGAAGCGCTCGGGCACGTCGAGCGCGCCCGGCCCGCGGGGGACCGGCGCCGCGTGGCCCTGGAGGTGCCCGCGGCGGCCGTGGAGGCGAACCGGCACCTGTTCACGCCGCTCGCGATGGCGTTCGCGCAGTCGTGGGCCGGGTTCACGCCGGAGGAGCGGGAGGTCGTGGCCCGGTTCCTGCAGGTGAGCACCGAGACGATGAAGGCCGTCAGCGCCGAGGCCGCGGATCAGGTCCGCGACCAGCGGTCCCGGTAGGCCCCTTCGGGATCGAAGCGGCCGGCCTGCCGCTCGTGGTTGAAGCCGCGGTTCGGGCGCGTGTCGTTCCCGGTCCCGGCGGTCCACTGCCAGTTCCCCGCGTTGTTCGCCTCGTCGTAGTCGACCAGGTGGGCGGCGAAGTGGGCCTCGCCGTCGCGCCAGTCGAGGCCGAGGGTCTTGACCAGGTATCCGGCGGTGATGAGGCGGGCCCGGTTGTGCATCCAGCCCTCGGCGTGGAGCTGGCGCATCCCGGCGTCGACGATGTCGATCCCGGTCGAGGCGGTCTTCCACGCCTCCAGGGCCGTCAGGTCGGCCTCCCAAACGTCGTTGCCGCCGTTGCGGTACGCGGTGTCGGCGAGCGCCGGGAACGCGGCGAGGACCTGGAGGTGGAAGTCGCGCCAGCACATCTGCCGCACGAAGTCCTCGCTCACGCGCGGGTCGGCGGCGACCTCGCGCGCCGACAGGCAGCCGAGGGCCAGGTAGGGGCTGAGGCGCGAGGTGCGGTCCCCGGCGAGGTCGTCGTGGCGGTCGCCGTAGTCGCCGGAGTCGGGCGCCCACTCGTCGAGGCGGGCGAGCCCGGCGCGCTCGCCGCCGGCGGGGAGGTCGGTCGCGGTCGGCTCGGCGGGCGCGAGCTCGTCGGAGGCGGGCAGGTCGGGGACGCGGAGCCGGTCCGGTTCGGGCGCGGTCTCGCGCCACCGGACCTGCGACCAGGCGCGCCAGTACGGGGTGAAGACCTTGTAGTGGTCGCCGCCGCCGCTGGGCAGGAGCCGGCCGGGCTCGACCACCGCCGGGCCGGGCGTGACGCGGAGCCCGCCCGCGGATTCGAGGCGCTCCAGGAGACCGGCGGCGAACCGGCCGGCGTCGGAGGCGCAGACGACGTGCTCGGCGCCGGTCGCCGCGCGGACGGCCTGCACCTGCTCGGCGGTGTCGCCGGTGCGGACCACGAGGTCCCCGCCGAGGCCCTGCAGCGACTCGCGCAGGTCGTCGAGGGCGTCGAGCAGGAACGCCCGCTGGTTCGGGTTCGAGGCGCGGCCGGGGTCGTCGACGTACAGCGGCACGACCCGGTCGGCCTCGCAGGCCGCGGCCAGGGCCGGGTTGTCGTGGACGCGCAGGTCGCGCGTGAACAGGAGGACGGCGGTCCGGGTCATGGCGGCTCCCAGGTCGGGCCGACCGGTCGGGCGGCCCCGGCAGCCTAGCGGCCGCGCGGGCCCGGCGCGGGGAGGCGCGTCAGCGCGGCGGCTCGACCTCGGTCTGGGCCTTGGCGACGCCGACCGGGCACGACAGGCCGTTGGGGCCGTGGTTGCAGTACCCGTTCGGATTCTTGTGCAAATAAGCTTGGTGGTAGTCCTCGGCGAGCCAGTACGGCCCGGCAGGGCGGATCGCGGTGGTGATCGGGCCGAGGCCGGCGGCGCGCACGACCGGCTCGAACACCTCCTTGCTCGACTCGGCGGCGGCCTGCTGCTCCGGTGTCGTCGTGTAGATGACGGACCGGTACTGGGTGCCGACGTCGTCGCCCTGCCGCATGCCCTGCGTCGGGTCGTGGTGCTCCCAGAACACCTTCAGGAGCGCGTCGTAGTCGACGTCCGCGGGGTCGTAGACGACCTTGACGACCTCGGCGTGGCCGGTCATGCCGGTGCAGACCTCCTCGTAGGAGGGCCGCTCGGCCTCGCCGCCCATGTACCCGACGGAGGTCGTCCACACGCCGGGGACGCGCCAGAACAGCCGCTCGGCGCCCCAGAAGCAGCCCATGCCGAAGTACGCGAACTCGGCGCCGGGACCGGGGGTGCCTTCGATGGGGTGCTTGAGCACCGGGTGCGTGATCGTCATCCGGCAAGTCTGTCACGACCGGGCTACGGCCTCCACGCGTCGCGGGCGGGCGCTAGCGTGGGCGGATGGTCTCACGAATCAACCAGGTCACCTTCGACTCGCGCGACGGCTACACGCTCTGCCAGTGGTGGAAGCAGGTCACCGGCTACACCGAGAACCCCGAGTTCCCGAACTCCCCGGACGACGACGAGAACTACATCGGCCCCGGTGGGGAGCGCGGCGGGCTCCTCTTCATCGACGTCCCCGAGGGGAAGTCCGTCAAGAACCGCCTCCACCTCGACCTCTCCCCCACGGCCGGCACCCGCGACGAGGAGGTCGAGCGCCTGCTCGCCCTCGGCGCGACCCTCCACGAGGACCACCGCAAGGAGAACGGCGCCGGCTGGGTGACCCTCCGCGACCCCGAGGGCAACGAGTTCTGCGTCGAGCGCTCCGACGCCGAGCTTGCCGGGTAGTCCGCCGACCCGGTCCGCGGGCCGGGCCGCGGGTCACCCCGGGCCGCGGGCCGGGACCCGGTCCGCCGGAACGGCCCCGTCCCCTGCCAGGGGCCCGGACGCACGACCGCGGGCGCCCTCTCCAGGGCGCCCGCGGTGCGAAGTCTGGTGGCCTTCGGGCCCTCCCGGGCCGTTCCGGTCCTGCGGGGCTATTCCTTCTCTGCCACGGCGTCGATGCTGCCGTCGCCGTTGAGGTCGACCGCGGCGGTGTCGTACTTGCCGTCGCCGTCCTGGTCGATGAGCACCTTGTCGATGACGCCGTCGCCGTCGGTGTCGATCGCCAGGAGGTCCGCGGTGCCGTCGTCGTCCACGTCCACGTGGTACTCGACCGACCCGTCCGCGTTGCGGCGCACGCCGACCGTGTCATCGGTGCCGTCACCGGTGATGTCCATCTTGTGTACTTCGTCGAAGCCCATGAGGCATCCCCTAAGTAATGAAGTGGTAAGTGTCGTCTGCACGATAGCGCGCCTATCCATAGCCAGTGGTACTCGCGTCGGCTAGCTTAGGGGCATGCATGACGGTCACGGGTTTTCCACACTCGCCATCCACGCCGGGTCGGAGCCGGATCCGCTTACGGGAGCGGTCGTTCCGCCGATCTACGCGACCTCCACCTACAAGCAGGACGGCGTTGGCGGACTGCGGAGCGGCTACGAGTACTCCCGGTCGGGCAACCCGACCCGGACGGCGCTGGAGACCTGCCTGGCCGCGATCGAGGGGGGCACCCGCGCGTTCGCGTTCGCGTCCGGCCTCGCCGCCGAGGACGCGATCCTCCGCGCGCTCCTCGCCCCCGGCGACCACGTCGTCATCCCCGACGACGCCTACGGCGGCACCTTCCGCCTCTTCGACAAGGTCGCGTCCCGCTGGGGCCTGCGCTACACCGCCGCCCCCGTCACCGACCTCGCCGCGCTCGCCGCGGTCATGAGCGAGGGCACCAAGATGGTGTGGATCGAGACGCCCACCAACCCGCTGCTCAACATCGCCGACATCGAGCAGATCGCCGACCTCGCGCACCGCCACGGCGCGCTCGTCGTCGTCGACAACACCTTCGCGAGCCCGTACCTCCAGCAGCCGCTCGCGCTCGGCGCGGACCTCGTCGTCCACTCCACCACCAAGTACATCGGCGGGCACTCCGACGTCGTCGGCGGCGCGGTCGTCGTCCGCGACGCCGCGATCGCCGACTCGATCGCCTTCCACCACAACGCGATGGGCGCCGTCGCCGGACCGTTCGACGCGTTCCTCACCCTGCGCGGCGTCAAGACCCTCGGCGTCCGCATGGACCGCCACTGCGACAACGCCGAACGCGTCGCCGAGTTCCTCGCCGGCCACGCCAAGGTCGCCGAGGTCCGCTACCCCGGCCTCGCCGAGCACCCCGGCCACGACGTCGCGGGCAAGCAGATGAAGCGCTACGGCGGCATGGTCTCCTTCCGCCACAAGGACGGCGAGCAGGCCGCGGTCGACCTGTGCGCCCGCACCGAGGTGTTCACGCTCGGGGAGTCCCTCGGCGGCGTCGAATCCCTCATCGAGCACCCGGGGCGGATGACCCACGCCTCGGTCGCCGGCAGCGACCTCGAGGTCCCCGCGGACCTCGTGCGCCTGTCGGTCGGCATCGAAGACGCCGACGACCTCCTGGCGGACCTGCGCCAGGCCCTCGGCTGACCCGATCGTCCTCCCGTCGAAACCCCAGTCCCCCGCGAGAAAGGACGATCAGTGAGCTGGTCGGGAACCACCGCGCAGCAGATAGCGAAGGCGGTGCGGCGCGGCGACGCGGACGCGGCGTTCGTCGTCGACCACCATCTGCGCCGCATCGAGGACCACCGCGAGGCCGACGCCGCCATCACCGGCGTCCGCAAGGTCGAGTCCCTCGCCGAGGCCGCGGCCGTCGACGAGATCGAGAACCGCGACTCCCTGCCCGCGGCGGGCGTCCCCGTCGCGGTCTGCGAGCAGCTCCCCGTCGCCGGACACGCCCCGCGGCTCGGCTCCAACGCGGCGGTCCTCCCCATCGCCGACACCGACCACCGTGCGGTGCAGCGCATCCGCGGCGCCGGCGCGGTCGTCGTCGCCTTCGGCCGCTCCTCCGAGCTGGGGCTCTGGCCCGCCACCGACGACGACGGCAACGTCCCCGCCAACCCCTGGCGCCCCGACCGCGGCATCGGCGGCCCCTCCGGCGGCACCGCCCTCGCGGTCGCCACCGGCGCGGCCCCCATCGGCATCGGCCTCGACGGCCCCGGCTCCGCCGGCGGCGTCCGCACCGCCGCCGCGGCCTGCGGCATCGTCGCCTACAGCCCCGAGCACGTGCCCGCCGACATCGACGCCGACCCCGACCACTGGCTCGGCGGCCACGTCGGCGTCATGGCGACCACAGTGGACGACGCGGCGCTCGCGTACGCCGCGCTCACACACCGCGCCCCGCGCACGACCGGCGACCCCGGCCGCCTGCGCATCGCGGCCACCAACATCGCCCCGCTCCCCGCCCGGGTCGACGACGACGCCACGAAGTGGCTCCTCAAGGCCGTCCGCTCCCTCACCGACCTCGGCCACGACACCTTCCGCGCCAAGCCCCGCTTCGGCGCGCGCCTCACCCCCGCGTCTTCGGGCGCGTGGACCTGCGCCGCGTACCTCCGCAGCCTCAAGTGCGGCCCCGACGGCCTCCAGCGGCGCACCAAGCGCCTGGTGGCCGTGGGCGAGCGGACCTACCTGCGGGGCCTCTTCGGCGGCGTCCTCGGCGACGGCAACCGCATCCGCCGCCACCTCGAGGACTGGTTCGACCAGGAGGACTACGACGTCCTCATCACCCCGGGCCTCCCCGGGCCGCCGCCCGCGGCCAAGGAATGGTCCCTGGAGCCGCTGCGCGCCAACGTCGCCCACCTCGCCTCCGCGGCGGCCTTCACCGCTCCGTTCAGCCTCGCCGGGCTGCCCGCGCTCGTGGTCCCGGTCGGCATGCGCTCCGACGGCGCCCCCGCGACGGTCCAGCTCGTCGGCCCGCCCGGGTCCACCGGCCGCCTCTTCGACATCGCCGCGCAGCTCATCGCCAAGCTGCGGCCGCGGCGCTACGCGCCCGGTCTGAGCTGGGACTAGCGCAGAACGCTCGACGCGTCGGGCCGGGCCGCTCCGCGGCCC
>NZ_BAAAQF010000004.1:0-131210 GCF_039531525.1 Glycomyces endophyticus
GCGTCGGCGACGGTGCGGAGGGCGGCGGCGGGGTTGCGGAGCGCGGCCTCGTCGGCGCCGTCGAGGTGGAGGAGCTCGTCGAGCCTGGCGACCAGGTAGGCCGCGGCCGCGTCGCCCGGGAGGAGTGCGATGGCCTTGACGAGGTGCCTTCGGGTGTCGGCGTTGACGAACCATTCTGATTCGCGGGTGGCGGCGAGGACCGGGAGGGCCGCGGTGCCGAGCGAGTCGGCGAGCGCCGCGATGCACTCGAGTTCGAGTTCGTAGGTCGCCATCTCGGTGATCCCCGCGGTGGCGAGGTGCTCGGGGTCCTCGACAGAGTGGTAGAGCACGCGGTCGGTGGCGGAGGAGGCGCGCATGCCGCCGTACTCGGCGCACGCCTCGGCGACCCAGTCGGTCTCGGTGGGCAGGAGGAGCATCGCGGCGAAGCGCTTGGCGGGATGGTCGCGGTGCTCGGCGGCGGCCGCGACGACCGCGGCGTACTCGTCGTCGGAGGCGGCGGCGAGGGTCGCGCGCACCTCGGCGGTGAAGCCGCTGTCGAGGTCGCGGTTGACGGTGAGGAAGTCGTACCAGGACGCCTGTGTGAGGTGCAGGTGGCTGAGCGGGGGCCGCACGCCCTCGGTGTACCAGCCGTGGAGCTGGATCGCGTACCGCTCGATCAAGGCCGCGATCGCCCACGGGAGGCCGTGCCTGGCGACCCACGCCTGGAACTCCAGGCGGGTCCACCAGTCGGCGGTGTGGGGGCCGACGTGGCGGAGCAGTTCGCCGACGGCGACGGCGCCGCGGAAATCGGGCTCGCCGGCGGCGAAGGCGTCGACGGACTCGCGGTGGCGCCGGTTCTTCTTCATGTGGAAGAGCTGCTGCAGCAGGTCGGCGTGGACCTCGAACTGCTCGGCGAGGAGGTCGGGGGCGTCGGGGTCGAACTCTATGGGTGTCCCGGTGCGTCTCCCTCTGCGCGGGAGGAGCTTCGCGGCCCAGGCCGCAGGGAGTTCGGGGCGGTCCGCGGGCGGCGCGGCGTGTGCGGTCATCAGGATCTTTCCAGCGTCCGGTGGGGGTGCCGCCCCGAGGATACGACCTCGGGGCGACGCCCCCGGCGATGAGTGGGCGGGGGTCAGGCGCGGCCGGTGAGGCGGGCCAGCGAGCCGAGGACCTCGGCGGCGGCGACCGCGTCGATGTCCTTGGGGAGCTTGCGGTCGGCGTCGTCCTTGTCGGACCACCAGTACCGCTCGTGGTCGGCGAGGCGGACCGCTTGGACGGTCTGCTCGGGGGTCTCGCCGATGGCGCCGACGTAGATCCCGGGGTCGAGGGAGACGGTGACGAATCCGCCGCCGGGGAGCGGGAACGCGATGCCCGGCTCGACGCCGCCGTCCTCGGGCGACGCGCGCCGCCAGCCGCGCTTGACCATGCCGAGGACCCGCCCGGCCTCCACTTTGGCCCCTTCGAAGCGGGTGAGGCGGCCGAACGCCAGCTCCTCCTCGGTGAAGGCCATGACGGGGCGGTCGAGCTGGTCGAAGGGCTGGAGGATCTCGTAGTCGGCGAGGATCTCGGCCCAGGCGCCGACCTGGTCCCCCAGGTGGACGGGGTGGGCGACGCGGATCGCGGCGTCCTCGGGCAGGTCGAAGGTCTCCTCCTCGACGTCGCTGAAGGAGCCGTCCTCGGCGATGCGGAAGCCGAACCGCTCCTCGCCGGCCTCGGCGGTCCAGACGAGGCGGCGCGCGAGGTGCCGGGTGAGCGCGTGCTCGACGAAGAATCGCCGGAACTCCGGCACGGTCCAGGTGCGGGTGCTCGTCATCGCCGCTTCGAGGCGCACGATCTGGTCGGACGCGACGGCCCGCAGCTCCTTCTTGAGTGCGGTGAAGCGCTGGTAGGCGGCGCCGGCGAGGTCGGGGTCGTCCTTCGCGCCGGGCTTGGGCAGGACCTTGCGGGGCTTGCCGGCCTCGTCGGTGACGAAGGGCTTGAGCGCCTCGTCGAAGCCGACGGTGAACGTGCGCGGCCCGTAGTCGAGGACGAGCGCGGCGGCCTCGCCGAGCCCGAAGTCCGGCACGAGCCGGTCGGCGAGCTGCTCGCGGGTGAGGCCGAGCTCGGCGGCGATGTGCGCGATCTGCCGGTTCGCCTCCTCCTTGAGCGCCTTGAACTTCACGCGGTCGGCGATGACCTGGATGGCGCGCAGGGCCTCCTCGGAGCCGATGGCGCCGAGCACGCCGAGGCCGGCGACGGCCCGCTTGTGCTGCGACTGGCCGGGCCATTCGCGGATGAGCGGGGCGAGCATCCACACCGTCTCGTCCTCGGCGAAGTGCCCGAGCTGCGTGAGCGCCCACGAGTCCTTCGGGGGCGAGCCGACCGAGATCCACAGCTGGAACAGCGCGCGGGCGAAGCGGGTGAGGGAGGCGCGGTCGCAGGTCTCGGCGACGACGTCGAGGCCCGGGTAGGGGTACTCGGGGCCCGCCAGCGCGATCACGGTGAGCAGGTGCGGCACCGACTCGGCGGGGAGGGCGCGGTCGCCGCCCTTGAGGAGGACCTGCGGGAGGAGGGCCGGGGAGGCCCAGGCGCCGGGCTTGGGGACCTTGACGCCGCGCGGTTCGAGCGGGTCGCCGGCGAGGAGGTCGGCGGTCGCGGCGGCCGCTTCGGGTCCGAAGGACTCGGCCCGCGCCGCGACGGCGTCGGCGCCGTGGCGCAGGGAGAGGTGGAGGAGCGCGGTCTCGGCGTACCGGCGGCGCTGCTTGTCGGCGCCGAGCGCGTCGGGCACGAGGTGCGGGACGGCGTCGAGGCCGTGGCGCTCGAACCACTTCGCGGCCGAGGCGCGGGCGGACTTGAGCCGGTCGAGGCGCTCGGCGGCGAGGCGGGCGGCGCGGGTGCTGAGGATCGGGCCGGGGAGGCGCTGGAACGTGTGGTCGTTCTCGGCGGAGGCGAGGGCGCGCTCGACGACGGGCTCGCCGAAGCGGGAGAGGATGCGCAGGACGGTGTACTCGTAGCCGGAGTAGCCGTGCTCGATCCACTGGCCGAGGAACCGCCTGGCCTTCTCGGGGTCGCCGTAGGCGAGGAAGGACTCGATGCGCCAGTCGAAGGTGTCGAGTGTGACGGCGGGGTCCTCCAGCTCCTTCCAGTAGCTGTCGTCGTCCATGTCCCACGAGTGGCTGAGTCCGCTCCACTCCTCCTGTTCGCCCGGGGCCCAGTGCAGCCGGACGCCGCCGGGGGCTTCGAGGCCGTCGATGACGACGGGGGTGCGCTTGGCGCGCTTGACGGTCCACGGCGGGGCGGTGAGGAGGGCGGGGAGGTCGGCGGTGTCGGCGTCGGGGGCGCGGCCGCTGCCGGCGAGGAGCGTCTCCAGGGCCTCGCGGTCGGCTTCGCCGAGGCGGTCGCGCTCGGCCTCGGGGATGAGGCCGCCGACGGCGACGAGGCGGAAGCGGGCGTCGCCGGTGGCGGTCGCGGCGAGCTTGAGCAGGAGGCGGAGGGCGCGCTGGGGGAAGCGCTGCACGGCGTCGGCGGCGGACTCGAACACGTGGGCTTCGCCGAGCTGCTTGAGCAGGTAGGTCATGGCGTCGTCGGTGGGGATCGCGGCGATGCCCCGGTAGAGGAGCTTCTTGAAGTCGATGGGCAGGTGCTGGGACTGCGCGAACGGCGAGGTGAGGATCGGGAGGGCGCCGGGGCCGAGGTTGGCGAGGAGGGCCGCGACGGTGCCGGTGTCGGTGTAGTACTCGTTGAGCGCGTCGATCCCGGCGGCCTCGATCTGCTCGGTGGTGCTGAGGGAGTGGAGGAAGAGGCGGTCGGTCCAGCCGTAGGAGCGCATCTGCGCGTACTCGGGCATGGTCTCGTCGACCCAGGCGGTCTCGTCGGGGAGCACGACCGCGGCGGCGACGCGCCGGATCGGGGTGTCGCGGAGCGGGCCGGTGAGGGCGACGGCCTCGGCGTAGTCCTCGTCGGAGAGGTCGGCGACGACCGAGCGGATCTCCGCGACGGCGCCCTGGTCGTGCTCGTGCATGATCGGGCTGTTGTAGTGGAGGTCGTTCTCGATGAGGACGCGGAACTCGTACCCGTTGCCGCCGTGGGAGTCGTGGCGGATGGAGAGCCGCACGACGGCGGCGGCGACCGCGAAGGGCCTCCCGTGCAGCCCGGCCCAGGCGTCGAACTCGGGGCGGAGCCACGACTTGTTGTGCCTGCTGTGGATGTCGCACATGAGCGCCCCGAGGACGGCGGCCCCGAGCGGGTCGGCCTTCCCGGCGATGAACGCCTCGGCCGCGTCGGCGAACTCGGCGTTCTCCTTGAGGGCGAGCGCGAGGCGGATCTTCTCGACCCGGTCCTCGATCTTGCGCCGCAGCTTCTCGGCCGCGTCCTCGGCGAGCACGACCGGCTTCCCGGCCCGCCGCCCGCGCCGCGACAGCGCCCGCGACGCCCAACCGGTGGGCAGGATCAACTGATCTTCCTGGGGTGCAACGTGATCGGCCATATCCGTCCTTCAAGCCTCGGGGGTGCGATGCCCCGAGACTAGGGTCCCGGTGCGACATCGCCCCGCGCCGACCGCCTCGAACAGGCGGCGGACTCGTGCGGCGCCGCTTCGGGACGCACTCCGGGCCCGTTCGCGTCTTGCGCGGGGCGGGCCCGTGGCTTATGCTCAGGCGGTCCCATTCATCGACACTGCGTCCCGTTCATCGGGACTGATGGGGAGCATCCCTTGAGCGAGTCCACGTTCCTCGACTTCACCAGCGCGACCGAGACGAGCGCCGCGAACGAGCGGCACTTCAGCGCGCTGGCGCGCGGGGAGGCGAGTACCGATCGGATCGAGTCGGTGCGGGTCTCGGCCGCGGTGCTGCCGCTCAAGGGGGCGATCAGCGACGCGAAGGTGCTCACGGGGCGGCAGAAGCCGCTGCGGGACGTGGCGTTCCTGTTCGCGGAGATCAGGACCGAGGCCGGGTTCGAGGGGGTGGGGTTCTCGTACTCGAAGCGCAAGGGCGGGGCGGGGCAGTTCGCGCACGCGTGCGAGGTCGCGCCGGACCTGATCGGCGAGGACCCGAGCGACATCCAGCGGATCTGGACGAAGCTGGTGTGGGCCGGGGCGTCGGTGGGGCGCAGCGGCCTCGCGACGCAGGCGGTCGCGGCGTTCGACATCGCGCTGTGGGACCTCAAAGCCAAGCGCGCGGGCCTGCCGCTCGCGAAGCTGCTGGGCGCGCACCGGGACTCGGTGGAGTGCTACAACACCTCCGGCGGGTTCCTGTCGTCGTCGATCGAGGAGGTCGTCGAGAACGCGCTGCGCACCGCGGAGGCCGGCATCGGCGGCGTCAAGATCAAGGTGGGGCAGCCGGACACGAAGCTCGACCTGCGGCGCGTGGCGGCCGTCAAGGAGGCGATCGGGGACCGGATCGACCTCATGGTGGACGCGAACCAGCAGTGGAACCGCAGCACCGCCGTGCGCATGGGCCGCGCGCTGGAGGAGTTCGACCTGACGTGGATCGAGGAGCCCCTCGACGCGTACGACGCCGAGGGCCACGCCGACCTCGCCCGCGAGCTCGCGACCCCGATCGCGACCGGCGAGATGCTCACCAGCGTCGCCGAGCACGCGAAACTGATCCGGCACCGCAGCGTCGACTTCATCCAGCCGGACGCCCCGCGCGTCGGCGGCATCACGCCGTTCCTGAAGATCATGGCGCTCGGCGAGGCCGCGAACCTGCGCATGGCCCCGCACTACGTCATGGAGCTGCACCTGCACCTGGCCGCCGCGTACGAGCACGACCCGTGGGTCGAGCACTTCGACTGGCTGGAGCCGCTGTTCAACGAGCGCCTGCAGACCGAGGGCGGGCGCATGGCCGTCCCCGCGCGCCCCGGCATCGGCGTGAGCCTGAGCGAGCAGGCCCGGGCCTGGACGACCGAGTCGGAGCGGTTCGGCGCCTGAGCGCGGACGGCCCGGCGGCCCGTCGGGGGCCCCGATTACGCTGGTGGGCACCCGGCGGGCCCCGGTACGCCGCCACGGACTGCGAAGGACCACGTCATGCCGCGCGCGGAGGCGCCCCCGAAAGGCTCGCTCGACCGGGCCCTGGAGATCTTCGAGATCCTGACCGTCCGCGGCAGGGCCACCACGGCCGAGCTCGTGGAGGCCGTGGGGGCCAGCCGCAGCGCGGTCTACCGGCTGGTCGAGCGGCTCCAGGCCGCCGAGTACCTGACGTCGAGCGACGGGGTCTGGCGGCTCGGGCCCGCGGCCGCGCGGATGGCGATGGCCGCCGTGCAGCACATGGACGTGTTCGCCGCCGCTCCCCCGCTCTTGCGCGACCTCGCGGCCGGGACCGGGGAGACCGTGAACCTCGGCGTCCTCAGCGGCGGCGAGATCGTGTTCGTGTTCCGGGAGCTGGGCCACCACACCGTGCAGGTGCGGTCCGAGCTCGGCGCGCGAAGGCCCCTGCACGCCACCGCGATCGGCAAGGCGTACCTGGCGGGGCTCGCTCCGGACCGGTGCGACGCGCTCGTCGCGGACCTGGTCCTGGAGCGGTTCACCGACGCGACGATCACCGACCCCGACGCGCTGCGCGAGGAGATCGCGGCGACGCGGGCGCGCGGCTGGTCGGAGGAGCGCGGGGAGTTCGACGCCGGGAGCACCTGCTTCGGCGCGCCCGTCTTCGAGCAGAGCGGCGGGGTGGCCGCCGCCGTCAGCATCGCCGGTCCCACCGCGCGGATCGCGGGCGAGGCCTTCGGGCCGCTCGTGGCCGAGGCGGCCGGGATCGTGTCCCGCCGGCTCGGCCACGTGCGGCCCGAAGGCTGAGTTCACTCCGCCGCGGCCCGTTCCGCCGCGGCCGTCTGGCGCGAGCGCACGCTCCGCAGGAGCGGGACGACGACCGCGGTGAGCACCAGGATCGCGACCAGCGTGCCCGAGACGGGGCGCTGCACGAACTCGGTGACGTCGCCGCCGAACAGGCGCATCGAGCGCCGGAACGAGGCCTCCAGCAGCGATCCGAGGACGAACGCGAGCACGAACGGCCCCGGCTCGAACCCGAGCTTGCGCATCCCGTACCCCAGCAGGCCGAGGCCGACGACCAGCAGCATGTCGAAGGCGTTGTTACGGATCGAGTAGACGCCGAGCATCGTGATGACCACGGTGAGCGGCGCGAGGACGCCCGGGCGGACCCGGAGCATCCGCACGAACACCCCGATGAGCGGGATGCTCAGCGCCAGCAGGAGCAGGTTCCCCACGTACATCGAGTTGACGACGCCCCAGAACACGTCCGGGTGCTCGGTCATCAGGCCCGGCCCGGGCGTGATGCCCTGGAGCATCAAGGCGCCGAACAGGACGGCCATCGTCGCGTTCGCCGGGATGCCCAGCGTCAGCAGCGGGATGAACGAGGACGTCGCCGCCGCGTTGTTCGCCGACTCCGGCCCGGCCACGCCTTCGACGGCGCCCTTGCCGAACCGCGACGGGTCCTTCGCGACCCGCTTCTCGACGGCGTACGACACCAGCGACGACATGGTCGCGCCCCCGCCCGGCAGGATGCCGAGCACGAAGCCCGTCACCGAGCCGCGCAGGATCGCCATCCGCGAGCGGAGCCAGTGCAGCCGGCTCGGGATCGCCCGCCCGAAGGCGGGCACGGCCGGCTGCGGCCGGTCGCGGTGCTCCAGGTTGTACAGGATCTCCCCGACCCCGAAGAGCCCCATGGCGACGATGGTGAAGTCGATGCCGTCGGCGAGCTGGTCGGTGCCGAAGGTGAACCGCGGTGTGCCGAGCAGCGGGTCGAGGCCCACCGTGGCGATGAGCAGGCCGAGCGCCGCGGCCGCGGCGCTCTTCCAGAGCGACCCGGAGCCCAGGGTGCCGACCAGGAAGATCCCGATGAGCGCCAGCACCGTGTACTCGGCCGGTCCGAACGCCAGCGCGACCCCCGCGAGGGCGGGCGCGATGAACGTCAGCAGCAGGATCGAGGCGGTGCCGCCGATGAACGAGGCGATCGCGGCGACGCCGAGCGCGGGCCCGGCCTCGCCCCGGCGCGCCAGGGCGTGCCCGTCGAGCGCGGTGACCACTGTGGACGCTTCGCCGGGCATCCGCAGCAGCACCGAGGTGATGGTGCCGCCGTACTGGGCGCCGTAGAAGATCCCCGCGAGCATGATGACCGCGGCCGTCGGTTCGAGGGTGTACGTGATCGGCAGCAGGATCGCGATCGTCGCGGCCGGACCGAGGCCCGGGAGCACGCCGATGAGCATCCCCACGGTGACGCCGATGAGGCAGAACAGGAGGTTCTGCGGCTCGAACGCCACCGAGAAGCCGGAGAGCACGGAAGAGAAGTCCATGGTGGAGGCTCCGGCCTAGAAGGCGATGATGTGCGGCAGCGGCACACCGAGGCCGAGGATGAACAGGGCGTAGGCGACGGCGGTGGCGACGACCGCGATCACCGCGCTCGACAGCCACGACTCGCGCCCGAGGAACCGCAGCCACGCGAACAGCAGCAGCAGCGTCGGGACCTCGAAGCCGACGACCTCGAACAGCGAGGCGTAGACCGCGAGCGCGCCCGCGGCGCACAGGACGGCGAAGGCGCCCTTGGTGAACGCCTCGGTGCCGTGGTGCGCCTTCGCGGTCGCGGCGATGATCGCGATGCCGACGCCGCAGGCGACGAGCAGCCCGGCCACGATGAGGGGCCACAGCCCCGGCCCGGGGTCGGTCAGGCTCCCGATCCGCAGCCCGAACGCGAGCCAGGCCGCGAACGCGCCGATCGCGACGGGCAGCACGCCGGCCACGACGGCCTGCACGCGGCCGCCGGGGCGCGCCTCCTCGAACGCCTCCTCCTCGGGCGCTTCAGGTTCGGTACCGGCCATGACCGCCTCGCTCATGAACCGTCACCGAGTTGGAGGCCCGCGTCCTCGGCGAGCGCCGCGTACTGCGCCGCGGCCTCCGAGAGGTGGGTCTTCGCCTCGAGGTTGTCGACCTCCCAGCGGTCCATGAAGTTGTCCTGGAGGAACTGGCCGTACTCCGCGGACTCCTTGGCCTCCTCGAAGGCGAGCGAGAGCACGCCGGCGACCTCGTCGTCCACCGCCGCGGGGGCGACGATGAAGCGGCGCTGGTCGACGACGACGTCGTACCCGGCCTCGACCGCGGTCGGGACGTCGTTGAGGAACGGGCTGCGCTCCTCGGAGAACACGGCGATGGGGCGGAGCTCGCCGGCCTCGATCTGCGGCATGGTCTCCGCCAGGGACGCCGACACCGCGTCGACCTCCTGGCCGAGCAGCGCGGTGACCGCGGAGGCGCCGCCATCGAACGGGACGTCAATGGCGTCGACGCCGGCGCCGACGAACAGCAGCTGCGCCGACAGCTGCGAGCCGGTGCCCACACCGGTGGTCGCGTAGTTCACCGAAGGCGCGGCGAGCAGGTCGTCCAGGGTCTCGTAAGCCGAGTCGGCGTGGACGACGAGCACGTACGCCTCGTTGGTGAGCGTCGTGATGATGCGGAAGTCCTCGATCACGACGGCGTCGGGGTCCTCGACCGCGAGCGGCGTGATCGCGAACAGGGACTTGACGGCGAGGGAGATCGTGTAGCCGTCGGCGTCGCCCGCGAGCAGCTCCTTGAGGCCGACGGCGCCGTTCGCGCCGGGCTTGTTGGTGACGGGCAGTGACTCGCCGAGGGTCTCCTCGGCGGCCTTGGCGAGCGCGCGGCTGACCAGGTCGCCCGACCCGCCCGGGTCGAAGGGGACCCAGAAGTCGACGGCTCTGGTCGGGAAGTCCGCCGCGGCGGCGTCGGCGCCGCCTTGGACGCCGTTGCAGGCGGTCAGGGCGACCACCGGCGTCGCGGCGATGCCGGCGAGCATGCCGCGGCGGGTGAAGGGGCGGGGGTTCATCTCTCGACTCCTCATTGAGTGTGCGGGTTCCTCGGGACCGGGGTCCCGGATCGTGGGGACGGGTGGTCAGGCCAGGCAGGGGCGTTTCGGGTCGAAGGCCCAGCCGGGGACCAGGTACTGCATGGCCGCGGCGTCGTCGCGCGCGCCGAGGCCGTGTGCCAGGTACAGGTCGTGCGCCGCCTCGACCTGGTCGAGGTCGAGTTCGACGCCGAGTCCGGGCGCGTCCGGGACGGCGATCTCGCCGTCGCGGATCTGGAAGGGCGCCTTGGTGAGGCGCTGGCCGTCCTGCCAGATCCAGTGGGTGTCGATCGCGGTGATCTCGCCGGGGGCGGCCGCGGCGGCGTGGGTGAACATCGCCAGCGACACGTCGAAGTGGTTGTTGGAGTGGGAGCCCCAGGTGAGGCCCCACGCCTCGCAGAGCTGGGCGACGCGCACCGAGCCGGACAGGGTCCAGAAGTGCGGGTCGGCGAGGGGGATGTCGACGGCGCCGGCGCGCACGGCGTGGCCGAGTTCGCGCCAGTCGCAGGCGATCATGTTCGTGGCCGTGGGCATCCCGGTGGCGCGGCGGAACTCGGCCATGACCTCGCGGCCGGAGTAGCCGTCCTCGGCGCCGCACGGGTCCTCGGCGTAGGCCAAGACGCCGTTCAGGTTCCGGCACAGGGCGATCGCGTCGTTCAGGGCCCATGCGCCGTTGGGGTCCAGCGTGATCCGCGCGTCGGGGAACCGCTCGGCGAGCGCGGTGACGGCGGCGGCCTCCTCGCGGCCGGGCAGCACGCCGCCCTTGAGCTTGAAGTCGCGGAACCCGTAGCGGGCGCGGGCGGCCTCGGCGAGGGCGACGACGGCCTCGGGGGTGAGGGCCTCCTGGTCGCGCAGGCGGAACCAGGCGTCGTCGGCGGTGTCGTCGCCGCGGTACGGGAGGTCGGTCTTGTGCCGGTCGCCGATGTAGAACAGGTAGCCGAGGACGGGGACGCGGTCGCGCTGGACGCCGTCGCCGAGGAGGGCGGCGGCGGGCACGCCGAGGTGCTTGCCGAGGAGGTCCAGGAGCGCGGCTTCGAGGGCGGTGCGGGCGTGGACCTCGACGCGCTGGTCGAAGGTCTGGCGGCCGCGCCCGGCGGCGTCGCGGTCGGCGAAGCGGCGGCGCACCTCGGTGAGGACCGCGTTCCAGGCGCCGATCGGGCGGCCGACGACGAGGTCGCGGGCGTCCTCCAGGGTCTGGGCGATGGCGCTCCCGCCGGGGACCTCGCCGACGCCGGTGGCCCCGGAGTCGTCGGTGAGGATCACCAGGTTGCGGGTGAAGAACGGCGCGTGGGCGCCGGAGAGGTTGAGCAGCATGGAGTCCCGTCCGGCGACGGGGACGACGCGGAGGCCGGTGACGACGGGGGTCATGCGCGCTTCAGCTCCCGGGGCAGCAGGTCGTCGGGCAGGTCCTGGTAGGCGACGGGGCGCAGGAACCGGTCGATCGCGAGGGTGCCGACGGAGGTCGAGCGGGCGTCGCTGGTGGCGGGGAAGGGCCCGCCGTGGACGGTGGCGGGGCCGACCTCGACGCCGGTGGGCCAGCCGCCGTGGACGATGCGACCGGCGAGGAGTTCGAGGCGCGGCAGGAGGCGCGCGGCCTCGCCCAGGTCACCGGGTCCGGTGTGGAGGGTGGCGGTGAGCTGGCCTTCGAGGACGTCGATGAGGCGGTGGGTCTCGGCCTCGCTCTCGGCGGTGACGATGAGGGAGGTCGCGCCGAAGACCTCGTCTCGCACCACGGGCTCGGCGAGGAACGCGGCGGCGTCGGCGCGGTAGAGCGCGGGGGCGGGGTCGCCGGTGCCGCGGGCGAGCGGTTCGACGCCGGGGACCTGTTCGAGGCGGTCGCGGCCGGCTTCGTAGGCGGCGCGGATGCCGTCGGTGAGCATCGGCTGCGCGGCCGTGGCGGCGAACGCGTCGGCCGCGGCCTTGAGGAACGCGTCGAGTCCGGTCCCGGTGCGGGCGAACACGAGTCCGGGGTTGGTGCAGAACTGGCCGGAGCCGAGGACTGCGGAGCCGGCGAAGCCGCGGGCCAGGTCCTCGGGAGCGTCGGCGAGCGCGCCGGGCAGCAGGAACACCGGGTTGACGCTCGACATCTCGGCGTACACGGGGATCGGCACGGGCCGGGCGGCGGCGGTCGCGGCGATGGCGAGCCCGGCGGCGCGCGAACCGGTGAAGGCGACGGCCTTGATCCCCGGGTGGGCCACGAGCGCCTGGCCGAGGGTGCGGCCGGGGCCGAACAGGAGCGTGAACACGCCGGCGGGCAGGTCGAGCGCGGCGACGGCGTCGCCGATGACGCCGCCGACGAGGCGCGAGGTGTCCGGGTGGGCCTCATGGGCCTTGACGACGACGGGCGCGCCCGCGGCGAGCGCGGCGGCGGTGTCGCCGCCGGCGGCGGAGAACGCGAGCGGGAAGTTGCTGGCGCCGAAGACGGCGACGGGCCCGAGCGGGACGTGGCGCAGCCGCAGGTCGGGGCGGGGCAGCGGGGCGCGGTCGGGGTCGCCGGGCGCGATGCGCGGCCGGTTCCAGTCCGGGCCTTCGAGAAGGCGCGCGAACATTCGCAGCTGGTTCGCGGTGCGGCCCTGTTCGGAGCGGGCGCGGGCGAGCGGGAGGCTCGTCTCGCGGTGGACGACCGCGGCGAGGTCCTCGCCGAGGCCCTCGATCCCGGCGGCGATCGCGTCCAGGAGCGCGGCGCGCACGGCCGGCGGGGTCTCCCGGTAAGGGCCGAAGGCGGCGGTCGCGGCCTCGACGGCGGTGTCGACCTCGGGGAACTCGCTCATTTCACGGTCTCCACGAGTGCGGCGAGCGCGGCGAACTCGTCGTCGCGCAGTTCGGTCAGGGGCGGGCGGACGGGTCCCGCGGGGCGGCCGACGGCGCGCATCCCGGCCTTGACGATCGAGACGGCGTAGCCCCGGCCGAGGTTGCGCACGTCCAGGTAGGGCAGCACGAACTCGCGCAGGCGCCGGTAGACCTCGCCGGTGTCCCCGGCGCGCACGTCGTCGTAGAACGCGAGCGCGAACTCGGGGACGAAGTTGAAGATCGCCGAGGAGTAGGTGGTGACGCCGAGCTGGAGGTACGGGAGCGCGAAGGTCTCGGCGGTGGGGAGGCCGCCGATGTAGAGGAGGCGGTCGCCGACGGTCGCGTACAGGCGGGTCATGAACTCGATGTCGCCGACGCCGTCCTTGAAGCCGATGAAGTTCGGGCAGGCGTCGGCGAGGCGGCGCACGGTGTCGACGTCGTAGGCGGCGTTCGCGCGGTGGTAGACGATGACGCCCAGGGAGGTCGCGTCGCAGACGGCCTTGGCGTGGGCGAGGAGCCCGTCCTGACCGGCCTCGGTGAGATAGGGCGGGAACAGGAGGATCGCGTCGGCGCCGGCGGCCTCGGCGTCGCGGGCGAACGCGGTCGCCTGCGCGGTGCCGAGCCCGGCGGGGGCGACGATCGGGACGGCGCCGGCGGACTCGTCGACGGCGGCGCGCACGACCCGCGCGGTCTCCTCGGCGGTGAGGGAGAAGAACTCGCCGGTGCCGCCCGCGGCGAACAGCCCGGCCGCCGGGAAGGACGCCAGGTGGGCCAGGTGCCCGCGGTAGGCCTCCTCGTCGAACGACAGGTCGTCGCGGAAGTGGGTCACCGGGAAGGACAGCAGTCCGGAGCCGAGGGCCGTCTGGATCTCCGCGGGGGCGAATCGGGTCATTCGGGGGGAACTCCTGTGGTCGTAGGGATGGACAGTACCCTAGGAGCCTTCGTTGATACCCGTCAAACACCGTTTGGACATAGGGCGATACCTTGAAGGTATGAGCGATGGCGGATACACCCTCGACCAGTTGCGCGGCTTCGTGGCGGTCGCCGAGGAGGGCCACTTCGGGCGGGCGGCGGTGCGGCTGCACATGACGCAGCCGCCGCTGAGCCGCCAGGTCCAGCGCCTGGAGCGCACGATCGGGTTCGCGCTGTTCACCCGCAGCTCCACCGGCGCCGACCTCACCCCGGCGGGGCGGGTGTTCCTGGAGGAGGCCCGCCGGCTCCTCACGGCCGCGGACATCGCGCCGCTGCGGGCGCGGCGCGTCGCGGCGGGCACGGCCGGGACGATCCGGATCGGCTTCACCGCGGTCTCGGCGCTGACGGTCCTCGGCGAGTGGATCAAGACCGCCGCCGCCGAGCTGCCCGAGGTCGACCTCGTCCTCAGCGAGATGGTCACCCACGCGCAGCTGGACGCGCTCCTCGCCGGGGAGCTGGAGGTGGGCCTGGTCCGGCAGGTCCCCCGCTCCGAGATCCTCGACTCGCGCCTGGTCGCGACGGACTCCCTGGTCCTGGCCGCGCCGCGCGACCACCCGCTGGCGCGCCTGGACAAGTGGCCGTCGCTCGCCGACGTCGGCGAGCACGACGTGGTGACCTACTCCCCCTCCGAGGCCTGGTACTTCTACGAGCTGGTGGTGGCCGCGTTCCAGCACGCCCGCGTCAAGCCGCGGTACGTCCAGCACATCAGCCAGGTCCACACCGTGGCCGCGGTCGTCAACGCCGGGCTCGGCGTGGCCCTCGTCCCCAGCTCGGCCGCGACCCTGAGCCTCCCGAACCTGGTGTTCCGCGAGATCGCGGACATGCCGCGCGACACCGTGGAGCTGTTCTGCACCTGGCGCACCACCCACGACAACCCGGCGCTGTCCGCGCTCCTGGCGCGGGTCTGACCGATTCGGACGGTGGTGTAGCACCCGGTCCCGTTGGGAATCCTCGGGAATGACACCACCCCGGTCGCCGTGAGAGCATGGAATCACGGGGTCGTAGCCGACGCTGCACACGGAGTCACTCCATGGTCTACCGCATCCTGGCCGACATCACGATGACGGTCCACTTCCTGTTCCTCGCGTACGTGGTCCTGGGCGGGTTCATCGCGTGGCGCTGGCCCCGGACCTGGTTCGTCCACGCCGCGGTCGCGGTCTACGGGACCTTCAACGGCATCCTCCGCTTCGTCTGCCCCCTCACCCCGCTCGAGCACCACCTGCGCCTGCGGGCGGGCCAGAGCGGCCTCGAACCCGCCGGGTTCGTCGACACCTACCTCAACGACGTCGTCTACCCGACCGAGCTGTGGCCCGAGGTCCAGCTGTGCGCGGCCGCGGTCGTGGCGGTCTCGTGGATCGGCCTGGCGGTGCGGCTCCGGCGCAGGCGCACGGCCGAAGTCGCGTCGTAGGGCGCGTCCGGTCCCCAGGTGTTCGGTGGCGTGCCGCAGTGTGCGCCAGGTCCCCGGGTGTTCGACGGCGTTCCGCTGCATGCGCCCGGTCCCCCACCTAGGGCGCCGCCGGATCACGCGGCCGCAGCCCCGCGCGGAACATGAGGATGCGGACGCGGTTCGATTGACCGATGAGCATTCGATTCGAGGTCCTCGACTCCCGCCCCTCCGCCATGGGCGAGATCAGCCTGCGCCGCCGGTACGACGAGGAGGCGGGCGCCGAGGTCTACGAGGTCAAGCTGGGCGAGGAGTACCTCATGTCCAGCCTGTTCCCCGTCGCCGAGATCGAGCTCGCGCGCCTGGGTCTGGCCCGGACCCCCGGCACCGGACTCGACGTGATCGTCGGCGGACTCGGCCTCGGGTACACCGCCCAGGCGGCCCTGGAGGACACCCGCCTCAGAGCGGTCACCGTCGTCGAGTACTCCGAGGCCGTCATCGACTGGCACCGCAAGGAGCTGATCCCCGACACCGAGGGCCTGGCCGCCGATCCGCTCGTCCACCTGCTCAAGAGCGACTTCTTCGCCGCGGCCATGGGCGACGGCAGTTTCCACCCGGGCGAGCCCGACCGCCGCTACGACGCGATCCTCCTCGACATCGACCACACCCCCCGGCACGTGCTCCACGAGCCGCACACCGCGTTCTACACCGTCGAGGGCCTGCGCGGCGCGGCCGCCAAGCTCCGCGAGGGCGGCTGCTTCGCGATGTGGTCCGACGACCCGGCCGACGACGAATTCATGGCGGCCCTCGCCGAGGTCTTCACCGACGTCGAGAACCGCGAGATCTGGTTCGACAACCCGTACACCGGCGGCCAGTCCTCGAACTCCGTCTACCTGGCGACCAAGGCCTGAACGCGGAGGGGGCGGGTGATCCGGTGGATCACCCGCCCCCTCGCGCAGGGCCTACATGATGAAGGAGTCGACCGCCAGCGCCAGGAACAGCAGCGTCAGGTAGCTGGTCGACCAGTGGAACAGCCGCATCGGCTTGGGGTCCTCGCCGCGGTTGACGCGGCCGAGGAGCTTGTGGCACTCCCACACGAACATGCCGCCGGCGACTACGGCGACCGAGCCGTAGAGCCAGGTCGCGCCGAGCGGCACGGCGACGAGGGAGACGGCGAGCATCGCCCAGCCGTAGGCGACTGACTCGATCGCGACGCGGCGGGCGGGGGCGACGACGGGGAGCATCGGGATGCCCGCGGCGGCGTAGTCGTCCTTGAACTTCATCGCGAGCACGTAGAAGTGCGGCGGCTGCCAGAGGAAGACCACGGCGAACAGGACCCAGGCCATCCAGGACATGTGCCCGGTGACCGCGGCCCAGCCGATGAGCACGGGGGCCGCGCCGCAGGCACCGCCCCACACCGTGTTGTACGGGGTGGTCCGCTTGAGCCAGATCGTGTAGACGACGTCGTAGTAGACGATCGCGCCGAAGGTGAGGAGCGCGGCGAGCCAGTTGACGAGGAGGCCCATGCCGAGGACCGCGACCGCGCCGATGACGAGCCCGAAGATGAGGGCGTTGCGCGGCGGGATCTGGTGCTTGGCGAGGGGGCGCCGCGAGGTGCGGGCCATGAGCTGGTCGATGTCGCGGTCGATGTAGCAGTTGATCGCGTTCGCCGACCCGGCGGCGAGCGCGCCGCCGATGAGGGTGGCGAGGACGGCGGTCAGCGACGGGAGCGCGTCGAACTCCATCCGCGCGGCCACGAGCATCGCGGGGATGGTCGTGATGAGGAGCAGCTCCACGATCCGCGGCTTCGTCAGGGAGACGTAGGCGCCGATGAGGGTGCGCAGGCCCGGCCGGGCCGCTTCGGCGGCTTCGGGATCGGGCAGTTCGATTCGCTTGCGGGCGGGCCGGGGGTGGTCGGCGACGGCCTGGGTCGGGTCCTCGTTCATCACCGCCCACAGTACGGGCGGTGAGGTTGTGACCCGGCCGCGGGTCACGGCCTGCTAGCAGGCGCTTTCCAATGCGAGACTAGCTCGTGGGCGGGTTCACAACGAGCGGAATTCCGCCTCCCGAGAGAGTGCGCATAAAGTTCACCCCGTGTAGGTAGGGTCAGAAGACACACGTCACAGGCCCAAATAAGACGAGTACCAAGGAGTATCGCAGTGGCACAGTTCGAGTGGACCGAGCTCGACCGGAAAGCGGTCGACACGGCGCGACTGCTCGCCGCCGACGCGGTCGAGAAGGCGGGCAACGGGCACCCCGGCACCGCCATGAGCCTCGCCCCGGTCGCGCACACGTTGTTCCAGAAGGTCATGCGCCACGACCCGAGCGACCCCCACTGGGAGGGCCGGGACCGGTTCGTGCTCTCGTGCGGCCACTCGAGCCTGACGCTGTACGTGCAGCTGTACCTGTCCGGGTACGGCCTCGAACTGGACGACCTCAAGAACCTGCGCCAGTGGGGCTCGCTGACCCCGGGCCACCCCGAGGTGGGCCACACCGCCGGCGTCGAGACCACCACCGGTCCGCTCGGCCAGGGCCTGGCCACCGCGGTCGGCATGGCGATGGCGGCCCGCCGCGAGCGCGGCCTGTTCGACCCCGAGCCCGCGGTCGGCGAGAGCCTGTTCGACCACTTCGTCTACGTGATCGCCTCCGACGGCGACATCGAGGAGGGCGTCACGCACGAGGCCTCCTCGATCGCGGGCGTGCAGGAGCTGGGCAACCTCGTCGTCGTCTACGACGACAACGAGATCTCCATCGAGGACGACACGAAGATCGCCCTCGGCGAGGACGTCGCCAAGCGCTACGAAGCCTACGGCTGGCACGTGCAGGACGTGGACTGGCGCCACGGCGACGAGTACAAGGAGGACCCGAAGGCCCTCTTCCACGCCATCGAGAAGGCGAAGGCCGTCACCGACAAGCCCTCGCTGATCCGCCTGAAGACCATCATCGGCTGGCCCGCCCCGAAGAAGCAGAACTCGTACGCCGCGCACGGCTCCGCGCTCGGCGCCGACGAGATCGCCGCGACCAAGGAGATCCTCGGCTTCCCCTCCGACCAGTCCTTCCACGTCTCGGACGAGGTCCTGGCCCACACGCGCGGCGCCGTCGAGCGCGGCCGCGAGCACCACTCCGCGTGGCGCGCCGACTTCAACGACTGGGCCGCCGCGAACCCCGAGCGCAAGGCGCTGCACGAGCGCCTGTGGGCGGGCGAGTTCCCCGAGGGCTTCGAGGACGCGTTCCCCGAGTTCGAGCCGTCCGCCAAGGGCGTCGCGACCCGGTCCGCCTCCGGCAAGGTCCTCTCGGCGCTCGCGCCGGTCCTCCCCGAGCTGTGGGGCGGCTCCGCCGACCTCGCCGGCTCGAACAACACCACGATGGACGGCGAGCCGTCGTTCCTGCCGCTGTCGCGCCAGACCAAGGCGTACCCGGGCAACCCGTACGGCCGGACCCTCCACTTCGGCATCCGCGAGTTCGCGATGGGCACGATCCTCAACGGCATCAAGCTCCACGGCCCGACCCGCCCGTACGGCGGCACGTTCCTCGTGTTCTCCGACTACATGCGCGGCGCGGTGCGCCTGGCGGCCCTCATGAAGACCCCGGTCGTGTACGTGTGGACGCACGACTCGATCGGCCTCGGCGAGGACGGCCCGACCCACCAGCCGGTCGAGCACCTCGCGGCCCTGCGCGCGATCCCGGGCCTGGACGTCATCCGCCCCGGCGACGCGAACGAGACCGCCGTGGTCTGGAAGACGCTGCTCGGCAAGACCGACCGCCCGGCCGCGCTCGCGCTGACCCGCCAGAACATCCCGGTGTGGGACCGCTCGAAGTACGGCTCGGCCGAGGGCGCCGCGAAGGGCGCGTACACGCTGCTCGACACCGAGGGCGCGCCCGACGTGATCCTGCTCGGCTCCGGCTCCGAGGTCCAGCTGGCCGTCGAGGCCGCCGAGACCCTCGCCGGCGAGGGCGTCAAGGCCCGCGTCGTGTCCGTCCCGTCCATCGAGTGGTTCGAGGAGCAGGACGAGGAGTACAAGGAGTCGGTGCTGCCGAAGGCCGTCAAGGCCCGCGTCTCGGTCGAGGCCGGCATCGCCCTGTCCTGGCGGGGCCTGGTGGGTGACGCGGGAGTCAGCGTCTCCCTGGAACACTTCGGTGCGTCCGCGCCGTTCGAGAAGTTGTACGAGGAGTTCGGGATCACCGCCGCCGCCGTGGCGGACGCGGCCCGCGCCTCCATCAAGAAGGCACAGCAGTAATACAACTGAGTACAACTGAACTGAAGCAGCGGATCATTAACTAGCTTGAACAGCTGGAGGAAACCGATGAGCGCGAACGAGAACCTCGCGGGCCTGTCGGCCGCCGGAGTGTCGGTCTGGCTCGACGACATCTCGCGCGACCGCCTGGAGACGGGCAACCTGAAGGAACTCATCGCCGAGGCGTCCGTCTCGGGCGTCACGTCGAACCCGTCAATCTTCGCCGCCGCCATCACCAAGGGCAGCGGCTACGACGAGCAGATCGCCGACCTGGCGGTCCGCAGAGTGAGCGTCGACGAGGCCGCTCGCGCCATCACCACCTTCGACATCCGCTGGGCCGCGGACGTCCTGGCCCCGGTCTTCGAGACGACCGGGGGCCAGGACGGCCGCGTCTCCATCGAGGTCGACCCGCGGCTGGCCCACGACACCAAGGCGACGATCGCCGAGGCCAAGGCCCTGTGGTGGGCCGTCGACCGGCCCAACACCCTCATCAAGATCCCGGCCACCGAGGCCGGACTCCCCGCCATCACCGCCGCGATCAGCGCCGGCATCAGCGTGAACGTGACGCTGATCTTCTCCCTCGCCCGCTACCGCGGGGTCATGGACGCCTACATGGCGGGCCTGGAGGGCGCCAAGGCCGCCGGCCACGACCTGTCCCGGATCCACTCGGTCGCCTCGTTCTTCGTGTCCCGCGTGGACTCCGAGATCGACAAGCGGCTCGACGGGATCGGCACCGACGAGGCCAAGGCCCTCAAGGGCAAGGCCGCCGTCGCCAACGCGCGCCTCGCGTACCAGGAGTTCGAGAACGCCTTCGCGTCCCCGCGCTGGGAGGCGCTCGCGCGGGCCGGGGCCGTCCCGCAGCGTCCGCTGTGGGCCTCCACCTCGGTGAAGAACCCCGACTACCGGGACGTCCTCTACGTGGAGGACCTCATCGCCCCCGGCACGGTCAACACCATGCCCGAGGGCACCATCCACGACTTCGCCGACCACGGCGAGGTCGAGTCCGACACCATCCGCCCGTTCTACGCGGACGCGGCCACCGTGATGCTCCAGCTGGAGCGCGTCGGGATCGACTACGCCGACGTCGTCCGCGTCCTGGAGGACGAGGGCGTGGAGAAGTTCATCACCAGCTGGAACCAGCTGCTGGAGCAGATCGAGTCCAAGCTCGAGACGAGCGGAGCACAGAAGTGAGCGAGCCCATGGGCAAGATGGAAGCCGCCGGCGGCCTCGCCGTCACCACCGGCGTCGACGTGAACGCCGCCGTCGACCGGCTCAAGGCCGACGACGTCCCCGCGCGGGTCGCCGCCAAGGACGCCACCCTGTGGGGTCCCGAGGCCGAGGCCGAAGCCGCGATCCGGCTGGGCTGGGTCGACACCTTCGTGCAGTCGAAGGAGCTCGTCGAGCCCCTCGCGAAGCTGCGCGCCGACTTCGCCGAGCAGGGCATCGACCACATCGCCCTCGCGGGCATGGGCGGCTCCTCGCTCGCCCCCGAGGTCATCTCCCGCACCCTGGACCTGGGCATCAGCATCCTCGACACCACCGACCCCGGCCAGATCGTGGCCGAGCTCGGCGAGGCGTCCCTGCGCCGCACCGCCGTCGTGGTGTCGTCCAAGTCCGGGTCCACCGTCGAGACCGACTCCCAGCGCCGCGCCTTCGAGGCCGCGTTCAAGGGCGTCGGCGTCGAGGACTCCGCGAAGCGGTTCGTGTTCGTCACCGACCCCGGCTCCGCGCTCGAGAAGCTCGCGAACGAGCAGGGCTCGCACCTGTTCCTCGCCGACGCGAACGTCGGCGGCCGCTACTCGGCGCTGACCGCGTTCGGGCTCGTCCCGACCGCGCTCGCGGGCGCCGACGTCGCCGAGCTGATCGAGCAGGCCGAGGAGTTCGCGACGACCATTCAGAGCGAGGGCGACAACCCGGCCCTCGTGCTCGGCGCGGTCATCGCGGCGAAGCCGACGATCACCATCGCCGACGACGGCACCGGCGTCGTGGGCCTGGGCGACTGGGCCGAGCAGCTCATCGCCGAGTCCCTCGGCAAGGACGGCAAGGGCACGCTCCCGGTCGTCCTCGAAGGACCGGCCGCCGCGGGCGCCGGCGGCGCCGACCGCGTGTACGCCACCGTCGGCGGCTCCTCCACGGGCCTGCCGACCGGCTCGGCCCTGGCGATGCCCGACGTCGTGGTGAACGGCCCCCTCGGGGCGCAGTTCCTCGCGTGGGAGCTCGCGACCGCGTACGCCGGCTACCTGATCGGGATCGACCCGTTCAACCAGCCGAACGTGACCGAGTCCAAGGAGAACACCAACCGCATCCTCGCCGACGGCCTCCCCGAGGAGCGCCCGCACGCCGTGGACGGCGCGGTGGAGATCTACGGCTCGCACGCCGACACCGTCGCGGGCGCGCTCGGCGAGGTGCTCACCAACGCCGACCGCGAGGACGCGTACATCGCGGTCCTGGCCTACCTGGACCGGATCGACGACGCCGCGGTCGCGGGGCTCCGCGCCGAGCTGGCCGAGCGCACCGGCGCCCCGGTCACCTGGGGCTGGGGCCCGCGGTTCCTGCACTCGACCGGCCAGTTCCACAAGGGCGGCCGCCAGACCGGCGTGTTCGTGCAGCTCACCGGCGAGGTCGGCGAGGACCTGGTCATCCCGGGCCGCGACTACACGTTCGCCGGGCTCCAGGCCGCGCAGGCCGCCGGGGACCGCCAGGCCCTCGAGTCGCGCGAGCGCCCGCTCGTGCGCTTCCACCTGACCGACCGCAAGCACGGGATCAACCAGCTCCTGCACGCCGTCAGGGAGCTGAGCTAGATGAACGCCGAAGCCCTGCCCTCCAACCCGCTCCGCGACCCGGCCGACCGGCGGCTGCCGCGCATCCCCGAGCCGTGCGCTCTGGTGATCTTCGGCGTCACCGGCGACCTCGCGAAGAAGAAGCTCATCCCGGCGGTCTACGACCTCGCCAACCGGGGCCTCCTCCCGGCGTCCTTCGTCATCGTCGGGTTCGCCCGCCGCGACTGGGGCGACGAGACGTTCGAGGAGATGTCCCGCGAGGCGGCCAAGGCCCACGCGCGCACCCCGTGGCGCGAAGAGGTCTGGGCCCGCCTGGCCGGCAACTTCAAGTTCGTGCCCGGCGCGTTCGACGACGACGAGGCCTTCGACCGCCTCGACGCCACGGTCGACGAGCTGCGCATCACGCACGGCATCGTCGGCAACGCCGCGATGTACTTCTCGATCCCGCCGATGGCGTTCCCGCTGGTGCTCAAGCAGCTCAAGCGGACCGGCATGTCCGACAACCGCCAGGACGGCGGCGGCTGGCGCCGCGTCGTGGTCGAGAAGCCCTTCGGCGAGGACCGCGAGTCCGCGAAGGCCCTGAACACCCTCGTCGACGAGGTGTTCACCGCCGAGGACGTGTTCCGCATCGACCACTACCTCGGCAAGGAGACGGTGCAGAACATCTTCGCGCTGCGCTTCGCGAACGCCATGTTCGAGCCGATCTGGAACTCCAACTACGTCGACCACGTGCAGATCACGATGGCCGAGGACGTCGGCATCGGCACCCGCGCCGGGTTCTACGACGACAACGGCGCCGCCCGCGACGTCCTCCAGAACCACGTGCTCCAGCTCCTCGCGATCGCCGCGATGGAGCAGCCCAACGGGTTCGAGGCCGAGGAGATCCGCACCGAGAAGCTGAAGGTCCTGCGGGCCATCAAGCTCCATGACGACCTCGAGTCGACCGCGATCCGCGGCCAGTACACCGACGGCTGGGTGCAGGGGCGCCCCGTGCAGGGCTACCTGTCGGAGGAGAACATCCCGCAGGCGTCGACCACGGAGACGTACGCGGCGGTGCAGCTCGGCATCCAGAACCGGCGCTGGAACGGCGTGCCGTTCTACCTGCGCACCGGCAAGCGGCTCCCCAAGCGGGTCACCGAGATCGCGGTGGTCTTCAAGGAGGCGCCGCACATGCCGTTCGCCGACTACGACACCAAGACGCTCGGCAACAACCAGCTCGTGATCCGCGTGCAGCCCGACGAGGGCATCACTGTGAAGTTCGGCTCGAAGGTGCCGGGCACGGGCATGGAGCTGCGGGACATCTCGATGGGCTTCGGCTACGGCGAGACGTTCACCGAGTCGAGCCCCGAGGCGTACGAGCGGCTCATCCTGGACGTGCTCCTGGGCGACAAGACGCTGTTCCCGGACGCGCAGGAAGTGGACGCGTCCTGGGCGGTCATCGACCCGCTCGAGGAGTACTGGAAGTCCACGAAGCCCGAACCGTACGAGTCCGGGACCTGGGGCCCCGCGGGGGCCGACCTGATGCTGCAATCGTCCGGCCGCCGCTGGCGCCGGGCGTAGAAGGGTCCTGACATGCATTTGAAGGACACCACCACCGGCGACATCATGAAGGCCCTGGAGAAGCTCCTCCACGAGACCGGCGGCGGCGCCTCCGGTCTGGCCCTCAACCTGGTCGCCCTGACCACCGAGGACGAGCGCGAAGAGGTCGAGAAGGCCTCCTCGTTCGCCGCGCAGGAGCACCCGTACCGGCTGATCCTGGCGATCCCCCGGGACGTCGACGCCGCCGAGCCGCGGATCGACGCCGAGGTGACCGTGGGCGACCGCCTCGGGTCCGCCGAGGCGATCATCCTGCGCCTCGACGGCCCGGCCGCCGCGCACCTGACCTCGATCGTGCTGCCGATGCTCGCGCCGGACGTCCCGGTCGTGACCTGGTGGCTGCTCGACCCGGTCCGCTACGGCCTGGAGCACGAGCTGCGCTCGTTCGCCGACCGCCGCATCACCTACTCGGCCCGCGCGGCCGACCCGGTGCAGTCGCTGTTCCGCCGGGCGGAGTCATACGCGGCCGGCGACACCGACATCTGCTGGACCCGCATCAGCCTGTGGCGCTCGCTCATCGCCAGCGCCTTCGACGGGGTCACGCAGTCGGTCGACTCGATCACCATCAAGGCCGACGACGGCGACCCGTCCGCGCAGCTCATGGCCGCGTGGCTGCACACGCGCCTGGGCGTCGCGCCCGACGTGGTCGACACCGAGGTCGAGCGCAACTCCGAGCACCTCCCGGCGATCGCCTCCGTGGCGTTCACGATGTCGGGCGGGGAGACGATGGAGGTCGAGCGCCAGGCCGACGGGACCACGGTCCTGCGCCAGGCGGGGCTGCCCAAGCGCCGCCAGACGCTCCAGGGCCGGACCCTCGGGCAGCTGCTCGCCGAAGAGCTGCGGCACATCGACCCGGATACCGCGTACCGGAAGGTCCTGGACACGTTCCAGGAGCAGTACGCGGGGAGCCGGGCATGAGCCGCTCCGGTGCCGTGATCGTCCACGAGGGCGCCGAGGTCCTGGCCGAGGCGGTCGCGTCGCGGCTGATCAACCGGCTGGCCGACGCGCAGGCGCAGCGGGGCGAGGCCTCGATCGTGCTCACGGGCGGCCGGATCGCGGCGAAGGTGTACCAGTACGTGCTGGAGTCGCCGATCCGCAGCGTCGTGGACTGGTCGAAGGTCGACTTCTGGTGGGGCGACGAGCGGTTCCTGCCGTCCGGCGACCCCGAGCGGAACGAGACGCAGGCCCGCGCGGCGTTCCTGGACCGCATCCTGCTCGATCCCGAGCGGGTGCACCCGATGGCGGCCTCCGACGTGGTGGACACGCCCGAGGAGGCGGCGGCACTGTACGCGGCCGAGCTGGAGACCGCCGCCGGCGGCTCCGGGGTGCCCGCGTTCGACCTGCTGCTCCTGGGGATCGGCGAGGACGGCCACGTCGCGTCGCTGTTCCCGGGCAACCCGGCCCTGGACGCCGACGGCGCGGCGGTGGGAGTGCGCGAGGCCCCGAAGCCGCCGCCGGAGCGCGTCTCGCTGACGATGTCGGCACTCAACTCCGCGACGGCGGCGTGGATCATCGCCTCGGGTGCGGGCAAGGCCGAGGCCGTCGACGAGGCCCTGTCGAAGCGCGAGCTTCCCGCGGGCCGGGTCGAGGCGGCGGGCCACACGCGGTGGCTGGTCGACAAGGACGCCGCGGCGAACCTGAAGCACCTGGAGTTCTGAACGCACGCGTGAGGGCCCGGATCATTCGATCCGGGCCCTCGGTGTTCTCGTGGCCGCCTGGTGGGGCGCGGTGCGGCGCCGGGTGGTGGGACCCGTGTCGGCCGCGTGCCTGCGCCCGTTCACCCAACCATGTGAAGGGCGGTTCCGGGATTCATCGTGAGAATGTTCGAGGGACTAGAAGAGGGATCGCTCGCCGCGGGCGGCGGCTCTGGCGGCGAGGGCTTCGGCGAGGAGGTCTTCGGCCTCTTCCTCGCTGCGGCGCTCGCGGACGTAGTTGAGATGGGTCTTGTACGGCTTGACGGTTCTCTGCTCCGGGGGATTGTCCTGGTCGGGGCCGGCGGGCCAGCCGCAGCAGGTGCAGTCCCATTCCTGCGGCACGTCCACATACAGTGCGAATGGCAGTGTGGTCTCGTGTCCGTTGGCGCACCAGTACTTGACGTTCTGCCGGGCCACCGGCTCGCCGCGTTCCGAGTGGAGACCCGGGATGGCGCCGATGCGGGTGCCGCGGATGGCGTGTCCGTTGGACATATGTGTGATCGCTCCTCACTGACAGGGGGATCTACTGTGGATGTCGGCCGCACGCGACCACGGTTCCGGAGCGTCAGCGGGAGGAAGACCGAGACTCACCGGGGCGTGGCCGTGGAGTCAGCGGCCGGAGCGGCTGGGGCACCGCACGGAGCAATTCTATGACGTAACGCACACAGTGGCAAGATGTCATGAATGGGGGTTGTGCGAGATATGGAGCCGGGCCCTTGCGAGTCCGGCTTTTCGTTGTCATTGCAGCCCTAAGGAATC
This sequence comes from Glycomyces endophyticus, assembly GCF_039531525.1. NCBI lineage: Bacteria > Bacillati > Actinomycetota > Actinomycetes > Glycomycetales > Glycomycetaceae > Glycomyces > Glycomyces endophyticus. Next base: position 26,023 of record NZ_BAAAQF010000004.1, read on the forward strand.
CGCAGAACGCTCTTCCCACACGTGCGGCCGGTCCGACCGGCCCGCCGGGCATCGGCGGCCCGTTCCAGCGGATTCGTCTCCGGCACCGGCACGGTCAGGTGCCGCTCCGGCGCGCCCGTCCTGTGAACGCGATCGGGCCCGGCGAGCAGTGCTCGCCGGGCCCGACTCGAAGTCTGCGGTGCCTACACCATCGTGCGCATGATGAGGCCGAACGCGATGATGCTCGCGAACCAGATGATGCCAACGCCGATCGTGATCCGGGTGAGGTTCTTCTCAGCGACCGTCGAACCCGACGCCACGGAGGACATGCCGCCGCCGAACATGCTCGACAGGCCGCCGCCCTTACCTTTGTGCAGCAGCACCATGAGGATAAGGATCGCGCTGGAGAGCAGCAGGATGATCAGCAGGGACCAGCTCAGAACCGACATCATCAGTGATCGGGTGTCCTCTCAACAACTACGGCCCGGTTTGGGGCTTGGGCCACGCACGAGTCTAGCGGAGTGCCGTCGATCGGCATAAATGGGGAGTCGCATCCTTGCGACTCGGAGTCGCAAGGGTGCGAGAACGCAAGGAGCCGCCGTACGTCGTTGTACGGCGGCCCTGTCTGCGGCCCGCAGCGCTCAGCTCGTGCGCTGCGGGCGAAACCTCGTTAAGCTCCCGCGTGCTCCGGGAAGCGAACGATCTTGGCGAACTCCTCGGCGTCCAGCGAAGCGCCGCCCACGAGGGCGCCGTCGATGTCCGGCTTGCCCATGATCTGGGCGACGTTGCCGGACTTCACCGAACCGCCGTAGAGGATGCGGACCCGCTCCGCCACCGCGCCGAACTTCTCGGCGAGGGCCGAACGCAGGGCGCCGATGACCTCCTGGGCGTCCTCGGCGCTGGCCGTGCGGCCGGTGCCGATGGCCCAGACGGGCTCGTAGGCGACGACGACGTTGGCGAGCTCTTCCTCGGTGAGCCCGTCGACGGCGGCGATGAGCTGGGAGACCGAGTGGGAGATGTGGTTCCCCGCCTCGCGGACGTCCAGCGCCTCGCCGACGCACAGGATCGGGCTGATGCCGTTGTTGAGCGCCTGGCGGACCTTGGCGGCGACCAGTTCGTCGCCCTCCTCGTGGTACTGGCGGCGCTCGGAGTGGCCGACGGCCACGTACGAGCAGCCCAGCTTCGCGAGCATCGAGCCGGCGATCTCGCCGGTGTACGCGCCCGACGGGTGCGCCGACAGGTCCTGGGCGCCGAAGCCGATGGCCAGCTTGTCGCCGTCGACCAGCGTCTGCACGCTGCGGATGTCGACGAACGGCGGGAGGACGACGGTCTCGACCGCTTCGAGCTGGTCGCGGTTGAGGCTGAAGGCGAGCTTCTGCACCAGCGCGATCGCTTCGAGGTGGTTGAGGTTCATCTTCCAGTTGCCGGCGATGAGCGGCTTGCGGGTCTCAGTCATGTTCACTTCTCCAGTGCGTCCAGGCCGGGGAGCGTCTTGCCCTCGAGGTATTCGAGGCTCGCGCCGCCGCCGGTCGAGATGTGGCCGAAGCCGTCCTCGGGCAGGCCGAGGGTGCGGACCGCGGCGGCGGAGTCGCCGCCGCCGACCACGCTGAACGCCTCGGAGTCCACCAGCGCCTGGGCGACGGTCTTCGTGCCCGCGGCGTAGTCGGGGAACTCGAAGACGCCCATGGGGCCGTTCCAGAACACGGTCTTGGCTCCGGCGATCCGCTCGGCGAAGAGCTTCGCGGACTCGGGGCCGATGTCGAGGCCCATGCGCTCGGCCGGGATCGCGTCCACGGACACGGTGAGCGGCTCGGCGTCGGCGGCGAACTCGGCCGCGGTGGTCGTGTCGACCGGCAGCAGCAGCTCGACGCCGAGTTCGGCGGCGCGCTCCAGGTAGTTCCGGCAGACCTCGATCTGGTCCTTCTCCAGCAGCGACGACCCGACCTCGTAGCCCTTGGCCGCGAGGAAGGTGAACATCATGCCGCCGCCGACGATGAGCGTGTCGACCTTGTCGAGCAGGTTGTCGATGACCGCGAGCTTGTCGGAGACCTTCGCGCCGCCGAGGATGACGACGTAGGGCTGCTCCGGCTTGCCGGTGAGCTTCGAGAGGACCTCGACCTCTTTGGCGATGAGCCAGCCGGCGTAGTGCGGCAGGAGCTTCGCGACGTCGTACACGGAGGCGTGCTTGCGGTGGACCGCGCCGAAGGCGTCGTCCACGTACAGGTCGCCGAACGCGGAGAGCTGCCCGGCGAACTCGGCCCGCTCGGTGTCGTCCTTGCTGGTCTCGCCCTTGTTGAAGCGCAGGTTCTCCAGCAGGAGGACGTCCCCGTCGCCCTGGGCGACGGCCTTGGCGTCGGCGTCGGAGCCGACGGTGTCGGTCGCGAAGGCGACCTCGCGCCCCAGGACCTCGCCGAGCCGCTTGGCCACGGGGGCCAGGGTGAAGGCGGGGTCGGGCGCGCCCTTCGGGCGGCCCAGGTGCGAGCAGACCACGACGCGGGCGCCGGCGTCGGCGAGCGCCTTGATCGTGGGGGCGACGGCGCGGATGCGGCCGTCGTCGGTGATGGTCTTCCCGTCCAGAGGCACGTTGAGGTCGGCGCGTACGAGTACGCGCCGACCGTTGACGCCCTCCACCAGGAGTTCGTCGAGCGTCTTCATCGCTGCGTTAGCCGACGAGTTCGACGAGGCTGACGAGGCGGTTGGAGAAGCCCCACTCGTTGTCGTACCAGCCGAAGACCTTGACCTGGTTGCCGATGACCTTGGTCAGGAGGCCGTCGATGATGCAGGAGTGCGGGTCGGTCTCGATGTCCTTGGAGACGATCGGGTCCTCGGTGTAGTACAGGATGCCCTTGAGCGGGCCCTCGGCGGCGGCCTTGAGCGCGGCGTTGACCTCTTCCTTCGTGGTCTCCTTGGAGGCCTCGAAGGTCAGGTCGGTGATGGAGCCGGTCGCGATCGGGACGCGCAGCGAGTAGCCGTCGAGCTTGCCGTTGAGCTCGGGCAGCACCAGGCCGACGGCCTTGGCGGCGCCGGTCGTGGTGGGCACGACGTTCAGGGCGGCGGCGCGGGCGCGGCGCGGGTCCTTGTGGGGACCGTCCTGGAGGTTCTGGTCCTGCGTGTAGGCGTGGATCGTGGTCATCAGACCCTTCTCGATGCCCACGGACTCGTTCAGGACCTTGGCCATGGGGGCCAGGCAGTTGGTGGTGCAGGACGCGTTCGAGATGATGTGGTGGTTCTCGGCGTCGTACTTGTCGTGGTTGACGCCCATGACCACGGTCAGGTCCTCGTTCTTCGCCGGAGCGGAGATGATGACCTTCTTGACCGAGCCGCCCAGGTGGGCGGCGGCCTTGGTGCCGTCGGTGAAGAAGCCGGTCGACTCGATGACGACCTCGGCCCCCACCTCGTCCCACGGGATGTTCGCGGGGTCGCGCTCGGCGAACGCCTTGATGGTCTTGCCGTCGACGGTGATCTCGCCGGCGCCGACCTTGACCTCGTACGGGAGGCGACCGAGGATCGAGTCGTACTTCAGCAGGTTTGCGATGGTCTCGGCGTCGCCCAGGTCGTTGTAGGCGACGATTTCGACATCGGCACCGGAGGCGAGAACCGCCCGGAAGAAGTTGCGCCCAATGCGGCCGAAGCCGTTGACGCCAACGCGGATGGTCACGTGCCCATCTCCTCGCTAGAACAGGATCGGATATCTGAATGAGACCGGAGGCGGTCTCGCACGCGATCCGTTCAGCCGAAGAGCGACGGTGGAACAGATCGCTGTTCGGCCTCGTCGCCGAGCACTCCTTGACCCTAGCCGCTCCGGTCCTCGGACCGTCCGCGGCTGGTTCCCCCCGATCATGTCACACCCGGGACGCGGGTGTGACATCGCGGTTAAGCCTAACCCTAGGAGCAGTGGTCGAGGCGGGTACGGCGGGTGTGTCGAATCGGGGCGAAGCCGCCCTATGCGACCAGCGCATCCTCTTCGGCGACCACGTCGTCGGGTCCCGGGACGCCGGTGTCCTGAGCGCGTTTCGTGGCCATGTTGATGAGGCGCCGAATCCGACCCGCGATCGCGTCCTTGGTGAGCGGCGGGTCGGCGAGGGCGCCGAGCTCCTCCAGGGACGCCTGGCGGTGCTCGAGGCGCAGGCGACCGGCGGAGGCGAGGTGCTCGGGGACGTCGTCGGCGAGGACCTCGAGGGCCCGGGTGACCTTCGCGGCGGCGGCGACGGCGGCGCGCGCGGAGCGGCGCAGGTTCGCGTCGTCGAAGTTCGCGAGGCGGTTCGCGGTGGCCCGGACCTCGCGGCGCACGCGGCGCTCCTCCCAGGTGAGGACCGACGAGTGCGCGCCGAGGCGCGTGAGCAGCTCGCCGATGGCGTCGCCGTCGCGGATGACGACGCGGTCGACGCCGCGCACATCGCGGGACTTCGCGGAGATGCCGAGGCGGCGGGCCGCGCCGACGAGCGCCAGCGCGGACTCGGGGCCGGGGCAGGTCACTTCGAGGGCCGAGGAGCGGCCGGGCTCGGTGAGCGAGCCGCGGGCGAGGAACGCGCCCCGCCAGGCGGCCTCGGCGCAGCACGGGTAGGCGCCGACCACATGGTTCGGCAGGCCCCGGACGGGGTAGCCGCGCTGGTCGGTGAGGCCGATCTGCTTGGAGAACGCCTGGCCGTCGGCCATGACACGCAGCAGGTAGTGGTTGTTGCGGCGCAGTCCGGCGGCCACGAGCACGTGGATCTCGGACTCGTAGTGGTACAGGTCGTTGATCATGCGCTTGGCGCGGCGGGCGACGTTCCCGGCGTCGACCTCGGCCTCGACGACCACGTTGCCCTGGCCGACGAGGTGGAGGCCTCCGGCGAAGCGGAAGAGCGCGCCAAGTTCGGCGCGTTGGCAGCAGGACTTCGTCACCTCGATGCGACTGAGCTCGTCCTTGACCTCCGAGGTCATCGCCATTCGTTAACCACCATCTTCGACCAGCAGCTTTCCCAATACGGCGGCCAGGGACGCGACGTCGTGCGTGACGCCGTCGGCGGCGAGGTCCGCCGCGACCAACCGGGCCTCCAACGATTGTGCCGCACTGTTCAACGAGCGGGGATCTGCGAGGGTTCGGGCGTCGCCTGACACGACGTAGTGAAACCGAACACCTTCGGCGTATCGGCGCAGCGTGTCGACGTGACCGGCGAGGGTCAGACCGTCCGTCTCCTTCTCCTCCGAGAGGTTGAGCACCACGATCTTGCGGGCCGCCGACGCGGCGATCCCCTCGCGCAGCGAGGGCAGGAGCAGGTGCGGGATCACGGAGGTGTACCAGGAGCCGGGCCCGAAGACCAGCCAGTCGGCCTCGGCCACCGCTTCGAGGGCCTCGGGGCAGGCCGGGGCGTCGGCGGGCAGGAGGCGCACGTCCTCGACCTGGCCGTCGGCGACGGCCACGTCGTGCTGGCCGGTGATCGTGCGCGTGCCCGGGCCCTCGGCGAGGTCGGCCTCGATGACGAGCGGCGTGCAGGACATGGGCAGGACCCGGGCACGGGCGCCGACCATGCGCCCGGCCGCGGCGACGGCCTCGACCGGGTTCGCGTGGCGCTCCAGGAGCGAGAGCAGGACGATGTTGCCGACCGGGTGCCCGGCGAGGAAGTCGTCGCCGCCGAAGCGGTGCGAGAACAGCTCGGCGGCCTCGGCGCGGGCCGGGTCGGCGGTCGCGACGAGGGCCTTGCGCAGGTCGCCGGGCGGCAGGACCGGGCGGGTGGCGCGGATGTCCCCCGAGGAGCCGCCGTCGTCGGCGACCGTGACGACCGCGGTCAGGTCGACGTCGAGCTTCGAGAGCGCGCGCAGCGAGGCCGACAGGCCCCGCCCGCCGCCGAACGCGACCACTTTCTGCATCAGCGGTTACCTCGGATCGGGGTGTCGGTTGCGGTTCCGGGGGACTAACTCGTTCCCGCGGTCCCGGTGGTGGGTGTTCGCGGGGAACCCGGCCGCGGTCAGGCGCTTGGCGATCTCCTCGGAGATGGCCACGCTGCGGTGCTTGCCGCCGGTGCAGCCGATGGCGATCGTCATGTAGCGCTTGCCCTCCCGCTCGAAACCCTGGGTGGTGCCGAGCAGCAGCGCCGTGTACGACTCGACGAACTCCTCCGCGCCGTCCTGACCGAGGACGTACTCCGAGACGTCGGAGTCGGTGCCGGTGTGCTCGCGCAGCGCCGGAACCCAGTACGGGTTGGGAAGGAATCGTACGTCAGCGACGTAGTCGGCGTCGCGCGGGATGCCGTACTTGAACCCGAACGACATGCAGGTGAACTGCAGGCGCGGGGACGACGGGGCGAGGAACGCGTCCTCGACGCGGGCCCGCAGCTGGTTCTCGTTCAGGTGCGTGGTGTCGAACAGGGTGTCGGCCGAGCCGCGGGCCGGTTCGAGCAGGAGGCGCTCGGCGGCGATGCCGTCGGCGAGCATCCCGTCCCCCTGGAGCGGGTGGGCGCGGCGGACCTTCTCGAAGCGGCGGATGATGACGTCGTCGTCGGCGTCGACGAACACCAGGTGCGGCTTGAAGCCGCCCTTGCGGAGGTCCTCGATGACGCCGACGAGGTCGGTCATGAACGCGCGCGAGCGCACGTCGAGGACCATCGCGGTCCGGCGGACCTCCTCGCCGCCGGCGGCGGCCAGCTCGGCGGCCTGGCCGACGAGCGACTCCGGGAGGTTGTCGATGACGTAGTAGCCGACGTTCTCCAGTGCGCGCGCCACGGTCGAGCGCCCACCGCCCGAGATGCCGGTGACGATGACGAGGTCCAATTCGCTGCGGTCGCTCGAACCCGCATGCACTGCTGCCACACCCATAAGTCCAGTATCCCCGAGTCCGTTCCAACCGCCGTGCTGACACGGCCCCGGCCCAGCGGCCGAATCGACAATCGTATAGGTACCAGCCCTGTCTCAATCACCGTTGTCATCGGGATTACGCAGATGTGTCCGCAAGGCCTCGGCGAGCTTCGGCCCGATTCCGGGCACAGCCTCCAAATCGGACAGTTCGGCCTCGCGGAGGCGCTTCACCGACCCGAACTCCTTGAGGAGCGCCTTCTTCTTCGACTCCCCCAGCCCGGGCACCGAGTCGAGGGCGGAGGCCGTCATCTTCTTGCGGCGGCGGCTGCGGTGCAGGGAGATCGCGAACCGGTGGGCCTCGTCGCGCACGCGCTGCATCAGGTACAGCGCCTCGGAGGTGCGCGAGAGGATCACCGGGAACTCCTCGCCCGGCAGCCAGATCTCCTCCAGGCGCTTGGCGAGCCCGGCGAGGTTGATCGTGTCGATCCCCAGCTCGGCGAAGACCTGCTCGGCGGCGGCGACCTGCGGCTGGCCGCCGTCGACGACCAGGAGCTGCGGCGGGTAGTGGAAACCGCGCTTCGGCTCGTCGCCCTCCTCGGCCGGGGAGCCGGCGGGCTGGTCGGCGAGCTTCGCGAGGCGGCGGCGCAGCGTCTCCTGGAGCGAGGCGAGGTCGTCCTTCCGCTCGCCCTTGATGACGAAGCGGCGGTACTCGCTCTTGCGCGGCAGGCCGTCCTCGAAGACGACCATCGACGCCACCACGTCCTCGCCCTGGGACTGCGACACGTCGTAGCACTCGATCCGCAGCGGCGCCTCCGGCAGGTCCAGGGCGTCGGCCAGCTCTTCGAGGGCCTTCGAGCGGGAGGTGAGGTCCCCGGCGCGCTTGAGCTTGTGGCGCTGGAGGTTCTCCAGGGCGTTCTTCTCGACGGTCTCGGCCAGCGCGCGCTTGTCGCCGCGGCGGGGCACCCGCAGGTCGACCTTGGCGCCGCGGCGCTCGGACAGGAGCTCGGCGAGGGCCTCGTGATCGGCGGGCAAGGCCGGGACCAGGACCTCCTTGGGGACGGTCTCGTTCTGCTCGCCGTAGAACTGGAGGCAGAAGCGCTCCACGAGGCCGGGCAGGTCGACGGGCTCGGCCTTGTCGACGACCCAGCCGCGCTGGCCGCGGATGCGGCCCTTGCGGACGTGGAAGACCTGGACGGCGGCTTCGAGCTCGTCGTCGGCGACGGCCATGACGTCGCAGTCGACGTCCTCGGCGAGGACGACGACCTGCTGTTCGAGGACCTTGTCGAGGGCGCCGAGGTCGTCGCGGAGGCGGGCGGCGCGCTCGAACTCCAGGGCCTCGGAGGCGGCCTGCATCTCGGCGATGAGGCGCCTGCGGACGGGCGCGGTCTCGCCGGCCATGAAGGCGCAGAAGCCGTTGACGAGTTCGCGGTAGTCCTCGGCGGAGATGCGGCCGACGCACGGCGCGGAGCACTTGCCGATGTCGGCGAGGAGGTTCGGGCGGTTGATCCGGTTGCAGCGCTTGAACTCCGTGTCGGAGCAGGTGCGGATCGGGAAGACGCGGGTGAGCAGGTCGAGGGTCTGGCGGATGGCCCACGCGGAGCCGAAGGGCCCGAAGTAGCGCACGCCCTTGCGGCGGGTGCCGCGCATGACCTGGGCGCGGGGGAACTCCTCCCCCACGGTGACCGCGAGCCACGGGTAGGACTTGTCGTCCTTGAACATCACGTTGAAGCGCGGGTCGTACTCCTTGATCCAGGTCCACTCCAGTTGGAGGGCCTCGACCTCGGTGGCGACGACGGTCCACTCGACGCTCCGCGCGGTGGTGACCATGCGGCGGGTGCGCTCGTGGAGGCGGGTCTCGTCGGCGAAGTACGAGTTCAGCCGGTTCCGCAGGTTCTTGGCCTTGCCGACGTAGATGACGCGGCGGTCGCGGTCCCTGAAGCGGTAGACGCCCGGCTGAGTGGGGATGGTGCCGGGGGCGGGACGGTAATCGACTGACACAGCACAAGGCTATATCCCGCCCCCGACACCGCCGCCGCTACGGGCGGGCCGCCAGTGCCAGGACCTCGGCGTGGAGGTCGTCCACCAGTTCGCGGTGGATCCCGCGGCCGGCGAACCACGAGCCGAGGTTCTCCACGTCCCGGGTCAGGAAATCCATGCCGAGCGGATTCGCGTAGATGTCGACGACCTGCGGGAGGTCGAGGACGACGAGCCGGCCTTCGTGGACGACCGTGTTGTACGGCGAGAGGTCGCCGTGGGCGAACCCGAGCTCGGTCATGCGGCGCAGGGCCTCGGCGGCCTGCTCCCAGAGGCTGACGAGCTCGGCCCCGTCGGGCCTGGTCTCGGCGAGCCGGGGCGCGGCGGTGCGGCCGTCGCCGATGAACTCCATGACGACCTCGGTGCCGTGGACCTGCACCGGGTAGGGCACGGGGACGCCGACCGCGTAGAGGCGCTTGAGCGCGTCGAACTCGGCGGCGGCCCAGCGCCCGGCGGCCTGCTCGAGGCCGAAGGTGGTGCGCTTGGCCATGGCCCGGTTGTCGCGGGAGCGCTTGGCGGCGCGCCCGACGGTGTAGTCGCCGGCCCGGTTGAACTGGGTGTGCTCGGCGCTGCGGTAGCGCTTGGAGGCCATGATGACGGCGCGGTCGGTGCCGGGGACGACGCGTTCGATGAGGAACACGTCGGCCTCCTTGCCGGTCTTGAGGACGCCGAGCTCGTAGTCGACGGCGCCGTGGTCGGTGACGACCCACTCCGGGTGCGGCTCGGGGCCGCGCTGGAGCGGCTCGGAGTCCCACCAGATCGACCAGCGGTCCCCCGCGGGGGGCCGGTCGTCGTTGGGCATCTCGTCGAACTCGGTGCGCATGGCTTCGAAGCGCTCGTGGTCCTCGGCCGAGAAGACGTCGTCAGAGGGACGGTCGCGGTGCTTGCGCTTGGTGGACTGGAAGGATTCAGTGAACTGCTGCTTGCGAGGCAAGGTGGAAGGCTCCTGTGAGGAAGACCCGTCGGCGCGTGTGCGTCAGCGCTGAGCGACGGGAGGTGAACTGATTTTCAGGGCGCGGGCGTGAGCAACGACAGCCATCAGAGACACCTCCATTCCATGCGAGCCCCGGGGCGGTACGCCTCCGGGCAACGAACGCTACGTTAGCGGACCTCCCCGGCGGCGCGCAAGTCTTTTTTCGTCACGTCAGTGACCTGCGGAGTCGTAGGCGCGCAGGCCCATGCGGAAGACCCAGACGGCGACGGCGGCGCTGGCGGCGGCCGCGATCGGCGGGGCCAGGAGCCACCACGCGTCGAGGCGGCCGGTGAGGATCTGGGCGGGCACGAAGCTGGCGAAGGCGAGCGGGAGGCCGAAGGTGAGGACGAGGCGGACCGCGGCGGGGAAGATCGTCAGCGGGAAGCGCATGGCCTCGTTCTGGAGTTCGGTGACCATGAACGCGATGATCGGGGTGCGGCCCTTCATCCAGAAGTTCGCGGCGTTCGCGATCGTGAGCAGGGAGGCCTGGATCACGATGGCGCACAGCAGGAGGAACAGGCCGGTGGGGACGGCGCCGAGGCCGAGGCCGGCGCCGGTCCAGCCGATGCCGAGCATCACGAGGCCGAGGGTGGCCTCGCCGAAGACCTGCATGCCGACGTGCTTGGAGCCGACCTGCACGAGGACGGGCGCGGGCCGGGTGATCCGGTAGTCCATGTCGCCTTCGACGATCATCTTCCCGGTGTCCCAGATGCCGTCCCACAAGAGCGCGGTGGAGGACCAGGAGGTGGCGAGGAACCCGGCGAGGACGAGCATCTCGTGGTAGCCCCAGCCGTCGATGGTGCTGACGTTCCCGAACAGGATCGTCAGGAACGCGAACAGCATGATCTGCCAGAACGTGCCGGAGACGGCCATGACCCAGAAGTCGGCCGGGTACTCGGCGATCGACCGCAGGTAGGCGCCGATCGAGCGGCGGTAGACCCCGAACGCGTGCCGGGACCCGGAGACGTCAACCGCCATGGACGGTCACCTTCTTCACGAGTTGGGACCAGATGAGCCGCCCGATCACCCACAGGCCGACGGCCCAGGCGGCCTCGGCGGCGAGGAGGCCGAGCGCGCCGGCGGTGTCGACGCGGCCGAGGTAGATCGAGGCGGGCGTGGTCGTGAAGTGGACGAACGGGAGCGCCCAGGCGACCCCTTGGAGCCACAGCGGCATGAGCGCGAGCGGCACCATCATCCCCGAGAAGAACGCCAGCATCGTGTCGCGGGCCCACTGGATGCCCAGGTAGCGCTGGGTCACGAAGCAGGTCAGGACCGACAGGTAGGTGATGCCGAACGCCAGCGGGAAGATGAACAGGACGCTGACGACGGTGAGGACCGCCGCGAGCGCCGAGTCCGGCGGCGCGGGCCGGAAGATCAGGACCGCGGCCGCGGTGCCGAGGATCGCGGCCGGCACCGAGGCGGCCATGCCGCCGATGTACTCCCCCGCGCGGGCGCGCTGGAAGTCCACGGGCTTGGTGAGGTCGACCGCGACGAGGCCGTCGAGGATGCGGTTGGCCATCTCCCAGTCGGAGCCGGCCCACGCGAGGGTCGAGGTGAGGAACCCGACGATGAGGTAGGCCTTCATGGCCTGCCAGTCGTAGCCGCCCATCTCGCCGTCGCCGATGAGGTTGCTCCAGACGGCGAGGCCGGCCAGGAGCGACCAGCCGCCGAAGAGCACGGAGAACAGCCAGGTGGTCTTGTAGGCGATCTTGCGCTTGAACGAGATCGTCGCGAGCGCGAGGTCGACGCTTGCCATGTGTCAGTGTCCAGACGAGTCGTAGGAGCGCAGGCCGAGCCGGTACACGCCGAGCGCCGCCAGGACCGAGGCGGCCGCGGCCAGGGGCGGGCCGACGAGCCACGCGGCCGAGAGGTGCCCGGTGAGGACGGCGACGGGCACGAAGTTGACGAACGCGACCGGGACGACGGTCATGGTCACGATCTTCACCGCGACCGGGAACAGCCCCAGGGGCATCGTCATGGCGTTGTGCTGGAGGTCGATGAGCACGAACGCGAAGTTCGACATCGGGCCCTTGATCCAGAAGTTCACCGCGCACAGCGCGGTGATGAGGGCGCACTCGATGACGATCGCGCAGGCCACGCCGAGGACGCCGACGGGCAGGGCGGCGAGGCCCATGCCGGCGCCGATCCACCCGTAGGCGGCCATGACGAGCCCGAAGCCGACCTCGCCGAAGCCCTGCATGCCGATGTGGGTGGTGGCGACCTGCACGACCACGGGCGCGGGCCGGGTCATGCGGTAGTCGATCTCGCCCTTGAGGACCATCTGTCCGGTGCTCCACACGCCGTCGCACAGGAGCGCGGTGGAGCCGGCGGCGACGGTGAGCAGCCCCGAGAGCATGAGCATCTCGTGGTAGCGCCAGCCGGCGACGTCGGGCACGGTGGCGAACAGGACGGTGAGGAACGCGAACTGGAGGACGTTCCACATGACGCCGGCCGAGGCCATGACCCAGAAGTCGCCGGGGTACTCGGTGATGGCGCGGATCTGGGCGATGAGCGAGCGGCCGTAGACGCCGCCCACGTGGCGCGCGGTCAGGCGGGAGGAGAGGTCAGCCACCGTGCACCGTCACCTTCTTGACCGCGTGGTTGAAGACCATGCGGCCGCCGAACCACAGGCCCACGGCCCAGGCGGCCTCGGCGGCGAGGAGGCCGAGCGCGCCGGCGGTGTCGACGCGGCCGAGGTAGATGGCGGCGGGCGTGGTCGTGAAGTGCGGGAACGGCAGGGCCCAGGCGATCGCCTGGAGCCAGGAGGGCATGAACGCCAAGGGGATCACCATCCCGGAGAAGAAGCCGAGCAGGGCCTCGCGCAGCCACATGACGCCGAGGTACCGCTTGGTCCAGAAGCACACCAGGACCGTGAGGTAGGTGATGCCGAACGCCAGCGGGAACACGAGGACGAAGCTGACGGCGGTGAGGAGCCCGGCGGTGGCGGAGGCCGGTCCGGGCGGGTCGAACAGCAGCCACGCGCCGGCGACGCCGACGAGCACGGTCGGGACGGTGGAGACCATCGAGCCGACGTACTCGGCGGCCCGGGCGCGCTGGAAGTCCACGGGCTTGGTCAGGTCGATCGCGATGTGGCCGTCGAGGATGCGGTCGGCGATGTGCCAGTCGGCCGCGCCGAAGACCACGGTCGCGGTCATGAACCCGATGATGATGTAGGCGCGCATCGAGTCCCAGTCGTACCCCGAGAGCGCGCCGTCGGCGAGGAGGTAGCGCCACATCGCCATGGAGACGAGCATGGCGCCCCCGCCGAGGATCAGGGCGATGAGCCACTGGGCCTTGTAGGCGATGCGGCGTTTGAACGCGATGGCCGCGAAGGCGCGGTCGACCGCGAGCGCGCTGGTCACTTGGTCAGTTCCCCTGCGTAGAGGCGGCGGATGACGTCCTCGATGGACGGCTCGGAGAGCGAGAGGTCGCGCGGGGCGAGTTCGGCGGTGAGGGCGCCGAGGACCTCGGCGGTGGAGAAGTGCCGCGACTCGTAGGTCGCGACGACCTCGCTGGGGGCCTCGCCCGCGGCCCACTCGTACTGCGGGAACTTGAGCTTGAGCTCCTCGACGTCGGCGGGGCCCTCCAGGAACAGGTTCACGGACTTGGTGGTGATGTAGTGGGCCTTGAGCTGCTGGATGGGGCCGTCGTAGGCGATGGCGCCCTTGTCGATGACGACGATCCGCTCGCAGACCTCCTCGATGTCGGCGAGGTCGTGGCTGGTGAGCAGGAGCGTGGTGCCGTCGTCGACGAGTTCGCGCAGGAACGCGCGGAGGCGGTCCTTGACGGAGATGTCGAGGCCGATGGTCGGCTCGTCGAGGTAGACCATCTTGGGCGCGTGGATGAGCGCGCACGCGAGGTCGGCGCGCATGCGCTGGCCCAGCGACAGGGTCCGGGCGAGCGCGGGCATGAACTCGCCGAGGTCGAGCAGGTCGTCGAACTTGGCGATGCGGGCCCGGTAGTCGGCGTCGGAGACGCCGTACATGTGTTTGAGGAGCTTCAGGGACTCCTCGACGGGCAGGTCCCACCACAGCTGGGTGCGCTGGCCGAAGAGCACGCCGATGTCGTGGGCGTTGGCGATGCGCTCGGTGTGCGGGTCGCGGCCCATCACGCGGACGGTCCCCTCGGAGGGGCGCAGGATGCCGGTGAGGAGCTTGACGGTGGTGGACTTGCCCGCGCCGTTGGGGCCGACGTAGGCCACCGACTCGCCCGCCTCGATCGACAGGTCGATGCCGTCCACCGCGGTGTAGTTCTTGTACTTGCGCTGGGCGAGGTGTTTGACCGCGCCCTTGAACCCCGAGGCCTTGTCGGGCCTCCGGAAGGTCTTGGTGAGGGATCGGGCTTCGAGAATCGGCATCCTTCAACGGTAGGAAAATCAGCCCCGAATTCTCAAGCGCGTTTCCGCGGCCTAGGACGCCGGCTCGGCCTCGGGGAGGGGTTCGGGGGCTTCCCGCTGCGCCGGGACACGCTTGCGGGCCTTGAGTTTCGCTCGAACGAGACCGGGTGCCCGGGGCAGATTGCGAATCAGGTCACGCGGACGGATGCGCTCCAGCGGCAGGAAGCACGCCATCGCGACCATATGGGGCAGGAAGCTGATCTCGACGGCGAGGTAGACCGTCAGGTGGAAGCAGTAGAAGAACGCCACGATGCCGTACTTGACCCGTTTGGCGGCGACGAACATGACGATCGGGCTGAGCAGCTCGAAGCAGACCATGCCCCACTGGGAGGCCCGCAGCATCCACGGGTAGTCGAGCAGCCAGGTCGAGAACTCGGTGCCGCGGCGCAGGATCGCCCAGGTCATGGTCGCGGAGTTGACCCATTCCCAGCCGCCGTAGCGGATCTTGGCCCAGGCGGCGAAGAAGTACGTGCAGATGACGCCGATCTGGACCAGGTTGAAGCCCCAGCCGACGTGCTCGGAGAGGGTCCGGCGGTCGCCCCATCTGGCCTTCGGCATGGTGGGGAGCAGGAACAGCAGCAGGAGGAACCCGAACTTGCCGTGGTCGACCTTCCCGTAGGACATCGCGATGATCATCCACTCGAAGTAGGCGACCGCGACGATCCAGCCGAAGAGCCGGGGCTTGTAGCCGAGCATCATGGGGGTGGCGGCGGCGAGCAGCACGACGAGGGTGCCGACGACGATCCAGTAGTTCGGGACGGGGAAGACCGGCAGGACGCGGGCGATGAACAGCGGCTGGTACAGCTCGCCGGGGACGTGGCGGTGGCCGAGGATCCACGGCATGTACCACCACCAGTCCACCCAGATGAACGCGCCGGCGAGGAACCGCATCGCGGCGACGCGCCCGAGCGCGACGGGCTGGAAGAACCAGCCGGTGGCCTTGCGGGCCAGGGGGAGCGGTGTCACGCGTCGTCCTCCCGGGTCCAGGTGGCCTCGACGACCTCGATGACCTCGCCGGTCTGGTGGCCGTCCTCGAGCCGGTAGCGGCGCTCGATGATCTCGACGGTGACGATCTCGGGCTTCTCGGGGTTGGTGTTCTCGTAGGCCTCGGCGATGAACCGGAGGAGTTCGGGGTCGTCGATGAAGCGGCCCTTCTGGCCTTCGAGCTCGGCCCGGCGGAAGCCGGTGATGCGCTCGGTGAGGCTGAACCGCTCGCCCTCCTCGTTCACGGCCTCGACGCGGGTCGAGCCGGCCCAGCCGTCGAGTTCCTTGGAGAACGAGTACATCTTGAAGGGCGCGAACGGGAAGAAGTCGTCGGCGCCCCAGAAGGTGGTGGCGGTGACGAGGGCGAGCACGACCATGGTGATCGAGACGCGCACGGCGCGCCCCGCCGGCCGGACCCGGGAGAGGTGGGGATCTTCCGCATTCACGGCAAGAGTATGGCACGGCGCCGCCAGGGCGGGCCGCTCCGCGTCAGGCGCCGGACTCGAACTGCGGCTCGGGTTCGCGCTCGGTGTGCCCGGTGTCGCGCCTCGTGAAGCGCGCCTTGGTCTTCCGCGCGATCTCGCGCGGGTCGATCCGCTCCAGCGGCAGGAAGCAGGCCATGGCGACCAGGTGCGGCAGGAAGCTGATGCCGAGGGAGGCGAAGACGGCGACGTGGAAGCAGTACAGGAACGCGACGATCGCGTACTGGACCCGCTTCCAGCGGTAGACGAGGAGCACGACGGGCGTGAGCAGCTCGAAGGCGATCATGCCCCACTGGGCGGCGTGCAGGAGCCCGGGGAAGTCGAGCAGCCAGTTCGAGAACACCGTGCCGCGGCGGATGATCGCCCAGGTGAAGACCCCCGAGTTGGCCCAGTCGAAGCCGCCGTAGCGGAACTTCGCCCACGCGGACAGGAAGTAGGTGCAGACCACGGCCAGCTGGACGAGTTTGAAGCCCCAGCCGACGCGCTCCGAGCGGTGCTCGCGGTCGCCCCACTTCGCGTGGGACGGCATCATGCACAGCACCAGGAGCAGGGTCATGAACCCGAAGCTGGCGTGGTCGACCTTCCCGTACGAGTTGGCGATGACCATCCACTCGAAGTAGGCGGCGAACAGGATCCAGCCGAAGAGCTTGGGCCGGTAGCCGAACATCATGGGCGTCGCGGCGGCGAGCATGACGACGAGCGTGCCGGTGACGAGCCAATAATCGGGGGTCGGGAGCGGGAGGACGCGGCCGATGAACAGCGGCTGGTACAGCTCGCCGGGCACGAACCGGTGGCCGAAGATGAAGGGCATGTACGCCCACCACTCGATCCACACGTAGAGCCCGGCGAGGAAGCGCATGGCGGCGACCCGGCCCAGGGGCACCGGTTCGAAGAAGAAGCCGTTCACGGCGGTGCGGACGCTCACGCGGTCCCCTCCTCGGTCCAGACCGCGACGATCTCCTCGGTCTCCTCGCCGGTGCGCTCGCCGTCGACCAGCTCGTACCGCCTGGTGACGATCTCGGCGCCGACGATCTCGGGGTCGCCCGGATGGGCGGCCTCGTACGCCGCGGCGATGTGCGCGAGCAGGTCCGGGTCCTCGCGGAAGCGGGTGAGCTGGCCTTCGAGCTCGGCGCGGCGGAATCCGGTGTCGTCGTCGTCGATCGCGATCCGCTCGCCCTCGGCGTCGGTGAGGAAGACGTTGGTGCTCTTGACCCAGCCGTCGGGGTCGGTGGCGCGCGAGTACATCTTGAAGGGCGCGAACGGGAAGAAGTCGTCCTCGCCCCAGACGGAGGTCGCCATGAGCGCGAGGACCATCGCGGCGGCGGCCGCGACGCGGACGACCTTGCCGGTGCGGCTCAGCGGGCGTTCGGTGCGCTCAGCGGGCATCGGCAGAGTATGGCATACCGGAATCCAGGCTCAGGATGCTCACTGCTGCCCGCGGAGGCGGTCGCGCTCCGCCTGCGGGAGGGAGCACGCGGCCGTGCCGCCGGGCAGGCGGTGGCGGTTGCGGGCGACCCACCGGTACAGGGGCCACATGACGAACGAGACGGGCTTGAGCGACAGGAGCCAGCCGAACGGCTTCCAGTACCACTGGGCCCGGCGCAGGAGCACGGCGATCGCGTCGGGGCCCGAGCGCTGGAAGCTGATCTCGACCCATTGGACGGCGTCCTCGGCCTCCTGCTGGGTGATCCCGAGGGCGTCGAGGTCGGCCCACTGCCAGGGCACGACCTTGGCGCGGGTGCGCACGTGCTTCTCGATGAAGTTCGCGCAGCTGGTGCAGAACGCGCAGTCGCCGTCGTAGACGAACGTGTGCTGCTCTTCGTGCATGGTCTCGGGTCCTTCACTCGGTCCGGGACGGGACCGCGTCGTAGAGGGCGCGGCGCATCGCCGCGACCGGGGCGTCCTCGACGCCGGTGAACTGCGTCCACTGGCGGACGGCCTGCGCGAGCAGGAGCGCGAGCCCGTCGAGGACGCGCACGCCCCGGGCCTCGGCCCCGGCGGCGAGCGCGGTCGGCCACGGGTCGTAGAGGATGTCGAACAGGACCGCGTCCGCGGACCAGTCCAGGTGCAGGTCGTCGGTGACGCCCTTGGGGACCGTGGCCACGACGAGGTCGGCGCGCCCGGCGCGGGCGGCGTCCTCCCAGTCGGCGGCGTGCAGCCGCAGCCCGAGGCGCCCGGCGACCGGTTCGAGCTCGGCGACGGCCTCGCGGCGGCGCGCGTACACGGTGACCGCGGCGGCGCCGAGCTGCTGCGCGGCCGCGAGCGCGCCGCGCGCGGACCCGCCGGCGCCGAGGACGGCGACGTGCTCGGCGTCCTTCATCCCGATCTCGGCGAGCGCGTCGACGATCCCGGGCGCGTCCGTGTTGTCGGCGAGCCGGCGCCCGCCGCGCAGGACGAGCGTGTTGGCGGCGCCGATGGCCTCGGCGACCGGGGTGGCCTCGGTGGCGACGTCGAGCGCGACCTCCTTGAGCGGCATGGTGAGCGAGAGCCCGGCCCAGGTCGCGTCGAGGCCGTCGACGAACGCGGCGAGGCCGGACTCGTCGCACTCGTGGCGCGTGTAGGTCCAGTCGGCCAGGCCCGCCGCGGCGAAGCCCGCGTTGTGGATGACCGGCGAGAGCGAGTGCCCGATGGGCTTGCCGAGGACCGCTGCGTGCGTCACTGGATGCCGTTCTCCTCGGCCACCTCGATGTTCTCCAAGTGCTCCTCGTAGGTTGCGGCGAACAGGGCCGAGCCGTCGTCGTACGCGGTCACGAAGAACAGCCAGTCGCCGGGTTCGGGGGCGACCGCCGACTCCAGCGCGGCGGCGCCGGGGTTGGAGATGGCGCTCGGCAGGTAGCCGGCGTGCTCGGGGGCGCTGGGCGACCACGGGTTGTCGGGGTCGCGCATGACCGCGCCCCAGTCGATGTTCTCGCCGGAGGTGATCGCGTCCTCGCCGTTGAGCAGGCGGCCGTAGTTCCAGATCGCCTCGGACTCGAAGCAGTTGCAGTTGGTCTGCTCGTGCGTGTACGGGTTGATGTACATCTTGTTGTACATGACCTGGGCGATCTTCGGGTCGTCGGTGGCGATGCCGGACTCGGACTGGACGATCGAGGCGACCTGGAGCGCCATCCACGGGTAGATCTTGAACTCGCCGTTCGTGGGCGGGTAGAAGGTCTGCTCCTCCATGGCGCTGGGGTCGTAGTCGGGGTCGGGGTCGGCGACCGTCGCGAGCTTGTCGAAGAAGCCGATCTCCTCGATGGTCTGGTTGAAGCGCGCGACCATCTCGGTGAGCATCTGGACGGCCGTCATGGTCTCGTCGAACTCGTACGCCGACGGGAACAGGAAGCCCTCGACGGACTTGATCTGGCGGTCGGAGAAGCCCTCGAACCAGACCGGGTCGACGCCGAGCGCCTCCGGGTCCTGGGCGGCGGCCTCGAAGTCCTCGATCGGGACACCCGTGTAGCCGGAGAGGATCTCGTAGACCTCGAAGGAGCGCTTGCCCTCGGGGATGACGACGTGGTCGAGCGACAGGTTCCCGGGGTCGATCATGAACGCCAGCGCGGAGGCGGCCGACATCTCCTCCTCCATGGCGTAGGAGCCGGCCTGGATGGCGGTGCCGGAGTCGCCGTCGTCCTCGGAGGCGTTGAGGAACGCCTTCGCGGAGGCGACCACGCCCTGCGCCGCGAGCTCGTCGGCGATGTCGGAGACGAGCCAGCCGGACTCGACGGTCACCACGACCTGGTTGCCGTTGCCGTCGCCGGTGAAGTCCTCGGCGGTGAAGTAGTCCTTGATGACGTTGTTGTACGCCCACCAGCCGCCGACACCGATGACGCCGAACAGGGCGACGACCAGGGTCATGGCGATCAGTGACTTGCCGGAGTCCTTGCGCCGGTGGCTCCTGGGTGCCGCCGAGCGGTCGTCCTCGGTCCTGAAGTCGCCGAGCATCCTGTGCTTACCTCCGCCGCCGGTCCAACCATTGCTGGAGGATCTCGACCGCGGCCGCCTGGTCGACGATGGAGCGCTTCCGCTTCCCGCGCACCCCGCCTTCGTTGAGGCGGCGGACGGCCACAGCGGTGGTCATGCGCTCGTCGGTCAGGGTCACCGGCGTTGGCGAGACGTGGTCGGCGAACCGCTGCACCCAGGCTCGGGTGTGGGCGGCTGCCGGCCCCTCCTCACCCGAAAGAGTAACCGGTAGGCCGACGACGATTTCGACCACATCGTATTCCCGGGCCGTTTCGGCGATTTCGAGAATATCGGCCGGAATGTTCTCACCAGCGGTTTTGAGGTCGCGACGAACGGTCGCGACCGGGGTGGCGAGGAGGCCGTCCGGATCGCACACGGCGACACCGATGCGGGCCTTGCCGAGGTCGATGCCGAGACGACGGCCCCGCTTCCACTCGGGGGTGGGCGCGGGGCCGGTCGGAGCGTCTTCCATCACTCGCCGATGGCGCGGACGACCGCGTCGAGCAGCTGCGGGGCCTGGTCGGCCGGGACGCCGCCGCCTTGGGCGATGTCGTCGTTGCCGCCGCCCTTGCCGGACAGCGCGGCCTTGACCAGCGCCGCCGCGGACACGTGCTGCGCCTTCGCGGCCGCGTTCGCCGCGACGACGATGCTGGCCTTGCCGCCGGCGGTCGCCACGACCGCGGCCACGCCGGGCTCGGACTCGCCGAGGGCGTCGCGGATCTTCAGCGCGAGGTCGCGGACGTCGCCGCCCTTGGTGCCCTCGGGCGCCTGGACCGCGGCGACCTTGACGGCGCCGACCTGCTTCGCGTTCTGCGCGAACTCGACGGCGCGGCCGGAGACCGCCTTCGCCTGGAGGGCGGCGAGCTCGCGCTCGGCGTCCTTGGAGCGCTGGAGGATCGCGCGGACGCGTTCAAGGACGTCGCCGCGCTGGGCGCCGATCTCGTCAGCAATTTGCGAGACGAGGTCGCGTTCGCGGGCGAGGTAGCGGTACGCCTCCATGCCCGTGGCGGCCTCGACGCGGCGCTGGCCGGAGCCGACCGAGGACTCGCCGGTGAGGACGAGCGGGCCGATCTGGGCCGAGTGGGACACGTGCGTGCCGCCGCAGAGCTCGCGCGACCAGGGGCCGCCGATCTCGACGACGCGGACGGTCTCGTCGTAGGTCTCGCCGAACAGCGCGACCGCGCCGAAGTCCTTGGCCTCCGGGAGGCTCATGTACTTGACGGCGACCGGCAGGTCGTCGCGGACGGCCTTGTTCGAGACCTCTTCGATCTCGCTGCGGGTCTCGTCCGAGAGCTTCGCGCGCCACGAGAAGTCGAGGCGCAGGTAGCCGGGCCGGTTGAAGGAGCCGGACTGGAGCGCGGTCGGGCCGAGCACCTCGCGCAGGGCCGCGTGCACCACGTGGGTGCCCGAGTGCGCCTGGCGGGCGCCGAGGCGCCACTCCGGGTCGACGGTGGCCTCGACCTTGTCGTCGACGACGAGTTCGCCTTCGAGGACGCGGACCTGGTGGACCACGAGCTTCTTGACCGGGCGCTGCACGTCGACGACCTCGGCGAAGAGGTTCGGGCCGACGAGCTTGCCGGCGTCGGCGTGCTGGCCGCCGGACTCCGCGTAGAACGGGGTCCGGTCGAGCACGACCTCGACGATCTGGCCGGCCGTCGCGACCGGGACCGGCCTGCCCTCGGAGAGGAGCCCGACGACGCGGGACTCGGTCTCGAGGGTCTCGTAGGCCTTCCAGTCGGTCGGGCCCTGGTCCTGGAGGAGCTGCCAGTACGCGGACAGGTCCGCGTGGCCGGTCTTGCGCGCCGCCGCGTCGGCCTTCGCGCGCTTGCGCTGCTCGGCCATGAGCTGGCGGAAGCCGTCCTGGTCGACCGAGAGGCCCTGCTCCTCGGCCATCTCCAGGGTCAGGTCGATCGGGAAGCCGTACGTGTCGTGCAGCTCGAACGCCTTGGACCCGGACAGGGTCGTGCCACCGCCGGTCTTGGTCTCGGCGACCGCGGTGTCGAGGATGGTGGTGCCGTGCTTGAGGGTCTTCAGGAACGCCTCCTCCTCGCCGTAGGCGTAAGAGGAGATCCGCTCGAAGTCCTTCGCGAGCTCGGGGTAGGACGGGCTCATGCAGTCGCGCGCGACCGGCAGCAGCTCGGGCAGCGCGGGCTTGTCGTAGCCGAGCAGGCGCACGGCGCGGATCGCGCGGCGCATGATGCGGCGCAGCACGTAGCCGCGGCCCTCGTTGGAGGGCGCGACGCCGTCGCCGATGAGCATGAGCGCCGAGCGCACGTGGTCGGCGATGACGCGGAAGCGCACGTCGTCCGGGTGCGACTCGGAGGCGGTCCGGCTGGTGGAGACGCCGTAGCGCTTCCCGGTGAGCTCGGACGCCTTGTCGATGAGCGGGCGGACCTGGTCGATCTCGTACATGTTGTCGACGCCCTGGAGCAGGGCGGCCATGCGCTCCATGCCCATGCCGGTGTCGATGTTCTTCTTCGGCAGGTCGCCGGTGATCTCGTAGCCCTCTTTCGCGGGGCCGCCGCCGCGGATGTTCTGCATGAACACGAGGTTCCAGAACTCCAGGTAGCGGTCCTCGTCGACCTCGGGGCCGCCCTCGGGGCCGTAGTCGGGCCCGCGGTCGTAGTACAGCTCCGAGCAGGGGCCGCAGGGTCCGGGGATGCCCATGGACCACATGTTGTCGGCCTGGCCGCGGCGCACGATCCGGTCCAGCGGGAGCCCGATCTGCTGGTGCCAGATGTCGATCGCCTCGTCGTCGTCGAGGTAGACCGTGGCCCAGATGCGGTCGCCGTCCAGGCCCAGGCCGCCGGACTCGAGCGAGCCGGTGGTCAGGTCCCAGGCGAAGCGGATCGCCTGCTCCTTGAAGTAGTCCCCGAAGGAGAAGTTGCCGTTCATCTGGAAGAACGTGCCGTGGCGCGAGGTCTTGCCGACCTCGTCGATGTCGGGCGTGCGGATGCACTTCTGCACCGACGTGGCGCGGTTCCAGTCCGGCGTCGCCTGTCCCAGGAAGTAGGGCACGAACGGGACCATGCCCGCGGGGACGAACAGCAGGTTCGGGTCCTCGATCGCCGGCAGCGGTGCACTGGGGACCACCGTATGGCCGTTGGACTCGAAGAACTTCAGAAATCGGCGTTGGATTTCAGCGGTCTCCATGGGGCACCTCCTTCAAGGTCTCGCGACTGCTAGAACGGCCGGCTCGGGGACCGGTCGTCGTCATCTTCTTCGTCTTCGGTGAGGAGCGGCGAGATGTCCTCGCCGCGTTCGATCGCCTCGTACAGCTCGGCCTCCTTGGCGGCCTTGGCCTCGGAGACGTCCGCCCAGAACGACTTGAGCGACTCCCTCATTCCAGCACCGGCATCGCCGATCCGCTCGGCGACCCCGCCCGGAGTGACCGACTCGGCCGCCTTGGTGAGCTTGCGGACCACCACGACGCCGACCACGACGCCGATGCCTACCCAGATCATCCGCTTCAGCACGGGGACCCCTCAATCCGTTTTCGGGAACGTTGTCACTTCGCGGCGCGGCGGCGCGACTTGGCGGCGCGCTTCGACTCGCGCTTGGACTGGCGGGACGCCTCGACCATGCGGCGGACCTGGTCCTCGTCGTAGCCCTCGTTGCGCTTCTTCACGGCCGTGCGCAGGCCGAACCCGAACGCGGCGGCCTTCACCAGCGGGGAGCCGACGGCCGACACGACCAGGCTCGTGATGTTCGCGACGTTCGAGGAGATGTGCGCGGCGTTCCCGGTGATCGACGAGACCTTCTCCAGCTCGCCCTCGACCTGGACGAGCGAGGCGTTCACGTTGTCGAGCGTGGCGTTCGCGTTGCGCAGGATCGGGCCGATCTCGTGGTCGACCTTGTCGAGGACGCTGTTGACCCGGGCGACCGTGCCATTGAGCTTCCGGATCAGGCCCAGGGCGAGCATCAGGCTGAAGATGAAGAACGCAACCGCGATGATGAGCACCGCGACTTCCCAGAGGCTCACGTTCGTGAACTCCACTGCCAACGTCTCGCCTGGCACAGCTCTTCCCCCTCGCTGAAGCATTGACCGACCGGTGCGGCTGATGAATGGACCCGGTATTCGCGTAGAAGCGACGCAGCCCCGACCTTACCTTGCGGGATCGGACATCCGACGCAACGGGGCGCGGCGCGGGCAGGGCGGGCCCGGGACTAGCCCGCCTCCACGACCTCGCGCCGGTCCTCGGCCAGCCGCGGCAGCGCCGCCTGGGACGCGACCACGGCCGTGACCTCCGAGCCGACGCACAGCTCGTACCGGTCGCCGCACTCCACCGGGACGACCCACAGCTCGAGGTACAGCTCGTCGCGGACGTAGCAGCCCTCCTCGCCGACGCCGCCGACGCAGGTCCCGGCGTCCGCCGGGGTCCAGCCCGCGGCCAGCACGGCCTCCCAGTACACCTGGGAGGTGTCCTCGACGGTGCCCTCGGACGCCCACGTGCGCATCCGGACCCGGCACTCCCCCAGGCACCAGCGGCTGCCGTACGTCTCGTCGGCCACGCTCACCGCGGCCCAGCCCGGCACCGACAGCTCGTCGGCGGCCCGGCGCGTCGGGTCCACGGTCACCGCCCGGCCCAGGAACAGGACCGCGGCGACCAGCAGCACGGCCGAGGCGACCACGGCGACCACGCCCATGCGCAGCCGCTCGATGCGCGCCCCGGTGCCCTCCAGGGCGTGGACGACCCGGTCGGAGGCCCGGCGCGGCGGGCGGTCAGTCGTCATCGGCCGGCTTCCGCCCCTCGTCGGCGCTGCGCACGATCCGGCGCAGCTTCTCCAGGCGCGGCCCGATCTCGGCCTCCAGGCCGTGCCTGGTCGGCCGGTAGTAGTCGCGGCCGGCGACGACGTCGGGCGCGTACCGCTGCGGCACCACCCCGCGCGGGTCGCCGTGCGGGTAGACGTAGGCGGCGCCGTGGCCGAGCGCGCCCGCGCCCTTGTAGTGGGCGTCGCGCAGGTCCGGCGGGACCGGGCCGATCATCCCCTGCCGCACGTCCTTGATCGCCTCGTCGATCGCGGTGATGACCGCGTTCGACTTCGGCGCGGTCGCCAGGTGCGCGACGGCCTGCGCGAGGTTGATGCGGGCCTCCGGCATGCCGATGCGCTCGACGGCGGTCGCGGCGGCGGTGGCGGTCTGGAGCGCCGTCGGGTCGGCCATGCCGACGTCCTCGGACGCGAAGATCACGAGGCGGCGGGCGATGAACCGCGGGTCCTCCCCCGCGACGACCATCCGCGCCAGGTAGTGCATCGCGGCGTCGACGTCGGAGCCGCGGAGGCTCTTGATGAAGGCGCTGGCGACGTCGTAGTGCCCGTCGCCGTCCCGGTCGTAGCGGACCGCGGCGGTGTCGATGGCGGCCTCGACGACGGCGACGGTGACGCGGTGGTCCTCGCCGGCGGAGAGCGCGGCGGCCTCCAGGGCGGTCAGGGCCTTGCGGGCGTCGCCGGCGGCGGTGCGCACGAGGTGCTCGCGGGCCTCGGGATCGAGCACGACCTGGCCGTCGAGTCCGCGCTCGTCGGCGACGGCGCGGTCGACGAGCTCGCCGACATCGGTCGCGTCGAGTTCGCGCAGGGTCAGGAGCACGCAGCGGCTCACCAGCGGGGCGACCACGGAGAAGTACGGGTTCTCGGTGGTGGCGGCCAGGAGCGTGATGGTGCGGTCCTCGACGGCGCCGAGCAGGGAGTCCTGCTGGGTCTTGGTGAAGCGGTGGACCTCGTCGATGAAGAGGATCGTCTGCGGGCCGCCGGTGCGGCGCACGCGGCGGGCCTCGTCGATCGCGGCGCGCACGTCCTTGACGCCGGAGTTCAGCGCCGACATGGCGCGGAAGCGGCGGTCGCCGGACTGGGCGACGAGGTGCGCGATGGTGGTCTTGCCGGAGCCGGGCGGGCCCCACAGGATCACCGAGAGCGGCTGGCGGCCCTCCACGACCTGGCGCAGCGGCGAGCCGGCGCCGAGCAGGTGGTCCTGGCCCACCAGCTCGTCGAGGGTGCGGGGTCGCATCCGCACGGCCAGCGGCTCGTCGCCGGTGGCCGCGCCGGTGCCGAGGATGCCGCTCCCGTGCGCCGCGGCGTGCGGGTCGGGCGGCTGGGCGATTTCGAACAGGCCTGGTGCGTCCATCTCGCCCTCAGCGTAAGCCATGGGCATGGGCGGGACGCAGAAGTGAGGGCCGTCGCCGGGTCTGCGCCACGACCGGTTCGGAACATGCGGCGGGCCGCCGCACCGGTCGGTGCGGCGGCCCGGGGTCGTCTCGGTGCGGCTAGAAGCCGGCGCCCATGAACTCCTCGAACGGGACGAGGTTCTCCGTGTCGGGGGCGGCGATGTCGTACGAGCCGCCGATCTCGACGACCTCGGAGGTCATCACCATGGTCATGCCGTCGGTCTCGGGCAGCGTCATCGTCATGGACTTGAGCAGGCCCTCGTCGTCGAGCGCCACGGTGACCTCGATGGACTCCAGGGCGGCCGCGTCGGCGGCCGTCGCGCCCTCGGTGAAGGCGGACAGGGCCTCGGAGTCGGCGGCGAGGGTGCCGGTGAAGGTGTTGTCGCCGGTCTCCTCGACGTTCTCGAGGCTGGAGAGCATCGTCTCGGTCTGGGAGGCGAGGTCCATGCCGCCGAACTGCGAGTAGACGTCGCCCATGTCGCCCTCGGTGGCGTCGGCGGTGAACCAGGCGTCCTCGCCGTACTCCTCGGCCATGCCGTCGAACATGCCGCCGGAGATCTGGATGTAGGCGGTCTCGCCGACGAGGATCGTCTCGGTGTGCATGTCGCCGAAGAGGGCGGCCATGCTCGGGTCGATCTCCTCGCCGGAGGCCTCGGCCATGGCGCTCATGAAGACGTCGCCCGTGGACTGGGCGTTGTCGCCGTCGACGACGGTGGTCATGGCGACGAACTCGGCGCCGTTGACGGTCATGGACGACTCCATCTTGTAGGAGTCGTCGGAGAGGCCCTGGAAGGCGGCCGCGACGGCCTCCTGGGGCGTCAGCGCGGCGGCGGCGTTGTCGCCGTCGCCCGAACCGCCGCTCGTGGTGTCGTTCGACCCGTCGCCGCAGGCGGCCAGGCCGAGCCCGAAGGCGGCGACGGCGACGGCGCCGGTGAGTCGCATCGTGGTGCGGGAGTGCATGGGTGTGCTCCTGGGGTCGGGGTATCTGCGTTCCGATTCCGAGCATAAGGGACCGCATCCGCCCGGTGGGGTACCGAGACCGCAACATGACGGGTTCGTTACCAGCTCGTTTGCGGCCGTTCGCATCCGGCGGCAGTGACCGGAATAACGTCACGCGGTCGCGGATCGGGCGGCAGTCCGGGCATCGCTGGCCTGTCCGGGCGCGGCGGACCGGCACTCCTGGACAGAGCGGGCGAATCGTGTCTACGATGGCAATTATATTGAAATACCTCTATGTCATGACTTCTCCGCCTTCCGTACCGGCACCACGAGAGACAAGGAGCATCCATGCGACGCAGACTGCCCGCGATCGCCGCGGCGATCGCCGGACTGGCACTGGCCGCGGGCACCGCGACCGCCTCCGCGCAGGAGGACCCCGCGCCCGCGCAGACCCCGCAGTTCGACTTCGCGAACGGCGACACGGTCGCCACCGGCCTCACGATCCCGTGGGGGCTGGCGTTCCTCCCCGACGAGATCTCCGCGCTCGTAGCCGAGCGGAACTCGGGGAACGTGCTGCGCATCGGCACCGACGCCGACCCGGCGGTCCTGGGGACCCTCGACGTGGCCGGGGGCACCGGCTCGTTCGACGAGCGCGGCCTGCTCGGCCTCGCGGTCTCCCCCACGTTCGCCACCGACGGCTGGGTCTACGCCTATCTGTCCACAGAGGAGGACAACCGGGTCGTTCGCTTCACGCTCGACTCCTTCGACCCCCAGCCGGTCGTCACCGGCATTCCCTCCGCGCTCAACCACAACGGCGGCCGCCTGGCGTTCGGCCCGGACGGCAAGCTGTACATCACGACCGGCGACGCGAACGTCACCGCGAACGCCCAGGACCTCGACAGCCTCGGCGGCAAGATCCTGCGCGTGAACCCCGACGGCAGCGTGCCCGAGGACAACCCGTTCGAGGGCTCGCCCGTGTACACCTGGGGCAACCGCAACGTGCAGGGCCTGTCCTGGGACGAGGACGGCGACCTGTACTTCTCCGAACTCGGCCAGAACACCTGGGACGAGCTGAACTTCGGCGTCGCGGGCGGCAACTACGGTTGGCCCGAGGTCGAGGGCACCGGCGGCGCGCCCGAGTACGTCGACCCGCTGGTCACCTGGACCACCGCGGAGGCCTCGCCTTCAGGGGCCGAAGTCGTGGGCGACACCGCGTACGTCGCGGCCCTCCGCGGCCAGCGCCTGTGGACGGTCCCGGTCGCGGACGGCGAAGCGGGAGAGCCGGTCGCGGTCCTGGTCTCGGAGCTGGGACGGCTCCGCACCGTCGAACTCGGCCCGGACGGCTACCTGTGGGTGACCACGTCGAACGGCAACGGGACCGACAGGGTCGTGCGGTACCCGCCGATGTAGAACCTGGAACGAGAAAGCGGCCCGCGGATTCGATCCGCGGGCCGCACTGCTGCGTGTTACGCCTGCCCCTGGACGGTGTTCTCCTCGGAGGGAGAGTTGGTGTCGGGGTCGGTCGGTTCGTCGGTCGGCTCCTCGGACGTCGGCTCCTCGGAGCTCGGCTCCTCGGAGCTCGGCTCATCCGACGAAGGCTCCTCGGACGAGGGCTCCTCGGAGGTCTCCTCCTCGGTCGTCGGGTCCCAGTCGTCCGTCTCCTCTTCCGACGTGGGGGCCTCTTCGGTCGTCTCCTCGGCTTCGCTGACCGTCTCAGAAGGACTCGGCGAGTTGCCGTCGCCGATCTCGCCTCGGTCACTGTTGGCGTTGATCCACCAGATCAGGCCGCCGATGAGGGCCAGCGCGAGGATGATGCCCGCGATGATGAACCAGAGGGTCGCGCCCTTCTTCTCGTCGGCCTGCCCGAGTTGGCTGGTGGGCTGGGCTGCGGTGTCGCCGCCCGCGCCGCCGACGACGCCGCCGATGAGGGCGGTCTGGTCGGAGCCGAAGTACTGGGTCTGCTGGCCGTCGTGCGCCGCGGCGAGCGGGAGGTTGCCGGTGACGACACGGCCTTCGCGCGCGGAGCGGGCCATGTCGGCCGCCGAGGCGTACCGGGCCTTGGGGTCCTTCTGGAGGGACTGGAGCACGACCTGGGCGATTCCGGGCGGGATGTCGCGGGAGAGCGGCGGCGGGGCCTGCGTCATGTGGCCGTTCATGACCGCGACGGGCGTGTCGGAGACGAACGGCGGGCGGCCCATGAGGGCCTCGTAGGCGACGATGCCGAGGGAGTAGAGGTCGCTGGCGCCGGTCAGCTCGGCGCCGTTGAGCTGCTCGGGCGAGGCGTACGCGAGGGTGCCCATGACGGTGCCGGTCTCGGTGAGGCCGGAGGCGCCGCGGGCGGCGGAGATGCCGAAGTCGACGATCTTGGCCGCGCCGGTCTCCTCGTCGACGAGGAGGTTCGCGGGCTTGATGTCGCGGTGGATGATGTCGTGGCGGTGCGCGGTCTCCAGGGCGTCGGCCGCGGCGGCGACGATCTGCATGACCTCGGCGGGCGGGAGCGTGCCGCGGTCCTTCAGGATCTCGGCGAGGGAGCGGCCGCGCACGAGCTCCATGACCAGGTAGGAGACGAGACCATCCTCGTCGGTCGTCTCCTCGCCGTAGTCGTAGAGGGCGACGATGCCGGGCGACTGGAGGGCGGCGACGGCGCGGGCCTCGAGCTGGAAGCGGGCGCGGAACTTGTCGCTGTTGGACAGGCCGGCGTGCAAGATCTTGATCGCGACCGTGCGGCCCAGGCGGGTGTCGGTGCCCTTCCAGACCTCCCCCATGCCGCCCGCGGCCAGCCGTTCGTCCAATCGGTAGCGCCCCGCCACCGAGGTCCCGCTCTGCACGTCGAACCCGCTCCTCTTACTCCTGCATCGGCCGGATGTTACATATATCAGCCGTAATCAGACCACGGCCGCCGCCCACGGGACTCCTGCCATCGGAAGTTGCTGAGGGGCAGCCGAGCACATCGAACGAGAGCGGCCCGAGCCGAGGCTCGGGCCGCGCACTACGCCATCGTAGGGCTAAGAGGCAACGGGGTCGGTACCCGCTTCCGGTTCGGGCACGAAGTCGATGCCGGCCTCGGCGCGCTGCTCGGGCGTGATCGGCGTCGGGGCCGAGGTCAGCGGGTCGACGCCGCCTCCGGCCTTCGGGAACGCGATGACGTCGCGGATCGAGTCGGACTTGGCGAGGAGCATGCAGACGCGGTCCCAGCCGAGGGCGATGCCGCCGTGCGGCGGGGCGCCGTACTTGAGGCCGTCGAGGAGGAAGCCGAACTTCTCCTCGGCGTCCTCGTGCGTCAGGCCGAGCACGTCGAAGACGCGGCTCTGGACCTTGGCGTCGTGGATACGGATGGACCCGCCGCCGAGCTCGTTGCCGTTGAGGACGATGTCGTAGGCGTACGTCAGGGCGTTGCCGGGGTCGGTCTCGAACTTGTCGACCCACTCCGGGTTCGGGGAGGTGAACGGGTGGTGGATCGCGGTCCAGCCGCCGTCGTCAGTGGGCTCGAACATCGGGGCGTCGACGACCCAGCAGAACGCCCACGCGTCGGGGTCGATGAGCCCGGTGCGCCTGCCGACCTCGAGGCGGGCGGCGCCGAGGAGCTCCTGGGCGCTGCGGCGCTCGGCGCCGGCGGCGAAGAAGACGGCGTCGCCGGCCTTGGCGCCGACGGCGTCGGCGAGCCCGGCGAGGTGGTCCTCGGACAGGTTCTTGGCGACGGGGCCCTTCGGCTCGCCGGTCTCGGCGTTGAAGGTGATGTAGGCGAGGCCCTTGGCGCCGCGCGCCTTGGCCCAGTCCTGCCAGCCGTCGAGCTCCTTGCGGGTCTGGGCGGCGCCGCCGGGCATGACGACGGCGCCGACGTAGCCGCCGGCCTCGATCGCACCGGCGAAGACGCGGAACTCGGTGCCGCGCAGGTAGTCGGTGAGCTCGACGAGCTCCTGGCCGAAGCGCAGGTCGGGCTTGTCGGAGCCGTAGCGGTCCATGGCGTCGTGCCACTGGAGGCGCGGGATCGGCAGCGGGACCTCGTAGTCGGCGAGCTCGGCCCAGAGGGCGGCGACGATGCGCTCGCCCAGGTCGATGATGTCGTCCTGGTCGACGAAGGACGCCTCGATGTCGAGCTGGGTGAACTCGGGCTGGCGGTCGGCGCGGAAGTCCTCGTCGCGGTAGCAGCGCGCGATCTGGAAGTACTTCTCGAAGCCGCCGACCATGAGGAGCTGCTTGAACAGCTGCGGGGACTGCGGCAGCGCGTACCAGGTGCCGGGCTGGAGGCGCACGGGCACGAGGAAGTCGCGGGCGCCCTCGGGGGTGGAGCGGGTCAGCGTCGGGGTCTCGATCTCGACGTAGCCGTCCTCGGCGAGGAGGTTGCGCGCGATGTGGTTGGCCTTGGAGCGCAGGCGGATCGCGTGGCTGGGGCCGGAGCGGCGCAGGTCGAGGTAGCGATGGCGCAGGCGCACGTCCTCGGAGACGTCGACGTGGTCGTCGATCTGGAACGGCAGCGGCGCGGACTCGGAGAGGACGTCGAGGCTCGTCGCGTTGATCTCGATCTGGCCCGTCGGCAGGTCCGGGTTCTCGTTGCCGTCGGGGCGGCGCGCGACGGTGCCGGTGACGGAGACGCAGTACTCGTTGCGCAGGCGCTGGGCGGCCTCGGCGGCCTCCGAGTCGCGGAAGACGACCTGGACGACGCCAGAGGCGTCGCGCAGATCGACGAACTCCACCCCACCGTGATCGCGGCGACGCGCCACCCATCCGGCGAGGGTGACTTGCTGGTCGACGTCAGCGGCACTCAGCGTGCCGGCGAGGTGTGTCCGATACACGGCCTCAAAACCCCTTAGCGATTGGCGGATCAACGGACGCCGCTCGGGCGCCGGGTGCGTGGAGCACTGTCCGCAATCGTATAACCGCGGGGTCGGTCGGGTCGCGCGCGTATCGACGGGCACGGCCGGGGTCACCCGGCGGGGCGGGCCGTCAGCGGGCCCGTCCGGGCGGGCGGTCCCTCGCTGGAGCGGGGACTGAGCCGTTCGGTCGGCGTGTGTCGCTTCGGTGCGCGAGCTGCTGCGCGTCTTCTGCGACGCGCGAGCGCGCTGCTGCTTCGGCGCGAAAGCGCGCTGCTGCGCCTCCGATTCAGCGCGCGAGCGCACTGCTGTGCTTCTACTTCAGCGCGCAAGCGCGCTACTGCACTTCTACTTCAGCGCGCAAGCGCGCTGAAGCCGAGCAGCCTCACCACCACGTCGAGGAAGCGCCGGGCGTCGGCGACGATGGAGTCGGCCTCCTCCGGGGTGACGATGTCGGGGATGCCGGCTTGGGCGAGCACCCGCTTGCGGGCGGTGCGGGCGAAGTGGGAGGCCCACTCCTCCAGTTCCGGCGCGACGTTGCGCAGGAGCTCCCAGGTGCTCGACGGTCGGCCGGGGCGGCGTCTGCCGGTGGCGTCTCCGGCGCGGACCGCGAGGACCGCGACGGCGACCCGCAGGGCGGCCATGTGGGCCTCGGCGTACCGCTCGCCGGGACGGGCGCGCTCGGCGGCGTCGTCGAGGTCGGCGCGGGCCGTCGCGAGCAGTTGCAGCGGGGACCGGTTGGGTAGTTGGTCGGCGGGGATGCGCAGCCGGGAGTTCGAGACGGTGCCGGCCTGCACGAGTCGGGGCGAGCCGGTGCCGGCGGTCGACACTGTCGAAGCTGATCGGGTGGCTCCGGGTCGGGAAGCAGCCATGGTGGCCTCCTAAACCTGTTCGAACTTGCGTTCGAGAAACATGGAACCACAGGGGTACGACATTTCCAACCCCCAACTTCGCGCAACATCGGCCATTCACCGCCGACTGTCGCCCATCCGACAGCGGAATCCTTGCGCAGCAATGAGAAAGGGTCGCGAACCTGTCGGTTCGCGACCCGGAGTCCTCGCCGCCGCGTCATGCGGTGTTCGAATGCGCACGGCACGGGCGGCGGCGCCTCGCCGCCCGCGGGGGCGGCTACTCGGTGATCTCGTCGACCAGGCGCAGGTGCCCGCGGGCCTCGTCGTTGCGGCCGAGGCGCTGGAGCGTACGGCCCAGGAGCAGGCGGGCGTAGAAGTCCGCCGGGTTGGCCTCGACCAGCTTCTCGGTGAGCGCCAGCGCCCGGTTCAGCTGCGCGGACTTGAAGTAGGCCCGCGCGGCGAGCAGCATGACGTCGGGGTGGTCGGCGTGGTCGCGCAGGAGCGGCTCCAGGAACTTCAGGGCCGCGTGCGGATCCTTCTTGGCGAGCATCTCCTCGGCGTCGCGCAGGCGCTGGGTCTCCTCGGGGACCCGGCGCTCGCGGGCGTCGGATTCGATGAAGGCGGCGATCTGGTCGTCGGTGATGTCCTCGTAGCGCATTCGACCGTCAACGCCGCCCTGAGGCGAGGTATTCCCGCGTCAGTCGTTGCGGAGGGCGGCCGAGACGACGATGACGAGCTGGAGGAGCCCGAGGGCGGCCAGGAGCATCCAGGCGGTGATGGTGATCGTGACGACGCCCTCGGTCCAGGTGGCGTACTGGCCGCCGCCCGCGACGGCGATGACGCCGCAGGCGCCGAGGCCGAGGGCGACCACGACCTCGCGGACCGAGCGCTCGCCGAGGGTGGTCATGCCGAGGTCGTTGAGGCCGACCTGGCGGGCGCGCAGGCGGGTGAGGACGTACATCCAGCAGAGCGCGCCGGTGACGGCGACGGCCCAGCCGGGCGCGCCGAGGAACCACAGGGCGAGGAGCCAGGAGGCCTCGGAGAGGCGGGCGGCGAGGGGTTCGAGGACGAGGACGCGGCGCGAGAGGCTGGTGGAGCGGGCCGCGAGGAGGGTGTAGGAGGCGTCGGCCATCGCGGTGACCGCGATGAGCGGCAGGGCGATGAGGACGACCGGCCCGCCGGCGAGGACGCAGAAGGGCACGAAGAGGCTGGCGGTGAGTCCGACGCCGACGACCGCGCCGGGCTTGAACCGCGTGGAGAGGATGACCCGGCCTACAAGGGAGTCGGCGGGCACTCGGGTGCGCATGGGTGTTGTTGTAGCAGATGGCATCAGGCGCCCATTCGCAGCATCGAACATAGAAGAGGACTCTACGTGTTGACGCGGTGACCGCAATCCCTCGGTCGGGTGGCCGACAGTGCTCCTGAGGTCAGGGGCGCAGGTGCTGCCAGACGCGGCGGGTGGAGCGGGAGTGGTTGAGGGTGGTGAAGTGCAGTCCGGGGGCGCCTTCGGCGAGGAGCCGGGAGCCCATGTCGGTGGCGACCTCGACGCCGATGTCGCGCACGGCGTCGCGGTCGTCGGCGACGGCGCGCAGCCGCTCGGCGAGGGCCGCGGGGAAGACCATGCCGGTGAGGACGGCGAACCGCTCGATCTGCTTGATGTTCGTGATCGGCATGATGCCGGGGACGATCGGGATGTCGCACCCGGCCGCGGCGACGGCGTCGCGCAGGCGCAGGTAGTCCTCGACGTCGTAGAAGATCTGCGTGATCGCGAAGTCGGCCCCGGCGCGGCACTTCTCCACGAAGTACCGCACGCCGGTGTCCCAGTCGACGTCGCGCGGGTGCCCGTCGGGGAACGCGGCCACGCCGACGCTGAAGTCGCCGGACTCCTTGATGAGCTCGACGAGCTCGCGGGCGTGGAGGATGCCCTCGGGGTGACGGACCCAGTCGGCGCGCGGGTTGCCCGGCGGGTCGCCGCGAACGGCGAGGATGTTGCGGACCCCGACGTTCGCGAAGTGGCCGATCAGGTTCCGCAGCTCCGCGACCGAGTGGTCGACGGCAGTGCAGTGCGCCATGGTCAGCAGGGTCGTCTCGGCGTTGACCTGGTTCGTCGTGTCGACGGTCTTGAGGCGGGTGGAGCCGCCCGCGCCGTAGGTCACGGACACGTAGTCGGCGCCGAGCCGCTCCAGGTCGCGGATGGTGCGCCAGAGGACGCCCTCGGCCTGCTCGTCGCGCGGGGGGAACAGCTCGAACGAGAACTTGGGGTCGCCCGACCGCAGCAGGTCGCCGATCTTGGCGGCCTTGACCGGCATCACGCTGGGCGTCCCGAGTGTCATGACCCAACGGTAACCGTTCTGACACACGTGTCCTGACCTGCATTCCAGGACACCCAACAGGTGGGACGCGCCGGTGCTCGTCTAGCGTTCGACCCGTGGAGCTCAACGAGCGCGTCGACGCGGCCCTCGCGGCCTTCCTGGACCGGCAGGCCGCGGTCATCTGCGGCATCGACGAACGGCTCGGCGACTACGCCGACGCGGTCCGGGACTTCGTGCTCGGCGGCGGCAAGCGGCTGCGCCCGGCGTTCGCGTACTGGGGCGCGCGCGGCGCGGGCCTGGCGGACTCCGACGCGCTCGTGGCCTGCGTGTCGTCCCTGGAGCTGCTCCAGGCGTCGGCGCTCATGCACGACGACCTCATCGACGGCTCCGACACGCGCCGCGGCGCGCCCTCGGTGCACCGCCGGTTCGCGACCCTCCACGAGTCCGAGGCCTGGTCGGGCCGGCCCGGCGAGTTCGGTGCCGCGGCCGCGATCCTCCTGGGCGACCTGTGCCTGGCCTGGTCGGACGAGCTGTTCTGCTCGGCCGGGATGCCGTTCGAGAAGGTCGCCGCGGCCCGGGGCGACTTCGACCTGATGCGCACCGAGGTGAGCGCCGGCCAGTACCTGGACGTCCTGTCCGAGGTGCGCCGCGACGTCTCGGAGGCCACGGCCGCGAAGGTCGCCCGGTACAAGTCCGCGAAGTACACGATCGAGCGGCCGCTGCTCATCGGCGCGTCGCTCGCGGGCGCCAGCGAGCGCGTGCGGTCGCACTACTCGGCGATCGGGCTGCCGCTCGGCGAGGCGTTCCAGCTGCGCGACGACGTGCTCGGCGTGTTCGGCGACCCGGCGCAGACCGGCAAGCCCGCCGGGGACGACCTGCGCGAAGGCAAGCACACGTTCCTGGTCGCGCGGGCCTCGGCGGCCGCCGGGGCCGACCAGCGGGCGGTCCTGGACGCGAGCCTCGGGGACCCGGACCTGGACGCCGAGGGCGTGGCGCGGCTGCGGGCGATCCTCATGGACACCGGGGCGCTCGCCGACACCGAGCACCGGATCGAGGCGCTGGCGTCGGAGGCCGAGGCGGCGCTGGAGGCGTCGCGGGCCGACGTGGACCCCGCGGCCCTGGAGGTCTTCGCGGGGCTGCTGGTCAAGGCCGTCAAGCGCGACTTCTGAGCGGCCGCCGACCCGAACGGGTTCGGCTTTTCGCATGACCCCCGCACGGGTGACCTGACGGTTACCCGATGTCGCGTCCCTCGTTAGTCCCGTGACGGCTTACGAACGGACGGTGGGGACAGGTGGGACTCTTCGGCGCCATCGGGCGCGAGACCAGGGGCGCGGTGCGCTCGTTCGGGTACGACCTGCGCCGCTCGAAACGGTTCCGGCGCATCGGGGTGATCGCGGTGGCGACGGTCGCGGGCGGGGTGATGGTCACGGGCGCCCTGGTGCGCGGCGAGCCCGTCCCGGGCCTGCCCGGCATGGGCGGGGGCGACGACGCGGACATCATCGAGGGCTGGTTCGGCCTGGGCGCGGACACGACCGGGCAGGACGCCGAGTCGACGGAGGCCGCGTCCGCGGAGGCGCCGCGCGGCGGCGACGCGGCCGAGCCGGACGCGAGCGGGTCGCCTGCGGGATCGGCCCCGCAGGGCGGCCACGGGTCCGGCAGCGGCACGGGCGGGCGCTCGCCCGACCTGGTGCCGATCGGCGGCGGGGGCGACACGCCCGGGCCCACCGAGGAGGAGAGCTCCCCCACGGACCCGCCGACCACGGAGGAGCCGACCCAGGAGCCCACTGAGGAGCCCACCACCGGGGAGCCGACGCAGGAGCCGACCACGGAGGCCCCCACCACGGAGGAGCCGAGCGCGAGCGAGTCGGTGTCGACGAGCGCGGCGCCGACGGAGGCCCCGACCGAGGCCCCGAGCGAGTCCGCCAGCGGCCAGGCCGCCGAGCAGGCCCCGCGGTCCGGCGGGGTGCCGCAGCCGCGCAAGGCCCCCCTCGGGGGCTAGGGCCGGTCCTAGCGCCGCTTGGCGCCGACGGCGCCCTTCGCCTGGTCCAGTTCGGTCCTGATGGCGGTGATGTTGCGTTTGACGGCGGCCACGTCGGGGCTGTCGGGCCGCTGCTCGCCGCGGCGCTGGTCGCGGGCGACGAGCGTGGCGAGGTTGACGAGTTCGCGCTGGAGCTGGCGCAGCAGCTGCGAGGCGTGCTTGCCCCAGCGCTTCTCGGCCCGCTTGCGGGCCTTGCGGCGCGACCGGAGCGATCGCATCTCGGTGAGGTCGTCGGTGGTGATGACCGCTTCGTCCTCGTCGGACATCGTGGTCACGAACCAGCGCCACTCGGCGCGGGCCGCGAACCGGTACAGCATGAAGAACAGGCCCAGGATGATGAGGCCCTTGCCGTAGGTCAGCGGGATCGCGAGCCCGGCGGGGAACGCGTCGGGCATCGGCAGGTTCCACAGCCCGTGCATGGCCAGCGCGAGCGCGAACAGGCCGATCATGACGCCGAGGCGGGTGCCGAAGCGGCGCCGCGTCTGGGTCACGAAGAACGCGATGCC
Source organism: Glycomyces endophyticus (assembly GCF_039531525.1). Taxonomy (NCBI): domain Bacteria; kingdom Bacillati; phylum Actinomycetota; class Actinomycetes; order Glycomycetales; family Glycomycetaceae; genus Glycomyces; species Glycomyces endophyticus. The sequence continues at coordinate 63,205 of NZ_BAAAQF010000004.1, forward strand.
GAGGCCGGCCGCGCCGGTGTAGAGCGGGTGCGAGAACGGCCCGGCCACGAGCACGCGGGTGAAGGTGACGGTGAGGGCCCCGGCCATGTCGGAGTTGGGGTTCAGGGCCGCGAAGTTCACGGCGTAGGTGAGGTTCTCGACGATCTGGAAGCCGAGGCCGACGAGCGCGCCGTAGATGAGGCCGTCGATGGAGCGGTCGAAGTGCTCGCGGACGATGAGGACGAGCATGACCACGCCGAGGGCCTTGAGCCACTCCTCGTTGACCGGGCCGATGATCGCGGGCCCCCAGGTGCGGGCCCATTTGGCGTCGGCGAGTTCGGCGAGGACGACGAGCGCGGCGTTGTTGGAGAGCATCGAGAGCGCGACGGCGACGATGCCGCCCCAGGCCATCGCGGCGGCGCGAACCGTGGGCGGTTCGCGTTCGAACAGGTCCAGGCGGGAGAGGATCTGGAGGAACACGACCGCGAGGACGGCGTTGACGGCGATGGAGGCCCACAGGGCGGTCGCGATGTCGTCGTAGTCGGGCGAGAAGACGCGGCCGAGCTCGAGGAGGCCGTAGACGAGGCAGGCGACGAACAGCCAGTACGCGGGCCGGCGGATGCGGATGAACGCGCCCTGGCTCTCGACGACGATGCGCTCGGTGCGGACGGTCACTTGCCCTCCAGTGCGAACGTGGCGACGTACGGTCCGGGGTCGACGTCCTGCGCGGCGGGGTCGGCGCCGGGGGCGATGAGGACGAGGATGGCGGCGGCGCCCTTGTCGTTGCCGACCACGGTGATCGAGCCGGCGCTGTCGATGCCGATGATGTCGGCGCGGTAGCCGGACAGGCCCGAGGCCTCGTCGGCGTACTTCCGGACGTTGTTGTAGATGTAGCCGTTCTGGGCGATGACGGGCTGCACGCGGCGGTCGAGGAGCCGTTCGAGGCTGTCGACGCCGGAGTCGACCTCGACGGACGCGGTGAGGTGGTCGAGCACGAAGTTCTGGCGCTGGTCGGCGAAGTGGACGCCGGGGCTGGTCCAGCCGCTGCCGGGCAGCTCGTATTCGAGGCTGGCGCCGGCGACGGGATAGGACTGGAGGAAGAGGGTGTCGCCGTCGCCGATGTTCTGGACCGATTCGCCAAGGGCGCGTTCGAGTCCGAGCCACACCGCGACGGGGAGCGCGATGGCGACGGCCGCGAGGAGGGCCTGCCACATGCGGCCGCGCTCCAGTCCGAGCCGGTTCAGGCGAATGGTGACCTCTGCCAACGCGTCCCCTCCCCGAGCCTCGACGCACGTGGTCTCAAAGGTACGGGAAGGGGACCGTTGTCTGTCCGGTTTTCTGCCGGATGCGGGGATTGCTGTCGCCTAGGCGACTGACGCGCGATCCGGCGGCGGGTCAGTCGATCTTCGTGATCCAGTCGTGGGTGTCCTCGGCGCGGCCGTACTGGAGGTCGAGGAGGGTCTGGCGCAGCTGCATGGTGAACTTGCCGGCCTCGCCGCCGTTGATCGTGAAGCTGCCCTTGCGTCCCTTGACGGTGCCGACGGGGGTGATGACGGCGGCGGTGCCGCAGGCGAACGCCTCGGTGAGCACGCCGGACTCGGCGTCCTCGCGCCAGCGGTCGATCGAGTACTTCGTCTCGCGGACCTCCCACCCGGCCTCGGTGGCGAGGGTGAGGATCGCGTCGCGGGTGATGCCGGGGAGGATGGTGCCCAGTTCGGGGGTGTAGAGCACCCGCTCGTTCTCGTACGCGAAGAAGAGGTTCATGCCGCCGAGTTCGTCGACGTACTTGAACTCCACGGCGTCCAGGAAGATGACCTGGTCGCAGCCGTGGTCGATGGCCTCGGACTGCGGCAGGAGGCTCGCGGCGTAGTTGCCGCCGGCCTTCGCGGCGCCGGTGCCGCCCGGTCCGGCCCGGTTGTACTCCTCGGAGACCCACAGCGTGAGCGGCTTGGGGCCGCCCTTGAAGTAGGCGGCGGCGGGGGACGCGATGAGGAGGTAGGTGTACTCCTTCGCGGGCCGCACGCCGAGGAACGCCTCGGAGGCGATCATGTACGGCCGCAGGTAGAGCGTGGCCTCGTCCTGGCTGGGGACCCAGGCGCCGTCCACGGCGAGGAGCTCGCGGATGGACGCCAGGAACCACTCCTCGGGGAGGTGCGGCATCGCCATGCGGGTGGCGGAGATGTTGAGGCGGCGGGCGTTGGCCTCGGCGCGGAACAGGCCGAGGGAGCCGTCCTCGTGGCGGTAGGCCTTGAGGCCCTCGAAGATCTCCTGGGCGTAGTGGAGGACCGCCGCCGCCGGGGAGATCGTGATCGGGCCGTAGGGCTTGAGGGTGGCGCTGTGCCAGCCGCGGCCCTCGGTCCAGGTCAGGGAGAACATGTGGTCGGTGAACACGGTGCCGAAGACGGGGTCGGCGAGGATGGCCTCGCGTTCGGCGTCCGGGGTCGGGTTCGGGTGCGGCTCGCGCCGCAGGTCGGGAAGACCGTCGGTGGTCATGATCTGTCCTTCGGATTCACAAGTGTGTGCTTGGCGCTACTGGTCCTGATGCCTAACTTACCGCTCGTTCAGGTGGTCGGGCAGGAGGCTCGGATCAGGGAGACGACATGGAGAAACGCCCGGCGAGGCGCTTGTTGAGCGCGGGCCCGCCGGGCGCTGAAGCTGTTGCTTGGGTCTAGCTGAGCTGTCCGGCGACGTCGGCGGCTACTCGGTCGCCCACCTCGCCGGTGCGGATCTGGGTCCCGCTGTCGCGGGAGGCGAGCTCGCGCTCGACGGCGGCGCTGACGGCGACGGCGGCGTCGGCGCGGCCGAGGTGCTCCAGCAGGAGCGCGGTGGAGGAGATCGCGGCGACCGGGTCGGCGATCCCCTGCCCGGCGATGTCCGGGGCCGAGCCGTGCACGGGCTCGAACGTCGACGGGTGCGTGTGGTCGGGGTTGATCGAGCCGGTCGCGGCCAGGCCGATGCCGCCGGTGACGGCCGCGGCGATGTCGGTGAGGATGTCGCCGAACAGGTTGTCGGTCACGATGACGTCGAAGGTGTGCGGGCGGTTCACCAGGAACATCGCGGCCGCGTCCACATGCTGGTACTCGGTCGTCACGTCCTGGTACTCGGCGGCGACGTCGTCGAAGGCCCGCTTCCACAGGCCGCCGGCGTGGACGAGCACGTTCGTCTTGTGGACGAGCGTGAGGTGGCCGCGGCGGCGGCGGGCGCGCTCGAACGCGTCGCGGATGACCCGCTCGGTGCCGTAGCGGGTGTTCAGGGACTCCTCGGTGGCGATCTCCGCCGGCGAGCCGGTGTGGAGGTTGCCGCCGGCGCCGGTGTACAGGCCCTCGGTGCCCTCGCGGACGACCACGAAGTCGATGTCGCCGGGCTTGACGTCGGCCAGCGGCGAGGTCGCGCCCGGGTACAGGCGGCTCGGGCGCAGGTTCACGTACTGGTCGAACTCGAAGCGGAGCTTCAGGAGCAGGCCGCGCTCGAGGACTCCCGGCGGGACCGACGGGTCGCCGATCGCGCCCAGGAGGATCCCGTCGTGCTCGTCCAGTTCGGACAGCACGCTGTCGGGGAGGACCTCGCCGGTGCGGTTGTAGAGGCGCGCGCCGAGGTCGTACTCGGTCGACTCGTAGCCGGGGAGCGCCACGGCGAGCACCTTCTGCGCCTCGGCGATGACCTCTTGCCCGATGCCGTCGCCTGCGATGACCGCGATCCTGCTCATGGTGCCTCTCTGGTGTCGTGTCCCCGCTGCTCCGCGCACTCGGACCCGTCCGGTACACGGTCCGGAGACGGGGAATGCGGGGCGGGTGCGTTCACCATAACGCACCCGTCCCGCATTCCGACGAACGGCTCTCAGCAGATGGAACCGGTCCTGAGATCCCCTGTTCCGGGGCCCCGGATCAGTCCTGCAGGGTCACGGCCTTCGCGCCCGTGGCGCCGACGGAGTCCTTGACGCGGCCGAGCACCTCGTGCGGCACCGGCGCGTCGAGGGCCATCGCCATGACGGCCTCGCCGCCGGCGGCCTTGCGGGCCACCTGCATCGCGGCGATGTTGATGTTCAGCTCGCCGATCGCGCCGCCGATGAGGCCGACGACGCCGGGCCGGTCGGCGTAGCGCAGGAACAGCAGCGACCCGTCCAGGTCGATGTCGAGCTCGAACCCGTCGATGTCGGTCAGCCGCGGGCCGCCGTGCGGGCCGGAGCTGATGGTGCCCGAGACCTGGAGGCCCCGGCCGTCGACCATCGCGCCGCGCAGGGTCACCAGCGTCTGGTACTCCGGCGACTCCTGCGAGGTGTACAGCCCGACCTCGACGCCGCGCTGCTCGGCCACGAGCGGCGCGTTCACGTAGGTGACCGAGTCGGCCACGTCCACGAACAGGCCCTTCGAGGCGGCGAGCTGGAGCACGGACACGTCGTGCGCGACGACGTCGCCGCGGACCTCCACGGTCACCGACTGGACGGCCGAGCCGGCCAGCGCGTTGAACGTGCGGCCCAGGCGCTCGGCGAGCGGCAGCAGCGGGCGGACCTCTTCGTTGATCACGCCGCCGGCCTGCACGTTCGCGGCGTCGGGCACGAACTCGCCCGAGAGGGCGAGCTTGACGCTCTTGGCGACGGCCAGGCCCGCGTTGTCCTGGGCCTCGCGGGTGGAGGCGCCGAGGTGCGGGGCGGCGACGACGTTGTCGAGCGCGAACAGCGGCGAGTCGGTGCAGGGCTCCTTGACGAACACGTCGAGGCCGGCGGCGGCGACGCGGCCGTCCTGGAGCGCCGCGGCGAGCGCGTCCTCGTCGATGAGGCCGCCGCGGGCGGCGTTGACGATCCGCACGCCGGGCTTGACCTTGTTCAGCGCGTCCTCGCCGATGATCCCCACGGTCTCGGGGGTCTTCGGGAGGTGGATGGTGATGAAGTCCGCGACCGACAGGAGCGTGTCGAGGTCGACCAGGCGGACGCCGAGCTTCGCGGCGAGCGCGGGCTGGGCGTACGGGTCGTAGGCGACGACGTCCATGTCGAAGGACTGCATGCGGGTGGTGACGAGCTGCCCGATCTTGCCGAAGCCGACCACGCCGAGGGTCTTGCCCTGGATCTCGACGCCGGTGAACTTCTTGCGGTCCCACCGGCCGGCGCGCAGCGACGCGTCGGCGCGCGCGATGTGGCGGGCGCTGGCGAGCAGCAGCGTGATGGCCTGCTCGGCGGCGGACACGATGTTCGAGGTGGGCGCGTTGACGACCATGACGCCGCGCTCGGTGGCGGCGGGCAGGTCGACGTTGTCGAGGCCCACGCCCGCGCGGGCGACGACCTTGAGCTTGGGCGCGTGCTCGAGCGCGGCGGCGTCGATGGTGGTGGCGGAGCGGACGATCACGGCATCGGCCTCGACCAGTGCGGCGTGGAGGGAGTCCACGTTCGTACCGTCGATCTCCCGGACGTCGAAGTCGCCGGAGAGGACCTCGATCGCGGCGGGGGCGAGCGGGTCGGCAATGACCACGACGGGTTTCGGTTCGGTCATGGGTACCTCGCAAAGGTAAGGAGCAACGGAGGACCGGGCGCGGCGCTGCGTCGTCAGCGGCAATGGTATGTCGATCGCGTTAACGGCTCCTTACCGACCTGCCGCGTTCCGGATGATGGAACACTCCGGCCCCGCCCGCTACTCGAAGTGGGCGTCCTCGTCCAGCAGCTCGGCGGCGTCGCTCTCGGCCTCGGCGAGGACCTGCTTGACCACCGGGATCGCGATGCCGGAGTTGTAGCCCTTGCGGGCGAGCATGCCGACGAGCTTGCGGAGCACGGCGTCGTCGCTCTGGCCCGCGAGGGACCGGTACCGGCGGCGGGCCAGCTCCAGGGCGGCCTCGCGCTCGTCCTCGTCGCTGACCTGCTCGACGGCGGCGTCGATGAAGTCCGGGTCGACGCCCTTGCGGCGGAGCTCGCCGACCAGCGAGCGCTTCGACAGGCCGCGGGAGCGGTGGCGGGACTCGACCCAGGCGCGGGCGAAGACCGCGTCGTCGATCAGGCCGACCTCGGCGTACCGCTCGAGGATCTCGGAGACGATGTGCTCCTCGAAGCCCTTGCGGCGCATCGCGTCACCGAGTTCGGTGCGCGTCCGGGGCCGGCCCGACAGCAGATCGAGACAGTACTGCCGGGCCGCTTCCGGGTCGTTCGGCTTAGAAGTCGACCGGGGCTTCTGCAATCTCATCCTCGATCGTGGCGGGGGCGTCGGCGGCCGCGGCGTCGACGCCGAGCTTCTCCTTGATCCGCTTCTCGATCTCCAGGGCCAGGTCCGGGTTCTCCTTGAGGTTCGCCCGGGCCTTCTCCTTGCCCTGTCCGAGCTGGTCGCCCTCGTACGTGTACCAGGCGCCCGACTTCTTGACGATGCCGTGCTCGACGCCCATGTCGATGAGCGAGCCCTCCTTGGAGACGCCGATGCCGTAGAGGATGTCGAACTCGGCCTGGCGGAACGGGGAGCCGACCTTGTTCTTGACGACCTTGACGCGGGTGCGGTTGCCGACGGCCTCGCCGCCGTCCTTCAGCGTCTCGATCCGGCGGATGTCCAGGCGCACCGAGGCGTAGAACTTGAGCGCTTTACCACCGGCGGTGGTCTCGGGCGAGCCGAACATGACGCCGATCTTCTCGCGCAGCTGGTTGATGAAGATCATCGTGGTGCCGGTGGTGTTCAGACCGCCGGTGATCTTCCGCAGCGCCTGGCTCATGAGCCGGGCCTGGAGGCCCACGTGGGAGTCGCCCATCTCGCCCTCGATCTCGGCGCGCGGCACGAGCGCGGCCACCGAGTCGATGACGATGAGGTCGACCGCGCCGGAGCGGACCAGCATGTCGGCGATCTCCAGGGCCTGCTCGCCGGTGTCCGGCTGGCTGACCAGGAGGTCGTCGACGTTCACGCCCAGCTTCTCGGCGTAGATCGGGTCGAGCGCGTGCTCGGCGTCGATCATCGCGGCCACGCCGCCCTCGGCCTGCACGTTCGCCATCGCGTGGAGCGCGATCGTGGTCTTACCGCTCGACTCCGGGCCGTAGATCTCGATGATGCGGCCCTGCGGCAGACCGCCGACCCCGAGGGCCACGTCGAGCGCGATGGATCCGGTCGAGATGGTCTTGACATTCTGCTTCGGCTTCTCGCCCAGCCGCATGACCGAGCCCTTGCCGAACTGCTTGTCGATCTGGGCCAGCGCGAGATCGAGCGCCTTGGCCTTGTCCTGAGCGGAATTCATCCCGCCTCCCTTGGATCCTGTCTGCTTAGCCATGTCGAATACGGTAGCCGCACCCACCGACAACGTAGGACAACGGCTTGTTCGAACACGGCGCATCTCGCAAGACGAGGGATCCGCCGGTTACCGCACCAGCCGCGCCGGTATCCGCTCGGGCCACGCCCGGCACACCGCCATCCACACGGCCTTGGCGTTCTCGCCGTCGGCGAGCGCCTGGTCGATGGTCCGCCCGCCGAGCTGCCCCAGGCTGAGGTCGGCCGCGACCGACCTGGCGTACCCCGCGCCGAACGTCTCGTCCATCCGGTCCCAGAAGTCACTGAGCTTCATGCGCCGCTCCCCCGCCGTCCGCGCCTGTCCATGGGGACAACCGTAGGCGACTGCATGGCCCGCGGCCAATCCCAGGTGGCAAGATTGCCGGGTGCCTCGCGTCAGCCAAGAACACCTCGACTCGCGCCGCCAGCAGATCCTGGACGGCGCCCGCTCGTGCTTCGCCAAATACGGCTACGAGGGCGCGACGGTGCGGCGGCTCGAAGAGGCCACCGGCCTCTCCCGCGGCGCGATCTTCCACCACTTCCGGGACAAGGACGCCCTGTTCCTCGCCGTCGCCTCGGTCGACGCCGCCGAGATGGCCGCGACCGTGGCCGAGCGCGGCCTCGTCGGCGTCATGCAGGACCTGACGGCCGGCGCCGACAAACCCGAGATCTCCGGCTGGCTCGGCACCCAGCTCGAAGTGGCCCGCCGCCTGCGCACCGACCCCGAGTTCGCCGAGGCCTGGGGCCGCCGCCGCGAGGCCATCGCCGAGGCCAGCCGCGAGCGCCTCGAGCACCAGCGCGGCATCGGCGTCCTCCGCACCGACATCGACATCGACGTCCTCGCCGGCTTCCTCCAGCTCATGTACGACGGCCTCGTCCGCTACCTCGCCACCGGCCGGGACGATCTGGACATCACCCGCATATTGCAGCTGGTAGAAGAGGCGGTCCGCCGCCACTGAGGACGGCTCGTCTACGATTCGGACGTGAGCCCCTCAACACAACTGCAACCCCGCCCGCCCCGTCCCGCCTCGAAGCTCGCATGCATGCTGTGCCTGGCGCTGCAATGGGGATTCGTGCCCTGGGCGATCCTGTCGGCCGCGCTGCTCGGTCTGCTCTTCGCACCGGTCATTCGGGACTCGGGCCTGCCGGTGCCCGTCGCCCTGCTGGGCGGGACCGCCGTCACGGTGGCGCTGCTGATGCCCCTGGTAGCGGCGCGCCGCGATCTCTACGAGCCGCTGAAAGGCGAACCGGTGAGCCGCGAGCAGGCCCCGGAGCTGTGGGCGCTGATCGAGGAGACCGCCACGGCAGTCGGCGGCAGGGTGCCCGACACGCTCCTCGTCGACCATCTCCCGTCGCTCTCCTCGCAGCGGGAGGGACGGCGCGGCAGCGCGCACTACACGCTCCTGATCGGACTCCAGATCTTCACACCGCGCACGACGGGCCAGTTCCGGGCGCTCCTGGCATCCCACCTGGCGGGTAGGGCGACCTCGCTGTCCCTGCCGCACGAGATACGGGTGTCGGTCTGGCACAGCTACCTGAACATCGTGTTCACCAAGTACTACCTCAACCCGCTCAATCTGCTGCTGTGGCCGTATTCGGCGCTGTGCTTCGCGGCGAGTTCACGGATCAGCGCGGCCCGGGTGCTCGTCGGCGACCAGGCAGCGGCCCGATTCGCGGGCGGGGCGAACACCTGGTCGACGATCACCGAGATTTCGGTGCTGGACCGGCTCGGGAGGGAGTTCGACGAGACCCATCTGCATCCCGCGACCCACGTCGGACTGCTCCCGCTCGACGTCGTGGACGCCTTCTCACGCTTCCTCGACGCGGTGCCGGAGCGGCGGGCGGCCCTGCGCGCCCAACCGCTGTCGAACCGCACCGGCTGGAGGGACCCTTGGCCGTCGCTCGCGCGCCGGGTGGCGGCCGTGCTCGATGCGCCAGGCGGCCTCTGGCCGGGCGACGAGACCCCCGCGCTGGGACTTTTCGCCGATCCTCAGGCGATCGCGGCGACGGTCGACGCCATGTGGACGGCGCCCCGCACCGTACGCGGCTCCTGGGAACAGGCAGCCGCGCGGCTGGAGCACCGGCACCACTGCGACCGCGCGGCCCGGTCCTACCAGGTGATCGGCAACCTCCTCGGCACCTCGCGGGCAAGCCTCGAAGGGCTGCTCATCGAGATCGACGGCGGGCGGCGCGACGCGCTGTTCCTGGAACTCGACCGGCGGGGCTTCCCCGCGGGCGGCCTGGCCTCGATGGTGGCGCTCGCGGCGATGCGCTCGCAGGAGATGCGCTTCGAGGTGCGATGGGGCGAGGGGACCGGGCTCGCCACCGGGGACGGGCGGCCGTTCGATCCCAAGGAGATCATCGCGCCCTTGTTCGCGGCGGTGCCCGACCCCGACGCGGTTCGCAAGGCGCTGGCCGAGCGCGGAGTGGATCTGCACCGTGCGGCGGCCGACTGATGACCGAAGGGGAATCCGGTGGAGAGCACTGAGGACGATTCACTAGCATCCTCCTGGTGAGTCCCTCGGATACAACCAATAATCGCCCCTCTTCCAGCAAGCCCCCCGTGCTGCGGGCGGCCGTGTCGGTCGCGCTGCTCGGCGGGTTCTACCTCTACGCACTGGTCATCGTCGCCGCGGTCGCGGCCGGGACCGTGTACACCGTCTCGCGGTTCGGCAGCAGCCGGGCCAGCGTGGAGGTCATCGGCATCGGCCTCGGCATCACCGTGGCCGTGCTCGTCGCACTGTGGCGGGCGCTGCGCCACAAGGCGTCCCCGCCCCAGGGCGTGCGCCTGAGCCGGAACGACGCGCCGGGCCTGTGGGCCCTCGCGGAGGCCTCCGCGGAGGCGGCCGGGACGCGCGGGCCGGACGAGATCCTCGTGGACGCGGAGTTCAACGCCGCCGTCAGCGAGGAGTCCAAGGCCCTCGGCCTCGTCGGCGGCCGCCGCTACCTGATCGTGGGGCTGCCGCTCCTGGCGTCGTTCGACACAGGCAGGTTCCGGGCCGTCATCGGCCACGAGTTCGGGCACTACTCGCAGTCGCACACCAGGCTCGGCGCGGTCGCCTACCGCGGGCACGTGGCCGTGCGGCTGATGCTCGACGCGTTCGCCGGGCGGCGCTTCAACCCCGTGACGTGGCTGTTCAAAGCCTATGCGGCGCTGTTCTTCACGGTGCAGGCCGGCGTCAGCCGGGCCCAGGAGTTCGAGGCCGACCAGGTGGCGGCCCGGCTCACCGGCGGCGAGAACACGCGGGCCGCGTTCCGGGAGCTGCCGGTCATGGCCGCGGCGTGGAGCCGGTTCCAGCAGCAGTACATGCTCCTCGGCGCGTCCGAGAAGCTCGTCCCCGACGACCTCTTCGGCGGGTTCGCGTCCTTCCGCGAGGGCCGCGCCGGCGAGATCGCCGAGCTCCGGGAGCAGCCGCTGCCGAGCGAGACGCAGCGCCTCGACACCCACCCGTCGATCGCGAGCCGCGTCGCGGCCCTCGAAGGCGCGCCAGGGGAGCCGCAGCCGGGCGACGAGGCCCCGGCGGCCGGTCTGCTCGCCGACTTCGACGCCGTCGCCAAGCGGGTCGACGCCGAATGGATCTCCCCCGGCGTCGAGCGCGTCCCGTGGTCGGAGCTGTGCCAGCGGACGGTGGGCAGTGCCCAGCGCAAGCGCGCCGACGCCGCGTTCCGGGCCGTCGAGCGCGTGCTCGGACCCGGCAAGGCGAGCCTCGACGCCCTCATCGCCGAGGTCAAGGACGGCCGCGGCGAGGTGCTGTGGCAGGAGCTGGAGGCGGCGAACTTCCCGCGCGACGGCGTCCAGGCGATCGTCGCCACCGCGGCGATCGACTCCGGCGCGCTGCGGTTCGAGCTGTCGTGGGACGGGCCGATGCGCCAGGTGGGCAAGGACGGCGAGCCGGTCGCGCTCGACGAGCTCACCGCGCCGCTGTTCGACGCGGACGCCGACGGCGAGGCGGCCCGCGGGGTCCTCGCGGCGCGCGGGATCGACCTCGCGCTGGCGGTCTCCAGCGGGAGGACGACCGCGGCCTCGCACGCGGCGGCGCAGGCGAAGATCATCGCCGCGTCCGACGTGGTCGAGCTGAACGGCGAGAAGCGGCACCTGTTCGTGGCGACCACGGGCTTCGCGTTCCTGCCGATCGACCCGCGGGCCAAGGAGGGCGAGCAGCGCCTGAAGCAGGTCATGCAGGAGTGCGGCTCCGTCGAGGGGCTCGTCAGGGCGGCGGCGCTGTGGCTGCCGACCGAGGAGGTCCGGCACATGGAGCAGCTCAAGGGCATGAGCTACAAGGCGAGGATCGTCACGCAGGACGGCACCGAGCACGTCCTGGTGCAGAAGCTCATGAGCGACGACATCGGGAAGCCGTTCGACCTCATCGCCGAGTACGCGGCGGGCCGCGCCTCGCGGGAGTAGACGGATCGTGAAGGGCGGCAGAGTACTCCTGCCGCCCTTCATTGCGCCCGGGGATAGAGCGCGCAAATCGGCGCAGTCTTCTGAAGGCGCTTAATATTTACATAACTCTATATTTGTTGATATGCTCCCCGGGTTAGTTGAAAAATCAACTATGCCCGCCCGGGTCGCGCCGACCGCCGTCCGGATCCCGCGACGGCCTGGCACGGGCGGCGACCTTTCATGGGAGGCAATATGATCGCAAGACTCCAACCCGTCGGACTGCTGATCGGGCGGGTGGTGCTCGGCATCGTCTTCATCGCGCACGGCTGGCAGAAGTGGACCGGCGGCATCGACGCGACCGCGGAGGGCTTCGCCAGCATGGGTATCCCGGCACCCACGCTGTCCGCCTACTTCACGGTCCTCTCGGAACTCGTCGGCGGCGCGCTGCTCATACTGGGAGCGCTCCTACCTCTGGTGGGGCTCGCCCTCGCCGGCGTGATGCTCGGCGCGATGTACTTCGTGCACCTCGACGGCGGGTTCTTCTCGAGGGACGGCGGATACGAGTACGTGCTTGTGCTCGCCGCCGCCTCCATCGCCATCGGGTTCTCCGGCGGCGGGCTGCTCGCAGTGGACAGCCTGTGGCTGAACAAGAAGGGGGCGCCGCAGGCCGCCGAACCCGCGCCCGCGGCGGCGTGACGCGGTCCGGGCGGGCGGCGCGAGCCGCCCGCCCGGGCTCAGCACTCGGCCAGGCCGCCGAGGGAGTTCACGTCGGCCGGGTCGATCACCAGCCACACGAACGGGATGAACCCGGAGTCCCCGCCCCCGAGGTCGACCTCGACCATGACGTCGGAGGCGTCCTTGCCCGGGTGGTAGTCCCAGTACCCCTCCTCCTCGTCGCCGCGGGGCGTGATGAGCTCGGCGGTCGTGAAGCACACGAGCTCGTAGACCGCGCCCACCTCCGCGTACCCGATCGCATCGGCGCTGCCGGCCTCGCCGCGGATGCCCGGCCTGCCGCCCTGTGTGCGGCAGTACTCCCTGGTGTCGGGGCAGTCCCAGTAGACGGTGCCGAGGATCGGCCCCGAATCGGCTGGCGAGGGCGGGTCGGAGGGAGACGGCGCCGCGCTCGACTCGGTCGCCTCGGACTCGTCCGCGGTGGTCTCGACGGCCTCCGCGGTCGTCGCGAGGTCGTCGTCCGCGGCCGCGCCGCCGCGGTCGACCAGGTCGGCGAGGACCGCACCCGACGCGATGAGGAGCACCACCGCGACCACGAGCAGCAGGACCGGCAGGATCGCGGGCCGCCTCGCGGTGCGCGGCGGCAGCGGGAGGACCGCGGTCGGCGTCGCGGGCGGCGGCGCGGCGGGCCTCGCGGGCGGGGAGGACGGCGGCGGGGCCTGCACCTGCGACACGGCCGCGGGCGCGTAGACCGGTGCGACACGCGTACGGGCCGCGGCCGCGGGCTCGACGACCGCCCCCTCGCCCACCACGAGTTCGGGCTGCTCGATCATCGTCGGCGCGATCCCGAGCTCCTGGTGGATCATCGTGGCCGCCAGCGGCATCCGGCTCGCGCCGCCGACCATGAAGATGCCCGCGACCTGCTCGGGAGCGAGCCGCGCCTCGCGGACCACGGCCTTCGTGATCGCCACGGTCCGGGCCAGGAGCGGGCGCGCCAGGAGTTCGAGCTCGGCGCGCGTCAGCAGCTCGTCCGCCGCGAAGCCCGGGACGACGACCTCGGTCGTCGAGCGGCGCGACAGCCGCTCCTTCGCCTCGCGCACCTCGTCGTAGAGGGCGAAGCGGGCCCGCAGCGTCTCGGTGCCCGCGTTCGGGTCCACGAGGGACCGCCACGCGGCCGCGCGCTCCTCGGTGCCGGCGAAGCGGTCGCCGAGGTGGTCCACGAGGGCCTGGTCCAGGTAGTGGCCGCCGACGCGGTCGGAGCCGTCGACCGCGAGGACCTCGAAGCCCTCCGGCGTCGCGGCGACCGCGCTGGCGTCGAACGTGCCCGCGCCGAGGTCGTAGACGACGACCGCCCGGCCCGGCTCGACGCGGTGGCCGAGGATCTCGGCGAAGTACCGGGCCGCGGCGACCGGCTCGGGCAGCAGGACCGGTGCCGGGCCGCCGGCCGCGGTCACCGCGTCGCTCACGAGGTGGCGGCGGGCCGGGCCCCACGCGGCCGGCACGGTGACCGTCACCGACCTGGGCGGGCCCGCGACCGCACCGCACTCGGCGAGGACCCGGCGCATGACGGCGGCGACCGCGTCTCGGACCGGGACCTCCTTGTCCCCCAGCAGGATCGAGGGCGCGTCGAGGCGGAGTTTCGGGTTGCGCTCGTAGCGGTGCGGGTACCGGCGGGCCTCGCTCGCGGCGTCGCGGCCGACCAGGATCGAACCATCGTGATCGAGGTATATCCCTGAAGGCAGGAGTGGATGCCCGTCGAAGAGGATCTGGTGCCGCCGCCCGTCGCCGCGCAGGACCGCGGCGACCGTGTTGTGGGTGCCGAAGTCGATTCCGAGGGCGGCGGCCGTGCGCGGAGCGTCCATTCAGGACCCTTCGAGGTGGGGGGAGGCGATCCGCCAAGGGTACTGTCCCGCCGTCGGTTCCGGTTCCCGCAGCGGAGACGGCTGAGGCCGGCGGGGGGACCTCCCCCGCCGGCCTCAGCTCAGCGTTTGCGTGCGGTGCTTACCAGCGGTCGCGGCGCTCGCGGTCGCCGTAGCCGCGGCGCTCGCCGCGGTCCCGGTCGCCGTAGCCGCCCCGGCCGCGGTCGTCGCCGCCGCGGAAGCCGCCTTCGCGGTTCCCCCGGTAGCCGCCGCCGCGGTTGTCGCGGTCGCCGTAGCCGCCGCGGCTGCGGTCGCCGTAGCTCCCGCCCTCGCGGTTGCCCTGGTAGCCGCCGCCTTCGCGGTTGCCGCGGTAGCCCCCGCGGTCGCCGCCTTCGCGGTTCCCTCGGTAACCGCCGCGGTCGCCGCCCTCGCGGTTGCCCCGGTAGCCGCCCCGGTTGCCGCCCTCGCGGTTGCCGCGGTAGCCGCCCCGGTCGCCGCCCTCGCGGTCGCGGCGCGGGCCGCGGTCGTCGCGGCGCTTGGCCGGGCCCTCGAGGATCTCGCGCTCGGCCTGCTCGCGCAGGCGGGTCGCCTCGGCGCGCAGGCCCTCGGCGTCCTCCTTCAGGCGCTGGATCTGGCGCTCGAGGCGCTTGACCTCGTCGTCGTTCCGGCTGGCCTGGTGGTCGGAGGAGACCGCGCGCAGGTCGGTGAAGTTCCGGGCGCCCATGAGCGCGGTGAGCTCGGCGTCGAAGTTGTCGTTCACGTAGTGGCGGGTCGCCTCGACGCCGGCGCGCTCGATGAGGCTGAACATGGTGCGGTTCTGGTGCGGCAGCACCAGGGTCGCCACGTGGCCCGACTGCCCGGCGCGGGCGGTGCGGCCGGCGCGGTGCAGGTAGTCCTTGTGGGTCTTCGGCGGGTCGACGTGGAGGACCATGTCGACGCCGTCGACGTGGATGCCGCGCGCGGCGACGTCGGTGCAGACGAGCGCGTCGAGGCGCCCTTCCTTGAAGCGCTCCAGGACCTTCGAGCGGTCGGCCTGGGTCATGCCGCCGTGGAGGCCCTCGGCGTTGACGCCCTGGTCGCGAAGCTCCTCGGCGATGCGGTCGACGGCGAGCTGGGTCCGCACGAACACCATCGTCAGGCCCGGGCGGGCGGCGACGGCGGCCGTCATGGTGGCCTTGTCGCGCGGCCCGATGAGCAGCAGGTGGTGGCTCATGGTGGTGACCGAGCCGGCCGGCGGGTCGACCGAGTGGACGACGGGCTCCGACAGGTACTTGCGGACCAGGACGTCGATCTCCTGCTCCAGCGTGGCCGAGAAGAGCATCCGCTGGCCGCCCTTGGGCAGCTGGTCGAACAGCTCCTCGACCTCGGGCAGGAAGCCCATGTCGGCCATCTGGTCGGCCTCGTCGAGGATCGCCAGCTCGACGTCCTCGAGCGAGCACTCGCCGCGGCGGATCAGGTCGCGCAGGCGGCCCGGGGTGGCGACGAGCATGTCGACACCGGAGCGGAGCGCGTCGATCTGGCGCGAGAACGCGGTGCCGCCGCAGACGACCTTCATCTCGATGCCGACGGCGTCGCCGAAGGTCTGGAG
The DNA here is from genome assembly GCF_039531525.1 of Glycomyces endophyticus. Taxonomy (NCBI): domain Bacteria; kingdom Bacillati; phylum Actinomycetota; class Actinomycetes; order Glycomycetales; family Glycomycetaceae; genus Glycomyces; species Glycomyces endophyticus. The sequence goes on from NZ_BAAAQF010000004.1 coordinate 78,907, forward strand.
GGACTCGGCGACCTGGATGGCCAGCTCGCGGGTCGGGGTCAGGATGATCGCACGGGGGCGCTTGGCCTTGGTGCGGCCGCCCGCCGCGAGGCGGGCCAGGGTCGGCAGGCCGAAGGCCAGGGTCTTGCCCGAGCCGGTCTGGCCGCGACCGAGGATGTCGCGCCCGGCCATCGCGTCGGGGATCGTCGCGGCCTGGATCGGGAAGGGCGTCACGATGCCCTGCTCGGCCAGCGCGGCGGTGATCTTCTCCGGGAGGCCGAGCTCGTCGAACGCCGGGCCCGCGGGCTCGGGGTCGACCGCGTCGACCTCGACGGTGAACTCCTCGTCGGGCTCGGCCGGGGTCGCCTCGGCGGCCGGAGCGGACTCGCTCACGACGGCGTCGGACTGCGTGGTTTCGGGGGTTTCGGTGACTTCGAGCGCCGTGTCGGATTCGTTGACGGCAGCATCGGGCACAGTTTGGTCAAGAGTCATGGTTCGCCTTCCGCGAGAACGACTTCGTAAATGACGCACGTTCCGCGGAATATCGGTTTCACCATGAGCCGACGGTGATGGGGCGGGACGCGCCTGATCGGGCCTCTGCAATGAAGAACTAGGGCCAGCTAAGAACAATAGCCGACCGTGAGAAGCGGTCGCCACTCTCACGGTCGGCTTGTGCCTGGAGACACCCTTTCGGGGTCGGATCAGGCCGCGAACTTGCGCTGGAACTCCGCGCCGGCGTCGAGGATCTCGTAGCCGAGGATGACGTTGATGCCGATCATCGGGGCGTTGACGTCGGCGTTGTCGGTCCAGATGGTCCGGACGGCCGGGTAGTTCTCCCGCACGAGGCGGAGGTTGAGGATCTTGAGGAGCGTGCCGAGGCGGTGGCCGCGGTGCTCGGGGTTGACGATGGTGATGCCCTGGAAGGCGTCGGTGTACTCCGGGTCGTCGTAGGCGAAGACCGCGGTGTTGGCGACGGCCTCGCCGGTGGCGCGGTCGACGGCGATCGTCTGGATCGGGATGACGCCCATGGCCTCGTTGCGGTCGGCCTTGGCGTGCTTGAGTTCCGCGTCGATGGTCTCCGGTTCGAGCTCCAGGTCGCCGAGGGGGACCTCGGCGAGGATGGTGGAGTCGATGCGGGCCATGGTGTCGACGAGGTGCTCGGGCGTGCGCCCGATCCACGAGATGATCTCGTAGGCGTCGCCGGCGGCGGCCTGGGACTTCTCCAGGAGCTCCTGCTCGGCGGCGGCGTCGAGGGCGTCGACGGCGCAGCGCCGGTTGATCCAGGTGAGGGCGGACTCGAAGCCGTGCTTCTCGGCGAAGCGGCGGCCGGCGTCCGATCGCTCGATGCCGTCTTCCCAGGTCATGCGGGTGTCCAGCGTGAGCGTGGTGCGTCCGCGGCCCTTGGCGTCGGCGATGAAGGCGTCGAGGAGGGCCGAGCCGACGCCCTGGCGGCGGTGCTCGGGGTGGACGGTGATCGTGGCCCAGCCGAAGTGCAGGTTCTCGCGGTTGGGGTAGCCGGCGTCGGCGAGGCCGAGGACGGCGCCGTCGCGGACGGCGAGGTGGATCGCCTGGTCCTCGTCGGGAACGGGATGGATGAGACCCAGCCGGAACTTGCCCTCGTGGGGCGCGGGGGCCTCCGGGGCGTCTGCGGCGTGGGCGGCTCGCAGCACCTCGAACGCGCCGGAGACGAGGTCGCCGTCAGCGGGGTCGAGCGCGAGGATCTGGATGTCACTCATGTGCTCAGTCTGGACAGTGGCGCCGGGGCGCGGCAACCGAATTTCGGAATCGGCCGCCGCGCGCCCGGGCTCAGGGCCGGAGTCGGCGCTGGTAGACGCTGAGGGCGTCGACGGCCTCGTAGCCGAGTTCGGTGTTGATCGCGATCATGTGGTCGTTGACGTCCGCGTTCTCGGTCCAGATCTCCTCGACGCGGGGGAAGCGCTCGCGGAGCCGGCGGAGGTTGGCGAGCTTGACGAGCATGCCGAGGCGGTGGCCGCGGTGGGCGGGGTCGGCGATGGTGATGCCCTGGGAGGCGTGGGTCGCGGCGGGGTCCTCGTAGGCGTGGACGTCGGTGATCGCGGCGACCTCGCCGGTGGCGCGGTGGACGGCGGCGGCCTTGACGGGGACCTGGTGGACGGCGGCGGTGGCGGCCTCCTTGGCGCGGGCCCGCGCGACGTCGACCTGCTCGGCGTCCATCTGGATGTCGCCGAGGGGGATCTCGTCGCGGCTCTGGGCGTCGAGGCGGCAGATGGACTCGATGAGGTCGTCGGGGGCGGGGCCGGTCCAGGTGCGGACCTCGTAGTCGGCCGCGGAGGCGGCGACGGCCTCGTCCCAGAGGCGGCGCTCGTCGTCGGGGGCGAGGGCGTCGGTGCGGGCGCGGCGGCGGACGTTGACGAGGGCGAGGGTGAAGTCGTTGCGCTCCAGGAAGTCCACGCCGGCTTCGGGGCGGCGGGGGCCGTCGCCCCAGGTGGTGAGGGTGCCGGCGGTGAGGTCGGTGCGGCCGCGGGCGGCGGCGTACTCGGTGTAGTGGGCGAGGAGGGCCCGGCCGTGGCCGCGGTGACGGTGGTCGGGGTGGACCATGAGCTCGGCCATGGCGAGGTGGGGGTTGTCGTCGACCATGAGCCCGATGCCGAGGTAGCCGACGACGGCGCCGCCGTCGGTCGCGGCGAAGTGGACGACGTCCAGGCCGGGGCGCTCCTGGCGGAGCCCGGCGCGGAACGACTGCTCGACCAGGCGCGGGCCCTCGGGCGCGTCGGCGTCGCGCACGGCGTGCAGGAGGCCGAGGACCTCGCCGACGGCGTCGTGGTCGCTGGGGTTCAGGGGGGTCAGCTGCATCTGCCGAGTATGGCGGGGTCCGTCCACGGGCGGTGGCCCCGCGGCGGGCGCCCCGGGCGGGGGCGCCGGCGGAGGTCAGGCCCGTCGCTTGAGCTGGTACTCGGCGTTGGCGTCCACAGTGGTGTATCCCATGAGCTCGTTGATGGCGATCATGGGGGCGTTGACGTCGGCGTTGTCGGTCCAGATCCACTGGGTGGACGGGGAGTGCCCGCGCAGCATCCGGAGGTTGGCGAGCTTGAGGAGGAGGCCGAGGCGGTGGCCGCGGTGCGCCGGGTCGACGATGGTGATGCCCTGGAGGCCGTTCACGTCGTCGCCGTCGTCGAGGGCGATCTCGGTCCAGGCGCGGACCTCGCCGGTGGCGCGCTCGACGGCGACGGAGTTGAGCCAGGTGCGGCCCTCGGCCGCGTAGACGGCCTCCTTGCCGCGGAGCTTCTCGGCGTCCATGATCTCGGGCTCGGCCTCGATCTCGCCCATGGGGACCTCGGCCATGATCATGGACTCCATGCGGCACATGGTGTCCACGAGGTCGTCGGGGACGGGACCGATCCACTGGCGCACCTCGTAGGCGTCGCCGGCCTTGGCGAGGGCCTCGGCGTGGCGGCGCTCCTCCTCGTCGGCCCCGAGGGGGTCGACGGGGCTGCGGCGGTTGACGGTGGTGAGCGCGCGGGTGTAGCCGCGGGCCTCGAGGGCGCGGGCGGGCGCCTCGTCGCGGGCGGGGCCGCCCTCCCAGTGGATCGGGACGGCGGTGATGACCGAGGTGCGGCCGTGCTCGGCGCAGACGCGCTCGGCGTGCTCGCGCAGGAGCTCGTCGGCCCCGGTGCCGCGGTGGTCGGGGTGGACGCCGAGCTCGTAGAAGCCGAGCTCGCGGTTCTCCTCGGTGAAGAAGTTGACCCGGACGTAGCCGACGGCGGTGCCGTCGTCGGCGACCGCGGCGAACCAGTGTCGTTCGCGGCCCGGCATGACGTGGGTGAAGAGGGTCCGGAAGAAGCGCTCGGTGTAGGTGGGGTTCTCGGGGGTGTCGGCCCGGTGCGCCGCGGTGAGGATGCCGTACGCCCGATCGATCAGATCGGCGTCGGAGGCGTGGAACTCGATGATTTTCACCGCCCCAGTGTGCCGGTCGGGTGCGACGGTCTCAATCGGGTTTCCCCGGGCCGGCCGCGGCGGGCGGGTCAGGGCGACAGAGAAGCCGCTGTCCTTCGCAGTGAAGGGCAGCGGCTCCGTGCTCGTTGCTCGTCCTACAGGGCGCGCAGGTTCGCGGCCTGCGGGCCCTTCTTGCCGGCTTCGATCTCGAACTCCACTCGCTGGTTCTCCTCCAGGGAGCGGTAGCCGTTCCCGGTGATGGCCGTGAAGTGGACGAAGATGTCCGGACCTTCGGCGTCAGGAGCGATGAACCCGAAGCCCTTGTCCGCGTTGAACCATTTAACGGTGCCTTGCGCCATGCCTGTATTTCCTTGCGATGTTGATGTTCAGGCCTGCCGACGACCCGTTCCGGGGGTGTTGCGTTCCCGGCCGGGAGGCGGCGCGGCCCGAGGTGTGCCCGCCATTGCTGGCGCTTCACCACTTCGGCGAAGATTGAACCGAAGTGGCCTCTGGACCCTACAGTACGCCCGCTTTCAGGAAACCCCTCAACTTGAAGCGCGCCTCACGTCCATGTCCGCGACCTGCGCGGACGCGGTTTCGCCGAGAGCATATATGACCCAGGTCACCTATGCCGCGGTGGAGAGGGCGCCGTCCGGTCCGGCCCCGGCCTCGGCGAACTGGGTCCGGTACAGCTCGGCGTACAGGCCGCCGCGGGCCACGAGCTGGTCGTGGGTGCCGGACTCGGCGACCAGGCCGTCCTCCAGGACCACGATCGTGTCGGCCCGGCGCACCGTCGAGAGGCGGTGGGCGATGACGAGCGAGGTGCGGCCCTCCAGAGCCGTGTCGAGGGCGCGCTGGACAGCGGCCTCGGACTCGGAGTCGAGGTGGGCGGTGGCCTCGTCGAGGATGACGATCGGCGGGGCCTTGAGCAGGACCCGCGCGATCGCGAGGCGCTGCTTCTCGCCGCCGGAGAACCGGTAGCCGCGCTCCCCCACGACCGTGTCGAGCCCGGACTCGAGGCGGCGCACGGTGTCGCCGATCTGGGCCCGGTCGAGGGCCTCCCAGATCTCCTCGTCGGTGGACCCGGGCCGGGCGTACGCGAGGTTCTCGCGGACGGTGTCGTGGAACAGGTGCGCGTCCTGGGTGACCATGCCGATGTGCGCCGAGAGCGACGCGGCGGTGAGGTCGCGGACGTCGACGCCGCCGACCTCGACCGAACCGGAGGTCACGTCGTACAGACGCGGCACCAGGCTCGCCATGGTGGTCTTGCCCGCGCCGGAGTGGCCGACGAGGGCGACGAGCGCGCCCGGGGCGATGTCGACGGAGACGCCGCGCAGGATGTCGCGGCCCGAGTCGGAGCGGTCGGGCCGCGCCAGGTCCTCCAGGCTCGCGAGGGAGACCTGGTCGGCGCCCGGGTAGCGGAACTCCACGTCGCGGAAGGCGACCGAGGCGGCCCCGGCGGGCAGGTCGCGGGCGTCGGGCTGCTCCGCGATGAGCGGCTTGAGGTCGAGGACCTCGAAGACGCGCTGGAAGCTGACGAGGGCGCTCATGACGTCGACGCGGACGTTCGACAGCGCCGTCAGGGGCCCGTAGAGGCGGGTGAGGAGGAGCGCGAGGGTGACCACGGTGCCGGCGCTGAGCTGCCCGGCGAAGACGAGCGCGCCGCCGAGGCCGTAGGCGAGGGCCTGGGAGAGCCCGGCGACGAGCGTGAGCGCGACGATGAACGTGCGCGCGTACATCGCGGTGGTGATCCCGATGCCGCGCACGCGGTCGGCCTTGCCGGCGAACTCGCCGGACTCGGTGTCGGGGCGGCCGAAGAGCTTCACCAGCATCGCGCCGCCGACGTTGAACCGCTCGGCCATCTGGGTGTTCATGGCGGCGTTCAGGTCGAAGGACTCCTTCGTGAGCGCCGCGAGCCGGCGCCCGACCCACTTGGCGGGCACCAGGAACACCGGGACCAGGACCAGCGAGAGCAGGGTGATCTGCCAGGACTGGAAGAACATGACGCCGATGATGAGCGCGACGGCGATGCCGTTGGACACCAGTCCCGAGAGGGTGCTGGTGAAGGCGCGCTGCGCGCCCATGACGTCGTTGTTCAGCCGCGAGACCAGCGCGCCGGTCTGCGAGCGGGTGAAGAAGGCGACCGGCATGGACTGGACGTGGTCGAACACGGCCCGCCGCAGGTCGAAGATGATCCCCTCGCCGAGCTTCGCGCCGTACCAGCGCATGGCGAGGTTGAGCAGGCCCTCGACGAGGGCGAGGCCGGCGATGATCGAGGCGATCGTGACGACGCCCCGCTGGGTGCCGTCGGCGCCGGTCAGCTCGTTGACGATGTCGCCCGCGAGGACGGGCGTCGCGACCCCGATGGCCGCGATCAGCGTGACGAGCCCGATGAAGCAGGCGATGTCGCGCCGGTAAGGCTGCGCGAAGCGCAGGATGCGGCGTTTCACGCCGCGGGTGAGTGTGACGCCTTTGAGGTCGTCCGCGCGCCGCATCGAGCGCATGGCGTCCCAGCCGGCGGGTCCCATCGATGACACCGGGCCTCCCGTGTGCAGAGCCCAAGTGCGTTCGTCGTCCGGGAATTCGGCAGTCCGGTGGTGGTCTTGGGCGTTTCTCGTCGTTCGTATCCGAACGTGCAACGCCCGGCCGGGGCCCGGTTATTTCCGGCCCGCCTTCCGCGCGCCGCCGCGAGTGCGGAAGTCCACGCCCGCTTCGGCCAGGAGGCGGTGCACGAAACCGTACGATCGACCTATCGAGGAGGCGATGTCGCGGATGCTGCGGCCCTGGTCGTACGCGGCGGTCACGTGCTCGGTGAGCTCGCGGCGCTCGTCGCCGCGGACCTGGCGGTTCGGGTCGGTCTTCGCGGCGCCCGCCGCACCGGCGGCGCCGCCGGCCGGTGGATTGGATTCGGGGGTCATGAGTCCTTTCCCAGACACGGAGGGTGATGAAGGTGTGTTGTGAAGTTTGCCGGAGTTCTGTCGCTCGGCGGATGTTTCTGTCGGATACCCGATAGTTTCGTGACGTGACCGCACCGCAGCCCTCGTTCACCGAGCGGGCCGACGCCCTCGCCCCGGCGCGGCGGCGGCACGTCAGGGACCTCGGGATCTGGCTGTGCCTGACGGTCGCGGTGCTGGCCCTGGCGTCGGTGGCGGTCGAGGCGACCGAGGTCGTGGGCCCGGCGACGCTCCCCTGGTGGCCCGCGCAGCGCCTCTCGTTCCAGGTGACCCCCGGCATGGTCGCGGCCCCGTTCGCGGCCGCGGCGGTCCTGGCGGCGGCCTCCCGGCCCGCCGCGGTGCGCATGTCGTGGCACTCGCTGCTGGTGCTCTCGTACCTCGCGTCGATCGCGTGGTCGGCCGCGCTGCACACCAACGTGGACGCGACCACCACCTCGACCTCGACGGCGGGCGCGCGCGGCGCCGTCGCACTCCTGGTGTCCTACACCGGGTCCGACGCGGGCCTGGCGATCACTGTCATCGCGCTCTCGTGCCTGACGGTGCCGCTGGTGCTGGTGGCGGTCAAGTCGGTGTCGGGGCCGGTCGCGGCCCGGGCGCTCGCGCCGGTGCTCGTCCTCGGACCGTGGGCGGCCTGGTCGACGCTCGGCGTCGACGGGATCGCCGCCGCCGCGTGCGCCGCGGTCCTCGCGTGCGGCGCCGCGGTGTCCGAGCGGCGCGTCAAGGGCGCCGACGCGTTCTGGGGCGCGGCCGCCGCGGGCGGGCTCCTCGGCATCGCCGCGATCCTGTCCTACGGCGCGGCCTGGTTCGCGGTGTCGCTGCTGTGCCTGTACTTCGCGCGGCGGCGGCCGGTGCAGATCCTCGTCTCGGCGGGCGCGGCGCTCGCGGTGCTGGCCGTGTCGGCCGCGTTCGGGTCCTCGTGGCCGTACGGGCTGGTGGACACCTACAACGCGGCGATCGGCGAGGTCGCCGCGCACCCGGGGCAGCTGTGGTGGGTCGCGCTCATGCCCGCGCTGGTGGCCGTCGCGTGCGGCCCGGCCGTCGTGGAGAGCATGCGCCGCCTCGGGTCCAGCTCCGCGTGGCCGCTCATGGTCGGCCCGCTCCTGGCGCTCATGATCGCGCCGCTCAGCGGCGCGAACCCCGAGCACCCGGAGTACGGGTGGATCGCGCTGTGCCCGTGGCTCGTCGTCGGCGCGACCGCGCTCGCGGACCGGCGGCGGTCGGTGCGCGCGCCGCTCATCAGCGCGGCCGCGGGCGCGTGCGCCGCGATCGTGCTCATGTACTCGGGCTGAGGCCCTACGCGAGCTCGACGAGCTCCATCAGGTCGTCGGACCACAGGTCCTCGTCGCCGTCGGGGAGCAGGATCGCGCGCTCGGGCCGGAGGGCCTCGACCGCGCCCGGGTCGTGGGTGACCATGACGATCGCGCCGGTGAAGCCGTCGACCGCGTCGAGGACCTGCTGGCGGCTGGCCGGGTCGAGGTTGTTCGTGGGCTCGTCGAGCAGCAGCACGTTCGCGCCCGAGGACACCAGGCTCGCCAGCGCGAGCCGGGTCTTCTCGCCGCCGGAGAGGACGTGCACGGGCTTGTGGACGTCGTCGCCGGGGAAGAGGAACGCGCCGAGGATCTTCCGCAGCTCGGAGTCGGGCAGGTCGGCGCCGTTGGCGGAGGCGGCCGACTGCATCTGCTCCAGGACGGTGCCGGTGTGGTCGAGCGTGTCGTGCTCCTGCGCGAAGTAGCCGATGCGCAGGCCGTAGCCGGGCTCGACCTCGCCGGTGTCGGGTTCGAGGGTCCCGGCGAGCATCCGCAGCAGGGTGGTCTTGCCGGCGCCGTTGAGGCCGAGGATGACGACGCGGGAGCCGCGGTCGATGGCGAGGTCGACGCCGGTGAAGATCTCCAGCGAGCCGTAGGACTTGGAGAGGCCGGACGCGGTGAGCGGGACCTTGCCGCAGGGGGCCGGCTGCGGGAGGCGCACGTCGGCGACCTTCTCCTGGAGCAGGTCCTCTTCGAGGTTGTCGATCATGGCCTCGGCGCGGCGGAGCATGCCCTTGGCGGCCTTGGCCTTGGTGGCCTTGGCGCCGAGCTTGGCGGCCTGCCGGGTGAGGGTGGCGGCCTTCTTCTCGGCGTTGGAGCGCTCGCGGCGGCGGCGCTCGGCGTCCTCGGCGCGCTGGCGCTGGTAGGCCTTCCAGCCGAGGTTGTACTGGTCGATGACCGAGCGGGTCGGGTCGAGGAACCAGACGGTGTTGACGACCTCGTCGAGGAGCTCGACGTCGTGGGTGATGAGGACGAGGCCGCCCTTGTGGCCGGCGAGGAAGCCGCGGAGCCAGGTGATGGAGTCGGCGTCGAGGTGGTTGGTGGGCTCGTCGAGGAGGAGGATGCCGTCGCCGTCGTCGGAGAAGAGGATGCGGGCGAGCTCGACGCGGCGGCGCTGGCCGCCGGAGAGGGTCTCCAGGGGCTGGGCGAGGATGCGGTCCTCGAGGCCGAGCTTGGAGCAGATGCGGGCGGCCTCGGACTCGGCCTGGTAGCCGCCGCGGGCGGAGAACTGCTCCTCGAGGCGGGAGTAGCGGCGCACGAGCTTGTCGCGCTGGGCGTCGTCGGCGACCTCGGCGAGTTCGACCTCGGTCTTGGCGAGGTCGGCGATGAGCTGGTCGAGGCCGCGTGCGGAGAGGACGCGGTTGCTCGCGGTCTGGGAGAGGTCGGCGAAGCGCGGGTCCTGCGGGAGGTAGCCGAAGGGGCCGTTGTTCTCGATCTTGCCGGTGTACGGCTGGGTGAGGCCCGCGAGGACGTTCATGGTGGTGGTCTTGCCGGCGCCGTTGCGCCCCACGAGTCCGATCCTGTCACCGGGCTGGACCCGCAGATCGGCCCCGGACAGGAGGATGCGCGATCCGGCGCGCAGCTCGAGACCGGTGGCGGTGATCATGGGGCACTCCTCAGCAGACGGCGGGCCGATTGGCCGCAGGAGCCTCAAGTTTAGGCGGAGTCCTGCGTCACGGCTCTACCGATATAAGCGAAGACACCATTTGCGAGGAGGCGTTCACGTTCCGTGACCGGCCTCCTCCGTTCGGAGGAGGTGCGGCCGCCCCCGGGTGCCGACCTCGGCCGCAAGGGGACCAGTTCGGGTGTTGTTTCGCAGGTCGAGACGGGTTTGTCCGGATTGGATCCGGTACGTTTCCGGGTCTTATGGGCAAGCACGAGGACACCTGCGAGACCGCAGGACGCGAACTGACCAGCCGTCGACTCCGCGCCGTGATCCGGCGCCGCCGTATCCGTCGCGAACGTCACACCTGGCGTTTCGTGAGCGGGGGTCTGGCGGCCGCCATCGTCACCGGCTGGGTGGTGTCGGCCCTCTCGGGGCAGGCCGCCGCGCAGGCCGCCGACGCCGAGGTCGACATGGAGGCCACCGTGGTGCAGGCCGACTGGAAGGTCGACGCCGTCCTGGCGGACATGGCCGCCCAGGCCGCCGCCGAGCAGGCCGCCGCGCAGGCCGCCGCCGCGCAGGCGGAGGCGGAGAAGCAGGCCGCGGCCGAGGCCGCCGCGCAGGCGCAGGCCGAGGCCGAGGCCGACGCCGCGGCGCAGGCCGCCGAGGAGGCCGCCGCGGCCGAGGCCGCCAAGAACCCGTGGACGCTCCCGTCCACCGCCGCGATCACGTCGTACTACGGGATGCGCAACGGCTCCATGCACGGCGGCACCGACTTCGGCAACAACGAGGGCGACGAGATCGTCTCCGTCGGCGCCGGCACCGTCACCTACGTCGGCTACGAGGCCGGCGGCTACGGCAACGTGGTCTACGTGGACCACGGCGACGGCGTCCAGACCCGGTACGCCCACGCCTCCGAGGTCCTCGTGAGCGTCGGCGACGAGGTCGAGAAGGGCGACGCCCTGATCCTCGCCGGCACCACCGGCAACTCGACCGGCCCGCACCTGCACTTCGAGGTGCTCATCGACGACGAGAAGACCGACTCCCTGGCCTGGCTCCAGGAGCAGGGACTCGACGTCGGCTAGGCGCACACAGGCAGCACACCTCGCCCGGGGCTCCGCCCCCCGGGCACGGCGACGGCCCGGGGACCACCATCCCCGGGCCGTCGCGCTGCGCCGCCTACCTGATGGTGAGCTGCGGTTCGATGAGGGTCGAGTCGGGCACGTCGAGGCCGTCGAGCTTGCGCATGAGGTGGCGCACCGCGGTCTCGGCGAGGGTCTCGGCCGGCACGAGGACGGACGGGAGCTGCGGGTGGACCCGCTCGGCGACCTCGTCGGGGCCGATGACGACGACGTGGAAGTCCTCCCCCACGAGCTTCCCGGCGTCGGCGAGGGCGTGCATGACGTGGCCGACCGCGGGCTCGTTGTGGACGGCGAGCCCGGTCAGGTCCGGGTTCGCGGCCAGGAGCTCCTTCACGGTGCGCTGCACCGAGACCGGGTCGTCGGGGCACGGCTGGACGGTCGCGGGCCCGGAGCGGCCGAGGAAGCCCTCGCGCACGCGCTCGGCGAAGCCGGTGCGGCGGGCGTAGACCGCCTCGGAGGCCCCGAGGAGGGCGATGTCGCCGCAGCCGCGCTCGCGGAGGTACTCGGCGCAGGCCCGGCCCGCGGCGGTGAAGTCGAGGTCCACGCAGGTGAGGCCCTCGGCGTCGGCCGGGAAGCCGATGAGGACGCTCGGGAGTCCCAGGCGGCGCAGGGTCTCCACGCGCGGGTCGCGCACCTCGACGTCCATGAGGATGAGGCCGTCCACGATGGCCGAGGCGGCGACGCGGGCCAGGCCCGCGGGTCCCTCGTCGGCCGTCATGAGCAGCACGTCCTGGTCGTGGCGGCGGGCCTCGGTGACCGCGCCGGAGGCGAACTGCATGAGCACCGGCAGGTGCATGCCGTCGCGCAGCGGGAGCATCATGGCGATGACCCCGGCCCGCCGGGAAGCGAGCGAGCGCGCCCCCGCGTGCGGGTGGTAGCCGAGGTCGGCGACGGCCTGCATGACGCGGTCGGCGGTCTCCGGGGAGATCGACCGCTTCCCGCTGAGCACGTAGGAGACGGTGCTGGCGGCGACCCCGGCGCGGGCGGCCACGTCGGCGATGGTCGTGCCGCGGCCAGGGCCGGCCACTAGGACGCCCCGCCGAAGGCCAGGGACGCCAGGCGGACCGGGCCGGACTCGAAGGTCACGTACAGGTCCTTGACGCCTTCGGCGCCGCCGAAGTCGACGGTGACCTCCGCGTAGTCGTAGACGCCCGCGGTCATCGGGGTGTCGATCTTGGCGAGCACGTCGCCGTCGAGCGGGTCGTCGACGCGGAGCTGGAGCTGCGCGGCGTGGCCCGAGACGCGGGCGGTCACCGTGGTGTAGCCGGGCGCGAAGTCGCAGTCCCCCAGCATGATCCAGCCGCCGGCCTCCTCGGCGGCGATGACGTCGCCGGAGGCGCGGGTCTCGTCGCGCCACAGGACGCCCGCGTAGGCGTCGTTGGACGCGGCCGCGAGCGGTCGCGAGAGGTCGCGGGGGCCGACCGTGACGCCGTCGACGCGGACCGAGGCCGACAGGACGATGTTCGCGGCGGAGCGGCCGACCATGAGGCGCTGGCGGCTCTTCTCGACGATCATGCGGCCGGTGGTGTTGTCCCAGTGGGCGAGGTCGTCGACGGCCACGGTGAAGCGGACGGTGCGGGTCTCGCCCGCGGCGAGGCGGACCTTCTGGAAGCCGCGGAGCTGGCGCAGCGGCTGCTTGACGCGGGAGCCGCACTGGTGCGAGTACAGCTGCACGACCTCGACGCCGTCGCGGTCGGCGGTGTTGGTGACGTCGACGGTGACCTCGAGGTCGTCGCCGGGGGCGACGTGGTCCCTGCCGGCCTTCAGGTTCGCGTACGCGAAGTCGGCGTAGGAGAGGCCGTGCCCGAACGGGTAGAGCGGCTGGCCGAGGTAGTAGAGGTAGGTCGCGTCGGAGGCCACGATGTCGTAGTCGAGCATCGCGGGCAGCTCGGCGGCGTCGGTGTACCAGGTCTGCGGGAGGCGCCCCTCGGCGTCGCGGTCGCCGTAGAGGACGTCGGCGAGCGCGCCGCCCCACTCCTGGCCGCCGTGGCCGGACCACACCACCGCGGGCACGTGCTTGGCGGCCCAGTTCGCGGCGTAGGGGTAGGAGGAGGACATGACCAGAATGGTATTCGGGTTGGCGGCCGCGACCCGGCGCAGGAGCCACTCCTGGGCGCTGGCGAGGTTGAGGTCGGCGCGGTCCTCGGTCTCGCGGCCGTTGACGAGCGGGTGGTCCCCGAGGACGACGACGGCGACGTCGGCGGAGGCGGCGGCCTCGGCGGCCTGGTCGTGGCCCTTGAGGACGAACTCCAGGTCGAAGGCCGCGGCTTCGGCGGCGTCGTCGCGCAGGACGAGGCGGCCGTCCTCGATGGCCACCCACTTGCCGGACTCGTCGGTCTCGGGCTTGTGGATCTGGGTGAAGGCGAGCTTGCCGCCCTCGATCTCGTGGATGCGGAAGGTCTCGGTGACGTCGAACTCGTGCGGGCCGTCGGAGTCGGCGGCGATCCGGCCGTCCTTCGCGCCGTTGAGGACCTTGCCGGTGGCGGCGCTGCGGATGAGGTAGGACCAGCCGCCCCAGTCGCACAGGTCGAACTGGGCCGCGGCGGCGGTGGTGTCGGTGATCGACACGTCCTCGCCGTCGACGGTCACGTAGCCGGTCTTGTGGCGCAGGCGGATGCGGTCGGTGCCCTCGCAGTGGACGACCTCGGCGCGCTCGGCGAGGGCCTGGCGCGCGGTGACGGCGTACGGAAGGGTCCCGGAGTACCAGTCCTGCATCTGGACGTCGGCGAGCGGGCCGATGACGGCGATCGTCTTCGGGGCCCGCAGGGGCAGGATGCCGTCGTTCTTGAGGAGGGTGATCGACTGCGCGGCGGCCTCGCGGGCGAGCGCCCGGTGCGCCGGGGAGTTCACGGCCTCGCGGCCGATGCGCGCGTACGGGTCCTCGGGGTCGAACTCGCCGAGGCCGAAGCGCACGAACAGGTTGCGGCGCACCGCGGTGTCGATGTCGGCCTCGTCGAGGAGGCCCCGCTCGAGGGCGGTGACGAGGTGGGCGAGCACGCCCTCGGCGCGGTCGTCGTCCTGGGTGAAGGAGTCGAGGCCGGCCTTGACGGCCGCGGCGTACGCGGTCGGGAGGTCCTCGAAGTAGCCCTGGAGCTGGGCGAGGTTGTTGGGCGCGTAGGCGTCCGAGACGATGAAGACCTCGTCGGCGGTCCAGGTGCGCAGCTCGGAGTTGACCAGGGGGGTCACGTGCGCGGGGCGGCCGTTGACGAGGTTGTACGAGAGCATGACCGCGACCGCGTCGCCGCTCGCCAGTGCCGGGCGGTGGGCGGCGAACTCGTACTCGCGCAGGACGCGCGGGGGCATGTTCGAGGAGGTGGTGCAGCGGTCGGCCTCGTTGCCGTAGGCGAGGAAGTGCTTGACGGTCGGCGCGGTCTTCCACACAGCGCCGTCGTCGCCCTTGAGGCCGCGCGCGTAGGCGCCGCCCATGAGCCCGGTCATCCAGGCGTCCTCGGAGTAGCCCTCCTCGTTGCGGCCCCAGCGGGGGTCGCGCAGCGGGTTGACGGTGGGGGCCCAGACGTTGCGCCCGACCTTGACGGGGTCCTCGTGGTTGAAGGCCAGGACCTCGTCGGCGACGGCGGCGCCGACCTGCTCGACGAGCTCGGGGTTCCAGGTGGCGCCGAGGGCGACGACCTGCGGGAAGACGGTGGCCTCGCCGAGCCAGGCCAGCCCGTGGAGGGCTTCGGTGCCGGTCTTGAAGGGGCCCATGCCGAGCCGTTCGACCGGCCGGTGGTACTGGTGGAGCAGGCCGATCTTCTCGTCGAGGGTGAGCCGGGCGAGGAGGTCGGCGACGCGCTCCTCGCGGGGCAGGTCGGGGTCGCGGAAGGCGGGACGCTGGTCGTCGGTCATGAGGGTCTTCCTTGCTTGGACGTCGCTGTCACTGGCTGTGTCTTGCGTCATCGAAGCGCTTCGAAGACCGGGGTGTTCGACCTGGTCGCGGCAGATTCATTGAAGAAGCTTGTCGAAGCGCTTCGATTGAGGAATGCAAGATTTCTACACCCCGGCCCGCCCGCCGGTCAAGGCGGACGGGGCGCCACAGCGTGCGCGAATGGTGGTTTTCGTCCGCTTCCGTCAGGATCGACCTGGGGAAACGGACGTGGTAACAGTTCTGAAACAACCGGGGCGGGGCGGGCCCTACCGGCCGAGCGGGGTCGGCATGAGGCCGGCGTCGATGTCGTTGAGGATGCCGGTGGCGGCGCCGAGCGCGGGGGCCTCGTGGCCGAGCGCGGAGACGACGATCTCGGCCCCGCCCGCGCCGGAGGCGTGGGTGCGGGCGGCGAGCTCGGTCTCGGCGGCGGGGCCGATCCAGGTGCTCAGGGCCTGGTAGTGGCCGCCGAGGACGACGGCCTCGGGGTTGAGCAGGTCCACGGCCAGCGCGATGCCGGCGCCGAGCGAGCGGCCGATGCGGTCGAGGGCCTCGACGACGCGCGGCTCCCCGGCGCGGGCGCGGGTGACGACGTCCTCGACCTCGGCCTCCACTTCGGTGCCGTTCACGTCCTCTGATTCGGACAGTTCATTGAGGACGGCGCGGATGCCGGCGAAGTCCTCGACGCGGCCGACGCGGCCGTCGACCTCGATGAGGAGGTTGCCGATCTCGCCCGCGAATCCCGTTGCGCCCCTGCGGAGTTCGCCGTCGACGATGAGTCCGGCGCCGAGTCCGATCTCGCCGGTCAGGTAGATCATGTTGGACACGCCGGCCCAGGAGCCGAAGCGCTGCTCGGCGACGGCGCCGAGGTTGGCGTCGTTGTCGGCGGTGACGGCGTACTTGGGGTCGCGCATGGCCTGGCGCAGGCGGCCGGTGAGGTCGAAGTCGGACCAGCCGAGCATGGGGGCGCGCTGGACGACGCCGTCGTTGTCGATCATGCCGGGGACGGCCACGGCGAGGCCGAGGATCTGGCGGCCCTCGGAGTCCATGCGGTCGACGGCGCGCTTGGCGAGGCCGGCGAGGGCGGAGACGGACTTGCCGGGGGTGGAGCCGGAGCCGTCGTGGGCGCGGCGCCAGGAGAGGAGGCGGTTCCCGGCGAGGTCGACGGCCACGAGGGTCATGTAGTCGACGTTGACCTCCACGCCGAGCGAGGCGTAGTAGCCGGTGTCGACGGACAGGAGGACCGCGGGGCGGCCGATGTTGCCGATGACCGAGCCGGACTCGCGCAGGACGCGCCGCTCGATGAGCTCGGCGACGAGCGAGGAGACGGTGGCCTTGTTCAGGCCGGTCTTGGCGGCGAGGTCGGCGCGGGAGCACCGGCCCTCGGCCCTGACCTGCCGGAGCACGAAGCCGAGGTTGTTCGCCCGCACATCGGTGAAGTCGGCGCGCTTGGCGCGGCCGGGCTCCTCTTCGGCCTCGCTCTGACCGGCGGACTTCGCCGCTATGCGCATCGCCATGTTCTCCTCCTGTTGCGAGCTCGTGGCCCATCTTCACCGGTGCCGGCAGTGGTGTCGTTGGGCATTGTCGTGGATGGCGACAAGCGGTCGTCGGGCAGTCCCTGACAGTGGTCCATGTGCACGTTCAACTACAAGGCCCGTTCCCGAATCGTGACCAATCCGCGCCCGTTTCGGCTGACCCCCCGCTTGTGGGGCCTGCCACCGTGCGCTACTTTAGTTTATCGAATAGCCGAACTAATTACCGGCTTACCCCCTCACGAAACAGTCAGACCGAAAGGACAGCAACGTGGCTACTCCCTCCGACAGGTCGCCCCTCCGGCGTCGCTCCCTGTTCAAGGTGGCCGGCCTCGGCGCCGCCGGGATCGCGGGCCTCCCCGTCGTCGCCGCTTGCAGTGACATCGAATCGGGCGCCGGCACCTCGCAGGCCACGGAAGGCTTCGACTTCCTGCCCACGTACAAGGAGTTCCCGCTTCCGGTGCAGCCCGACCTCGTGGGCGAGCCGCCGAACCACCCCTCCGGGTTCACCTCCTACCCCGAGCCCGTCCCCGCGGTCGAGACCGCCGCCGAGGGCTCCGGGGAGTACGAGATCACCGTCGCCATGTGGGGCACGCCCCCGTCGGCCGACGACCCGTACTTCGCCGCCTGCCAGGAGGCGTGGGGCGGCACCAAGGTCAACCTGCGCCAGGCCGACGGCAACACCTTCGCCGACACCTCCGTGCAGTGGCTGGCCGCCAACGAGTTCGGCGACGGCATCAACCTCTTCAGCTGGATGCTGTACGCCCACCCCACGTTCCAGGAGACGGTGGTCAACACCTTCTACGACCTGACCGACATCGTCAAGGGCGACATCTCCGAGCGCTGGCCGCTCCTCGCCGGCGAGGCCACCAACTCCTGGGGCCAGTCGGTGTGGTCCACCGACCCCGAGGACCCCGAGACCGCCCGCGTCTTCGGCATCCCCTCCAACTTCTCCGGCGGCCCCGGCAACGGCATGTTCGTCCGCACCGACCTGCTCGAGGCCGACGGCCTCGCGATGCCGACCACGGTCGAGGAGGTCCTGGAGGTCGCCCGCGCCTGGTCCGACGACGCCAACGGCCGCTGGGCCTTCCTCAACCTCGACTACGTGACCCCCGAGTGGTTCGGCCTCGCCTCCGGCGACGGCTGGGCGTACATCGACGGCAAGCTCGTCCACAACTCCGAGCGCCCCGAGTACACCGAATGGCTGACCTTCCGCCGCACCTGCTGGGACGAGAAGCTCATCCACCCCGACACCCCGACCGGGACGCTCGACGGCCACGCCCTGCACATCGCCGGCACCATCCTCATGTCGCAGGACGGCATGTCCTGGTGGTCGGACTACTCCAACCAGGTCAACACCGGCACCGCGACCGGCGCGATCGAGCCCATCGGCGCGATCAGCACCGGCGGCCGCGAGCCCATCCGCTACGTCAATACCGGCGTCGACGGCTGGACCTTCCTCCGCAAGGACCTCGAGAAGGAGCAGGTCGAGGAGCTCCTCGACGTCATGAACTTCTGCTCCTCCCCCTACGGCACCACCGAGTACGAGCTCATCAACTACGGCGTCGAGGGCACCCACTTCAACTACGGCGACGACGGCCTGCCGGTCTACACCGAGCAGGGCACCGCCGCCGTCCAGGCCCCGGTCAACTACAAGACCCTCTCGGGCCAGGTGCAGACCTTCCTGACCGGCGACCCGGCCTTCGTCCAGCGCAAGTTCGAGTACAACGCGTCGGTGAAGGACTTCGCCGAGGTCAACATCTGGGAGGGCATGCGCGTCGAGGGCCCGGCCGACTTCAAGTCCGCCGCGCAGACGCTCAAGGACCAGGAGGCCGACATCGCCTTCGGCCGCGCGGACCTGTCGACGATCCCCGACATGGTCCAGACGTTCCTCGACAACGGCGGCGAGGCCGCCCGCGAGCACTACACCGCCGCGTACGACAAGCTGCACGGCAACTAACGGCCCAGGCCGGGCGGTCCCGCCTCCCAACCGGACCGCCCGGCCTTCCCCGTACCCCCAGCGTTCCCACTGCACCGGTACCGACTGACTGGATTCACACAAGCGATGGCAGCACTACAGACCTCAGCGCCCCCGGCGGAGGGGCGGTCCGCGGCCCGGCCCCCGCTGCGGCGCAAGCGCACGGCGGGGCAGCGGCTCCGCCACGACTGGCCCCTGCTCCTGATGACACTGCCGGCGCTGTCGCAGCTCGCGGTGTTCTTCTACTGGCCCTCGTCCTGGAACATCATCGCGTTCATGGACTACAAGACGTTCCGGCCGTTCTGGGAGAACCCGTTCGTCGGCTTCGCGTGGTTCGAGCGCCTGTTCGCCAACCCGTACTTCACGCCCGCGCTGCTGAACACGCTGAAGTTCTCGTTCGCCAACCTGCTGTTCCTGTTCCCGCTGTCGATCGCGCTGGCGCTCATCATGCACAGCGTCGTCTCCACCAGGCTGCGCAGCGTCTTCCAGTCGATCGTGTACCTGCCGTACTTCTTCTCCTGGGTCCTCGTCGTCACCGTCTTCGTGCAGGTCCTCGGCTCCGACGGCCTGGTCTCCAACTGGCTCCTCGGCTTCGGCGGCGACCGGCTCGACATCATGTCCGACCCGGACACGTTCACGTTCCTCGCCTGGCTCCAGTGGTCCTGGAAGGACGCCGGCTGGGGGATGATCATCTTCCTGGCGGCGCTCGCGTCGATCAACCCGAGCCTCTACGAGGCCGCGGCCGTGGACGGCGCGAACCGGTGGCGGCGCATGTGGCACATCACGCTGCCGGGCATCCGGCCCGTGATCGTGCTGCTGCTCATCCTCCACATCGGCGGCATCCTCAACGTCGGCTTCGAGCAGTACCAGCTCCAGCGCGACGCCATCGGCTCGCAGACCACCGAGGTGCTCGACACCTTCGTCTACTACCGCAGCGTCATCGGCACCGAGGGCCCCTCCTTCGG
Source organism: Glycomyces endophyticus (assembly GCF_039531525.1). Classification (NCBI taxonomy): domain Bacteria; kingdom Bacillati; phylum Actinomycetota; class Actinomycetes; order Glycomycetales; family Glycomycetaceae; genus Glycomyces; species Glycomyces endophyticus. Next base: position 98,141 of record NZ_BAAAQF010000004.1, read on the forward strand.
CACCGCGGCGGGCCTGTTCAAGGGCGTCATCGGCCTGGTCCTGGTCCTCGTCGCCAACAACGTCGCGCACCGCCTCGGAGAGCAAGGGATCTACCAGAAGTCATGACCGCGCTCATCACTCCGGCCAAGCGCCGCAAGAACGCCCGCCCCGTCTGGGACGAGGAGCCCTCCTGGTTCGGCAAGGCCACCAAGGCGCTGTTCCTCGTCTGCTACGCCGCGGCCATCGTCGTCCCGATCTGGGCGGTCGTCGCCACCAGCTTCGCGAGCGAGGAGGCGCTCTCGCGCGCCGGCGGCAACCTGCTGCTCATCCCGACCGAGGTGAGCCTCCGCGCGTACGAGGAGATCTTCAACGGCGGCGCGCTCACCAAGTCGCTGCTGCTGACCCTCGGCCTGACCGCGGGCGGCACCCTCCTCAGCATGGTCCTCACGATCGGCGCGGCCTACGGGCTCTCGCGCCCAGGGTCGCTGCTGCACCGGCCGCTGCTCATGCTGGTGCTCTTCACGTTCCTGTTCGGACCAGGCATGTACCCCAGCTACATCGTGGTGCAGAAGCTCGGCCTGCTCGACACGTACTGGTCGCTGATCCTGCCGATGGCGCTCAACGCGTTCAACCTGATCGTGCTCCGCTCGTTCTTCATGAACAGCGTGCCGAACGAGCTCATCGACGCCGCGAAGATGGACGGCGCGGGCGAGTTCCGCATCCTCTTCCGGGTCGTGCTGCCGATGTCGAAGGCGATCCTCGCCGTCATCGCGCTGTTCTACGCCGTCGGCTACTGGAACATCTACTTCTCGGCGGTGCTGTACACCCCGGGCCTGGAGACCCAGCCGATCCAGGTCGTGCTCCAGCGGATGCTCATGTCCACGCAGGGCATCCCCGGCGCCGACCTCGGCCAGTACCAGGCCGCCGAGGCCGCCCCGGACGCCGCGCTCAAGATGGCCGTCGTGGTCTGCACGATCGTCCCGATCGTCATCATGTACCCGTTCATCCAGAAGCACTTCACGAAGGCGATCATCACCGGCGCCATCAAGGGCTAGGACCACGCGTCGACAGGGCCGCCTCCGGACTCCGGAGGCGGCCCTTTCACGTGCCCCGGGGGGCGTGAAAGCGCGGTGAAAGGGGCGTGAAAGGCAAGGGCGCCAAGCTGGTCCCACACCCACCGACACGCTGGAAAGGCGCCTCTCATGAAATTCGCGATCGAAGTCCGGGGGCTGGTGAAGTCCTACGGCGAGGTCCGCGCCCTCGACGGCGTCGACCTCGGCGCGGCCCCGGGCACCGTGCTGGGGCTCCTCGGCCCCAACGGGGCCGGGAAGACCACGGCCGTGCGCGTCCTGTCGACGCTCACCCGCCCCGACGCCGGGACGGCGCGGGTCCTCGGGCTCGACGTCGTCGCCGACGCCCCGCAGGTGCGCGAGCGCCTGAGCCTCACCGGCCAGTACGCGGGGCTCGACGCCGGCCTCACCGGCGAGCAGAACCTCGTCCTCGTCGCCCGGCTCCTCGGGGCCTCGCGGCGCCAGGCCAGGGCCCGCGCGCACGAGCTCATCGAGCGCTTCGAGCTCGCCCACGCCGCGACCCGGCCCGCGGGCGGGTACTCCGGCGGGATGCGCCGCCGCCTCGACCTGGCCGCGTCGATCGTGCGCCGCCCCGAGGTCCTCGTCCTCGACGAGCCGACGACCGGGCTCGATCCGACCAGCCGGACCGGCCTGTGGGAGGTCGTCCGCGAGCTCGTCGCCCAGGGCACCACGGTCCTGCTGACCACCCAGTACCTGGAGGAGGCCGACCAGCTCGCCGACGCCATCGCCGTCGTCGACCAGGGCCGGGTCATCGCCTCGGGATCGCCCTCGCAGCTCAAGCAGGCCGTCGGCGGCCTGGTGCTGCGGATGCGCCCGGCGCGGCCCGAGTCCCTGGCGCAGCTCGCCGACCTCGCGGACCGGTCCGTCGGGGCCGCGCCGCGCATCGAGCACGACGAGGTCGCCGTCCCGGTCGCGCACCCCGGCGAGGCCACCGCGGTCATGGCCCGGGTCGTGCAGGCCGGGGCCGACCTGGCCTCGTTCGGGCTCCACGAGCCGACCCTCGACGAGGTGTTCCTGACCCTGACCGGGCACCGGACCCGGTCCGGCGCCGAGCAGAAGGAGGAGGTGGCGGCATGACCACCACGACCTGGACCACCACGAGGGGCCCGCTCGCGCAGGCCGCCTCGATGACCGCGCGGTCGCTCGCGTCCGTGCGGAACCAGCCCGCGCAGCTCGTGGACTACCTCATGATCCCCATGATGATCCTGCTGTCCATCACCTTCTTCATGGGCGGGCAGATGATGGGGACCTGGCAGGCGTTCCTCGACTACGCGGGGCCGACGCTCATCGCGATGGGCCTGTTCTTCGCGATCGTCTCGACCGGGCTCAGCCTGTTCGCGGACCTGAAGACCGGCGTGTTCGACCGCCTCTCGGCCATGCCGGTGTCGCGGTTCGCGCTCCTTGCCGGGCGGGTCGCCGCCGACATGGTCAAGCACCTGTGGGCGCTGCTCATCGTCGGCGCCGTCGCGTTCGCGATCGGCTACCGGGCCGACGGCGGGTGGACCGGCGTCGCCGCCACCGCGGTCGTCGTGGTGCTGTTCCTCTCGGCCTGCTCGTGGTCGATGGTCCTGGTGGGCCTGACCGCGAAGTCCGAGGAGCAGATCCAGACCTGGATGGTCAGCCTCCTCATGCCGCTGGCGTACACCTCCACGATGTTCGTGGAGATCGAGACGCTGCCCGAGCCGGTCCAGTGGTGGGCCCGCGTCAACCCGCTCACCGCCCTCGCCGACACCATGCGGGTGCTCCTCGCGGGGGAGGCGCCCGGCGGCGAGACGCTCGCGCTCCTCGGCTGGTGCGCGGCGATCCTGGCGGTGTTCGTGCCGCTCTCGCTGCGGGCCTACCGCAGGCGCCTCACGAGCTGAACGGCCAGTTCGAGTCCTTGAGCATCGCGGCGGCCCGGGCCTCCAGGTCCGGGTCGCCGTGCTCGCGCGCGAAGTCGGCGAGCTCGCGGTACAGGTGCACCGAGACCTCCGCGAACTCGAGGAACTGCGGCAGGTCGGCCTCGCCGAGCAGCAGCTCCTGCAAGGCCTCCTCCTGCCGTCCCAGGCGGCGCAGGCAGATCGACGCCGAGGTGCGGGCCGCGACGACGTTCTCCGCGTTCCCCACCCGCTCGGCGCGCGCGGCGACCTCCCGCATCCGCTCCAGGATCGCGGCCGGGTCGTCGCCGTACCTGGCGTCCAGGCGCCACAGGAACTCCGCGATCACCGAGTCGGCGAGGTCGGCCCCGAACTCCGCCTCCGCGGCGAGCGCCCGCACCAGCAGCGCGCGGGCCCCGGGGTAGTCGCCGTCGGCCATGCGCGCCGCGGCCAGGCCCTGGAGCGTGATGATGAGCCCGAACCGCTCCCCCAGCTTCGCGAAGATCCGGTTGGCCTCGGCGAGGTCGGCGAGCGCGGCGTCCGGGCCGTGCGCCCGCTCGGAGTACTCGGACGTGAACAGCAGCGCGATCCCGCGGATCCACGCGTCGCGCTCGGGGTCGAGGGCCGCCAGCAGCGCCCGCAGCCCGGCCTCGTCGTCGGCGAGCAGCGCCCGGAGGATCGGGATCATGTGCAGCAGCGGGTCCCCCTCGTAGAGGTCGTGCTCCTCGCACAGCTCCTGCGCCCGCGCGAAGCGGGCGTCGACCTCGGCCGGGTCGAGCCAGCCCGACCACAGGCCCCAGGTGCCGGCCAGCACGATGCCGGCCCGCTGCGCCGGCGAGACCTCGCCGGGCATGAGGCGGACCTCGTCGGCGAGCTCCTGCCCCTCGATGCGGTGGCCGCGCATCCACCAGTACCAGGCCAGGGGCGAGACCGCGCGGTGCGCGAGGGGCGCGTTCCCGGCGGCGATCATGCGCCGGATCGCGGCGGTGAAGTTGCCGTGGTCGAGCGCGAGGCGCTCGAGCCACTCGACCTGCTCGGCGCGCATCAGGTGCGGCTCGGCGGCCGCGGCGAGGTCGGCGTAGTGCTCGGCGTGGCGCTCGTACCGCTCGGCGGTCTCCCCCGCCTCGGCCAGGCGCGCCGCCGCGTACTCGCGGACGGTCTCCAGGAGCCGGTACCGGCCGCCGGGCACGAGCTGCACCAGGGACTTCTCGACCAGGCCCGCGATGTCGTCGGCGTCGGCCGAGCAGACCGCGCACGCGGCCTCCAGGTCGGCCGTGCCGTTGAAGACCGACATGCGCGCGAGGACGGCGCGCTCGCGGGGGTCGAGGAGGTCCCAGCTCCAGTCGACGACGGCGCGGAGGGTCCGCTGGCGCGGCTCGGCGGTGCGGGGGCCGCGCGCCAGGAGCGCGAAGCGGTCGCCGAGGCGCGCGGCGAGGTCGTCGATGCTCAAGGCGCGCAGGCGGGCCGCGGCGAGTTCGATCGCGAGCGGGAGGCCGTCGAGGGCGGTGCAGACGTCGACGACGGCGGCGGCGTTGGCGGCGCGGACGGCGAAGGCCGGATCGCTCTGGCGGGCGCGCTCCTCGAACAGGCGGACCGCGGCGTGGGCGCGGAGCTCGTCCAGGGGCGCGTCGCGGTCCGGCAGCGGGAGCGGGCCGACGCCGACGACGGTCTCGCCGGGGATGCCGAGGGCCTCGCGGCTGGTGGCGATGACCCGGAGCGTGGGCACGCGGTCGAGGAGGCGGGCGAAGAGGCGGGCGGCGGCCTCCACGAGGTGCTCGCAGTTGTCGGCGACGAGCACGAGGTCGCGACCCCATAGGGCCTCGCCGAGGCGGGTCGCGGGGTCGTCGCCGCGGCGGGCCGCGACGGACTCACCGTGGCCGAGGGCGTCGAGGACGACCTCGGGGAGCTTCCCGGGGTCGACGACGGGCGCGAGCTCGACCACGCGCACGGCCTGCCCGGCGGCGGCGAGCCGGTGCGCGGCCTCGACGGCGAGGCGGGTCTTGCCGGTGCCGCCGGGGCCGGTGAGGGTCACGAGCCGGTGGCGTTCGAGGAGCGCGGGCAGCTCGGCGAGCTCGTCGTCGCGCCCGATGCAGGGGTTGAGGGGCTGCGGGAGGTGGTCGGTGCGGGCGGCGGGCACGACGGGCTCGACGCCGCGCAGCACGTCCAGGTGGGCTTCGCCGAGGACCGGCGAGGGGTCGACGCCGAGGTCGTCGGCGAGCTTGGCGCGGACGGCCTCGTAGACCGCGAGCGCCTCGGCCCGGCGGCCGGAGGCGGCGAGGGCCCGCATGTAGCGGGCGGCGTCGGGCTCGCCGAGGGGGTCGGCGGCGTGGCGGGCGGCGAGGTCGGCGAGGACCGCCTCGGCGCCGTCGAGGCGCAGCCGGGCCTCGACGTGGAGGGCCGCGACGGCCTCGCGGCGCACGTCGAGGCGCACGGTCGCGGCGCCGGGTTCGAGGTCGGGGAGCGCGGTGCCGCGCCAGAGGGCGAGGGCCTGCTCGGCGAGGTCGCGGACGGCACTCGGCGAGTCCTCTCTGGAGGCCGCTTCGGCTTGGGCCGCAATCCTTTCGAATTCCTCCACATCGGTGTCGACGTGGGTGAGCCGGTAGCCGCCGGGGCCGTGGACGACCCGGTCGCCGAGGACGCGGCGGAGGCGGGAGAGCTGGGTGTGGAGGGCGCCGGCGGCGTTGGCGGGCGCCTCGTCGGGCCAGAGGGACTCGATGAGGGCGGCGGCGGTGACGTGCCGGCCGGGTTCGAGGGCGAGTCGGGCCAGGAGGGCGCGCTGGCGGCCGGCCGGGACGGGGATCTCGTCCCCGTCGTCGCCGGTGATCCGCAGGGGCCCCAGCAGGTCGACTCGCATGGGTCTATCTTGCCGCGCGCGGGCGCGGGGCGGGGAGCCGGTCCGGTCCGGGGCGAGGGGTGCCGCTCCTGAGTGGAATCTATTTCTTGCATGGACAGGTTGTCACGGCATATCAGTGCTTTTCTGTCAACTTCCCGACTGATCGAACAAACCGCCTGACGGCGCACGTACTGTCGTTCACAAACTCCGACAATCTGAGGTCCGGTGTCCGCCATGGCGATCCGAGTCGACTACCAACACGATTCACAGTCCCGCCCGCCTGCCTCTCCTGTCCCGGAAGGAGCGCCTCCCATGAGCGCTGGCCCCGCGGGCGCGCACGTCGCCGGACACTGCGCCGAGTTCAGGCTCCAGACCAGGGACCACGGCACGCAGATCCTCCTCGCGTACGACCCGGACGGGGTCGCGGCCGCGGTCGCGACGATCGTCGCCGCCGACCTGGTGCAGGTGGCGACGGCGCTGGTGCGCGACCGGCCCGGCTACGAGCCCGGCGGGCGGCCCGACCACGGCCTGAAGATCATCGCCGACCGCGAGACCGAGGTCGGGGCCCTCTCGTACTACGGTCCCGGCGGCGAGGACTACGGCCCGGGCGCGTGGGTGTCGTACTCGGACGCGGGCTGGGCGCCGCAGATCCGGCTCTACCGCGACATGGACACCGCGAGCGTCTTCCCGCCCGACGCGCACATCGCCCTGAGCTCGCTGGCGCGGGCCGTGGAGGACTTCCGGGCGACCGGCGGCCTGCGGCCCTCGATGGTGGCGTGGCGGCCCTCGACCGTCTGGTGACGGCGGGTGTGGCGAGCGCCCGTGTGGCGGGCGCCCGGACTGCGGGAACGAACAGGGGCACCGGCGGCGCCGCTGGATAGGCTTCGGCCATGAGCAGCAGTGACACCGTGTCCGTGCGGTTCGCGCAGGTCGAGGACGTGCCCGCGATCTGCGCGATCGTGAACCACTACATCGCCGAGTCGAGCAGCAACTTCCGGACCGAGCCGTACTCGGTCGAGGAGTGGGCCGAGCAGCTCCACGCCGGCGCGGAGCGCTACCCGTACCTCGTCGCGGAGGCCGGCGGCGCCGTCGCGGGCGTGGCGTACGCGGGGCCGTGGCGCCCGAAGCAGGCGTACGCGTGGACCGCGGAGTCCACGGTCTACGTCTCCCCCGCCCACCAGGGCCTCGGCATCGGCTCGCTCCTCTACGGCGAGCTGCTCAAGCGCCTCGAGGAGCAGGGCTTCCGCTCCGCGATGGCCCAGATCACGCAGCCCAACCCCGGCAGCGAGGCGCTGCACGAGCGGTTCGGGTTCGCGCTCCTGGGGAGCATCCGCGACGCCGGGTTCAAGCACGGCGCCTGGCACGGCGTGGGCATCTGGCAGCGCGAACTGGGCGCCGCCCCCGACCTGCCGGCCCCGACCCTGCCGGTCCGGCGCTAGCGGCCCGTTCCAATGAACCTCTCATGGTTCTCACCGGGACCGCGGAGGGCCCGTCCGTAGTGTTCGGGCCAAGGGGAAATCGAATCCTCCTGAGGGTGACAGCGCCGCGAGGCGCAGATCCTACTGATGGGTGTGGGGTTGCGAACAGGGCCCGGAGCTGCTGCTCCGGGCCCTGTTCCGTGCCTCGCTCAGTCGGCTTCGCCCGCCGGGACGACCCACTCGGTCGCCTGACCGGTGACCTCGGCGATGTGGTCGAAGTCCCGGTCGTAATGGAGCACTCGCACACGATGGCGCTCGGCGGTGGCCGCCACCAGCAGATCGGGGATCTTGACACTGCGGTGGAGCGACCGCTTCACAAGTTCCCGCTGCACGTCGAGGACGCGATCCCAGACGTCGTCGGGCATGGGGAGATGCTCGAAACGGTCGAAGGACCACTGCAGGAAGGCCAGCTCCTCCTCGCCTCTGACGCTCACCTGGATCTCCGCCTTGACCACCCCGCACAGGGCGAGCTGCCCCTGCTGCGAGAGCGGGCCGAGCCTTGCGGCGACCGCCGGTTTCCGCTGCCTTGCGAAGACGCTGTTGTCGACCAGGTAGCCGGCTACTGCCACGCGCTCGCCCGAATCTCCTCGTCGCCGAGGTCGGGCAGACCGCCCTGCTCGAGCCAGTCGAGGAAGTCCTGCCGGCCGCGCCGGTCCACCGCTTCCTTGAGCGCGGCGTTGACGGTCGCCACCTTGGTGGTCGTCCCGAAGATCTCGCTGGCCTTGGCCACGAGGTCGTCGTCGAGGTTGATCACTGTCCGGGTCATCGTTGTCACCCCCTGACCGTACGAGTCGGCCGACTTCGATCATAGCTTTCGCGCCGGCGTGTCGGTACCGGCGAGAAATACTTCTCGACATATCGGCGGGCGCAGGATCGATATCGATGAACGGGGCCCGGAGGCGTATGCCTCCGGGCCCCGTGATGCGGACTGCTCCCGCTAGCGCACGCCGTAGAGGTGCTCCAGCGCGAGCTGGTCGAGCGCCTCGAAGGCCATGCCCTTGGCGGCGAGGGCGTCGACGTCGACCTCGACGTCCTTGAGGTCGGCCCAGGTCTCGCCCTCGCTCAAGGTGGGGACGGCGAGCTGGTCGACGCGGGCGGCCTTGAGGGCCTCCTGGACCTCGGGGTCGGCGCGGAACGCCTTGACCTTGGCCTGGAGGATCTTGTAGTTGCGCATGCAGGCGGCGGCAGAGACCCACACGCCCTTGTCGTCCTCGGTGCGCGGGGGCTTGAAGTCGAAGTGGATGGGGCCGGTGTACTGGCCCTTGGCGATGCCCTCCTCGACGGCGTCGACGGTCCAGAAGGCGCCGCCGACGTTCCCGGCGCCGAAGCGCAGGTCCTGGTCGTAGCGCGGGCCGGTCTGGCCGTTGAGGTCGATGTGGTAGAGCTTGCCGTGCCACAGGGCCTGGCGGATGCCGGCGGCGTAGTCGAGGCCGGCCATCTCCTCGTGCCCGATCTCCGGGTTGATGCCGGTGAGCTCGGGGCGCTCGAGTTCGTTGATGAACGCGAGGGCGTGGCCGAGGGTCGGCAGCAGGATGTTGCCGCGGGGCTCGTTCGGCTTGGGCTCGATGGCGAAGCGGAGGTCGTAGCCCTGCTCGACGACGTAGTCGCCGAGGGTGTCGAAGGCCTCCTTCATGCGGGCCATCGCGGACTGGATGTCCTTGGAGCCGCCGGACTCGGCGCCTTCGCGCCCGCCCCACGCCACGTAGATCTCGGCCCCGAGCTCGGCGGCGAGGTCGATGTTGCGCATGACCTTGCTGATGGCGAAGCGGCGGACGTCGCGGTCGTTGTGGGTGAAGCCGCCGTCCTTGAAGATCGGGTGGCCGAACAGGTTCGTGGTCGCGGTGGTGACCTTGAGCCCGGTCTCGTCGAGGGCCTTCTTGAAGGCGCCGATCTTCGCGTCGCGGTCGGCCTCGGAGGCGTCGAAGTCGAAGACGTCGTTGTCGTGGAAGTTGACGCCGTAGGCGCCGATCTCGGCGAGTTCGCGCACGGCGCGGTCGGCGGCCATCGGGGCGCGGGTGGCCGAGCCGAACACGTCCTGAGCCGCCCAGCCGACCGTCCAGATGCCGAAGGAGAACTTGTCCTCGGGCACCGGTGCGTACTTGTCGGTCATGATCACAGTTCCTTTGCTACTGGTGCTTGTCCCATGAGGCGGTCTCGTTCCTCAGGGTCGCGTACTGCCGGGTCACGGCGGAGGCGGTGCCGGTGAGCCGCTCCGTGTCCCCGTGCTGCCACTGCGGCGGGTGCTCGCGGCCGGACAGGGCCCACGCCGCCTGGCGGGCGGCGCCGAGGGCCACGTACTCGGCCGCGGGAGGGATTTCCACGTCGACGCCGAACACGGCGGGGGCGATCCGGCGGACGGCTTCGGAGGCGGCGGCGCCGCCGATGAGGAGGACCCGGGAGGCCTCCAGGCCCTGGGCGGCCATCGCGGCGAGGCCGTCGGCCTGGGCCGAGAGCATCCCCTCGACGGCGGCGCGGGCGAGGTCGGCCCTGGTCGCGCCGGTGGTGATCCCCGAGAGGACCCCGGTCGCGCTCGGGCGGGCGGGGGTGCGCTCGCCGTCGAGGTAGGGCAGGAGGGTGAGGCCCCCGGAGCCGGGCGCGGCGGACAGGGCGAGCGCGTCGAACTCGGCGTGGTCCACACCGAGGAGCGTACGGAACGTGTCGAGGACGCGGGCCGCGTTCAGGGTGCAGACCAGCGGCAGGTACCGGCCGGTGGCGTCGGCGAACCCGGCCACGAGCCCGGAGGGGTCGTTCGCGGGGACCTCGGAGACGCCGAAGACGGTGCCGGAGGTGCCGAGCGAGACGGCGACGTCGCCGGGCCCGAGGCCCAGGCCGAGCGCGGCGCCGGCGTTGTCGCCGGTGCCGGGCGCCACGGCGGCGCCCCAGGCGGTGCGGCCGACGGTCTCGTTCGGGGCCGCGACCCGCGGGAGCGCGAGTTCGCGGCCGAAGGCCTGGACGAGGCGCTCGGGGACGTAGGCGCCGGTGCGCGGGGACCAGTAGCCGGTGCCGGAGGCGTCGGAGCGGTCGGTCGTGGCCTCGGCGGCGGTCGCGCCGCGGAGCCGCATGGTGAGCCAGTCGTGCGGGAGCATGACCGAAACGGTTTTCGCCGCGTGCTCGGGCTCGTGCTCGGCGAGCCAGGCGAGCTTGGTCGCGGTGAACGAGGCGGCGAGCACGAGGCCGGTGTCGGCGGCCCACGCGCCGGGGCCGCCGTGCGCGTCGGTGAGGCGCTCGGCCTGGGGGGCCGAGCGGGTGTCGTTCCACAGCAGGGCGGGGCGGACGACCTGGTCGTCGGCGTCGAGCGCGACCATGCCGTGCTGCTGCCCGGCGACGGCCACGGCGTCGGCGCGCTCCAGGAGGCCGGCGCCGGCCTCCTGGAGGGCCTCCCACCACGCCTCGGGCGGGCACTCGGTGCCGTCCGGGTGGGAGGCGCGACCGGAGTCGACGATCTCGCCGGTCTCGGCTTCGACCAACAACACTTTCGTCGACTGCGTCGATGAGTCGACTCCGGCCACCAGGGTCATCTACTTACGCTCCAGCTCCACATTCGCGGGCTTCCCCGCAACATCGATGACGCTCACATTAGCGATGTCGGCCGGGCCGGTCGAAACCAGGGTCACCGAAGTTTCAGAAACTTTTTCGAGCGAGACGGTGGTGTCGCCGTCGACGTCGCTGATCGTGATCCCCTCCTCCGGGGCGCCCCACACCTCGAGGGTGATGCCCGCGAACGGCTCGTCGCCGATCGTCGCGCCGGGCGCGACGCGCGGGATGACCGCGCCGTAGCGCACGAACACCGGGAAGGTCTCCAGGTCGTGCTTGGTGTCGATGAAGCGGCCGCCCTCGTGGACCTCCTTGGTCCAGAAGTCGATCCACCGGCCCCGGGGCAGGTAGACGCGGCGCTCGCCGGACGGGTCGTTGACGGGCGCGACGAGGAGGTCGGCGCCGAGGCGGAACTCCTGGTCGGCGGTCCACGAGACCGGGTCGGCCGGGTCGTCGACGTTGAGGGCGCGCAGCACCGGCTCGCCGGTGCGCGAGGCCGTGACGGCGGCGGTGTACAGGTACGGCGCCAGCGAGTAGCGGAGCTTCAGGGACTCCACGGCCAGGCGCTCGGCCTCCTCGGAGAACTCCCACAGCTCGCGGGTGGTGGTGCCGTGGTAGCGCAGCAGCGGGGAGAGCGCGCCGAACTGGGCCCAGCGCACGTACAGGTCGTCGGTGGGCGTGCCGTTGAAGCCGCCGGTGTCGTGGGACCAGAACGGGACGCCCGACAGGCCGTGCGAGAGGCCGCCGCGGATGGTGCCGCCGAGGCCGGCCCAGGTGGTCTGGACGTCGCCGGACCACTGGGCGGAGTGGCGCTGCCCGCCGAGGAACGAGGAGCGGGCCCACACCAGCTCGTGCCCGTTGACCTCGCGGGTCACGTCGACGACCGCGTCGTTGTAGAGCAGGGTGTAGACATTGTGCAGCTCGGTGCCGGTCATGCCGTTGAACGCCACGGCGTCCGCGGGCACGCCCTCGGCGAAGTCGGTCTTGTAGAGGGCCGCGCCGGCCAGGAGGGGGCCGCGCAGCAGCTCCTTCCACCACTCGACGGCGTCCGGGTTGGTGAAGTCGACGATGCCCGACGCCTCGTGGGAGCCGTGCCAGACGTCGGCGACGTAGGTCTCGCCCTTGGCGTCGCGCAGGAAGTAGCCGCGCTCGTCGCCCTCGGCGAAGACCGGGGACTTGTGGGAGATGTAGGAGTTCATCCACAGGCAGACCTTGAAGCCCTGCTCGGCCAGCTCGGCGAGCATCCGCTCCGGGTCCGGGAAGTTCTCGCGGTCCCACCGCATGTCCGACCAGTGCGGCTCGTGCTGCCAGAACGTGTCGAGGTGGAGCACGTCGCAGGGGATGCCGCGCTCGCGGATCTTCTTGGCCCGCTCCAGGACCCGCTCCTCGTTGTCCACGAAGAAGCCCGAGGAGATCCAGGTGCCGAAGGCCCACTTGGGGGGCAGGGAGGGGCGGGAGGTGAGGCCGTCGAAGCGGTCGAGGACCTCGACGGGGGTGCCGGCGATGACGAAGTACTCCAGGACCTCGTCGGGGACGATGATCTCGACGGCCGCGTGGGTCTGCTGGGCCATGTCGAACTCGACGGGGGCGCCCGAGTTGACGAGGATCCCGTAGCCGCGGTCCGAGACGTAGATCGGCACGTTCTTGTACGCGCGGATCGACTCGGAGCCGAACGCGTCGAAGTTCCACATCAGGGGGCGCTGGCCGCGGGCGTTGAGCGGGGCGAAGCGCTCCCCGAAGCCGGCGTAGGCCTCGTCGGGGGCGGCGGTGAACGACTCGTGGTAGGCGACGGGCTCGCCGTCGACGAGGGAGCGTCCGAACGGGAGGGTGCGCAGGCGCCCGGAGATGTCCTCCTCGCCGGGGTTCTGGGCGACGAGGGTCTTCCCGGCGGCGTCGGTGTACGTCAGGGACCAGGCGTCGAGGGTCGCGACCGCGCGCACGGCGCCGGCGTCGACGACGACGGTGCCGTCGTCGACGGTGACCTTCGCGCCGGCGAAGTCGCCGGGGTGGACGAGCTCGATGATCTTCTCGGCGGCCGGGCGGGCGGCCGGGTCGGCCGCGAGGCGGGCGCCGATGACGCCCTCGCCGGCGACCGCGAGGGCGACGTACAGCTCCTCGCCGGCGCTCGTCCGGGCCTTGAGCAGGGCGAAGTCGGCACCGGTCGTGACGACCTCGGCGCTCGTGACGGCCGAGAGGCCCTGCTCGCCGTTGGCGCGCTGGGGCAGCTCCGGGGGGTCGGCGACGAAGAACTCGCGGGCGACCAGCGGCGGGCGGTAAGGCATTCGTTGCTCCTGCTCGTTCAGGGTGCGGACGGCGTGCGCCGGGCCGCGGGCGGCACGGTACGCATTAGTTTATCGACTAGCCCAACAAATTGCGACCCGGGGAGGTGACCCTCCGCATCTTCCCCCGGCCGGGGCCCGACCGGGCGAGTTTGGCCCCGAACGGGCCGGGTACGACTACGATCGCCAATGACCCAGCCGGAACTCTGCGAGGTGCACCGATATGTCGACCGTCCGCTCCAGCCTCACCGACGAGAACCGCGACACGACCGCGAAGGCGCTCCAGGGCGCGCTCGTGGACCTGATCGACCTGTCCCTGGTGGGCAAGCAGGCGCACTGGAACGTCTACGGCAAGAACTTCCGCTCGCTCCACCTCCAGCTCGACGAGATCGTGCTGTCGGCGCGCAACGCCGCCGACCTCGTGGCCGAGCGGGCGATAGCGATCGGCGTCAGCGCCGACGGGCGCGCGGGCACCGTCGCCGAGACCTCGTCGGTCCCCAAGATCCACGACGGCACCATCTCCGACACGGAGGTCGTCTCGCTGATGATCGACGCCTACACGGCCGTCATCGCGAACATGCGCGAGCGCATCGAGACCACCGAGTCGGCCGACCCCGTCTCCCAGGACCTGCTCATCGGCATCACCGCCGAGCTCGAGAAGCAGAGCTGGATGTTCCAGGCCGAGCTCGGCTGAGGCCGGCCCGCGACGCAGCCGGGGCCCGGGCGCTGACGCGCCCGGGCCCCGGCCTCTTTCTGCGAAGGGAGTGGAGTCGTGGGGCCCGATCCGGGATCAGGCGGGCGTGCAGGTCACCGTCGGCACCGAGGCCGTGGACCCGTTCGCCTTGGTGATGTTGAAGCCGAAGGTCGTGGTCTGGCCGGAGGCGACCGTGCCGTTATAGGAGGCGTTCGAGCCGGTCACCGTCGCCCCGGTGAGGTTCCCCTGGAGGCTCCAGGCGTTCGAGATCCGCTCGGAGCCCGGCCACGTCCACGTCACCGTCCAGCCGGTGAGGTTCTGGTTGGCCCGCACCGTCCCCGAGTACGTCGCCCCGGTGTTCCAGGGGCTCTGGACCGAGAGGGTCGCGGTGCAGCCGGAGCCGGTGGGCGGCGGCGAGGTGGTGACGGGGGTGGTGGTCGGCTCGCCGGAGCCGCCGCCGCCGAGGGCCTCGAGCACCGCGTTGTAGGCCGGCTTCTTGGAGAGGTCGTCGTTGAACAGCAGCGGGGCGCCGTAGCCGGGGAAGACCCCGGGCACCCACGAGTCGCCGTCGCGCACGCCCCACACGGTGACGCCGGAGCAGTCGGCCAGCTCGGCGCAGATCTCGGCCACGCGCCGGTAGTCGTTGGCCTGCTGCTGGAGCTCGCCGGCGTCCGCCGGGGTCTGGATGCGCACGTCGAGCTCGGTGATGCGGACCTTCAGGCCCAGGTCGACGAAGCGCTGGAGGTTCGCCTCCATGTCGCCCGGCACCTGGCCGAGGATCAGGTGCGCCTGGAAGCCGACGCCGTCGAGCAGGCCCTGGTTGACCAGCCCCTGCGCGATCGTGTAGATCCGGTCGGACTTGGCGTTGTCGCCCTCGATCGAGTAGTCGTTGATGTAGAGGTCGGCGTTCGGGTCGGCCGCGCGGGCGGTCTGGAACGCGGTGGTGATGTACCCCTCGCCGAGGCCGCGGAGCCAGAACGAGTCGCGCATGGCGCCGTTCGAGTCGCTGACGACCTCGTTGACCACGTCCCAGGAGGCCACGCGCCCCTCGTAGCGGTTGGCCACGGTGTTGATGTGTTCGATCATCGCGGTCTGCAGGGCCGTGCCGGAGAGGTTCTGCACCCACGACGGGGTCTGCTGGTGCCACACGAAGGTGTGGCCGTGGACGGACTGGCCGTTGTCCTCGGCGAAGTCGACGATCGCGTCGGCCTGGGTGAAGGTGTAGTTCCCGTCGCTGGGCTCGGTCGCGTCCCACTTCATCGCGTTCTCGGCGGTGAGCGAGTTGAACTCGGTCGCGACGAGGTTGCGGTACTGGGCGTTGTTCTGGAGCAGGTTGTAGCTGACGGCGACGCCGATGTCCTTGTTGAGCCCGTCCGCAGCGCCGCGCAGGGTGGTCTGGGCGCTGGCGAACTGGGTCGAGAGTCCGAGGCCGAGCGCGGCGGTCGCGACGGTGACGACCCCCGCGATCACCGCCCGGCGCCGTTTGCGGTTAAGCAGCACGAATAGCTCCTCATGGTGGTGCCGCGCCGTGAGGGAACGAGGCTGTACGAAAGGGTGGGCCCGCGGGGGCGGAGCGCTCCCAGCGAGGTGAGCACAGCTTAGCGTTCACATAGATGTTGGTCAATACTATCGCGCGGCAGGTCCGTGAGGTGCGACGCCGGAGGGCGCGAACCGTGCGGTCCGCGCCCTCCGCTTCGTCTGCGCCGCTTTACTTCGCGACGATCGAGACCATCTTGCCGGCCACCACGATGACCTTCTTGACGTCCTTGCCGGCCAGGTTCGCCGCGACCTTCTCCTCGGCCAGCGCGGCGGCCTTGACGACGTCCTCGGCGGCGCCGGCCGCGACCTCGACGCGGCCGCGGACCTTGCCGTTGATCTGGACCGGGTAGGTCACGGTGTCCTCGACCAGGTACCGCTCCTCGGCGACCGGGAAGTCGACGTAGGCGATGCCCTCGGTGTGGCCCAGGCGCTCCCACAGCTCCTCGGCGATGTGGGGGGCGATCGGCGCGACCATGGCGACCAGGGCCTCGGCGGCGGCGCGCGGCACCGGGTTCAGGCCGGTCACGTGGTTGTTCAGCGTGATCAGCTTGGCGACGGCGGTGTTCATGCGCAGGTGCTCGTAGTCCTCGCGGACCCCGGCGACGGCCTTGTGGATCTCGCGCAGCGTCTCCTCGGTCGGCGCGGTCTCGGCGACGGTCGTCTCGCCGGTCTCCTCGTCGACGATGTTGCGCCACAGGCGCTGCAGGAACCGCTGGGAGCCGACGATGGCGCGGGTCTCCCAGGGCTTGGACTCGGCCAGGGGCCCCATCGACATCTCGTAGACGCGGAAGGTGTCGGCGCCGTAGGACTCGCAGACCTCGTCCGGGGTGACGACGTTCTTCAGGGACTTGCCCATCTTGCCGTACTCGCGGTTCACCTTCTCGCCCTTGTAGGTGTACACGCCGTCGGCCTGCTCCTCGACCTCCTCGGCGGGGACGTACACGCCGCGGTCGTCGGTGTAGGCGTAGGCCTGGATGTACCCCTGGTTGAACAGGCGGCGGAACGGCTCGCGGCTGGAGACGTGGCCCAGGTCGAACAGGACCTTCTGCCAGAAGCGGGCGTACAGCAGGTGCAGGACGGCGTGCTCGACGCCGCCGATGTACAGGTCGACGCCGCCGACGTCCTCGGCGTCCTGCGGGCCCATCCAGTACGACTCGTTGGCGGGGTCGGCCAGGACCGCGGCGGCCTTGGGGTCGGTGTAGCGCAGCTCGTACCAGGAGGACCCGGCCCAGTTGGGCATGGTGTTGACCTCGCGGCGGTACTGCTTGGGGCCGTCGCCCAGGTCCAGCTCGACCTCGACCCAGTCCTTGGCGCGGCCCAGGGGCGGCTCGGGGGCGGAGTCGGCGTCCTCGGGGTCGAAGGTCTTGGGCGAGAAGTCGTCCAGGTGCGGCAGCTCGACCGGCAGGTGGTCCTCGGTCAGGGCCACGGGCAGGCCGGTCTCGTCGTAGACGATCGGGAAGGGCTCGCCCCAGTAGCGCTGGCGGCTGAACAGCCAGTCGCGCAGGCGGAAGGTCACGGCCTTCTCGCCGCGGCCGTGCTCGGCCAGCCAGGCGATGATCCGGTCCTTGGCCTCGGCGACGCGCAGGCCGTCCAGGAAGTCGGAGTTCACGGCGGTGCCGTCGGCGGTGTAGGCCTTGGTGCGGTCCCACTCCTCGTCGCCGGCGACGACCTGGACGATCGGGATGTCGAAGGCGGTCGCGAAGTCGAAGTCGCGCTCGTCGTGGGCGGGCACGGCCATGATCGCGCCGGTGCCGTACCCGGCCAGCACGTAGTCGGCGATGAAGACGGGCACGGTGGCGCCGTTGACCGGGTTCACGGCGTGGCCGCCGGTGAAGACGCCGGTCTTCTCCTTCGCGTCGGCCTGGCGCTCGACGTCGGTCTTGGCGGCGGCCTGGGCGCGGTAGGCGGCGACGGCCCCGGCGGGGGTGTCGTGGCCGCCGGTCCACGCGGCGGGGACGTCCGCGGGCCAGGTCTCGGCGGTCAGGGCGTCGACCAGCGGGTGCTCGGGGGCCAGGACCATGTAGGTGGCGCCGAACAGGGTGTCGGGGCGGGTGGTGAAGACCCGGATGTCCCCCGCGTAGGTCGCGAAGTCGGCGTACGCCCCGGTGGACTTGCCGATCCAGTTGCGCTGCATGGACTTCAGAGACTCGGTCCAGTCCAGTCCGTCCAGGTCGGCCAGCAGCCGGTCGGCGTACGCGGTGATGCGCATCATCCACTGCTTCAGGGTGCGCGTGTAGACCGGGAAGTTGCCGCGCTCGGAGCGCCCCTCAGAGGTGACCTCCTCGTTCGACAGGACGGTGCCCAGGCCGGGGCACCAGTTGACGGGGGCCTCGGTGACGTACGCCAGGCGGTGGTCGTCGATCGCGCGGCGGCGCTCGACGGCGCTCAGCTCGGACCAGGCGCGGCCGCCGGGGACGGTGCGCGCACCGGACTCGAACGCGGCGATCAGCTCACCGATCGGCCGGGCGGCGTCCGCCTCAGGGTCGTACCAGGAGTTGAAGATCTGCAGGAAGATCCACTGCGTCCACTTGAAGTAGTCGGGGTCGGTGGTCGCGAACTCGCGGCGGGTGTCGTAGCCCATGCCGACCATGCGCAGCTGGCGGCGGTACCGGTCGATGTTCTCGGCGGTGATCTCGGCGGGCTGGCGGCCCGTGGCGACGGCGTACTGCTCGGTGGGCAGGCCGAACGCGTCGAAGCCCAGCGGGTGCAGGACGTTGTACCCGGCCATGCGCAGGTACCGCGAGTAGGCGTCGGTGGCGATGTACCCCAGCGGGTGGCCGACGTGCAGGCCCGCGCCGGACGGGTACGGGAACATGTCCATCACGAACTTCTTGGGGGCGCCGGACCGCGGGTGGCCCGGCTCGGCCAGCTCGCCGGCCGGGTTCGGGGCGCGGAAGGTCCGCTCGGCCTCCCAGCGCTCCTGCCAGCGCGGTTCGATCTCGTTGGCCAGCTTGGCGTCGTAGCGGTGTGCGGGTTCGGTCATGGCTCGTCCTGGTGTCCTGAAGCGGCTCTGGGTACGGTCGGCGTTCGCTGGGTACTGACCCTAGACAGCAAAAAACCCCAGACACGCTGGGGTGGCCGTGCTGGGATCTGTCCCGCACGGCTAGGTAAGGAGCTCGAATCGCCGAGGCATGAGCCCAGTGTAGCCGAACGGTCCCCTGGTGGCACGGCACATACCGTCTGGGCGGGTCCGAGTAGGATGGCCAGAACGCGGCGGTTCCGGCGCACGCCGCACACCCACCTCACCGACTCCCCAGGAGGACCGTTGACCTTCGAGTCGTCCCCCGAGCAGCCCGACGGCACGATGCCGCTCCCGAGCACGGCGCAGGGGCAGGGTCCCGCTCCGCTGTCGCCGCAGGAGTTCAAGGCCACGGCCGAGGCCATCCTGACCAACGTCGAGTGGGTCATCGAGGGGAAGTCGCACACGATCAAGCTCGCGCTGGCGGTCATGCTGGCGGAGGGCCACCTGCTGCTGGAGGACGTGCCGGGCGTCGGCAAGACGCAGCTGGCGAAGGCGCTCGCGCGCTCCATCGACTGCTCGGTGCGGCGCATCCAGTTCACGCCCGACCTGCTGCCGTCGGACGTGACGGGCGTGAGCATCTTCGACCCCGAGAAGCGCGACTTCGTGTTCAAGCCGGGCGCGATCTTCGGGAACCTGATCCTGGGCGACGAGATCAACCGGGCGAGCCCGAAGACGCAGGCCGCGCTCCTGGAATGCATGGAGGAGCGGCAGGTCACGGTCGACGGGAACACGTACAAGCTGCGGAGCCCGTTCATGGTCATCGCCACCCAGAACCCGGTGGAGATGGAGGGGACGTACCCGCTCCCGGAGGCGCAGCGCGACCGGTTCACCGCGCGCCTGGCGATCGGGTACCCGGACATCAACGCGGAGCTGGCGCTGCTGGACCGCCGCGAGGAGTACAACCCGCTGGACGCGCTGCGGCCGATCGCCGACGCGGAGATGGTCGTGCGGATGATCGCGGCCGCGCGCGCGGTGCACCTGGCCCCGGAGCTGAAGCGGTACGTGGTGGACCTGGTCGGCGCGACGCGCACGAACGCGCAGGTCCGGCTGGGGGCGAGCCCGCGGGCGACGCTCCAGCTGCTGCGGTGCACGCAGGTGCTCGCGGCGATGGACGGGCGCGACTTCGCCCTGCCGGACGACGTGCAGCAGCTGGCGGTGCCGGTGCTCGCGCACCGGCTGATCCCGACCACGGAGACCACGATGGGCGGGGGCGACACGAAGGCGATCGTCTCCGACATCCTCAGGCACGTCCCGGTGGTGTCGCACCCGGGGAGGTTCTAGGCGTGGAGCTCACCGGGCGCGGCAAGACGCTGCTGGCGGTGAGCGTGGTCGTCGGCCTCACCGCCCTGGCGGTGGGCGAGGGCGACCTGCTGCGCGCCGCCGTCCTGGCCGCGATCGCGCCGCTGGGCGGCCTCATGGTCCTGCGGTGGACGCGGCCGTCGCTGGAGTCGAACCGGGTGCTGAACCCGGCGCAGGTCGAGGCCGGGCAGGCCACGCAGGTGCGCCTGGGCATCCAGAACATCGGGCGGAGCCGGCCGGCGGCGCTGATGCTGGAGGACCGCATCCCGTACCGGCTTGGGAACCGGCCGCGGCTGGTGCTCGAGCGCCTCGCGCCGGGGGCGCGGAGCGTCGTCAACTACACGATCACGCCCGGTTCGCGCGGCGCGTACGAGCTGGGGCCGCTGACGGTGCGCACCTCCGACCCGTTCGGGCTGGCGGTGTCGGTGCAGGAGTTCCCGGTGACGACCGAGCTCATCGTGACCCCGCGCATCCAGCCGCTGCGCAGCCTGCTGCTGCCGGGCGGCGCGGGCATGTCCTCGGGCGAGTCGGCGTCGCACACGGTGGCGATCACCGGCAACGACGACATCGCGGTCCGCGAGTACCGCAACGGCGACGACATGCGGCGCGTCCACTGGAAGGCCAGCGCGCACCGCGGGCAGCTCATGGTGCGCCGCGAGGAGCAGCCGTGGGAGAACAACGCCGCGGTCCTGCTGGACGTGCGGCGCGGTGCGCACCGCGGCGAGCTGTCGAGCTTCGAGTGGATGGTGGACGCGGCGGCGTCGGCGACGGTGCGGCTGGCGCGCGACGGGATCGACCCGTGGCTGGTCACCGCCCACCGCGACTTCGAGTGCCGCCAGGGCGACTACGGCCCGGCGATGCGGTATCTGGCGACGGTGGCCGCGGCCCCGGAGGCGCCGGTCGCGGCGATGGTCGAGAAGGCCCAGCGGGCCCGCTCGGTGTCGGGGATCGTGGCGTTCCTGGGGCACCTGACGCCGGAGGAGGCGGCCTCGCTGGCGCGCCTCGCGCGGCGCGGCGGGCACTGCGCGGCGCTGGTGGTGGACCCGGTCCGGTGGATCCCGAAGGCGGCGTCCAGCCGCGTGGACCCGCGCGAGCAGGTGTTCGCGCAGCAGCACGGGCAGGCGCTGTCGACGCTCGCGTCCGCGGGCTGGCAGGTGATCCCGGTCGTGGCCGGGACCGAGTTGCGCCGGGTGTGGACCCGCTTGAGCGCGTGGAGGACCCTGGCATGAACGGACAGCGCCACGCCACCGTCGTCGCGGCCGCCACCCTGGCCCTGACGCTGACCCCGCTGATCGGGATCTTCGAGGGCCTGGGGTGGGCGTTCCCGGTGATGCTGACGATCACGATGATCGCGACCGCGGCGTCGCTGATGCGCGCGGCGGGCCGGGGGCAGGGCCTCCAGACGCTCGCGATGGCGGCGGCGCTCACGGTGGTGCTCACCGCCGGGTTCGGCGACGGCACGGGCCTGCTGTTCGTGGTCCCGCTGCCGGCGACGTTCGAGCACTGGGCGGCCCTGGCGCAGGAGGGCGTGGGCGCGATCATCGTGAACGCACCGCCGGTCGAGGCCACCGGCGGGATCATGTTCCTGACGATCCTCGGCGTGGGCGTCGTGGCGATCCTGCACGACATGTTCGTGGTGGGCCTGCGGACGCCGGCCCTGGCGGGGCTGACGCTCCTGACGATGTACCTGGTGCCGGTCTCGGTCGCGCCCGACGCGACCGCGTGGTTCTGGTTCATCCTCCCGGCCGTGGCGTACCTGTGGATCCTCGGCGACGACAACCTGCGGCGGGTCTCGGCGTTCGGGCACCGGTTCACCGGGACCGGGCAGCTGGTCGGCCGGTCGTTCCCGTCGCCGATGGCGCGGACCGCGCGCTGGTCGGCGGCCGGGTTCGTGGCGGTGACGCTGCTGGCGCTGACCGTGGTGCCGGCGAACACGTCCGGGCTCATCGACAACGTCGCCGACGGCATCGACGGCGGCGGCGAGTCGTACGGGCTGGGGGACGTCAACCCGTGGGCGCAGCTGTCGGGCTCGCTGACGCGGCCCGAGGAGGTCGACGTCCTGCGGGTGACCACCGACGACCCGAACCCGCGGTACCTGCGGATGCACGTCCTCGACGAGCTCTCCAGCGACGGCTTCGCGCCGAACGAGTACGACGGGACCGCGGGCCTCGACGAGCTCCCCGGGGCCGGCGAGACGGTCTACACCGCGGAGATCCGGAACCTGCAGCTCCAGGCGCCGGTCGTGCCGGTCTACGGGGAGCCGGTGTCGCTGGACATCCCCGGCGACTGGCGGATCGACCCGGACACGGGCGTCATCGTCGGCGACGGCAGCGACATGGGCGACGTCGACACGTACGAGCTCACCTACTCCGAGCCGACGCCGGACGCGGAGACGCTCGCGGCGGCGGGCGGCATGGACCCGGGCGACGACCGGTGGGAGGCGAACACGTCGCACCCGGACGTGCCCGAGCTGAGCGAGATCGTCGCGGGCGTGGTCGCCGGGGAGGAGACGGTCCACGAGAAGGTCCTGGCGGTCAAGGAGTTCCTGTCGACCGCGAACGGCTTCTCGTACTCGCTGGAGACCGAGGACGCGGGCAACGACGAGGCGATCATCGACTTCCTGGAGAACCGGAAGGGCTACTGCCAGCAGTACGCCGCGGCGATGGCGTGGATGCTCCGCGAGGCCGACGTGCCCGCGCGGGTCGTCGTGGGCCTCTCCCAGGGCACCCGCCTCGACGGCAACGAGTGGCTCCTGACCAGTCACGACTACCACGCGTGGGTCGAGGTCTACTACGACGGGCCCGGCTGGGTCACGTTCGACCCGACGCCGGCCGCGAGCGTCTCCGGCTCCGTGACCTTCCCGTGGGCGGTCGAGCCCTCCGAGGAGGGCGACCCGGTCGACGAGCCCAGCGAGAACGACATCTCCCCCGAGGAGCCGACCGGGGGGCCGACCGACGCCTCCGGGCAGACCCTGCCGCCCGGCGAGGGCGCGACCGAGGCCCCCGGCACGGACGCGTCCGGCGGCTCGGGCGACGCGGCGCTGCCGTTCCACCCGGCGTGGTTCGCGCTCCTGCTGCTGCTGGCCCTGCCGTTCGCGCCCGCGCTGTGGCGCGGCGCGGTGCGGCGGCGACGGCTGCGCGCGGGGGCCCTGACGGCGGCGACCGCCTGGGACGAGGCGATGGACCTGGCCCGGGACTACGGGGTGACCGTGCCGGAGTCGTACACGCCGCGGCAGGCCGCGGGCGTCCTCGCGGCGGCCGCGCCGGGCGCGCGCGACGCCGCGTCGGCGCTGGGCTCGGCCATGGCGCTGCACCGGTACTCCCCGCGGGGCGCCGACCCCGCCGGGCTCGCCGACGCGCTGCGCGACCTGGCCGCCGAGCTGGACCGGACCGCCGAGGCGCGGGTGCGGTTCCGGGCGAGGCTCTGGCCGGCGTCGCTGATCGCGAAGTTCGGCGCGGACCGGGCCGAGCAGAGCGCGCGCATGGCGCGGCGGTCGGCGCGGACGTCCGACCGGGTGCGGTCGGCGCTGCGGCGCAGGCGACGTTCGAACAACCGCGACAGGCACGGTGTCGGAGGCCGCGCCTAGGGTTGCCGGTATGCAGAGCAGCGGCGGATCGGCCGGCCCGCCCGAGGGCGGCCCCGGCTTCAGCCAGCCGACCCTCGACAGCTTCGGCACGCCGCTGCGGGAGGTCGTGTTCTGCGTGGTCGACCTGGAGACCACCGGGCTCGCGGCCGACGCGTGCGGCATCACCGAGATCGGCGCCGTCAAGGTCAAGGGCGGCGAGGTCGTGGGCGAGTTCTCCACGCTCGTGAACCCCGGCGAGCCGATCGACCCGCGCGTCACGCGCCTGACGGGCATCACCGACGAGATGGTCGCCGACGCCCCGGGCATCGAGACGGTCCTGCCGATGTTCCTGGAGTTCGCGCACGGCGCCACACTCGTGGCGCACAACGCGGGCTTCGACGTCGGGTTCCTGCGCCACGCCTGCGAACTGACCGACACCCGCTGGCCCCGGCCGCCGGTCGTCGACACTGTGGTCCTGGCGCGGCGCCTCACCGAGAAGAGCGAGGTCCCCAACCGGCGGCTCGGCACGCTCGCGCGGCTCTTCGGGTCGCCGGTGACCCCGAACCACCGGGCCCTGGACGACGCCCGCGCCACCGTCACCGTGCTGCACGGCCTCATCGAGCGGGCCAGCGGCCACGGCGTGGTCACCGACGCCGAGCTGGGCGAGTTCTGCCGGGCGATCCCCTCGGAGCTCCAGAACCGCAAGCGGCACCTCGCCGACGGGCTCCCGCAGGGCCCGGGCGTGTACATCTTCCGCGACGCGGACGACCGGGCGCTGTACATCGGCGTCTCGGTGAACGTCGCCGCCCGCGTCCGCAGCTACTTCTCGGCGGCCGAGCAGCGCCGCCGCCTGCGCGACATGCTCGCCTCGGCCGAGCGCGTCGAGGTGATCGAGTGCGCCCACCGGCTGGAGGCCGGCGTCGCCGAGCTGCGGCTCATCGCGGGCGGGAAGCCGCCGTACAACCGGGCCGCGAAGTTCCCCGAGCACCGCAGCTGGGTGCGGCTCACCGAGGAGCCGTACCCGCGGCTCCAGGTCTCGCGCAAGCCGCCCGCGCCCGGCACGCCGCGCCTGGGCCCGGCCTCGGGCACGCAGGCGCAGGCCGCGATCAGCGCCATCGAGGCGGCCCTGCCGATCCGCTCGTGCCGCACCCGCCTGTCCCCCAAGCGGATGTCCCCCACGTGCGTGCTCGGCGAGATCGGGAGGTGCGCCGAGCCGTGCCGCCACACCGTCGGCGTCGAGGAGTACGGCGCGCTCGTGGAGCGGGCCGCCCGCGCCATGGACGGCGACCCGTCCCCGATCGCCGAGGCCGTCGGCGAGCGCCTCGCGGAGCTGGCCGCGTCGGAGCGGTTCGAGGCGGCCGCTGAGCGCCGCGACGAGCTGGGGGCCTACCTGGCCCTGGCCGCGTCCTCGCAGCGCGTCAGGAACTTCGTGGCGGCCGGGGAGCTGGTCGCCGCGGGCCGCGCCAAGGGCGGCGGCTGGGAGGTGTCGGTGATCCGGCACGGCGTCCTCGCCGGGGCCGTGAGGACCCCGCCGCGCGCCGACCCCATGCCGTACATCGCGAAGCTGCGCGCGACCGCCCGCAGCGTCGACCCGGCCGACGACGTCCTCGACGCCGCCCACGCCGCCGAGGCGCGCCTCCTCCTCGACTGGCTCGCGCGGCCCGAGGTCCGCCTCGTGCTCGTCGAAGGCACCTGGGCGAGCCCCCTCGACGGCGCCGAGCGCATGGCCGGCGCGGTCCCCCACGACCCGTCGTCGTGGCGCCGCGAGCAGTCCGCATGGTGAGATGAGGGTGCGGACCCTCCGCTGTCCCAACGGAACCGAACGTTCCACGCATCGGACTCCCGCAGTTCCGGCGAAACGGACGTGAGTCGTCTCGCATTCATTTGCGGCACTTGCGGTTTCCGGGACGAGGTCCGCTCCGGTACGCTGTGTCATCCGCCCGTTCCGGCGGCCCTGCCGAAATCCGACAGTGTCTAGTGTCGATTCTCTCCAGGAATCGTTGTACATCTAGAATGCGGTCAACCTTGGGCATCGGAGGCTTTCATGTTGCGCGCATTGCTTTCGGCTACTCGGACTGCCAGACCTGACGACCCGTGGGACCTCGCGGGGAAGGTCGCGCAGCTCGAGGCGGCGCACCGCGCCCACTTCGCGCAGCCCGACATGCTCCTGGTCCGCCGCGCGTACCGGATCGCCGAGCAGATGCACCGGGGCCAGGCCCGCCGCTCCGGCGAGCCCTACATCACCCACCCGATCGCGGTGTCCACCATCCTCGCCGACCTCGGCGTCGACACCCCCACGATCGCGGCCGGGCTCCTCCACGACACCGTCGAGGACACCCCGTACTCCCTGGAGGCGCTCCGCGGCGACTTCGGCGACGAGATCGCCGTCATGGTCGACGGCGTCACGAAGCTCGACAAGATCCACCTCGGGTCCGCCGCCGAGGCCGAGACCTTCCGCAAGCTCGTGCTCACCGCCGGCCGCGACATCCGCGTCATGATCATCAAGCTCGCCGACCGGCTGCACAACATGCGCACCATCAAGTTCAAGAAGCGCCCCAGCCAGATCCGCATCGCCGAGGCCACCCAGGACGTCCTCATCCCCCTCGCCGACCGCCTGGGCCTGTACGTCATCAAGCGCGAGCTGGAGGACATCGTCCTGGAGACGCTCCAGCCGGAGGTCTTCCAGCGGATCAAGGAGCACCTCGGCTCCGACACCGACCGCAAGCGCCAGGTCGAGCACATCGCCCCGCAGGTGCGCCGGGCGCTGCGCGAGTTCAAGGTGGCCGCGCGCCTCATCGACCGGCCCCGCCACCCGTACTCGGTGTACCGCGAGATGCAGAAGCACCCGGGCACCGGCCCGGCCGACCCGCCGCGCCTGGTCATCGTCGTCGACGGGCCCCTGACGGACTGCTACGCCGCGCTCGGGGCGATCCACCGGCTGTGGAAGCCCGTGGGCGGCAAGTTCCGCGACCTCATCGCCGCCAGGAAGTTCAACCTGTACCAGTCGATCCACACCGCGGTCGCCGGTCCGGGCGGCCAGCCGATCGAGTTCCTCATCCGCACCCGGGAGATGCACGAGACCGCCGAGGTCGGCATCGTCGCCGGTCTCCGCCAGTCCGGCGGCGACCAGATGGAGATCCAGCTCCCCTGGCTCCAGCGGCTCCTCGACTGGCAGCACGAGGTCGCCGACTCCGGCCAGTTCCTCGACTCGCTCCGCTGCGACCTGGCCGACCAGGACATCCTCGTCTTCACCGGCGAGGGCGAGCAGCTGACGGTCCCCAAGGCGTCCACCCCGGTCGACGTCGCCTACTGCTCGGGCCCGTCCAAGGGCCACCGCCTCATCGCCGCGTACGTCAACGGCGAGATCGCGCCCCTGGCCCGGCCGCTGCGCGACGGCGACACCGTCGAGCTGGTCCTCACCGCCGAGCAGCCCTACGGGCCCTCGAAGCAGTGGCTGGAGCACGCCAAGACCCCCGAGGCGCAGCTGCACATCAACGACTGGTTCGGCGCGATCGACGACGGCGACTCCACCGGCGAGCTGCCGGTGATCCCCATGCAGCGCTTCGAGGACGAGCTCAAGGCCGGCAAGAACCGCCTGTGGCGCTCCCTCATCGCCCGCGGTCGCGGCCTCGCCGGCGAGCAGCCCCTCCACGGGGTGGCCTCGTCCCTCGGCTATCCCGACCTCGACTCCCTGTACCTGGCCCTGGCCCGCGAGAAGCTCGACCCCGACGAGCTGGCCGAGAAGCTCATCACCACCGTCGACCGGTACTGACCGCCGGGACCGACGATCCCGGGACCGACGAGGAACGGGCCCCGCCTTCCGGCGGGGCCCGTTCCCATGTCGCTCGGCTAGTGCTTGCCCGACTCGATCTCGTCGCGCGCGGCGCCGTTCTCGGACGGCTCCTCGATCGACTTGAAGAAGCCGCGGTCGGTCGGCGGGAGCGCGCCGACGCGGTTCATCTTCTTCGGGACGACCCAGCCGTTGTACTCCAGCTCGGTGTGGCCGTGCTCGTCCGGCTCGGCCAGCGGCTGGTGCACCTCGTAGAAGCGCCCGTTCGGGTCGCGCATGAGGATGCCCGTCTCCAGGCCGTGCGCGAGGACCTCGCGGTCGTGCTGCTGGAGGCCCAGGCAGATCCGGTACGTCACGTAGTACGCGATGATCGGCAGGATCACGATCCCGATGCGGCCGGCCCAGGTCATGGCGTTCAGCGAGATGTCGAACTTCTCGGCGAACACGTCGTTGCCGCCGGAGACCGCGCCGATGACCCAGAAGATCACGATCATGACGCCGAGGCTGGTGCGGCCCGGGTTGTCGCGGGGGCGCTGGAGCAGGTTGTGGTGCCCGCGGTCCTTGGTGAACCGCCGCTCCAGCGCCGGGTACACCAGCGGGAGCAGCACCGACAGGCCCATGCCCGCGATCGCCGGCCAGAACACCGCCGGCAGCGTGAAGTACGGCGGGACCCGGAACTCCCACGCCGGGAACAGGCGGATGAGGCCGTCCAGGTACATGACGTAGAAGTCGGGCTGCGAGGCCGAGGACACGACCGAGACCTCGTACGGGCCGAACAGCCAGATCGGGTTGATCTGGAACAGGCCCGCCATCGCGGCGACCACGCCCCAGATGAACAGCATGAAGCCGACCTGCTTCATGACGTAGTTCGGGAACATGCGGAAGCCGACCACGTTGTGCTCGGTGCGCCCCGGTCCGGGCCACTGCGTGTGCTTCTGGATGAACACCAGGGCCACGTGGACCGTGATGAGCGCCAGCAGGATCAGCGGGAAGATGAAGACGTGGATGATGTAGATCATCGAGATCACGTCGGTGCCCGGGAACTGGCCGCGGAACAGCGCCGCCGACGCCCAGGGGCCGATGAACGGCACCGAGGCGGTCATGCCCTCCATGATGCGGAGGCCGGTGCCGGAGAGGCCGTCGTCGGGGAGCGAGTAGCCGAAGAAGCCCTCGAAGAAGCCGACCCAGAACAGCAGGATGCCGATCATCCAGTTCGTCTCGCGCGGCGCGCGGAACGCGCCGGTGAAGAAGATCCGGAGCATGTGGACCAGGATCGACGCCATGAACAGCAGCGTCGCCCAGTGGTGCATCTGCCGCATGAACAGGCCGCCGCGGACCTCGAAGGAGAGGTCAAGCGCCGACTCGTAGGCGCGCGACATCTCGATGCCCTGGAGCGGCACGTACGCGCCGTTGTAGGTCACCTCGACCATCGACGGCTCGAAGAACAGCGCCAGGAACGTGCCCGACAGGAGCAGCAGGATGAACGAGAACAGCGCGATCTCGCCCAGGAGGAAGGACCAGTGGTCCGGGAACACCTTGTTGAACAGGACCCGGGCCGGGCCAGCGAGCTTGAAGCGGTCGTCGAGCTCGCCGCCCGCCTTCGTCAGCAGGCTGTCGTTGGAGCCTTTGCGGCGTTTCACTTCTCATCCTCCTCGGGGAGGGACGGGCGGTTCCAGAACGCCGGGCCCGGGGGCACCAGGAAGTCCGACGTGGCGATGAAGAAGCCCTCGTCGTCGACCGTGATCGGCAGCATCGGCAGGTGCCGGGTGGCCGGGCCGAACACGGGGGCGGCGTTGTCGACCACGTTGAACTGCGACTGGTGGCACGGGCACAGCAGGCGCTGGCTCTGCTGCTCGTACAGCGAGGCCGGGCAGCCGACGTGCGTGCAGATCTTGGAGTACGCGACGAAGTTGCCCCAGAGGGCGTCGACGTCCTGGTACATCGGGTACAGGTTGCCGCGCAGCGTGGCCGCGTCGGTCTCCCGCAGGTGGATGAGCAGGGTCGGCGCGGTCGGGAACTGGTTGGTCGCGCCGTGGTCGATCGCCGGGTAGACGGTGATCTGGCCGCCGGCGGAGACCATGTCGGGCCGCACGAGCGCCCCGTCCTTCATCATGAGGCGGATCGGGTCGCCGTCGTTGTACCGCTCGGCGTTCCAGCCGGTGACGGTGTACATGTCGCCCGGGTCCTTGAGCAGGGCGCCCAGGGGGGCGACCGCGGCGAGGCCGAGCGGCGCGGCGGCCAGCAGGGCCGTCTTCACCAGGAACGGGCGGCGGCGCAGGCCCATGTCGTCGACGATGGTGTCCACGGTGGACTCGGCGATGCGCCGGTCCTCGTGGGAGGAGCCGCCGTCGTGGCGGTCCTGCACCAGCTCCTCGACCGGGAGCAGCTTCTTCGCCCAGGTGAGCACGCCGACCGCGAAGAACAGCAGCGAGAACCCGAGCGTGAAGCCGATGACCGGCGTGTACCAGGTCTGCGGGTCGCGCCAGGTGGCCGCGCCCTCGTACTCCCAGGGCCACCAGATGAAGGCGACCACGAACAGGGTCGCGAACAGGCCCGAGAGCAGGAACAGCCCGCCGACGATGCGCTCCATGCGCTTCTCGAGCTTCGTCCCCGGCTTCGGGAAGCGCGGCTCGTAGTGAATGATCTCGATGTCGTCGCGGCGAAGGCCCTCTTTGTAGACCTCGAAGCGCGTCAGCTTCGGGTCCCGGAGGTCGACGGGCTCGACCTCGTCACGGGCGCTGTCGTTGTGAGCACTCACGATTTACCTGCAATCCAGAGCGTGGTCAGCAGGAGCGCAGTCATGCCGACCAGGAAGATGGCCAGACCTTCGGTGGACGGGCCGTACCGTCCCAGGGTGAAGACGCCGCCCGGGTCCTTGTCGTCGTTGACGACGTACTGGACGTAGGCGATGATGTCGGCCTTCTGCTCGGGGGTGAGCTCGTTGTCGGCGAAGACCGGCATGTTCTGCGGGCCGGTGAGCATCGCCTGGTAGATCTCCTCGTCGGAGACCCCGATGAGCGCGGGCGCGTGCGCGCCCGAGGAGAGGGCGCCGCCGCCGCCGGCGTAGCCGTGGCAGGAGGAGCAGTTCACGCGGTACAGGTCGCCGCCCTCGCCGACGTCGGCGTTCTCGACCAGCGCGGCGAGGTCGTCGGGCACCGTCGCGCCGCCGCCGAGGTACTCGATGTACGCGCCGAGCCAGGCGGCCTCCTCCTCGTCGAAGACGGGGTAGTCGGAGTCCGGGGCCTGGGCGCCCTGCGCGGCCATCGGCATGCGGCCGGTGTTCACCTGGAACTCGACGGCCGCCGATCCGACGCCGATGAGGCTCGGGCCGCGGCCCTCGATGCCCTCGCCGTCGTCGCCGTGGCAGGAGATGCAGCTCGTGTCGTAGAGCTCTTGGCCCTTGACGACCTCGGAGTCGATCGCGTTGTCCTCGGCCTCCTGCGCGTACAGGCTCGGCGAGAACACCGAGTAGAGCCCACCGACGATGACCAGTGCGCCGGTGAACCTGGCCAGCGCGCCGAGGCGCTTGCGCCAGCCTCGCCGGCGTTTCGCTGATGCAGCCACGGTTGTTGCCTCACCTTTATCTAGCTCTCGGACCGGGCGGGGCCCCTGTCGGGGGCCTTCGCTCGGCCGGCGGCCGCCTCCGGGTGGCGGCCGTCGCGTTTCTCGGATGCAACCTCGGCCAGGGCCGAGGCCTATTGCCTTGGGCCGCAGGCGCGTCCGGGTGGGAGGCGCGGGCGGCCGGTCAGTCTCAGTACTGGGCCATCGGAAGGAAGTAGATCACGGCGAAGAGCGCGATCCAGACCACGTCGACGAAGTGCCAGTAGTAGGACACCACGATGGACGCGGTGGCCTGGGCGGGAGTGAAGCGTCCCATCGTCGTCCGGATGAGGTAGACGATGAAGGCGATCAGGCCGCCGGTGACGTGCAGGCCGTGGAACCCGGTCGTCAGGTAGAACATGGTCCAGTAGCCGTCGGAGGAGATCGAGTGCCCCTCGCCGACCAGGTTGCGGTACTCGTTGACCTGTCCCAGGACGAAGACCAGCCCCATGATGAAGGTGATCGCGAACCACAGGCGCAGCTTGTACACGTCACCGCGCTCGGCGGCGAAGACGCCGAGCTGGCAGGTGACGGACGAGGCCACCAGGATCACGGTGAACACCAGCGCGTACGGGATCTCGAGGTGGTGGTAGCCCTCCTCGAACATCGACGGCGCGGCGGCCTGGATCGAGAAGTACATCGCGAACAGTCCCGCAAAGAACATGAGTTCGCTGCTCAACCACACGATGGTGCCGACACTGACGACATTGGGCCGGGTCAGTGAGTGGATTCGGCTGGGGTCGATAGTTGCTTCGGCGGCAGTCACGGGCACATTATTACGGCTCGGCGCGCTCAAGCTGCGCATGGGGTGTCTTTTTCGCGCGTGTCGCGGGGAGTAGGCTCCCAGTCGCTTCACAGCGTGTGCCCAGGTCATTCGCGGTTCGCCTACTGTAGGCGCTCCCGAAGGGGGAAGTGGCCGCGCCGGGCTTCCCATTTCGGTGTGGCCCGTTTAATATGCGAAGCGTGAGTACCTCAACGGCTGAGTACGCAGTCCTCCTTTACAGTCATCGACCCGCGGTCATCGAACAGATGCGCTCGGCCATCGGCGAAGCGCCGGCCGAGGGGATCAGGATCGAGTACGCGGTCGCGGGTGAGTACGACGAGGCGGTCGCCCTCATCGACAAGTACGAGATCGACCTCGTGGTCCTCGACGGCGAGGCGCAGCCCGCCGGCGGCCTCGGGATCGCCCGGCAGCTGCGCGACGAGTTCGACGAGCCGCCGACGCTGGCGGTCGTGGTCGCGCGGGACGCGGACCGGTGGCTGGCGGCGTGGTCGCGGGCCGACGCGGTCCTGAAGCACCCGCTCAACCCCGTGACCACCGGGCAGACGGTAGTAGACTTGCTGGTCAGCCGGGCGACGGGCTCGGCGCCGGCGCAGCGCGCCGCCTTATATTCCTCTCCCGGGAGCATGCATGTCTAGTCCGACCTGGCCCGATGTCCTCGCGCGGCTCTCCAGCGGCGACCATCTCGACGAGGCCAGCGCCGACTGGGCGATGGCGGAGATCATGGCCGGGAACGCCGATCCGGCGCAGCTGGCGGCGTTCGCGGTGCTGCTGCGCTCGAAGGGTGAGACGCCCGAGGAGATCGGCGCCATCGCGGGCCGGATGCTCGCGGAGACCACCCGGCTGGACCTGTCGGATCTGGGCGTCGCGGTGGACATCGTGGGCACCGGAGGCGACGGCTCGAACTCGGTGAACATCTCGACGATGGCGGCGATCGTGGTCGCCGCCTCGGGTGTGCCGGTCATCAAGCACGGCAACCGGTCGGCGTCGTCGACGGTGGGCTCGGCGGACCTGCTGGAGGCGCTGGGCGTCGACCTGGACGCCACGGCGGAGCGGGTCGAGGCGTCGGTGCGCGAGGTGGGGATCGGGTTCGCGTTCGCGCGGACCTTCCACCCGGGGATGCGGCACGCGGGTCCGATCCGGGCCGCGCTGGGCATCCCGACGGTGTTCAACCTGCTGGGGCCGCTGACGAACCCGGGCCAGCCGCAGGCGGGCCTGATCGGCTGCGCGGACCCGGTGAAGGCGCCGCTGATGGCGCAGGTGTTCGCGGCGCGCGGGGCCTCGGTGTTCGTGGTCCGCGGCGACGACGGCCTGGACGAGATCTCGACGTCGGCGACGACGTCGGAGTGGATCGCCTCGGGCGGCCGGGTGTCACAGGGGTCGATCGACGTCAAGGAGGTCGGCCTGGTGAACGCGGGTCCGGAGGCGCTGCGCGGCGGCGACATCGAGTTCAACACGGGCGTGGCGCGGCGGGTGTTCGCGGGCGAGTCGGGTCCGGTCCGGGACGCGGTGCTCATCAACGCGGCCGCGGCGATGGCCTCGCGGCAGGGCCTCGTGGACGGGGTGGACCTGCACGACGTGAAGATCCGGCGGGGCCTGCTCGCGGGGAACCTGGAGCTGGCCGCGAAGGCGATCGACGGGGGCGCGGCGACGGCCCTGGTGGACCGCTGGGCCGCGTTCAGCAAGCAGTAGTCGTAGACGACGACGGAGGGCGGCACGCGATCGCGTG
>NZ_BAAAQF010000004.1:131225-751791 GCF_039531525.1 Glycomyces endophyticus
TCTACTCGTACTTCTTGAGCTCGTCCTCGGAGGCGAGGGTGGGCCGGGTGCCGGGGAGCTCGGTGCGGATGAGGACGCAGCCGCACTCCTCGCAGCGGATGACCTCGTCGATCGGGGCGGACTTGATGGGGATCATGTCGGCCGGGGACTTCTCGATGCGGCAGGACCCGCAGCGGCGGCCGACGAGTTCGGCGGCGGCGATGGGCTGCTTGGCGTGGATGCGCTCGTAGAGCTCGACGAGGCGGTCGGGGATGTTGACGGCGAGGGCGGCGCGGGTGGAGGTCGCGTCGGCGGTCTCGGTCTCGATCTCGCCGAGGAGGCGGCCCCGGTCGGCCTGGGCGTCGGCGAGGACGGTCTCGGCCTCGGCGAGCTGGCGGCGGGCCTCGGCGAGTTCGGCGTCGAGGGCTTCGCGGCGCTCCATGAGTTCGAGCTCGTCGTCCTCGAGGCTGCCCTGGCGGCGGGCGAGGGACTCGAGTTCGCTCTGGAGGCCGCCGAGCTCCTTGGCGCTGGCGCCGGCGGCCATGCGCTCGCGGTCGTTGGCGGCGCGCTTCTTGACGAGGTCGACCTCGCGTTCGACGCGGTCGATGTCGCGGTCGAGGTCGGCGATGTCGCCGGTGAGGTTGGCGGCCTTGTCCCCCAGTGCCCGCAGGCGCTGCGTCGCGGTCGCGTACGCCGGGTCGGCGTCGAGCTTCCTGCGGCGCTGCGCCAGCTGGGAGAGGGTGGTGTCGACCGCCTGGAGTTCGAGCAGTCGGCGCTGATCGAAGAGGTCGGCTTTCAACTAATTCACCCCGGGTTTCTGGTGGATGGTCCACGGATCGGTGTCGAGGTCGGAGACGCGGACGTCGTCGACCAGACGGGACAGATGCTCGGCAACAGTATCGAGCCAGGGCCGCTCGGTCGCCCAGTGGGCGGCGTCGATGAGGGCCGGGCCGCTTCCGGCGAGGTGTTCGCTCACCGGGTGGTGGCGGAGGTCGGCGGTCAGGTAGGCGTTCGCGCCGGCGGCCGCGGCGTCGGCGAGGAACGTGTCGCCGGCGCCGCCGCAGACGGCGACGGTGCTGACGGGGCGGTCGGGGTCGCCGGCGGCGCGCACGCCCCACACGGTGGGCGGGAGGGCCGCGGCGGCGCGGTCGACGAGTTCGGCGAGGGTGAGGGTGCGCGGGAGGCGGCCGATGCGGCCGGAGCCGCGGCCGGTGCCGTGGTGCTCGGGTCCGTCGAGGGGGCGCAGGGGCCTGAGGTCGACGAGGCCGAGCCGGTCGGCGAGGGCGTCGGAGACGCCGGGGTTGGCGACGTCGGCGTTGGTGTGGGCCACGTAGAGGCCCATGCCGGACTCGATGAGGGTGTGGACGAGGTCGCCCTTGTAGGACGCGGCGGGGTCGAGGCTGGAGACGCCGCGGAGCAGGAGCGGGTGGTGGGCGACGATGAGGTCGCAGTCGGCCTCGATCGCCTCGATGACGGTCTCGGGGACGACGTCGACGACGCAGAGCACCCGGCGGACCGAGTTCCCGCCGCGGCCCAGGACGAGGCCGACCCGGTCCCAGTCCTCGGCCCAGCGGCGCGGGTACAGGTCGTCGAGTGCCGCGGTGATCTCGCTGAGCGTGCGCATGTCCGTGAGTCTATTGACGGTTCGGCCGCCGCGGGGAGGGGTGTGCCCGGAGCCTGAGCAGCGGCGGCTCCGGGCGCACCTCGCGCACCGTGCGCGACGGGAGGGGCCGGCGGCCCCTCAGTTCAGGGCCCCGACCTCCTCGGCGAGCCGGCGCACGTCCTGGGCGGGTTCGCCCTTGGAGCGGTGCAGGATCTGGTCGATGAGGTCGACGGCGAGGGGGCGGCAGCGGATCTCCGCCGGGGCGTTGCGGTCGGCGGTCACCAGGTGGCGGCCGGCCCGTTCGATGTCGCCGACCTGCACGCAGGCCCGGGACATGTCGAGGTAGTGGTGCGCGCGCCGCTCGGCGACGAGGTCGGCGAGCGCGGCGGGCGGGATGGACTCGTGGACGGCGAGGGCGTCGCCGCCCTCGCCGAGCTCGACGAAGGCCGCGGCGCGGTGCAGCAGCACGTTCGTGGGCCCGAACGAGGTGTAGTAGTAGTTCGCGTCCCGGCCGAGGATGGTGGCGGCACGGGAGGCGCTGTCGAGGAGGTCGTCGCTGGTGGTCGCGTCCCCGGCGAGGGCGGCGGCCATGGCGCCCTGGAGGAGGAGCGCCCCGTAGACGCTGATGGCCGCCGGGCTGGAGGACTCGCCGCCGTGCTCGGAGATGAGGCCGTGCGCGACCTGGACGTTGAGGTCGAGCGCGGCCTGGTAGCGGCCGAGGGACCGGAGCGCGTTGGCGACCCGCGTGGTGGCGATGCCGGCCAGGAGCGGGTCGTTGCCGCGGTTGGCGGCGGAGATGGCGCGGTCGGCGGCGAGCCAGGCGAGCTGCGCCTCGCCGAGCTTGCGGAGGATCGTTGAGGCGATCTGGTAGACCTGCGTCATGAGTTCGGCGGCGTCGGCGCTGGTGCCGCCGACGGGCCGGTCCTCGGCGACGGGCGTGTCGCGCAGGAGCTGGATGAGCGACCTGGCGACGACCGGGTAGTGGCCCTTCTCGAACGCGAGCCAGCAGTAGTTCACGGCCCCTCTGAGTTCGGGGATGGGCGTCGGGTCGATCGGGGCGGCTTCGAGGAAGCGGCCGAGGCGCTCGTAGCGCTCGAGGGACTGGCGGATGGACTCGA
Organism: Glycomyces endophyticus; assembly: GCF_039531525.1. Taxonomy (NCBI): domain Bacteria; kingdom Bacillati; phylum Actinomycetota; class Actinomycetes; order Glycomycetales; family Glycomycetaceae; genus Glycomyces; species Glycomyces endophyticus. The sequence goes on from NZ_BAAAQF010000004.1 coordinate 133,926, forward strand.
CCTCCACCTGGTCGAGGCAGCCGCCGAGGCCCGGGCGGCGTCGGGGTTCGCGGCCGAGGAGCTGGGCGGAGTCGACGCTCAGCGCTTCGGCGAGTTCGGTGATGACCGAGTACTTGTCGAGGCGGCGGACGCCGCGCTCGATCTTGTCGACCCAGCTCTTGGACTTGCCGATGCGGTCGGCGAAGACCTGCTGGGACATGCCGCGGCGCTGTCGCCAGTAGGCGACCCGCCGCCCCATCGGTTGCGTTTCGGACTCCATGTCAGACCCCACCGTCTATATAGGAGTTACACGTGGCTTCGGGACTTCGTGTCGTGTCTCGCAGTTGCGTGCGGTATTCGGTTGTGCGTGCGGTTCGGCGCGGCCTTCCACCAGGAGGCCGCGGCCGGGGCGCGGTGCGGCCGTCGTCAGCAGTGCTCGGTTGTCTTGACCCGCACGAGGTTCGGTTCCGCCGGTGCGGCACCGGACTGCCGCACGCGGCGCCCCGACTCTATGTGTGTACCGGTTTTCGGGCTCGGGCACAACGGCCGCGAACTGCCAATGTGACGCTCCGGCGGAGCGTGCTTACAGTCTCGCCCGGACGATCCGGTCCACTGTCGCCTATCAGGGCATATGCCTGGTTTCGGTCGCCCGAACTCGTGAAACCTGCACATGCAACGTGTCGATTCAAGGGTCTGGATCGTTGTGTCGGATATGAGACACCAACGAGTCGTCGCGCGCCGCGAACATCGGCGCGCCTTCCGCAGGGCCTTCCTGACCGCCGCCGTCGCGACCGCTCTGGCCGCCGTGCTGGGCTACGCGATCGCCTTCTCGCCCCTCGCCGGATGGGCGACGCTCGGCGTCGCCGCGGCGGGGGCCGTGAGCCTGTGGCTGGAGTCGCGCGCGGGCCGCGCGGCCACGCCGCCGCCCGTGTACTTCTTCACCTCGCCGGGCGACGACTGACCGGGGCCGCCCCGCGGCGGCGCCGGGAGGACCCGCTGCCGAGGTCAGTTGAGGCGGACCACCAGGCACTTGCCGCCCTGGTACACGCCGCCGTCGACGTTGAGGACGAGCCCGTCGCAGTAGCGGCGGGCCTGGGTGACCTGGGACGGCTCGAGCTCGGTCGTGTCCGGGATCGTCGAATGGCCGTGGACGAGCTCCTCGCCCCCGAAGGTCCGGAGCATCCCGCGCACGCGCTGCGGCCCCTCCGGGCCGAGGAACTCGTGGCGGCGGGTCAGCTCCCGGAACAGCTGCCACCACTCCTCGGGCTCGTCGGAGGCCGTGATCCTGCGGACCGCGGCGTTCACCGCCTCCTCGCTGCGCCCGTACGCGAGATAGGACTCGCTGTCGGAGTGCACCAGGAGCGAGCGGTCGACGACGTGGAGGACCCGGCGGCTCTCGAGCCACCGCACCTCGTCCTCGGTGAGGTCGCCCAGCTCGTCCTCGAAGCCGCCGTTGAGGACCCACCAGTGCAGGAACTGCCGGTCCATGCCGTCGACGTCGGTGAACGCGACGTCGCCGAAGCGCCGGGACCCCAGCACCAGCACCTCGTGGTTCCCGATGAGGGTGTCGACGTGGCCGCCCTCGGCGGCGGCCTGCCCGGCGAGCCGGCGCAGCAGCCGGACCACGGCCACGCCCTCCTCGCCCCGGTCGAACAGGTCCCCCAGGATCCACAGGCGGGCGTCGCCGCCGGTCCACCTGGCGTCGCCGTCGACGAGTCCGCGGCCCCGCAGCGCCTCGGCGAGCGCGTCGTAGTGGCCGTGGACGTCGCTGGCCACGAACAGCGGACTGGATTCAGACATGGGACCGATATTAGTGCCGCCCGGTGCCGTCCGGTGAGGTTGTCGCCCGTCGATCCAATGCACTTGCCGCCCGGCAGGTGGGCGCAATAGGATTCGGCCACCGCCGTATCCGCCGACCGCCGCGAGGAGCACCCGTGACCGACAACCCGTTCCTGTCCCCCTCCGACCTCCCCTATCAGCTGCCGCCGTTCGCGGCGATCCGCAACGAGCACTACCTGCCGGCGTTCGAGGCCGGCATGGCCGAGCAGCTCGAGCAGGTCGCGGCCATCGCCGGCAGCGACGAGGAGCCGACGTTCGCGAACACGGTCGTCGCCCTCGACCTCTCCGGCCAGGGGATCTTCAAACGGGTCAACATCGCGTTCTTCAACAAGAACTCCTCGGACACCGACGACGAGCTCAACGCGATCGAGTCGGAGATCAGCCCGCGGCTGGCGGCCCACGCCGACGCGATCCTGCTGAACCCCGAGCTGTTCGCGCGCATCGACGCCCTCTGGAGGAGGAAGGACGAGCTGGGCCTGGACGAGCAGGACGAGCGGCTCCTCGAACGCTTCCACACCGAGTTCGTGCGCGGCGGCGCCGCCCTCGACGACGCGGGCAAGGCGCGCCTCTCCGAGGTCAACGCCGAGCTCGCCGAGCTGGCCTCCAAGTTCAACCAGCAGATCCTCGCCGACATCAACGACGCCGCCGTCCACGTCGCGGACGCGGCCGAGCTCGACGGCCTCGGCGACGACCAGATCGGCGCCGCCGCCGCGGCCGCGAAGGACCGCGGCCTCGACGGCTACCTCATCACCCAGTCGAACTTCTCCCGCCACCCGCTCCTGGAGGACCTCAAGGACCGCGCCCTGCGCGAGCGCCTCTACAAGGCCACCATCGGCCGCGGCAAGGGCAACGCCGCCACCCTCCTGCGGATGATCGCCCTGCGCGCCGAGAAGGCCCGCCTGCTCGGCTACGAGCACTTCGCCGCGTACATCGCCGCCGACGGCACCGCCGGGAACGCCGGCATCATCGCCGAGCGCCTCGCCGGGCTCGCCGAGGCCTCGGTGCGCAACGCCCGCCGCGAGGCCGGCGAGCTCCAGGAGGTCATCGACGCCGAGGGCGGCGACTTCGCGCTCGCCGCCTGGGACTGGTCGTTCTACTCCAAGCAGGTCCGCCAGGCCAAGTACGGCTTCGACGCCGAGGCGCTCAAGCCCTACCTCGAACTCGACCGCGTCCTCGTCGACGGCGTCTTCCACGCCGCCGAGCTGGAGTTCGGCCTCACCTTCGCGCTGCGCGAGGACCTCCAGGGGTACCACCCCGAGGCCCGCGTGTGGGAGGTCCTGGACGGCGGCGAGCCCCTGGGCCTGTTCGTGGGCGACTTCTTCACCCGCGACTCCAAGAAGGGCGGCGCGTGGATGAACGCGCTCGTCGTCCAGTCCGACCTCACCGGCGACAAGCCGGTCGTGGTGAACAACCTGAACATCGTCAAGCCCTCCGAGGGCCAGCCGGCGCTCATCTCCGTGGACAACGTGACCACGCTGTTCCACGAGTTCGGCCACGCCCTCCACGGGCTGCTGTCGGCCTGCCGGTACCCGAAGACCTCCATGACCTCGACCCCGCGCGACTTCGTCGAGTACCCGTCGCAGGTCAACGAGATGTGGGAGGACTGGCCCGAGGTCGTCGCGAACTACGCCCGCCACCACGAGACCGGCGAGGCCGCCCCGGCCGAGCTCATCGCGCAGTGGAAGGCCGCCGGCAAGTTCGGCGAGGGCTTCGCGTCCACCGAGTACCTCGCGGCCGCCATCCTCGACCAGGCCTGGCACCGCCTCGCCCCCGAGGACGTCCCCGACGGCGGCGACGACCCGCACGCGGTCGTCGAGGCCTTCGAGCGCAAGGCCCTGGAGGACGCCGGGATCTACCTGCCCGAGATCGCCCCGCGCTACCGCTCGGGCTACTTCGCGCACATCTCCATCGGCTACGCCGCCGGGTACTACTCGTACATCTGGTCGGAGATCCTCGACGCCGACACCGTGGAGTGGTTCAAGGAGAACGGCGGCCTCACCCGCGCCAACGGCGACCACTTCCGCGCCACGCTGCTGAGCAGGGGCGGCTCCATCGACCCGATGGAGTCCTTCCGGCGCTTCCGCGGCCGCGACGCCGAGATCGACCCGCTCCTGGAGCGGCGCGGCCTGAAGTAGGCGAACGAGAAGACCCGCACGGCCTCCTGGAGGCCATGCGGGTCTTTCCGCGTCTCAGAGCGCCAGCGCCTGCTCCCAGGGCGAGGCCACCGGGAAGTACGCCTCCAGGAAGCGCAGCATCATCGCCGAGCGCTCCTCGACCAGGTCCGGCGGGAGGCCGGCGTCGTTGATGCAGAACGTCTCCCGGTCGCGCCGCTCCAGCAGCAGCTCCAGGCGCTCGGCGACGTCGGGCATCCCCAGCTCCACGTAGGCGTCCTGGGCGTGCCCGGAGACCGCGCGGCCCGAGAGGTACGCGTAGTAGTGCTGGAGGGTCACCGCGGAGACGTCGGTGACGTTGCGGAAGGCGCTGCGCGCGGTCCGGTCCATCTCCTCGTCGAACTCCTTCTCCATCTCGGCGAGGACGGAGCGCTGGAGCGGGTACGGCACGTGCTTCATCATCCGCGAGACGGTCCGCCCGAACGCGCGGTCGATGAGCGCGCGGTCGTTCTTGAAGGCCGCGTTGGGCGGCGAGTCGGCGCGGCTGACCGGGTCCATGTCGATGAACGTCTGCGCCGGGAAGAACCGGGCGAGGCCGTTGGGCTCGAAGAACAGCTGCGGGCCGACCGGGCGGCCGACGAACATGTCGTCGTTGAAGTACAGGAAGTGCTCGCTGAGCCCCTCGATGCGGTGGAGCTGCGTCTCGATCGAGTGGGAGTTGAAGGTGGGCAGCGAGTCCGGGTCGTCGTACAGGTCGCGGTGGTCGACGACGGTGAGGCCCGGGCCGTCCTCCAGCCAGTGCGGGCGCTGCCGGTCGGTCACGAGGTACACGTGGCGCACCCACGGCGCGTTCAGGTGCAGGGAGCGCAGGGAGTACCGCAGCTCCTCGCGGTCGACGTAGCGGGCGTCGTTGTCGGACTCGGCGTGGTACGGCGACTGGTCGGCCTCGGCGCGGCGGCGCAGCCAGGCGTGGTCCGAGCCGTCGACCCAGGTGTAGACGACGTCGATCGGGAACGCGACGTGGTCGGGGCCGGGGCGCGCGAACTCGGTGCGGGTCGGCAGGTCCGGCAGCCCGGCGTGGCCGCCGCTCGCCAGCGCCGTGAAGAGGCGCCCGGGAGCCGACACCCGGGCGCCGCCCTGGCGGACGAAGGGGCTGATGCGGTTGTGCCGGGGGGCGAGGAGGTGCCCGTCGCCGGTGTCGGTCCAGAACTCGACGTCGCAGCCGTAGTCGGGGCCGAAGAGCAGTTCGCGCGAGGTGTCGGTCCACAGCCAGGAGGCGCGGACGAGCGGCACGTCGCCCATGTCGGCGCGGCGGGCCCACTCGGGCCGGTTGAGGCCGAGCTCGGATTCGCGGAACGCGGGCTCGGGCACGGAGAGGCGCCCGCCGGTGGACTCGCAGAGCATCGCGAGGGCGGTGCAGACGCGCTGGCGGTCGGCCGCGGCGGCGCCGAGGACGGGCCGGGTGAGGCTGAAGCCGGGGACGGCGAAGAAGTCGACGCCGGCGGCGGTGAGGATCGCGGTGACGATCTCGAGGTTGCGGCGCCACACCTCCAGCGGCGTGGGGGCGGCGAGGGCGTAGGCGGGGCGGATCTCGCCGGCGTGGAGCACGTGGCCGGAGTCGAGGTCGGTGAAGAAGCCGTACGGTTCGGTGACCTCGGTGCGGGCCTTGGCGGGAGGGTCGAAGAGCCTGGGCTCCACCAGGTCTTCGGCCGGTCGGACGGACGCTGTCGCTCGGGTTGCGATACGACGGTCATCGGCTGCGAACAATCGACACCTCCTGACGCTTGCGGCTTTCGCCGGTCCGGGGTCTTCCGGGACTGCTGCCGGCGCGTGGGGGCGGGTCGCCGTCGACCACGCCTGAACGTCACGTGGCCGGTCTCTGACACGTGTCTCAACAGTAGGCCACAGGGCAGTGACAAAATGGTTGCAGATTCGCGTCCCGGGCGTCAACCGGAACGGGCGCCGCCAGGTGGCGACGCCCGTTCTGGAAATGAGATGTCTACGCGCCCAAGGGAATCCGCGCGACGTGCTCCCACGTGTAGGACGAGGCGTCCTCACTTTGGATGACTCGGACCAGGTCTACCCCGGTGACTGTGATTTCCGTCCGACCCGGGCGGACGTCGCGGAGCTTGTTCTGGATCGCGCCGCGGCGGGGGTCGACGCCGACCGAGTCGGCGCGGTAGGACAGGGACACGTGCCCGGGGCCGCCGCAGGGGCGGCCGACGCCGCCGTCGACGACCTCGTCGATCGCCTCGACGCACTTCGCGACGAGCGCGTCGAAGCCGTTGCCGGGGAACGTGTCGAGGAGGACGCCGCCGGTGGCGGCGAGGGCGGGCCCGACGGTGAGCCGGAACGCGGGGACCTCCGCGGCCTTGCGGCGCAGGCGGTCGATGAGCGCGGCGCGCACGTCGTCGCCGATGGCGGCGGCGTCGCACTCGACGGAGGCGACCGTGGCGTGGAGCCACTCGTGGGGGACGGCCTTGTCGGCGGCGAGGTCGATGACCGGCCGGTAGGACTCCGCCACCGCCTTGACCTCGGTGAGATCGGTCAGGTAGACGTGGAGCTTGGTCCAGCCTTCCGGCCAGCGCTGCCCTGAGCTGGGAGGCTTCGGTCCGGAAGTGGGAGCAGATGTGTTCACTGCTGCATCAATGCCTTAGGCGAGTCGGAAGGCCCCGGACGGGGCCGGTGTGTTCGTTTCCACCGCTTGAATCTGGTAGCACCGTTCCGGGAGTCTACCCACGGGGGGCAAGGTCCGAGAGCGAACTGAGCGGCGCGTCACGCGGTGTCGGCACCGGCGGCCGGAGGTGGACGGTCCGGTCGACGACGCCGTCCGGAAGCGGCCGGTGGGTGATGACGATCGCGGTCTTGCCTTCAAGAGCGGCGGCGGCCGTCCTGAGTACGCGTTCGGCGGTGGCGGCGTCGAGGTGCGCGTCGGGTTCGTCGAGGACGAGGACCTCGCGGTCGGCGAGGAGGCAGCGGGCGAGGGCGATGCGGCCCCGCTCGCCGCCGGAGACGGCGCGGCCGTGCTCGCCGAGGCGCGTGTCGAGGCCCAGCTCAAGGCCGTCGAACCAGTCGCGGAGGCCGGCCCAGCGGAGGGCGCGCACGATCTCGTCGTCGGTGGCGCCGGTCCGCGCGAGGCGGAGGTTCTCGGCGAGTGTGGTGTCGAACACGTGGGCGTCCTGGGAGCACAGGCCGACGGTGCGGCGCACGTCGTCGCCGTCGTACTCGGCGAGTTCGACGCCGCCGAACCGCAGCGACCCCTCGTACGGCAGGAATCCCATGAGGACCGCGGCGAGCGTGGACTTGCCGGAGCCGGAGGGGCCCACGACCGCGACGCGCTCGCCGGGCTGGATCTTCAGGTCGAAGCCCTCGATGGCGGGCCGGTCGGCGCCGGGCCAGGTGACCGAGAGGCGCTTGATCTCGATGAAGGGCGGGCCGCCGAGCGGGTTGGGCTCGAAGTCCATGGGCTCCTCGGGGTCCGGCCGCGGGTCGGGGGCCTGCGTGATCTCGACGAGGCGGCGGCCGCTCTCCTTCGCGGCGGCGGTCGCCTGGGCCGCGGCGGGGAGGGCGAGGACGGGCTCGAACGCGGCGAGCGGGACGAGCGCGAGGCAGGCGAGGAGGACCCCGTCGAGGGTCCCGGCCGCGACGGCGGGGATGCCGGTCCACAGGGCCCCGGCGACGGCGGCGGCCATGGCGAGCAGGCCGGCGCCCTGGCCGAGCCCGGCGGTCCAGGCGATGCGGGCGTGGGCGCGGCGCAGCCGCTCGTCGCCGTCGAGGGCGCGTTCGAGCGCGACGGCGTCGGTGCCGGCGGCGACGAGCTCGTCGCGGCCGTGGAGGCAGGCGCGCACGTTCTCGGTGAGCTCGCCGCGCTCGATCGCGGTGGCGCGCACGGCGAACCGCGCGGACCAGGACGCGAGCGCGGGGCCGGCGAGGGCCGCGGCGAGGAGCGTCAGGGCGAGGACCGCCCCGGCGGCGGGCAGGATCGCGGTCTGGAGGACCACGGCGCAGACCGCGGTGGCGACGGCGGCGGCGAGCGGGAGGGCCCCGCGGAGCCACCGGTCGCCGGTGCCGTCGACGTCGTCGACGAGGCGGGCCTGGAGGTCGCCGGAGCGCCACACCGGGACCCCGGCGGGCGCGAGGCGCACCAGTTTGCGCCACACGGCGACGCGGAGGCGTTCGAGGCCGCGGAACGCGGCGTCGTGGGAGACGAGGCGCTCGGCGTACCTGAACACGCCGCGGCCGATCCCGAGCGCGCGCACCGAGGTGATCGCGACCATGAGGTACAGGATCGGCGGCTGCTCCCAGGCGCGGGAGACGAGGTACGCGGAGACCGCGAGCAGGCCGAGCGCGCTGAGCTGGGCGAGGGCGCCGAGGCCGGCGCCGAGGCCGAGCCGCAGTGCGACGGCGTTGCGCCACTTGCTGACCACTACCAGTCCACCTCTCGGTCGGCGATCGCGCGCACCGCTTCGCGGTGGGAGGCGATCAGGACGGTCCGGTGCTCGCGGTAGGGCGCGAACGACTCCAGGACCGCGCGTTCGGTGTCCGCGTCGAGGTGCGCGGTGGGCTCGTCCAGGAGCAGGACGGGCGTGTCGAGGAGGTCGGCGCGCAGCAGGAGGCGGGCGAGCCCGACGCGGGCGGCCTCTCCGGCGGAGAGCCCGGCCCCGCCCGCGGCGACGCGGCGGCGGCCGTCGGGCGCGTGGGCGGCGGCGATCGCCTTGGCGACGGCCGGGTCGGACGCGTCGTGCGGGACGGACAGGCGCACGTTGTCGGCGACGGTCCCGTCGATGAGGACGGGCTTCTGCGGCAGCCACGAGACGGAGCGGCGGATGGCCTCCAGGTCGAGCTGCGCGAGGTCGGTGCCGTCGAACGCGATCGAGCCGGCCGCGGGGCGGCGGAAGCCGAGGAGCGCGGCCAGCAGCGTCGACTTGCCCGCGCCGGAGCGGGCGGTGAGGACGGTGGTCTGCGCGGCGGGCACCGTCAGGCTCAGCTCCGGCAGCGGGTCGCGGCCGGGGTAGGCGAAGACGGTGCGGCGGAACATGATCGTGGGCGCGCGGCGCAGCGGCGGCGCGATGTGCGGGGCGGCGGCGAGCGCGGGGGCGTCGGTGGGCGCGGCCGCCTCGGCGGGCTCGGCGCCGCGCTCGGGCGGCTCGGCGAGGATCGCGAAGACCTGTTCGGCGGCGGCGAGGCCTTCGGCGCTCGCGTGGTACTGGGCGCCGGCGTTGCGCAGCGGCAGGTAGGCCTCGGGGGCGAGGATGAGCACCAGGAGCGCGGTCTGGAGCCCGGCCGCCCCGGCGAGGCCGCCTTCGACGAGCTGCACGCCGACGGTGACGGCGACGACCGCGACCGACAGGGACGCGGCGAGTTCGAGGACGAGCGCGGAGCAGAACGCGACCCGCAGCAGCGACATCGAGCGGCGCCGGTACTCGCCGGTGGTGACCTCGATGGCCCCGGTCTGCTTGGCGGCGCGGCCGAACGCCTTGAGCGTCGGGAGCCCGGCGACGAGGTCGGCGAAGTGGTGCGCGAGCGCGGAGGTGGTCGCCCACTGGCGCGCGGCGCGGGCCTTCGTGTAGCGGCCGATGAGGACGCCGAACAGCGGGATCAGCGGCAGCGTGAGCGCGACGACGAGCGCCGCGGGCGGGTAGGCGACGAGCATGACGACGAGGACGCCGACGGGCACCAGCGCGGCGAGCACCAGCTGCGGCAGGTACCGCGCGAAGTAGGCGTCCAGGGCGTCGACGCCGCGGACGAGGAGGTTCGCGGTCTCGCCGGAGTGGCGGGTCCCCGAGGGCAGGCGCATGAGGCGTTCGAGGGCCTGGCGGCGCAGGCCGGACTTGACGCCGGCGGCGGCGCGGTTCGCGGCGGCCTCCTGCACCGAGGCCAGGAGCGCGCGCCCGGCGAGGACGGCGGCGAGCGCGATGAGGCGCGGCGCGAGCGCGGCGAGGTCCTCGCCGCCCGCGAAGGCCCCGGCGACGAGGCTCGCGATGAGCCAGGCCCCGGCGACCACGCACGCGGTCTGGGCCAGGCCGAGCGCGGCGCACACGCCGATGTAGACGGACGCGCCGCGGGCGCGGTGGAGGAGGCGGCGGTCGAACGCGCCGGCCTCGGCGCGGGGAGCGAGCTGCGTCATGCGACGGGGATCCTCTCGTCGGGGATATGTGCGACCGAGACCCGCTTGCGGAAGACCCAGTACGTCCAGCCCTGGTAGAGCAGGACGACGGGCAGGAAGACCACCGCGGCCCAGGTCATGATCCCGAGGGTCTTCTCGGTGGCGGCCGCGTTCTCGGCGGTCAGGCCGTTGGCGGGGTCGGCGGTGGACGGCAGGACGTCGGGCCACAGCGCGCAGAACAGCGCGGCGGAGGCGAGTCCGACGGTGAGCGCGGTGGCCGCGAAGGCCCAGCCGCCGCGGCCCTTGAAGTCGAGCGCGAGCCCCGCGAGGAGGGCCAGCACCGCGAGCACGACGAGCACCAGCGAGGCGCCGTTCCCGTGGGCCGCCTGGGTCCAGACGAGGAACGCGAGCGCGGGCGCGGCGGTCGCGGCCCCGAGTCTGAGGCCGACGGCGCGGGCGCGGGCGCTGAGGTCGCCGGTGGTGCGCAGGTGCAGGAAGTACGCGCCGTGCGTGGCGAACAGGAGCAGCATCGTGAGGCCGCCGAGGAGCGCGTAGCCGTTGAGCAGGCCCCAGATCGAGCCGGTGTAGTCGAAGTTCGCGTCCAGGGGCACGCCGCGCACGATGTTGGCGACCACCGCGCCCCACAGGAACGCGGCGGCGGCCGAGCCGGCGGTGATGCACAGGTCCCAGCCGCGGCGCCACTTCGCGGTGTCGCCCTTGCCGCGGTACTCGAAGGCGACGCCGCGGACGATGAGCCCGAGGAGGATCAGGAAGAACAGCAGGTAGAACCCGGAGAAGAGGCTGGCGTACCAGTGCGGGAAGGCCGCGAACATGGCGCCGCCCGCGGTGATGACCCAGACTTCGTTGCCGTCCCAGACCGGGCCGATCGTGTTGATCATGGCGCGGCGCTCGCGCTCCTCGCGCCCGAGCACGGGCAGGAGCATCCCCACCCCGAAGTCGAACCCTTCGAGGATGAAGTAGCCGGTGAAGAGCACGGCTATGGCGATGAACCAGATCGTCGTCAGTTCCATTGGGCGTCCTCGGCTAGTAGGCGAAGGCCATCGGCTTGTCGGGGTCGTCGGACGGGGCCGAGGCGGCCACGGCGGCCTCCTCCTCGGGCGGGCCCGCCTTCGCGTACTTGAAGAAGAGCTTCAGGGCGATGACGGCGAGGATCAGGTAGACGAGGGTGAAGCCGACGAGAGAGATCGCGACGGTGGCGGCGCCGACGCGCGGCGAGACGGCCTCGCTGGTCTGGTAGAGGCCGAACACGACCCACGGCTGGCGTCCCATCTCGGTGAAGATCCACCCGGAGCTGTTGGCGAGGAACGGGGTCACGGCCATCCACATGACGACCGGCCAGAACAGGCGGTGCGCGGGCAGGCGGCCGCGGCGGGTGGACCACCAGACGATCACGGCCATCGCCATCGCGAGGAGCCCGAAGCCGATCATGAACCGGAAGGACCAGTAGGTGAGCGGGATGTACGGGACGTAGTCGCCGGGCCCGAACATGTCGTTGTACTGGGCGTTCAGGTCGTTGATGCCTTCGACGCGGCCGCTGAAGGAGCCGGTGGCGAGGAACGACAGGAGGCCGGGGATCTCGATGATCGGCGTGCCGTGGCGGCCGTCGAGGGAGCCGATGGTGAGCACGGAGAACGGTGCGCTGTAGGTGGTCTGGTACAGGGCCTCCGCGGCGGCCATCTTCATCGGCTGCGTCGCGGTCATGACCTTGCCGAGGGAGTCGCCCGACAGGATCAGGCCGAGGCCGCCGACGAGGGTGGTGAGGACGCCCAGGCGCATCGCCGGGCGGTGCACGTCGAGGTCGCGGCCGTGCATGAAGTGGTAGCCGGAGACGGCGACGACGACCACGCCGGCGGTGAGCCAGGCGGCGAAGATCGTGTGCGGGAACGCGGCGAGGACGACCGGATTGCCGAGGACGGCGCCGAAGTCGGTGAGCTCGGCGCGTCCGGCGGTCTCGTTGAGCTGGTAGCCGACCGGGTTCTGCATGAAGGCGTTGGCGGCGAGGATGAAGTACGCGGAGGCCATGGTGCCGAAGGCGACCAGCCAGATGCACGCGAGGTGCAGTCCGGGCTTGAGGCGGTCCCAGCCGAAGATCCAGACGCCGATGAACGTCGACTCCAGGAAGAACGCGACGAGCGCCTCGAACGCGAGCGGGGCGCCGAAGACGTCGCCGACGAAGCGCGAGTACGCCGACCAGTTCATGCCGAACTGGAACTCCTGGACGATGCCGGTGACCACGCCCATGGCGATGTTGATGAGGAAGAGCTTGCCCCAGAACTTGGTGGCGCGCAGGTACACCGGCTTGCCGGTGGTGCGCCACAGGGTCTGGAGGATCGCCACGACGAGCGAGAGTCCGATGGTGACGGGGACGAACAGGAAGTGGTAGACGGTCGTGACGCCGAACTGCAGCCGCGCCAAGTCCAGAACGTCCATAACGCCCCAATCGCCCGTTGAGTGCCTGAGTCCGATTATCGTGGCAGCTCGGGTGTCCGGTAGGGGATGAAACGCGCAATACATCTACTTTTCGCATTGTGTGCGGCCGCGTTCGGCGAGGCACAATCGATGGGCAGTCGATCGCAGAGGAGTGGTGATGCGCAGAGTCGCGGTGCTGGGAGCGGGGAAGATGGGGCAGGCCATCGTGTCGGGCCTGCTGCGCGCGGGCTGGTCGGAGGAGGCCGTGGTCGCCACGGCCCGCAGCGAGGAGCGCGCGGCGGCGCTCCGGGAGCAGTACGGGGTCCGGGTGGAGCCGAACGCGGCGGCGGTCGCCGGGGCCGACGTCGTGGTCGTGGCGGTGAAGCCGCAGGACGCGGCGGCGCTGCTCGACGAGCTGTCGGGCGCGTTCCGGGCGGACGCGCCGGTGGTGAGCATCTGCGCGGGGCTGCCGGTGGCGTTCTTCGAGAAGCGACTTCCGGACGCGACGCCGGTGGTGCGGGCGATGCCGAACACGCCCGCGCTCGTGGACGAGGCGATGACGGTCCTCTCCCCCGGCACGCACGCCGACGCGCGGTGCCTGGCGGCGGTCGAGGAGCTGTTCAAGCCGCTCGGGCGCACGCTCGTGGTGGACGAGAAGCACCAGGACGCGGTCACCGCGATCTCGGGCTCGGGCCCGGCGTACTTCTACTACCTGGCCGAGGCGATGACCGAGGCCGGCGTCCTCATGGGACTGCCGCGCGACGTGAGCAAGGAGCTGGTGACGCAGACGGCGCTCGGCGCGGCGCGGATGCTCCGCGAGAGCGGCGACTCGCCCGTGGCCCTGCGCGAGGCCGTCGAGTCCCCGGCGGGGACGACGATCAGCGCGGTGCGGCAGCTGGAGAACCACCGGGCGCGCTCGGCGGTGACCGATGCGATCGAGGCGGCCCGGGACCGGGCGCGGGAGATCGCGGAAGAGTATGCGTAGCGAGAGGACGGCCGCGTGATGGCGGACATGCGTGAGGTCAGGAGCGGTCGCTTCGCGGACCTGGACGGGCGGACGGTGTTCGATCTGGCGCGGCTGCGGCAGGCGGTGTTCGTGGTCGAGCAGGAGTGCGCGTACCCGGACCTGGACGACGCGGACCTGGACCCGGCGACGGTCCACTTCTGGGTGGACGGCGCGGACGGCGCCGCGGCGTGCCTGCGGGTGCTGCGCGGGGACGGCGTGTGGAAGATCGGGCGGGTCTGCGCGGCCCTGCCGGACCGCGGGACCGGGCTGAGCGCGCGGCTCATGCGGGCGGCGCTCGAGCACCTCGGCCCGGGGGTCGACGTGGTGCTCGGCGCGCAGACGTACGCGACCGGGTTCTACCGGAAGTTCGGCTTCGCCGAGTACGGCGAGGAGTACCTGGAGGACGGCATCCCGCACGTCATGATGCGTCGCAAGGGAACGAATCCGTAATAACCGATATATCCCCCTAAAGGGACCCCTGGAGTCAAGTTTAAGGAGGGGGTCCGACATGACCGCGCTTGCCGCTCTCACCCGTCCGAGTGAAGCCCGGGAGCGGGGCCCCGGATCTGCATGCCCCGCTCCCGGACGGCTCTACTCCGGCGGCAGCTGCGCCGGGTCGACGACGCCCCAGTAGGCGGCCTTGGCCTGGAGGCGGTCGTCGAAGAACAGCGGCGCCTCGTGCGGGCGCGAGACCGGCCAGGTCCGCAGCCACGAGACCGCGTCGTACAGGCCCCACATCGTCACCGACTCCAGGTGGCGGGCGCGGTCGCGCAGGACCGTGAACAGCTCCTGGTAGTACCGGCCCTGGGCGGCCAGGCGCTCCGGCGGCGTCGCGGGCAGGGACTCCTCCATGTGGTCGGAGACCGAGACGTCGAGCTCGGTGACGGCCTGGAGCACCCGCAGGCGCTTGAACGCGTCGATGGACTCGCCGAGGAGCTGCGGGTCGCGCCGGTAATCGACGTGGGCCTGGTGGCCGACGCCGTCGATCGGCACGCGCTTGCGCTTCAGGTCCTGCACCAGGTTGTAGACCGCCTCGCGCTTGTCGGGGAACTCGGTGTTGTAGTCGTTGAGGAAGAGCTTCACCTTGCGCGGCAGGATGCGGCGGGCGATCTTGAAGGCCTCGCCGATGTAGGCGCCGCCGCCGAACACCTCGTACCAGCGCGAGCGGCGCAGGCCGTCGGTCTGCTCGGGGTCGACCACCTCGTTGACGACGTCCCAGGCCCAGACCCGGTCGCCGTAGTGCGCGGCGATCGCGGTGACGTGCGCTTCGAGGCGGGCGAGCAGGAGCGCCCGGTGCGCGGGCGTGCTCTGGAGCGGGTTCCCGTCGGCGTCGAGGAACCACCACGCGGGGGTCTGGTTGTGCCACAGCAGGGTGTGGCCCCAGACGGTCATGCCGTTGGCCTCGGCGAAGGCGACGATCTCGTCGGCGCGGTCGAAGGTGAAGACGCCCTCGGTCGGCTGGATCGCGTCGGGTTTCATCTGGTTGCCGGTGGTGACCTGCGCGAAGTGCTTCGCGAGGAGCTCGGCGGGCTTGCCGGCGACCTCGGGCGGCTCGACGGCGCAGCCGATCGGGAAGTCGCAGGCGAGGAAGTCCTTGAGCGGGAGCAGGTCCTGGATCTCGGGCTCCTGGATGCGGGTGAGCGTGAATTCGTCGACGAGGACCGGGGTGAGGCTGGAGGCGGACTCGACGTAGAACTGGAGCAGGTCGGCGGGCTGGGTGATCGAGTACGTGCCGGTGAACTCGGTCCAGGCGTCGGGGGTGACCGCGGTGTTCCACTTGACCGTCTCGTAGGCGGTCGATCCGGCGGCGTCGCGCTGCACGGTGGTGCGCAGGTCGGCCGCGTCCAGGCCCGAGGGCAGGCGCATGAGGACCCGGAGCCGGTAGCGGACGCCGGCCTCGACGTGCGCGGTGATGTCGATGGCGGCGCCGTTCCAGGTGGCGGTGCGGCCCTCGACGAGGAGGCTGCCCTCGGCGTTCACCGAGAGGGCGACGGCGCCGCGGGCGTACCAGCCCTCGGTGGTGCCGGAGGAGAAGTCGGTGGCGAGGAGCAGGTCGTCGGCGTGCGCGGGGCTCGCGGCGGCGAGCGGGAGGACCGCGGCGCCGCCCGCGACGGCGGCGCCCGTCAGGACGGCGCGGCGAGAGGCGCGGGGGGAGGGTGTCGGCATGGACGCTTCCTTTGCGGAGTGAGGGGACGCCGAGGCCGGGAGTCGTGAGGTGCCGGCCCGCGACTGGGGGCTCCGAACGAGGAGTTCCCGAAACTCTCGGAAACTTTCATTCAAAGTATTGATATGTTACGATCCTTGCGTCGGCGCTGTCAAGGCGACGACCTACCACTGTGGCGGAGATGTGAGGGGCTCTGCCGCAAGAAGAAAGGGGGCCGGCGAAAGCCGGCCCCCTCCAACGTACTGGTGGCTACGCCTCTTCGGGCTGCTCGATGAGCGACTGGATGTACAGCGGCTCGCCGATCTTCTCCAGGATCTCGAGCTGGGTGTCCAGGTAGTCGATGTGGTGCTCCTCGTCCTTGAGGATCGAGGCGAAGAGGTCGCGCGAGGTGAAGTCCTTGACCGACTCCATGTGCACGATGCCGCGCTTGAGGCGGTCGATCGCCTCGACCTCGATCAGGCGGTCGCACTCGAAGACCTCCTTGACGGTGGTGCCGATGCGCAGCGGGGACAGGCGCTGGTAGTTCGGCATGCCGTCGAGGAACAGGATGCGGTCGGTGAGGATCTCGGCGTGGCGCATCTCGTCCATCGACTCGGCGCGCGTGTACTTCGCCAGCTTCGTGTAGCCCCAGTTCTCCTGGAGCTTGTAGTGCAGGAAGTACTGGTTGATCGCGGTCAGCTCCGCGGTCAGCTGCTCGTTGAGGAACTCGATGACCTGCTTGTCGCCCTGCATGGCTGGTCCTTCCCGGTCGTTCAGGTGTCGCCGGTCCGGCGACCGGTGACCCCAGCGTAGGACGAGATGGGAGGCGATATCCAGCCAGGAATACCTAAAATAGGACAACCTATCCTAACGGAGGACATCCTAAAGGGACGGGCAAATCCCGATAAAGCGGTGGGTTCAGGCGACGGCGGGGACCGAGTCCGTGAAGTAGCTCTCGATCATGTCGACCAGCCGCTCATGGCACGTGCCGCAGCTCGTGCCGGCGTCGCACGCCTCGCCGATGGCCTCTTCGGTGTGCGCGCCCGCGGTGATGCAGGCGCGGACCTCGTTCTCGTGGACCGCGTGGCAGATGCAGGCGTACACGCACCGACCTCCGGCAGGTTAGGCAGGACTAATAAAGGCATGCCTAACCTACCTAACGAAGGGACGATCGGCAACCGTCTCTTCGGTCACTTCCCGAGCAGCGTGCCCAGGACCTTCACCGCGTGCTCGATCCCGGCGTCGTCCACGTCCAGGTGCGTGAGCATCCGGCCCCAGTCGGCGCCGAGCACCGAGATCTTCACGCCCTGCTCGGCCGCGGCCGCGGCGACCTTCGCGATCTCGGGGACGCGCACGAGCACGATGTTGGTCTCCACCTTGGCGGCGTCGCAGATCCCGAACGGCTCCAGCGAGCGGGCGAGGTGCGCCGCGCGGGCGTGGTCCTCCCCCAGGCGCCCGATGTGGTTCGCCAGCGCGTACCGGCCGGCGGCCGCGAGGAACCCGGCCTGGCGCATGCCGCCGCCGAGGCGCTTGCGGATCACGCGGGCGCGCTGGGCGCGCTCGGCGTCGGTGAGGAGGAGCGAGCCGACGGGGGCGCCGAGGCCCTTGGAGAGGCAGACCGAGACGGTGTCGAACAGGCGGCCGTACTCGTCGAGGGGCACGCCGGTGGCGGCGTGGGCGTTCCAGATGCGGGCGCCGTCGAGGTGAAGGCCGAGGCCGTAGGCGTCGGCGAGCCCGCGGAGGCGGCGCAGCTCCTCGATGGGCTGGACGGTGCCGCCGCCGATGTTGTGGGTGTGCTCGACGGCGATGGCGCGGGTGACGGTGACGTAGGGGTTGGGCCGGTTGATGAGGGGTTCGACGAGGTCGGCGTCGACGCGGCCGTCGGCGCCGGCCCAGGTGCGGGTGGAGATCCCGCCGAGCGCGGCGGCGGCGCCCATCTCGAAGTTGACGACGTGGGCCTTGACGTCGCAGAGGAGTTCCTCACCGGGGCGGACCAGGAGCTGGAGGCCGATCTGGTTGGCCATGGACCCGGTCGGCGTGAAGACGGCGGCCTCCTTGCCGAACAGGGCGGCGGCCTCGGCTTCGAGGGCGTTGACGGTGGGGTCCTCGCCGTAGACGTCGTCGCCGACGTCGGCGGTCATCATGGCTTCGAGCATGCCCGGGGTCGGGCGGGTCACGGTGTCGGAGCGGAGGTCGACGATCATGACCCGATTCTAGCCGCGCGGCTAGGGGGCCCGGTCCGCCGCTAGTAGGGGTTCTCGCCGTTGCCGATGCCGAGGACCGGCAGGTACATGCGCTCGCCGTCGGCGGTGAAGCCGTCGTAGACGATGTCGAAGAGGTCCTGGATGCCGAAGGCCCGCAGGGCGTCGACCATCATGTGGGCGGCCTGGTTGGTGGCGGTGCGGTCGGTGGAGTTGAAGGTCCGGGACCAGTTGGGCTGGGAGCCGCTGGGGGCGCGGAAGCCCATGCTCGGCAGGTTGGAGAGTCCGGCGCGCCAGGAGCCGCTCACGGCGGCGCTGGCCTCGACGCGCAGGCCGTCGTCGACGAACGCGGCGACGTACCGGGCGGACCAGTCGCCGGTGCGCAGGAGCACGGTGCCGGAGGTGTCGACGACGGGGACGTCGGCGGACATGTCCTGGAGCAGGGAGCTGAGGCGCTCGGTGAACTCGCCGATGTCGTGGCAGGCGGGCTCGGGGGGCCGGGTGCCGGAGCGGGCGTAGGCGGACCAGCCGGAGATGTCGCCCTTGCCGATGGCGTGGGCTTCGAGCTGCTCGAAGAGCTCCGGGGAGAGCAGTCGCAGGGTGACGCCGCCGTGGAAGCGGCGCAGGTGCAGTTCGAAGATGAGGCCGTCGCGGTACCAGCGGATCCAGGGGCCGCCGTCGCCGCCGCGGATCTCGGGGGCGCCGAGTTCGGCCGTCATGGTGCGCAGCACCTCGCGGAAGATGAGGGTGCGGTGGTTCTCGCCCTGGCGGCCGCGTTCGGCGGAGCGGAGCACCATGACCTCGATGGAGTAGAAGTCGGCGCGGCCGGAGACGGGGGTCTGGGGCGGCACGGAGTCGGCGATGGCGTTGCCGGTGTCGTAGCCGGTCTCGGCCCGCCACATGCCGATGTCGACCTCGGCGGAGCGGACCTGCCAGCCGAGGTCGGTCATGGCCCGCGTCAGGTCGCCTTTGTTCCACCTGCCGAAGTCGGTCTTTCGGGCACGGCGGAGCAGGTCGACGAGCTGCGATTCGGTGATCCGATGTGTGCCGAGCATCCGGTACCGTGCCAATCCATCCGTAGTCGAGGCCGCGGGACTGACGCCCGGCAGGCCACTGCGGTTAGGGTAGCCTTGCCTGAGATACCGGGTCGAGAGGTGAGGGTCGGGGAGTTGTCCGATACTGTGCGGCAAGACACGCTCGTCAGCCTACTAGGCGGCAAGCGCGGCGCCTTCGACGCCACCGCCCCGCTTGTGGTGTTCGTCCTCACCTGGCTCCTGACCGGGCACTCGATCGCCTGGGCGGCGGCGGCGTCGCTCGTCGCGGCCGCCGCGATCGCGGCGGTGCGCCTCGCGCAGCGCAAGCGGCCCCGGGCGGTCGTCCTCGGCCTCCTCAGCGTCGCGGTCGCGGCGCTGATCGTCCTCTACACCGGTCGCGCGCAGGACATCCTGCTCCCCCGCATCGTCTCGAACGCCGCGAGCGCCCTCGTCTGGGCCGGCTTCATCGTCTTCCGCCGCCCGCTCCTCGGCCTCATCGTGGGCGGCCTCCTCGGCCAGCGCACCCAGTGGCGCCTCGACCCGGCCCTCCTGCGCGCGTACTCCCTGGCGTCCTGGGTCTGGGTCGCCATGTACGCCCTCCGGGTCGCCGTCCTGACGCCGTTCTGGAACTCCGACAGCGACGACTTCGCCGTCATCGGCGGCGGTGTGGCCCAGGTGGTCCTGTCCTGGCCGCTGCTGGTCCTGTGCCTCGTCGTCAGCGGCTGGGTCATCAAGGCTGCCCTCCCCAAGGACCACCCCGGCCTCCGCCATCCGCTGACAGCAAACTCACAGCATGCGGATTCATAAGGGCGACAAGCGTTCACAGAACCCGTCGAAAATAGGCGTCTCTTAACTCTGGACAGGGACGTTGTGTGTACTCCTACACTGAGCAACATGGGGGATTACACATACGAGAGCCCCATCCTCACGGAGGCGGAGCTCGAACTCCTGGCTCCGCGCGCCCACCGCGTCGCGTACCCGGCGGGCACCGACATCGTGCGTAGAGGCGACGACTCCGATTTCGTCTTGTACCTCCAGTCCGGCCACGTCAAAGTCCTCGCGGGCGAGCCGCGCTCGATCGTGCGGATCTACAAGCCCGGCGTCGTGATCGGGGAGTTCGCCATCCTCACCGGTCGGCTCCGAACTGCCGACCTCGTGGCACTGAACCAGGTCGAGGCATTGCAAATCCCGGGCGAGGCCTGGGTGGAGTTCGTCCTCGATTCGAAACGGGCGGCCTTCGTAATGCTCCGGTTCCTCTCGGAGATGGTCATCGAGAGGGATCATCGGCAAGCCGAGTCGATGACGAGCAGCGAACACAAGATCGCCAGGGGCATCCAGACGTTGATCGAGACCGGCATCGGCAGGCAGACCGATGACGGCCTGCGGATAGCAGGGTTCACTCAGAGCGACCTCGGCTCGCTCAGCGGGCTGTCCCGCGAGTCAGCCGCCGTGGTCCTGAGACGGCTCCGCGAAGACAAGGTCCTCTCCACCGGGCGAGGCTACATGGTCATCCACGACCTGGAAGCGCTCAACCGAATGGTCAAACAGGTCAAGAAGCCGCCGTTAACGGACTGAGCCGGGCCTCTCCGAGGAAAACCCCATAGGCGACAACAGAACAGTCGATCCTTCACCACGCGCCCCTCACCCCGAGTTCCATGCTGCGGCCATCCACCGATAGCGCCGACAGCTGCTCGACGAGCATCACCCGCTCAAGGGCGCCATTTCTGCTGCCTTGATCGCGTCGAACAAAGATGCGCTTTTCGTACTTTCGTAGTTCCTCTGACGATTGAACGTGGACGGAAACCGTGAAAGCACCCGAACCTCCGCACTTCCCCGGAATGACTCCGCTCAACCTGAATCCCAACCAACCGCGCAACGGACGGCAACTCATCGAACTGGTCTGGTGGCTGGTCAGGCATCGAGGTTTCGACCCCGCTGACTTCGTTATCGCCGGAAGTGCGTGGTTGTTCGTCACCGGGCATCGAACCTACTTGTCCGACATCGACATCCTCGCCCGCGGGACTACTTGGCTCCGGGCGTGCGAACTGGCTGAGGGCGGTCTAGGCAAGTGGGCGCGGGCGGAGGCCAGCGGCGACATGGCTATCCGTCTTTACGGCGGCCTGGTCGAGGTGTTCAACCGCTGGATCCTGCCCGAACCCGGCACGGACCAGTTGATCGACTCCGCGGAATTCATCGATGGGCTGCCATTCATGCAGCGCGAAGAGGTGGTGCGGTACAAGCGTTTCCTCGATCGGGACAAGGACCAGTTGGACCTCGCGGTACTGTCGCATTGCTGTCACAACAGGGTCTTAGCCGCTCCAGCGAACCCCGCCCGTGTTCGCGCTCTGGGACGATGGAAGTACGACAGCGCACTGTGGAGGAAACCATGTCACGCGCTTTACCGCCGCACCACGATCCCGCGATCGAAGAGGTCCGGTGGGAACTCGATCATTCCCGGCAGATGATCAGCCACGCGGATGCGAAGGCCTCTTTCCTTGCAGCGGGCGCGATTCCGATCGCCGCCATCTTGCTGGCCGCGCCGACGCTGACCGATCCGTCGATG
The DNA here is from genome assembly GCF_039531525.1 of Glycomyces endophyticus. Taxonomy (NCBI): domain Bacteria; kingdom Bacillati; phylum Actinomycetota; class Actinomycetes; order Glycomycetales; family Glycomycetaceae; genus Glycomyces; species Glycomyces endophyticus. The sequence continues at coordinate 155,338 of NZ_BAAAQF010000004.1, forward strand.
CCGGTCCGAGTGGTCTCCTGGATCGCCTCACTCCTGCTCATCGTGGGGATCGCCTGCCTCGGCTCCGTGGTGTGGCCGCGGCTGCCGTCGCACGATGTCGGGATCAGAGCGGGCGCGAACCACTCGCCCGAGGAGATCGCCGAGCGCGCGCTCGCACTCACCCGCGACAGCGAGTCCCAGTTGACCTCCTGCTCGAAGGAGCAGGCGGTCATCTCAACGCTGGCGCTCACCAAATTCCGGCTGCTGCGGGCCGCGATGGCGTGCTTCGGCGCCGCGGCCACGCTCATGCTCGTGGCGGCGGCCGTGTTCACGTTCTGAGGTAAATGCTTGGTGGACAGGGGTTTGCAGTGAGGGGATAGGGTCTGTGGTGTAGCGCGTCGCTGCATCCCCTCGACGATTCGGACACCGCATGATCGGGCGACCAGACACTCGCGGCTCGGACGTGGTCGTGGCGATGCCGCGGCTGGTGAACGTGCCGAACGCGGTGACGCTGGTGCGCACGGTGGTCGCGATGGGGCTGGCGCTGCCGGCGGTCGTGCTGGAGAGCATGTGGCTGGCGGTGGCGGCGTACCTGGTCTACTGGGTCGGGGACGTGCTGGACGGGATGCTGGCGCGGTGGCTCGGGCAGGAGACGCGGGTCGGGGCGGTGTTCGACATCCTGTCGGACCGGGCCTGCACGGCGCTGTGCGCGGCCGCGCTGCTGGTGCTGCTGCCGGGCATGTGGGTGCCGGTGGGGATCTTCCTGGTGCAGTTCATGGTGATCGACTGCATGTTGAGTCTCAGCTTTCTGTACTGGCCCATCGACAGCCCGAACTACTTCTACGAGGTGCACCGCGGCGTGTACCGGTGGAACTGGTCGCCGCCCGCGAAGGCGCTCAACACGAGCGGGCTGGTCGTGCTGGTCCTGCTCGCGCCGCATCCGGTGTGGCCGGCGCTGTTCGCCGGCGCGGTGACGGTGGTCAAGGTCGTCTCGCTGGTCGCGGTGGGGCGGTTGCTGTCGGCTGAGACGGCCCGCGTGTGATCGCGGCGTACCTCGCGACGTTCGCGACGGCGCTGCTGTCGGCGTTCGTGCCCGTCACGCCGATCGAGCCGTACCTGATCGGGCTCGCGGCGGTCACGGGGTACGGGCCCGTGGGCCTCGGGCTGACCGCGGCGGTGGGGCAGACGATCGGGAAGACCGTGATCTTCCTGGGCGCGCGCGGGGTGTTCCGGTCGGAGCGGGTGAAGCGGTGGCTGGGCGCGGTCGCCGAGCACCGGCAGCGGCGGCGGGCGGCGGGGGAACCGCGGCCCGCTTCGCCGCTGCGGCAAAGGATCGGCAGGCTCGGGACGCCGCTGCGGGCGGCGGCCGCGAAGCTGACGGCGCTGCTGGAGCGGCCGGCGCTGACGCTGCCGATCCTGCTCCTGAGCGCGTTCCTGGGGCTGCCGCCGCTGCTGGCGACCAGCATCTACATCGCGGGGACGCCGATGCGGACGCCGGTGTTCGCCGCGGTCTGCTTCGTGGGGCGCGCGGCGAGGTTCATCGTCATCGCGTACGCGCCGCAGCTCGTTCTCGGATGACCGCGGCCTCGCCGGGGGCGAGGTCGGTCGCGGGCGTCCAGGCGGCGCCGGTGAGGAGGTCCTCGCCGGCCGCGTCGAACCGCTGCGGCGCGTCGGTGTGGTTGATGGCGAACAGATAGGTGCGGCCGTCCTCGTGGCGGCGGCGGACGAGTTCGAGGCCCTCGGGGGCCGCGGCGGCGAGGCCGATGCGGTCGAGGAGCGGGCCGAGGTCGACCGGGCGGGTGGCGAGGTACCAGGCCTCGCCGTCGCCGAGGCGGCGGCGGAAGACCGCGCCGGTGGACGGGTGCCCGGTGAAGCTCGCGACGACGTCGGCGCCGACCGGGTGCGCGACCTCGGTCCAGGTCCGGCCCTCGGTGCCGTCGTCCAGGACCGCCACGGCCCCTTCGGGAAGCGGGACGAACTCCTCGACGCGCACGCCGACGAGGTCGCGGATGGCCCCCGGCAGGCCCGGGTGGACGCGGTCGTTGCGGTCGACGACGCCGGAGTACGGGCCGACGACGAGCGTGCCGCCGCCTTCGACGTACGCGCGCAGGTGCGCGTCGGACTCGAGGAGGTACAGGTGCGGGGCGAACACGAACTCGTACCCGGAGAGGTCCCAGGCGGGGTTGACCACGTCGGTCGTCACTCCGCGGCGCCACAGGGCCGCGTGCCAGCGCCGCAGCTCGGGGTAGGTGGCCATGTCGGAGGAGGGCTGGCCGGGGGTCTTCGCGGCCCACGACGACTCGAAGTCGAGGAGGACGGCGGCCCGCGCGACCACGGTGGAGCCCTTGACCTCGGCGAGGCGCTTGAGGCGGGCGCCGAACTCCTTGACCTCGCGGAAGACCCTGGAGTCGGCGCCGCCGTGCGGGAGCATCGCCGAGTGGTACCGCTCGGCGCCCGCTCGCGAAGCGCGCCATTGGAAGTACATGGCGCCCTCGGAGCCGCGGGCGACGTAGGCGAGGGAGTGGCGGAGCTGGTCGCCGGGCCGCTTGGCGAAGTAGCCGCGGCGCCAGGCGCTGGAGTTCGCGGCCTGCTCCATGAGGAGCCAGGGGGAGCCGCCGGCGAGGCCGCGGGAGGCGTCGGCGCCGAAGGCGACCTGGGCGGGCCACGCGATGTCGCCGTCGTGCTCGGGGATGAGGTAGTGGTCGGTGGCGACGAGGCGGTTCGGGCCGGTGACGTGCTCGCCCCAGCGGTGGTAGTCGAGCCCTGAGAAGTCGCCGGTGACCATGAGGTTGGTGGTGATCGGGACGTCGGCGGAGTGCTTGCCGATCGCGTCGGCCTCGGCGCGGAAGAGCGTGAGGAGCGCGTCGGAGGAGAAGCGCTGCCAGTCGAGGAGGAGGCCGGGGTTGGGGGTCTCGGCGCAGACGCGCGGCGGGAGGACCTGGGACCAGTCGGTGTACGTCTGGGACCAGAACGCGGTCCCCCAGGCGTCGTTGAGGGCGGCGAGGGTGGCGTGGCGGTCCTGGAGCCAGGCGCGGAAGGCGTCGGCGGCGAGGTCGCAGAAGCAGGACCGGTAGTACTCGTTGCCGACGTGCCACATGGCGAGCGCGGGGTGGGCGGCGTACCGCTCGGCGAGGCGGGAGGCCATCTCGACGACGGCGTCCTGGAAGGCCGGGGCGTGCGGGCAGTACTCGGCGCGGGCGCCGGAGTTGAGGCGCACGCCCTGGGCGTCGACCGGCAGGGTCTCGGGGTGGCGCTGGGAGAACCACGGCGGCGGGGAGGCCGTGGAGGTCGCGAGGTCGGCCTTGATCCCGGCGCCGGCGAGGAGGTCCATGATGTCGTCGAGCTGCGCGAAGTCCCACTCGCCGGGCCCGGGGTTGACACTGGCCCAGGCGAAGATGTTGACGCTGACGAGGTTCACCCCGGCCTCGCGCATGAGGCGGACGTCCTCGTCCCAGATCTCGCGCGGCCACTGCTCGGGGTTGTAGTCGCCGCCGTAGGCGAGTCCGTCGATCTGCGGGATGATGTCGTGGTTCTGGTGTGCCATGGCGGCCTTTCGGTGTCGACGGCGGTGCAGCACGCGGAGCGACTTGGCAAGCGCATTCAGGATGGTGTCACGACGATGCCCCGGAGGTCAAGCTCCCCGCGCCGCACGCAGCGCGCGCCGTCGTCGAGCGGGATCGTCCCGGTGTCGCAGCGGCCCGCCTCGGCGTGGCGGCAGCGGCGGGCGAACGCGCAGCCCGGGGGCGGGTTCGCGGGGTCGGGGAGCTCGTCGGGCAGCAGGATGCGCCCGCCGCGGCCCTTCAGGGCCGGATCGGGGATCGGCACGGCCGACATGAGCGCCTCGGTGTACGGGTGCCGCGGCCGCCCGTAGAGCGAGGCGGTGTCGGCGAGCTCGACGATGCGCCCGAAGTACATGACCGCGACCCGGTCGGCGAGGTTCTCGACCACCGACAGGTCGTGCGAGATGAACAGGTACGTCAAGCCGAGCTCGGCCTGGAGCTCCCGCAGCAGGTTGAGGATCTGCGCGCGCACCGAGACGTCCAGCGCCGACACGGGCTCGTCGGCGACCACCAGGCGCGGGCCGACGATCAGGGCCCGCGCGATGTTGACGCGCTGGCGCTGGCCGCCGGAGAACGCGTGCGGGTACCGGTCCATGTAGTCGGGGCTGAGCCCGACGCGCCGCATCATCTCGGCGACGCGGTCCTCCAGCTCCGACCCGCGCGCCTCGCCGGTCGCCGTGAGCGGGTCGCCGATGATCTGGCGCAGCGTGAACCGCGGGTTCAGCGAGGAGAACGGGTCCTGGAAGACCATGCGGATCTGGCGCCGGTACGGGGCCCGCTCGCGCTCGCGCATGGCCGTGAGGTCCCTGCCGTCGAACAGGACCGAGCCGCTGGTGGCCTGCTGTGCGCCGACGATGGTGCGGCCCAGGGTGGTCTTGCCGCACCCGGACTCCCCCACCAGCGCCAGGGTCTCCCCCGGGACCAGGGCGAGGTCGACGCCGGAGACGGCGTGGTTCTCCACGGTGGTGCGGCCGAGCAGGTTGCGGCGCAACGGGAAGCGGACGTGGAGGTCGCGGACCTCCAGGAGTGGGTCGGTCATGCGCTGGCCTCTTCTGCCGCGGTGTCGGACGTGTACAGCACGCACTCGGCGGTCCGGCCGCCGCCGAAGTCCACTTCGGGCGGTGCGTCGAGGTCGCAGACGCCCGCGACGGCCTCGGCGCAGCGCGGGTGGAACGAGCAGCCGCTCGGCCGGTGCAGCGGGTTCGGGACCGCGCCGGGGATGGTCGGCAGGTCGCGGCCCCGGTCGCGGCCGAGGACCGGGACGGAGGCCAGCAGCGCCTTCGTGTACGGGTGCTTGGGATCGGCGAACAGCTCGTCCACCGGGGCGCGCTCGACCACGCGGCCCAGGTACATGACCGCGACCTCGTCGGCGAGCTCGGCGACCACGCCGAGGTCGTGGGTGATGAACACGACGGCCATGCGGTGCTCGGCCTGGAGCGAGCGGAGCAGGTCGAGGATGCGCGCCTGCGTCGTCACGTCCAGGGCCGTGGTCGGCTCGTCGGCGATGAGCAGCGACGGGTTGGCGCACAGGGCGATCGCGATCATCGCGCGCTGGCACATGCCGCCGGAGAGCTGGAACGGGTAGGCGTCGATCCGCCGCTGCGGGTCGGGGATGCCGACGGCGTCGAGCAGCTCGATCGCCCTGGCGCGGGCGGCCTTCTTGTCGAGTCCGGTGTGGATGCGCAGGGTCTCGACGAGCTGCGCGCCGACGGTGCGCAGCGGGAGGAGGGACGCGGCGGGCTCCTGGAAGATCATCCCGATGTCGCCGCCGCGCAGCTTCTGGAGCCGCTTGCCGCGGGGGTCGAGGGCGAGGATGTCGAACGGCTCGCCGGTGCCGTCGGCCTCGTCGCCGTACCAGGTGATGGTCCCGGCGTCGATCGAGCCGGGGTCCTCGACCAGGCGCAGGATCGACCGGGCGGTCACGGACTTGCCGCAGCCCGACTCCCCGACGACGCAGAGGGTCTTGCCGGCGTGGACTTCCAGGTCGACGCCGTCGACGGCGCGGACCCTCCCGTCGTAGGTGTCGAAGCCGGTGTGCAGCCCCGAGATCTTCAGCAGCGGTCGTGCGGGTTGCTCCATTGCTCACCTAGTGCTTGTAGGGGTCGGCGGCGTCGCGCAGGCCGTCGCCGACGAAGTTGAACGCGAGGACGACCAGGACGACGCACACGCCCGGGATGAGCAGCCACGGCGCGCCCGACAGGACGCTCCACTTGCTCGCGTCCTGGAGCTGCACGCCCCAGGAGACGGCCGGCGGGCGCAGGCCCATGCCGAGCCAGGACAGCGCGGTCTCGGCGAGGATCATGCCGGGGATCGAGAGGCTCAGCGCGGCGATGACGTGCGAGGAGAACGAGGGCAGCATGTGGCGGAACATGACCCGCGCGTGGCTGGAGCCGTCGAGCCGCGCCGAGGTCACGAACTCCTCCGAGCGCAGGGCGAGGAAGCGCCCGCGGACCTCTCTGGCGAGGCCGGTCCACGCCACCAGGGCGAGGATCGTCGTGATGATGAAGTACCTCGCCACGGGCCCCATCTGGGCCGGGAGCGCGGCGGCGAGGCCGAGCCACAGCGGGATCGAGGGCACGGCCATGATGAGCTCGATGACGCGCTGCACGGCGTTGTCGGTCCAGCCGCCGAAGTAGCCGGAGACGGCGCCGAGGACGATGCCGAGCAGGAACGCCAGCATGACGCCGATGATGCCGACCGAGGCCGAGACGCGGGTGGCGTACACCAGCTGGCTCAGCAGGTCCTGGCCGTCGGTGGTGGTCCCGAACAGGTACATCGGGTCGTCGGCGTCCTTCGGCCCGATGAGGTGCCGGTCCATGGGGACGAGGCCGAACAGCTCGTACTCCTCGCCTTTGACGAAGAGGCCGACGTCGACGCGGTCCTGCGGGTCGGCCTCGTAGGTGATCCGCAGCGAGCGCGGGTCCTGTGTGGACGTGTAGCCGTCCACGTGGAGGCCGAACCGGAACCCGTCCGGCCCGTCGGTGTCCCACAGCTTCAGGACCTGCGGCGGGGCGGTGGTGTACTCGGAGTCGCGGTGGCGGTCGTCGAACGGGGCCACGAACTCGCACAGGGCGATCACGACGAGCATCCCGGCGAGGAGCCACGCGGAGACGAGCGCGAGCCGGTGCTTCTTGAAGGCCCACCACACGAGCGTGCGCTGGGAGGCGCGGGTGCGCTGGAGCTCGCCCGGACTGGGCGTCATGCCGTCGGGGGCGCCCGGTTCCTTGATCGTCATCGCGGCCTCACCTCTGGTGTCCGAGTCGGATGCGGGGGTCGAGCCAGCCGAGGAGCAGGTCCGAGACGAGCGTGCCGATGACGGTGACGACGCTGAGGACCATGATCACCGAGCCGGCCAGGTACATGTCCTGGGACTTCAACGCGCCCAGCAGGATCGGGCCGAGCGTCGGCAGGCTCAGGATCTGGCCGACGACGATGTCGCCGACCAGGAGCAGCGGCAGGACCCATCCGATGGTGGACACGAACGGGTTGAGCGCCACGCGCAGCGGGTAGCGGCGCAGCAGCGCGCCCTCGGGGACGCCGCGGGCGCGCGCCGCCGTGACGTACGGGCGGCGCAGCTCGTCGAGGAGGTTGTTGCGGATGATCCGCACCAGCCCCGCGACGCCGCCGGTGCCGATGACGATCATCGGGATCCACAGGTGCCCGAACAGGTCCAGGAGCCTGCCGAGGTTCCAGGGGGCGTCGCACCACTCGGGCGAGCACAGTCCCGAGGGGACGGTGCCGAACCAGGTGACGCTGAAGTAGATGAACACCAGCGCGATGAGGAAGTTCGGGGTGGCCAGGCCCAGGAAGCCCACCGTGGTGACGGCGTAGTCGCCGGCCGAGTGCTGCTTGACCGCCGAGTACACGCCGATCGGGAACGCCAGCGCCCACGTCACCAGGAGCGTGATGAGCGAGACCGCGATGGTCCAGCCCAGGCGCGGGGCGATGACGTCCTCGACCGGCTTCGAGTGCTCGAAGGACATGCCGAGGTCGCCGTGGAGCACGATCTGGGTGATCCAGTGCCAGTACTGCTGGAGCAGGTTCCCGTCGAGGCCGTAGCGCATGCGCAGGTCGGCGACGTCGGACGGGGTGAGGCCCTGCCCCATGACGTTGTACTTGGCCTGGAGCGCGGTCACGTAGTCGCCGGGCGGCAGGCTGATGATGACGAACACCACCAGCGAGATCGCCAGCAGCGTGGCCGCCATGTAGAGCGCGCGGCGGCCCAGGTATCGCACCAAGGTGGACTCCCTATTCCCTTGTGGCGCTTGCTACTCCGACTCCAGCCACCACTGCTCGGGAGCGGCGGGGCCGGGGGTGCCGTACGTCGGGTTCTCGGGCATGGGCCCGCCGAAGTTGCGGAGCCGCTTCGAGGCGATCGCCCACGAACCCTGGCCGCGGACGGTGCCGATCGCGTAGAACTGCTCCTTCGCGACGGCGAGGATCTGGGTGAAGATCTCGGTGCGCACGGCCTCGTCGGCCTCGGCGAGGAACTGGTCGTACAGGTCGTGCTGCTCCACGACGTGCGCGGGCGGGGCCTCCAGCATCTCGGCGTCCTGCGCGCCGTTGAGCGTGTAGTGCGCCGACCACTGGCGGGCGAACAGCGCGCCGCCGGAGGGCCCGGCGGGCATGTACCACTGGACCGCGGTGGTCTCGTCGATGTAGCCGCCGTCGCCGGTCCACACGGTCAGGTCGTAGGCGTTCTCGTCGATGCCGGCCTGCCAGTTCTCGCGCGGCTGGCCGTTGACGTGCAGGGTGACGCCGACGGCGGCCCACATGTCCTTGATCATGTCGAGGCCGTCGAGCCAGACGGTGCCCAGGAGGGCGTCGTCGGCGACCGAGGCGGTGAACTCGAGCGGGGTGCCGTCGGGCGCGACGCGCACGCCGTCGGCGCCGGCCGCGTACCCGGCCGCGTCGAGGGTCTGGTTCGCGAGGCCGGGGTCGAACTCGGTGTACTGGGTGGCGAACTCCTCGTCGTGGAACCTCGACTCGGGGCGCGGGGCGGCCTGGGTGGGCTCGCCGACGCGGTTCCACAGGACGTCGATGAGCTCCTGCCGGTCGATCGCGTGCGACATGGCGATGCGGAACTGCTTGTCCTGGAAGATCTTCCGCAGTCCGGCGTCGGCGTGGTTGAGGTTGAACGCGAGGTTCATGTCGCTGGAGTAGGTGCCTTCGAGGTCGATGATGGTGTACCCGCCGGCCTCCTCGCCGTCGACGGCGTCGGCGCGGTGGGCGTTGTCGTTGAAGTGGCGCGAGTGGAACTCGTAGTCGCCGTTCACCGCGTGGGCGAACATGGTCTCGACATCGGCGATGACGTTGTAGCGGATCTCGTCGATGTACGGCAGCTGGCTGCCGTCCTCGTCGACCTTCCAGTAGTAGGGGTTGCGCTCGAAGAGGGCGTGGTCGGCGTCGGAGATCGGCTTCTTGCAGATCCACGGCAGCAGCGTCGGCAGCTCCGGGTTCTCCCACTGGAAGTTCCACAGGTTGCCCAGGGCGGTGAAGCGCGAGACCCAGCCGTCGTAGCCCTCGGCGACGGCCTCGTCGTCGGCCGCGGGGTTGTAGGCGATGTGGAGCTGCTCGAGGTAGTGGCGGGGGTACATGGTGAACCGCTGACCGGAGGTGCCGGCGGCCATGTCGTCGCGGAACAGCGGCTTGGGGCCGGAGAAGCGCACGACGAAGGTGAACTCGTCGACGATCTCGAGTTCGGCGGGGGCGCCGTCGAGGCTGGAGAGCTCGGGCGGCACGGCCGTGGTGAGCTCGGTGTTGAGGTTGACGTCGTGGTAGGCGAACTCGACGTCGGCGGTGGTCAGCGGGGTGCCGTCGGACCACTTGATCCCCTCGCGGAGGGTGATGGTGAACTCGGAGGCGTCGGCGTTCGCCTCGAACGCGGAGGCGACGTTCATGCGGATCTCGCTCCAGTCGCGGGAGCGTTCGAGGAGGTGGCCGTCGTTGACGGTGCGCCACAGCCAGGGGCCGTCGGAGGCGCCGGTGATGGCGGTGTTCCAGGTGCCGCCGTAGGCGCCGATCTCGTCGGTGGCCGTGACGACGAGGGGCTCCTTGGGGAGGCGCTCCTCGACGGGCGGGAGGTCGCCGGCCTCGACGCGCTCGGCGAGCATGGGGGCCTCGGGGCCCTTGTCGCCGCCGGCGCCGTCGCCGTCGGGGTCGGTGGAGAAGAAGCTGCATCCGGCGGCGGAGGCGGTGACCGCGGCGGCGCCGCCGGCCAGGAGGAGGCCGCGCCGGGTGACGTCGGGCCACGGGGTCTGGACCCGTCGGTCGCCGGAGGGGGGCTGCTGAGTGCTCATCGGTGAGCGCTCCTTCCGTGGTCGCGCAGTGCACAAGAAGGGGTCCGACGGGCCCTGCACGACCCCTCGGCGTACCGAAACTGTTGGGGAACTTCCGGAACAGATCCGAAAACTTTCGGTAATAGCGGTGAGACTACGGCAACACCAAAACAGCGTCAAGGCTGGTAAGTCGCCACAAAGGTCACGATCAGATCACGAATGGCAATCGCATTCCGCCACATCGCCACTGAACTGTTTCGAAAGTTTCAGGATTGGCTCGCGCTTGCCGCCAGTGACGTCGGTCGATACCCTCAGACGGTCTCGCGGCGCGGCGACAGGCCCCGGCGGTACCCCTCCCAGAGGCTCCGCATGACGAAGATCTTCTCGTCGAGCTCGTCGTCGGCCGAGAGCGCGCGCCCGGAGTACGGCGCGCGCAGGCGCCAGGGCTTCTGGGCCGGGTCCGTCAGGTAGACCACGGGCACGGTGCGCCCGGCGCGCCGCTCGGCGCGGATGTCGGCGACCTCGGTCCAGGCGGCGTACCGCTCGCCTCTCGGATTGCCTTGCGGGTCTTGGGACTCCAGCGGGTGGATGCCGCGCTCGTCGAGGACGACGCCGTGCCTGCGGGCCCCGGCGTAGGCGACCGCGAGGGCCACCGCCGCGGCGACGACTACGAGCGCGCCGAGGGTGAGGCGGTACCAGTGGCCGACCGCGAGCATGTACAGGACCACCGGGACGAGCGCCACCAGCGCGGAGACGCCGCCGAGGAACAGGGCGCGGCCGACGACCTGCCGCGTCGTCGGACGGAATGTGATCTTGACGGCCACACTCACCCCCACCAGGCTCGTTCCGCTGCCGATGACCTGATCGTGCCACGTCGCACGCGCACGTCAAGCGACAATCGGACAGAAACCGGACCGGCACTCCGCGGCACCCGCACCCGGGTGTGTCAATCTGGACGCATGACCTCCGCAGACTCACCGCTCCCGACCCGCCGCCTGCGGATCCGCCGCTCGGCCGCGATCACCGGCGCGGCCTTCGTCGCGTGGCTGACCGTGGCCCCCCTGGCCCTGGCGCTGATCGTGGAGCAGCCGCTCTGGAGCGCCCTGTCGGTCCCCCTCGGCGCGGTCCTCCTCTTCATCCCGCTCGGCGTCTCCATGTGGGCCTGGCGCTCCGGCGTCGACGTCACCACCGACGGCATCGCCGTCCGCGGCATGTTCACCACCCGCGAGATCCCCTGGAAGCAGATCGACGGCTTCGCCACCGGCGACGACGGCGTCCAGGCCATACTCGCCGACCAGTCCCAGGTCAGCCTCGACCCCCTCCGCCCCGAGAACCTCCCCCAGGTCCTCGAGATCGGCGGCCAGGAGCTCCGCGCCGCCGACGCCTGAGCCTCACCGGCCGGCGCACCGGCGCCGGGGAGACCCGGTGCCGCCCGCGCCCGTCAGTAGCCGTCGGCGACGACGTTCTCCAGGGGCTCGCCCGCGGCGAAGCGGCGGATCTGGGGGCCGACCGGGGCGTAGGCGCGGTCGAGGGTGCCGTCGACGGAGGCGCCGGCGTGCGGGGTGATGAGGGCGCCTTCGAGGTCCCAGAGGGGGTGGCCGGCGGGGAGGGGCTCGGGGTCGACCACGTCGACCGCGCAGCGGAGGCGGCCGGAGGCGACCTCGGCGACGAGGGCGTCGGTGTCGACGATCGGGCCGCGGGCGGCGTTGACCAGGAGGGCGCCGTCCTTCATGCGGGACAGGAACTTGGCGTCGACCAGGCCGCGGGTGGCGTCGGTGAGCGGGAGGATCAGGATCACGATGTCGAAGTCCGGCAGGAGGGTCTCGACCGCGGTGATCGGGTGGACGCCGGGGCGCTCGCGCCGGGCGACCTGCTCGACCTCCACGCCGAGCGCGGTGAGGACCTCGGCGACCTTCCCGCCGATGTCGCCGGCGCCGACGACCAGGGCGCGCTTGCCGACCGCGGTGGTGGTCCACTCGACCCGCCACTCGTGGCGGGTCTGCTGGCGGGCGAACAGGTCGAAGCCGCGCATGGACGCGATGACCGCGCCGACGGTCCACTCGGCGGTGACGCCGGTGTGGACGCCGCGCGCGTCGCACAGGGCCACGCCGGGCGGGACCACCGGGACCCAGACCTCGGCGCCCGCGCTCAGGAGCTGGATCGCCTTGAGGGACGTCATGTCCGCGAGCGGGGTCGTGACCTTCGACTGGGCCAGGAACGGCGGCACCCAGAGGTCGACGCCCGCCGGGTCGGACGGGTAGCCGGACCTGCCGTCGTACACCTCGACCTCGACGTCGGCGGGGAGTTCGCCCAGCAGGGCGCGGCCTTCTTCGTGAGCGATCCAGACCTTCACGGGTCCCGAGCATAGTCGTTCGCGGTGCGCGGCCAGCAATCGCTTTCGCGCGACAGGTGTGAAACCCCGCCCCACCGGCAACCCCGGGCCGGTGAAATGCGGTCCCCCGGCCCCGTCGCCCGGCACCTATAAGGTTGTCGCCATGCGCAGGTTGCTCTCGGCCGCGGCTGCGGCCGCCGCCGCACTCTCCCTCGCCTCGTGCTCGTTCGGCGAGCCGCCCGAGCCCGAGTCCGGACAGCCGCCGAACCTGCCGACCCCGTCGGGCGCGCCGGAGAGCCCGGCGACGTTCATGGACGTCGTCGCCGAAGGCCTCGAGGTCCCCTGGGGCCTCGACTTCCTGCCGGACGGCACCGCGATCGTCGGCGAGCGCGGCGGGCGGCTCCTCCAGATCCCGGTCGCCGAGGACGGCACCGTCGGCGCCCCCGAGGAGCTGCGGACCGTCGAGGTCGACGACGCCGGCGAGGGCGGCCTGCTCGGCGTCGCCGTCTCCCCCGGCTACGCCGAGGACCACTCGGTGTACCTCTACTACACGACCGGCGACGACAACCGGATCGTCCGCGTCGACCCGACCGGCGACGCCGCGCCCGAGCCCGTCCTCACCGGCATCCCCGCCGCCGACCACCACAACGGCGGCGCGCTCGAGTTCGGGCCGGACGGGTTCCTGTACGCCGCGACCGGCGACGCCGGGGACGAGGAGCTCGCGCAGGACCCCGCGTCCCTGGCCGGCAAGATCCTCCGCATCACGACCGACGGCGCGCCCGCCGAAGGCAACCCCGACGCCGCGTCCCCGGTCTACTCGCTCGGGCACCGCAATGTCGAGGGCCTCGCCTGGAACGCCGCGGGCGCCCTGTACGCCACCGAGTTCGGCCAGGACATCGCCGACGAGGTCAACCTCGTCGAGCCCGGCGCGAACTACGGCTGGCCCCGGTACGAGGGCACCGCCGGCGACCCGTCCTACCGGGACCCGGTCGTCACCTGGGAGCCGTTCGAGGCCTCGTGCGCCGGCGCCGTGTTCCTGGAGGACTCGCTCGTCACCGCCTGCCTGCGCGGACAGCGGCTCTGGATCGTCCAGTTCGACCAGTCAGGCGCGGTCGCCGGCGAGCCGCAAGCAGCCGTCGTCAGCGAGTTCGGTCGACTACGATCGGTCGCCATGGGCCCCGACGGGATGCTGTGGGTGACGACCTCCAACCGCGACGGCCGCTGCGTCGAGGAGCGCGGCTGCACCGCGAACGACGCCGACGACCGCATCATCCGCTTCTCCACCAGCTACGCCGCACAAGGAAGGGTCTAGATGAACGACCGGTCCAGCTCCGCCCGACGCCTCCGCGACGCCGCCCGACCGCACGTGCGGCGGACGAGATCCCTGTGGCGCAAGGCGAGAGCGGGCTGGTCGCGGTTCCGGCGGTCCCCGCAGGCGCGCCGCGCCGGCGTGGCCGCGGCGATCCTGCTGCTCGGCACCGGCGCCGCCGCGGCGGGCCTGGCGCTCGTGGGCGGCACCAGCGCCGACATCGGCCCGTTCGACACCACGGTGGCCCTGCACCCGGACGTCCACGGTGAGACCGTCGTGAACATCCCGCCGCTCGGCGACATCGTGTTCGACAGCCACGACGGGCCGATCGGGCTCAACATGACGCTCGACTCGGTCGACCCGGTCGCCGCGCAGCAGATCATGAACACCCCCGACGGCTTCACCATCGCGGCGCAGAACCTCGCGTCCGACGTCACCGACGCCGTCGTCCGCGTCGTCGTCGAGGCCCTCGCGATCGTGACCCTGTGCGGGCTCCTCGTCGGCGCGCTCGCCTTCCGCAACATGCGCCGCACCCTGCTCACCGGGGTCACCTCGCTCGCGGTGACCACCGTGCTCGTCGGCGTCGCGGCGGGCACGCTGCGCGCCGAGTCGATCTCGCAGCCGCGCTACCAGGGGCTGCTCACCTACGCGCCCACCGTGGTCGGCAGCGCCGAGGACATCGCCGAGGACTACGAGGAGTACGTCTCCGACCTCCAGCAGATCGTCACCAACATCTCCGGGTTCTACACGCTCGCGATGAACATGCCGCAGGTCGGCGTGCAGACGAACTCGATCAAGGTCCTCCACGTCTCCGACCTGCACCTGAACCCGAACGCCTGGCACCTCATGGAGACCGTGGTCGGGCAGTTCGACATCGACGCGGTCGCCGACACCGGCGACATGAACGACTGGGGCTCCGAGCAGGAGGCCGAGCTCTTCTCGCAGGGGGTGGCGCAGATCGACGCGCCGTACGTGTTCGTCAAGGGCAACCACGACTCGGCGACGACCGTGGCGGCCCTGTCGGCGTACGACAACGTGGTGATCCTCGACGGCGAGGTGCAGGAGATCGCCGGGCTCCGCATCGGCGGGGTCGCCGACCCCACCTTCACGCCCGACAAGGGCAGCCTGCCGTCGAGCGAGTACGTGCAGCAGATGCTCACCGAGTCCGGGGAGCGGCTCGCGGGCGCGATCGCCGAGGCCGGCGGCGCCGACCTCGCGATGGTCCACGAGCCGCCGATGGCCGAGCCGCTCGCGGGCGTGGTGCCGCTGGTCCTGGCCGGGCACATGCACGAGCGGTCGATCGCCGACCTCGGCGACGGCACCACGCTCATGGTCGAGGGCTCCACGGGCGCGGGCGGACTGCGGCACTTCACGTCCTCGGCGACGGGGAAGATGGAGATGGACATCCTCTACTTCGACCCGGTCACGAAGGCCCTCACCGCCTACGACTCCATCTCGGTCGGGGCCGGCGACGAGACCGACGTGACGCTCGACCGCACGGTGATCCCCACCGAGGAGCAGGTCGAGGGCGACGAAATGCAAGGCGGCACGGAGTCCACTGCACCGCAGCAGGACTGAGCCTCCGTTCACGTCCCGTCGATCTTGAGCTGGTCTTGAGTTAACCCAGAGTTCAAAATCAGTTTGCACGGTTTGACTCGTTGCGTTCCCACATAACAAGGAGCGCACATGACAGGACCGAGCCCCGACGCGGGCCATCTGCGCCGCACCGCCAGCGCACTGCACTCGTTCAACCGGTTCGAGATCAAGTACCTGCTGTCGTACGACGAGATCCCCCGGCTCCGCGAGGAGCTGGCCGCCCGCATGGAGGCCGACCCGTACACCGTGCGCGGCGGCTACCCGGTCGCGAGCCTCTACTACGACTCCGCCTCGCTCCGGTACTACTGGGAGAAGATCGAGGGCCTGCGGTTCCGCCGCAAGGTCCGCGTGCGCGCGTACGGCGAGCGGCACGACCTCACCGACGACACCCCGGTGTACATCGAGATCAAGCAGCGGGTCAACCGGGTCACGCAGAAGCGGCGCGTCAAAGTGCCGTACCTGCTCGCCCGCAGGCTGTGCGACGAGGCGGTCCTCATCGACCACCTCCCCGAGCAGCGGCCGTTCCTCGAAGAGGTCATGGGCCTGGTCGAAGGGCACGGCCTGCGCCCCACCGCGATCACCGCGTACAACCGCGAGGCGTACCTGGGCTCCGACGCGGACCTGGGGCTGCGGGTGACCATCGACCACCGGGTGCGGGGGCGCGACCGGGACTTCCACCTGGGCGCCGAGGTCGAGAACCGGCTCATCATCCCGCCGCACAAGGCGATCGTCGAGGTCAAGGCCAACGAGCGGGTCCCGTACTGGGTCACCGACACGGCGGCCCGCCTCGGCATGGCCGTCGTGCGGATCTCCAAGTACTGCCAGAGCGTCGAGGCGCACGGGATGGCCCCGCGCTCGGTCTTCCACGTCCCCGGCGAGGACGACTACTCGGTCCACTCCAAGAACGAAGCGACTGCTTCCCTGTAGCCCCAGAAAGCGACCATGGACTTCCTGACCAGTTTCAACGACCTCTCGGCCGAGTTCAGCGTGGCCGACATCGCCATCTCCCTGACGCTCTCCTTCCTCCTGAGCTGCGCGATCGGCATCGTCTACCGGTGGACGCACCGCAACGTGTCGTACAGCCAGTCGTACGTGCAGACCCTCATCGTCATGGGCATGATCATCGCGGTCATCATGCTCATCGTCGGCTCCAACGTGGCGCGGGCGTTCGCGCTCGTCGGCGCCCTCTCGATCATCCGGTTCCGCAACGCGCTCAAGGAGACCCGCGACGTCGGGTACATCTTCCTGGTGATGGGCGTGGGCATGGCCTGCGGCACCAGGTTCTACCTGCTGGCGGTCATCGCCACCGTCGTGGTCTGCCTCGTGCTGCTGCTCATGTACCGGTTCAACTGGTTCGCGCACAACGTGCAGCGCCAGGTCGTCAAGGTCCACGTGCCCACCGACGAGGACTACGCCGACCGCATCGACGACGTGCTCATCCGCAACACCGACGAGTACGAGCAGATCAGCATCGAGACGATCCGCGGCGGCGCGCTCCTGGAGTACACGTACACGGTGCGCCTGAAAAAGGCGAAGCACGCCGCAGGCCTCCTCGGCGAGCTGCGCGAGGTGACCGCGGGCCAGCAGGTGACCGTCCTGACCGGTTACGACCAGACGGACCTGTAGTCATGGCCCGCAGGAAGCTCCGGCACCGCATCCCGAAAAGCCTCAGGCACTACTGGAAGCTCATCGCGGGATCGGTCGGGCTGGTCGCGGTGCTCACACTGGTGGTGGGGACCGTGCGCGCCACGGCCCTGGTGTACTCCGACGCGAACGAGGGGTTCGTGGTCACCGACGACGTCCAGGGCACGGTCGACCTGTTCGACACCTCGGTGTCCCACGAGATCAGCCTGTCCTACAGCGACGCGGACTACGACGAGATGATCGAGACCTTCGAGGACTCCGGCGAGAAGGAGTGGATCAAGGCCGACATCACCATCGACGGCGTCACGATCTCGGACGTGGGCATCCGGCTCAAGGGCAACTCGACGCTGTCGGCGCTCGGCGGCGGCATGTCCATGGGCGGCGAAGGCGGCTTCCCCGGGGGCGGCGAGATGCCCGAGGGCATGGAGATGCCCGAAGGGATGGAGTTCCCCGGCGGCGGCGAAGGCGGTGCCGGCGGCATGGGAGGCATGGGCGCCTCCACGATCAGCTTCGACGACCCCGAAGGCCTGCCGTGGCTGGTGGACTTCTCGAAGTACGTCGACGGGCAGGTCTACCAGGGCAACCAGCAGATCAGTCTGCGCGTCGACTCCGCGATGGGCGGCGCGACCGAGGGGACCTCGCTCACCGAGACCGTGACCTTGGAACTGCTCGAAGCGAGCGGCCAGCCCTCCTACGACTGGACCTACACGACCGTGTCGGTCAACGGCGGCGAGGCGGTCACCCGCCGGGTGGTGGACGTCATGGACGTGACCTGGGCCGAGGACGAGTACGGGGAGAACACGGGGGTGCTGTACAAGGCCCTGTCGACCGGCTCGTTCACGTACCAGGGCGCCGACCCTGACGAGTACGAGGACGACTTCAAGCAGCTGAGCATGGAGGGCTCCTACGACGCGCAGCCGCTCATCGACTTCCTGAAGTGGATGGGCGAGGCCGACGACGCGACGTTCGACGCCGAGTTGGGCGACTGGATCGACGTGGACTCGTTCGCGCGGTACACGGCCTTCCAGAACCTCGTGTCCAACGGCGACGACATGTCGGGGCCGGGCCAGAACTACTACCTCTGGTACGACTTCGACACCGGGCTCATCTCGATCCTCACCTGGGACGTGGACCTGACGCTGCAGAGCGCGGACCTCGCGCCCGACGACACCGCGTCGATCGGCGGCGGCATGGGCGGTGGCGGCTTCGGCGGGGAGATGCCCGAGGGCATGGAGGCGCCCGAGGGGATGGAGATGCCGGAGGGCATGGAGATGCCCGGCGGCGGTGAGGAGGGCGGCTTCGGCGGCGGCATGGGCGGCAACGAGCTGAAGGAGCGGTTCCTGGCCTCGGCGGCGTTCGAGGACGAGTACATGGACGCCTACCGGGAGATGTACGACGCCCTGTACGCCTCCGGGGCGGCGCTCGACGCGGTCGAGACCGCGCAGGCCGCGGCGGAGCTGAGCGGGGCCGACGCGGCCTCGTCGGCCGAGTCGCTCAAGGCGATCATCCAGCAGCGGACCGAGTTCCTCGCCGGGGAGCTCGCGGACGGGGCCGCCGCGGAGTGATCGAGGGGGGCGCGGGCTGCTGAGTTCCCCGCGCCTCCCGACCGACACGGCGAAGCCCCTGGCGCGGCACGGCGCCAGGGGCTTCTCGCACGGACTTCAGCCGGTCAGGGCCGGTCCGAGGACCAGCGCCGCCACGGAGAAGTAGATGAGCAGGCCGGTCGCGTCGCACAGCGTCGAGACCATGGGCGCCGAGACGAGGGCCGGGTCGATGCCGACCTTCTTGGCCAGCAGCGGCAGCAGCGAGCCGACGAACGTCGACCAGGTGCAGATGACCAGCAGCGTCAGGGCGATGATGAGCCCGATGTCCCAGCCGTAGACGAAGCCGACGACCGGGAAGCCGACGAGCGCGAGCAGGGTGCCGAGCACGAAGCCGACGCGGGACTCGCGCCAGGTGATCCGGAAGGCGTCGGAGAAGCGGACCTCGCCGACGGCCATGGCGCGGATGATCGTCACCGACGCCTGCGAGCCGGAGTTGCCGCCGGTGCCGGTCAGCAGTGAGATGAACACCGCCAGGACGGTCACGTTCGCCAGGTAGGTCTCGTAGTAGTTGAGCACGGTGACGGTGAGCGAGGCCGAGACGGCGAGGACGAGCAGCCACACAGCGCGCTTGCGGGCCAGCATGAACACGCCCGCCGACAGGTACGGCCGGTCCAGCGGCTCGGCGCCGGCCGAGCGGGCGACGTCCTCGGTGTCCTCGGCTTCGAGGACCTCCATGGCGTCGTCCCAGGTGATGAGGCCGACGAGCCGGTCCTCGTGGTCGACGACGGGCAGCGCGTTGAGGTTGGCCTCCTGGATGAGGCGCGCGGCCTCCTCCTGGTCGGTGTCGGTGGAGACCTGGTAGTGCTCGCTGGCGATGAGGTCGGCGACCTCGGTGTCCGGGTCGGCGCTGACGAGGTCGGCGAGGGTGACGGTGCCGAGGAGCTTGCGGTGCCCGTCGGTCACCGGCAGCACGTCGAGGTGGCGGGGGCGCTCGCGCAGGTGCCGGATGCGCTCGATGGCCGCGGCGGCGGTCATCGACGCGCGCAGCGACACGTAGTCGGGCGTCATGATGCGCCCGGCGGACTCCGGGTCGTACCCCAGCAGCTGCGCGGTCTGGCGCCGGTCGGCGGCGCTGAGCTGGGACTGGAAGCGGGTCGCGACCTTCGCGGGCATCTCGTCGAAGAGCTTGGCCCGGTCGTCGGCCTCCATCGACTCCAGGAGCTCGCGCACGAAGTCGGTCTTGAGCCCGTCGATGAGCTCCTGCTGGTGGACGGGGTCGAGCTCCTCGAAGACCGCGAGCGCGCGGTCCTTCGGGAGCAGGCGGAACCTGAGCGCCTGCTCGGCGAGGTCCATGCGGGGAAGCTCTTCGGCGAGCTCGACGGTCGAGAAGTCGGCGAGTTCGAGCCGGAGTGCGGCGAGTTCGTCGACTGCCGCGGGCGAAATGGGCTGAATGGTCGTTGCCATGCGTCAGCCACCTCCTAACACGAGGAAAGGGCCGTGCCCCAAGCGCGTGTCAAGAAATACGCAGGTCAGGCCGCCCACTTCACGATAAGAGGGCGCGAGGCACGGTGAAAGGCAAATGGGAAGAACACGTCGGTATCTCGACTGGATCCGGGGTCGTCGCCCATGGCCCTCACCTCCTCTGGCCGGAACTGCACTGCCGCTTCAGGGTACTCCTCCTCTGTGAACAACGTCGCTCTCTGGGGTTCCCAAAGACTCGCGGCTCACACTGGGACTGAACGGACAGTGAACGCGAAAAGGCCGGGCGTGTCGCCCGGCCTTTCGCTGTGTCGGACTAGCTCAGCTTGTCCAGGATGATCTGGCGGACCGCGCCGGCGTCGGCCTGGCCCTTGGTGGATTTCATGACGGCGCCGATGAGGACGCCCGCGGCGGCGTGGGCGCCGCCGCGGATCTTGTCGGCGACGGCGGGGTTCGCGGCGATGGCCTCGTCGACGGCGGCTTCGAGCGCACCGGTGTCGGAGACGACCTCCAGGCCGCGCTTGGCGGCGACCTCGGCCGGGGAGCCCTCGCCGGCGAGGACGCCGTCGATGACCTGGCGGGCGAGCTTGTCGTTGAGGCGCCCGTCGTCGACCATGGCCTGGAGCTCGGCGACCTGCTCGGGGCCGATCGCGAGCGAGGCGAGCTCGTCGCCGGACTCGTTGGCGCGGCGCGAGAGCTCGCCGAGCCACCACTTGACGGCGCCGGCCGGGCTGGCGCCGGCGGCGACGGTGGCCTCGATGAGCCCCACGGCGTCGGCATTGACGACCGACTGCATCTCCTTGTCCCCCAGGGCCCAGGCGGCCTGGAGGCGCTCGCGGCGCTTGCGCGGGAGCTCGGGGAGCGAGGCGCGGAGCTCCTCGACCCACTCGCGGGACGGCTCCATGACGGCGAGGTCGGGCTCCGGGAAGTACCGGTAGTCCGTGGCCTCCTCCTTGGAGCGGCCGGGGCTGGTCTCGCCGGTGGCCTCGTGGAAGTGGCGGGTCTCCTGGAAGATCCGCTCGCCGGCGTCGAGGAGCGCGGACTGGCGGCGGACCTCGTAGCGGACGGCGCGCTCGACCGAGCGCAGCGAGTTGACGTTCTTCGTCTCGGTGCGCGTGCCCCACCCGTCGCCGGGGAGGTTGAGCGAGAGGTTGACGTCGCAGCGCAGCGAGCCCTGCTCCATGCGCACGTCGGAGACGCCGAGGGAGCGGACGATGTCGCGCAGCTCCGCGGTGTAGGCGCGGGCGACCTCGGGGGCGAGGGCGCCGGTGCCGGGCACGGGCTTGGTGACGATCTCCACCAGCGGGATGCCGGCGCGGTTGTAGTCCACGAGGGACTCGGTGGCGCCGTGGATGCGGCCGGTGGTGCCGCCGACGTGGAGGGTCTTGCCGGTGTCCTCCTCGAGGTGCACCCGCTCGATCTCGACGCGGTACTCCTTGCCGTCCACGACCACGTCGACGTAGCCCTCCTCGCAGAGGGGCTCCTCGTACTGGCTGGTCTGGAAGTTCTTCGGCATGTCCGGGTAGAAGTAGTTCTTCCGGGCGAAGCGGGTCCACTCGGCGATGCGGCAGTTGAGCGCCAGGCCGATCTTGATCGTGGCCTCGACGGCGGCCCGGTTGGCGACCGGGAGGGCGCCGGGGAGGGCGAGACAGACGGGGCAGACCTGGGTGTTGGGCTCGGCGCCGAAGGCCGTGGAGCAGCCGCAGAACATCTTGGTGTGCGTGTCGAGCTCGATGTGGGTCTCGAGTCCGAGGACGGGCTCGTAGGTCTCGACGGCCTGCTCGAAGGTGTTCAACTTCGTCATTGCCTAGTTCCCTTCGATCTCGGGCGCGGTGTCGGCGAGGAGGACGTCCTGGGTGGACTCCAGGGCGGCCGCGACGCGGTAGGTGATGTCGTCGCCCAGGACCGGGCCCATGACCTGGAGTCCGACGGGCATGCCCTCGGAGAGGCCGACGGGGACGGAGACGCCGGGGCCGCCGTACATGTTCGTCGGGATCGTGTAGAGGTCGGCGAGGTACATCTGGTACGGGTCGCCGGTGCGGGCGCCGAACTCGAAGGCGATGAACGGCGTGGTCGGGCTGATGATGGCGTCGACCTGCGTGAAGGCCTTCTCGAAGTCCTGCTTTATGAGCGTGCGGACCTTCTGGGCCTTGCCGTAGAACGCGTCGACGTACCCGGCGCTGAGCGCGTAGGTGCCGAGGATGATGCGGCGCTTGACCTCCGGGCCGAAGCCGGCCTCGCGGGTGAGGCTCATGACCTCTTCGAGGGAGTGCTGCCCGTCGTCGCCGGCGCGGAGGCCGTAGCGGACGCCGTCGTAGCGGGCCAGGTTCGAGGAGGCCTCGGACGGGGCGATGAGGTAGTACGTCGGCAGCGCGTACGTGAAGGACGGGCAGGAGACCTCGACGATCTCGGCGCCGAGCTTCGCGAGCTGGTCGACGGACTGGCGGAACGCCTCCACGACGCCGGGCTCGGCGTCGCCGTAGGTCGACTCGAACTCGCGGACCACGCCGAGTTTGACGCCGGTGAGGTCGCCGTTGGCGCCGCGGCGGGCGGCCTCGACGACGGGCGGGACGGGCGCGTCGATGGAGGTCGAGTCGCGCGGGTCGTAGCCGGAGATGGCCTCGTGCAGGAGCGCGCCGTCGAGGGCGTTGCGGGACACCGGTCCCGGGGTGTCGAGCGACGAGGAGAAGGCGATGAGCCCGTAGCGGGAGTTGCCGCCGTAGGTGGGCTTGGCGCCGAAGGTGCCGGTGACGGCGCCGGGCTGGCGGATGGAGCCGCCGGTGTCGGTGCCGATGGCGAGCGGGGCCATCTTCGCGGCGACCGCGGCGGCGGAGCCGCCCCCGGAGCCGCCGGGGATGCGCCCAGTGTCCCACGGGTTCAGGGTCCTGAAGTAGGCCGAGTACTCGGTGGAGGAGCCCATGGCGAACTCGTCCATGTTGGTCTTGCCGAGGATCGGCATCCTCGCGGCCTTGATGCGCTCGACGATGGTCGCGTCGTAGGGCGGGATCCAGCCTTCGAGGATCTTGGAGGCCGCGGTGGTCGGGAGGCCCTTGGTGACCACGACGTCCTTGACGGCGATCGGCACGCCGGCGAGCGGGCCGAGGTCCTCCCCTGCGGCGACGGCGGCGTCGACCTCGGCCGCGGTGGCGAGCGCGCCGTCGCGGTCGACGTGCAGGAACGCCTTGATCGTGCCGTCCACGGCGGCGATGCGGTCGAGGAACGCGGTGGTGACCTCGACGGAGGTGAGGCGGCCCTCGCGGATGTCCGCGCCCAGTTCGGCGGCGGTGCGGTCGATGATGCGGGACATCAGGCCTCCTCGTCCAGGATGCGCGGGACGCGGAAGCGGTCCTCGGCGGTGTCGGGGCCGCCGGCGAGGACGGCGTCGCGGGGCAGGGACGGCTGGGGCTGGTCTTCCCGGAACACGTTCACCAGCGGCACCGCGTGCGAGGTCGGCTGGACGCCGTCCGTGTCCACTTCGGCGAGCGTCTTCATCGACTGGAGGATGACGTCGAGCTGGCCGGCGAAGGCGTCGAGCTCGTCATCGGTGACCTCGAGGCGGGCGAGCCGCGCCAGGTGCGCGACTTCCTCGCGTGAAATCGTACTCACGACAGGTGTTTCCTAACGGTTACTAGCTGCGGGAAGACCTGTCGAGTCTAGGCCGTGCGCGGCGGCGGCCCGAGGCGGGCACGGCGCGTGCGGGGGTGAGTCATACCGCGGCGGCGGGGCGGGCTGCCGGGGGTGTGACGAACGGGTCGCGAAAAGGGCTTGCCAGGGATCGAGCAGGGTGGATTCCCACCCCTAGCCACGGCGAATGTGACGTGATACTCTCTCGGTACTGGTTCGGAACGGGTTTCCTGGTTTCCTTTCTGTTTCCTTGCTAAGAACGAGTCGGTGGGTGTTCCGACTTGTGGTGGTGTTCTCGAGCCAGTATCGGGCCCCGGGCGAAAGTCCGGGGCCCATTCTCGTTGTCTCAGACCGGTTTCCCGGCCGCGGCGAAGTGGTCCTCGTCGGCGGCCTTCAGCCCTTCGGGCTCCCCGTGCCAGGCCCGCCAGAGCCCGGCGTAGTGGCCGTCGAGCGCGATGAGCTGGTCGTGGTCGCCGAGTTCGGCGACGCGGCCGTCCTCGACGACGGCGATGCGGTCGGCGTCGTGCGCGGTGTGGAGCCGGTGGGCGATCGCGATGACGGTGCGGCCCTCCAGGACCGCGGCGAGCGCGCGCTCGGTGTCGCGGGCGGCGCGGGGGTCGAGCATCGCGGTGGCCTCGTCGAGGATCACGACGTCGGGGTCGGCCAGGATGATCCGCGCGAGGGCGATCTGCTGCGCGGAGGCGGCGTCGAGCTCGCGGGCCTTGCCGCCGAGGGCGGTGTCGAGGCCTTCGGGGAGGTCGAAGGCCCAGTCGGCGCCGACGGCGGCGAGCGCGTCGAGGAGCTCCCGGTCGGCGGCGTCGGCCTTGGCGAGGATCAGGTTGTCGCGCAGAGACGCGGTGAAGACGTGGTGCTCCTGGGTGACGAGGGTGACGCGGCGGCGGCGCTCGTCGAGCGGGAGGGCGGCGACGTCGACGCCGCCGATGGTCGCGCGGCCCTCGCGGGGCGTGTCGGAGCCGGAGATGAGCCGCGCGAGGGTGGACTTGCCGGCGCCGGAGGGGCCGACGACGGCGAGGCGCTGGCCCGCGGGGACGCTGAGTGTCACGCCGTGGAGCACGTCGCGGGTGCCGGACGGGTAGGCGTACCGCACGTCGGTGAGGTCGACGGTGCCGTCGACGGGCAGGTCGGTCGTGGCGCCCGCCTCGGTGTCCTCGGCTTCGGCGACGCCTTCGATGCGGGACATGGCCGCGAAGCCGCGCTGGACCTTCTCGACCCACATGAGGATGTGGTCGATGGGGAACATGATCTGGCGGGTGAGGACCGCGCAGGAGGCGACGGTGCCGAGGGTGACGGCGCCGTCGAAGTAGAGCGCGCCGCCGACGAGGAGGACCGCGGCGGTGGGCAGCGCGTACGAGCCGTCGAGGAACGGGAAGAAGACGCTGCGCAGGTAGAGGGTGTAGCGGGCGGCGCCCCAGTGGCGGGCGACGGTGGCGTCGCCGGCACTGTCGCGCATCGGGCCGAGGCGGTAGGCCTCGGTGGTGCGGGCGCCGTCGGCGGAGGCGCCGATGGTGTCGCCGATGGCGGACTCGGCCTGGCGCTCGTTGAGGTAGCCGGTGCGGGCGCGCTTGAGGTACCAGCGGGTGCCGATGAGCAGGCCGGGCGCGACGACGAGCATGCACAGGCCGAGCACGGGGCTGGCCCAGACCATCGCGGCGAGGAAGACGACGACCTTGAGGACCGAGACGATGATCTGCGGGAGGCCGTCGCGGAAGAGCACGCCGGCCTCGGGGACGTCGGCGGAGGAGCGGGTCATGAGGTCGCCGGAGCCGGCCTGCTCGACGACGGGCATGGGCAGGCGCAGGGCGCGGTCGACGAACTCGACCCGCATGCGGGCCGAGAGGAGTTCGCCGAGGCGGTGGGAGACGAACGTGCCGGCCCAGGTGAAGGCCACGACGGCGACGATGGAGCCGACCAGGCCGAGGGCGAGGCGGTCGATCGCGGCGGTCCCGGAGCCGGTGGTGAGCTGGTCGAGCATCTCGCCGAGGAGGAGCGGCGCGACCGCGGCGGCGACGGCCGCGACCAGGTGGAGGCCGACGGCGACGGCGGCGCGGCGCCGCTCGGACAGGAGCAGGCGCATGAAGGCGCGGCGGACCGCGGGGGTGTCGGCCACGGGCAGCTGGCCGGTCGCGGGGCGGTCGGGTGCGGTGGTGCTCATGCGTCCTCCCGGGAGACGAGTGCGCGGTAGTCGGGGTGCTCGGCGGCCAGCTCGTGGTGGGTGCCGGTGGCGATGACCCTGCCGCTCTGGACGAACGCGACCCGGTCGGCGCGGCCGAGCCACAGCGGCGAGGTGGTGGCGACCGCGGTGGCGAGGCCGGCGCGGGTCTCGGCGAGGCGGTCGACGATGCGGGCCTCAGTGTGGGAGTCGACCGCGGAGGTCGGCTCGTGGAGCAGGAGGGCCTCGGGGGCGGCGGCGACGGCGCGGGCCAGGCGCAGGCGCTGGCGCTGGCCGCCGGAGAGGGTGCGGGCCTGGTTGTCGAGCTCGGAGTCGAGGCCGTTCGGGAGGGATTCGACGACGTCGGCGGCGGAGGCGGCCTCGATCGCGGCCGCGACGCGGTCCCGGCCGTCGCGGGCGGCGATCGCGGTGGCGAGGGTGCCGGCGAAGAGGTAGGCGTCGTGCTCGGCGACGAGGACGCGGCGGCGCAGCTCGTCGCGGTCGACGACGGCGACGGGGACGCCGCCGAAGCGGGCCTCGGACTCGGCGTACCCGCCGAGGCGCTCGAAGACGCGGGCGACCTGCTCGGAGTCGGACGAGGCGACGGCGAGGAGCTCGCCGCCCTCGACGGTGAGGCCGGAGTCGGGGTCGTGGAGCTCGGCGCCGGCGGCGGGGCCGGGGAGGATCCCGGCGGGCGTCTCGCGTTCAGGAGAGTTCAGCAGTTCGCAGACCTTCCCGGCGGCGACGCGGCCCTCGATGATCCGGTAGGTGCAGCCGATGAGCCAGTGGACGGGCAGCAGCAGGGCGCTGGTGTAGCCGAAGGCGGCGACCATCTGGCCGGGGGTGAGGTCGCCGGCGGCGACCTGGCGGGCGGCGATCCAGATGACGACGCCGAGGAGGACCGCGGGCGTGCCTTCGCCGAGGGCGTTGAGCCACGCCTGCGGGGCGGCGACCTTGTACCCGGCTTCGCGCAGGGCCTCGGAGTCCTTGCGGTAGGACGCGGTGAAGCGGGCCTCGCCGCCGATGCCGCGCAGGACCCGCAGGCCCGAGACGATGTCGGAGGCGCGGTCGGTGATGTCGCCGACGCGCTCGCGGTAGGCCTCCTGGCGGTCCTGGAGCTTGTTGAGGACCGGGCCGGTGACGAGGCCGACGGCGAAGACGCCGATGAAGATGGTGAGGCCGAGGGCGACCGAGGTGTTGAACAGGAGCACGCCGACGGCGACGAGGCCGATGAGGCACCCGGCCGTGGGCGAGAGGGAGTCGACGGCCCAGGAGATCCGGTTGATGTCGGTGGCGCCGACCGAGACGACCTCGCCGAGGGTGAGCTTCCGGCGCAGGTCGTCGCCGAGGCGGTTGACCTTGCGGGTGGCGAGCTGGAGCGTGCGGTAGGAGGCGTCCATGCGCCAGTACACGGTGAGGCGGTGGGACCAGACGATCATGGCGGCGGTGGCGAAGCCGGCGAGGACCATGCCGGAGGACCAGAAGGCCAGTGCGCCCCAGTCGCGTTCGCGCAGGCCGTGGTCGACGGCGCCGGTGAGGAAGTACGGCAGGACCGGGAGCGAGCCGAGGGCGAGGCCGGAGGTGACGAGCGCGCTGATCGCGAGGCCCTTGTTGCGGGAGGCGAGCCAGGCGAGCAGTCGCCAGGGGGTCTGCGGGGGCCCCTGGGGGCCGGCCGCGGGAGGGTCGCCGCGGGTGCCGTCCGGGCGCAGCGGATCGGGGAGGGGGAATTCGGGGGCGCGGAGGAACCTCACTTGCCGAGCGTAAAGGGAGGGTGCGACAACGGCAATCGATTAAGCCGTGACCCCGGTCCTGTACTGCGGCGGCGGAGGAGGCGGGCGGCTCCGGCGGGCCCGCGCCGGTATGCGCATCGATCACATCATTCGGTGCGCGGTAATACTTGTCGCCTCACGTTGCGCATTCGGGTCCGAACCCCCTCGAATGCGATGCACTACGCTGGCCGCCGACGCATCCCGCCGCCCTCCCCGACTGGAGCCTCCCCTTGCCGACGCTGCACTTCCAAGACCTGCTGCGCCAACCCGATCCCGAGTGGACCGGCGAACGATGGGGGGCCGGCGGCCGCCCCGTCCTGCTGCTGACCGAGAGCGGCGACGACCGCTCGGCCTGGTGGCCGGTGGCGGCGCGGCTGGCCGAGGGCCTGTCGGTGGCGGTGCTGGACCTGCCGGAGGCGGGGCGGGTCGGCGACCTGGCGGCGTCGCTGGCGCGGTTCACGGCGGAGCTGGGGACGCGGGCGCCGGTGGTCGTCGGGCACGGGCGGGCCGCCGTCGTGGCGTCGCTGTTCGCGGTCCGGTACGCGGCGCACGGGGTGGTGGCGGTGGAGCGGGCGCTCGACGAGCCGGGCGGCGACGACGACACCGCGGCGGCGCTGGAGGAGGTCGTGGCGGGACCGCGCCGGATCCGCTGCGGGTTCCTGGCGGTGTTCGGGTCGGCGCCGCGGCCGGGCTACGCGGCGTGGCTCGGCGAGCGGGTCCCGGGCGCGGCGTGCGCGGTGTACGGGACCGGGGACCGGTTCCCGCATCTGCGCGAGCCGGAGCGGTTCATCGGGGACGTGGCCCCGCTGGCGAGGTGAGCGCGTCCGCATGACGCGGTGCGACCGTTCGGAACCGGTCACTTGGAGTTTTATTTCATCGGAGAGCTTCTCAACGAAGAAAAACTCCGCTATGGTCTGAATCACGATTCAAGCTTCAACCCCGAACGATCCCCGCTCCGTCCGCGGCGGCCATCGGCACCGTCGCACCAGGAATTCCGAAGGGACGCAATCGCATGACCCACCAAGAAGCGCACCTCCCCCGCTCCCGGCGCTGGGTGCTCTCCCGGACGCTGATGATCGGCGGCGCCGTCACCGCCGCCGCCGTCCCGTCCGTGTTCGCCCTCCAGTCGGCGAGTGCTGCCGCTTCGGTCGACATGGAGCTCGTGCTCGTGGCCGCGATGGTCGACCCCCAGAAGTCCGGCACCGGCACCACGCTCAACGCGGCGGCGTCGGTGAAGGCCGTCGAGCAGGCGCTCGACGCGAAGAACCACCTCTCGGCCACCTATGTGGACGGGCACTACGGCAGCACCACCATCACCGCCTACTCCGCGTGGCAGAAGTCCCTCGGCTACACCGGCATCGACGCCAACGGCATCCCCGGGCCGACCTCCCTCGTGAAGCTCGGCTCCGACACCGGCGTGTACTCCGTGACCCGCCAGGTCAGCATCGGGTCGAACGCGGACTCCTACGGCGGCAGGCGGGTCAACACCCGCACCAAGAACATGCTGGCCGCCGCCGACGGGAAGCTCTCCTGGAGCCTCGCCCTGACGCAGGGGTCCTACACCACCGGCAACCCCAGCTCGGCCGGCACGCACGACGGCGGCGGGGTGGTCGACGTCAGCGTCAGCGGCATGACCGCCACGCAGCGCTGGCAGACCGTCAAGGCCCTCCGCGACGTCGGCTTCGCGGCCTGGCTGCGCACCCCCGAACAGGGCTTCAGCTACCACATCCACGCGAACGCGGTCGGCGACACCGACATGGTGGCCGTCGCCCGCGCGCAGGTCCACGACTACTTCTACGGCAAGAACGGGCTCGCGAGCCACGCCGCCGACAACACCCCCAGCGCCTACAAGGGTTCGTTCACCTGGTGGGAGCAGTACAAGCGGAGCTGACAAGGCTCGAAACGAAAGACCGGCGGGCGGGGCCACACGACGGCCCCGCCCGCCGCTTCGCGTCAGCGGCCCCGGAGCCGGTCGATCCAGGAGGAGCCGCCGCTCGGGGCGAGCCGGCTGCGGCGGGTGCCGACCAGGTCGACCACGGTGTCCACCAGCTCCTCGGGGCTGTTGGTGGCGACGGCGGCGCGGGGGTGGACGGTGGTGCGGGCCGCCTGGAGGCTCGTGAAGACCGCCGCGGGCGTGGGGACGCCGGCCGCGACCATCCGGTCGAGGAGGTCGACGCCCGCGTGCTCGCCGCCCGGGTCGGCCTGGCGGCCCATGTCGGTGATGACGAGGTCGTACGAGCGGTTGTCCAGGGCGCGCATGGCCTCGTCGGTGGAGGCGGCCGAGTCGACGGTGATCCCGGCGGTGCGGAACAGCCGCACGAGCGGCGCGTTCCACTCCGGGTGGTCGTCCACCCAGAGGATCGCGCCGCCGTTGAGCAGGTCCGCGGCGAGCGCGAGGCGGGTGGCCGCGCGGCGGCCGCGCTGCGCGTCGGCGGCCGAGTACGCCGCCTGCTGGTACGGCAGCGGCGGCACGGAGGCGTAGGCGCCGCGCCCGCCCGGGGGCGGCGCGTAGTAGGTGGTGGTCGGCGGCGGGGCGAACTGGTAGGGCGGGATCTCCGGGGTCCCTTGGCGCGGCTCGGTCAGCGGCCCCGCGGGCTGGTCGCCGTTCGCGTTGGCGCCGGCGCCGTCCGCGGGCTCGTCGGCGGGCGGGGTGTTCGGGGGGCGGAGCCGGGCGGGCTCGGTCTGGAACGGCGGGTCCTCGGCGTCCTCATCGGCGGGCGGCGATCCGGCCGCGTCGCCGACCGGGACGAGGCCGCCGGGGGCGTCGCCGTAGGGGCCGGCGGGCCGGCGCTCGGCGGTGCCGGTGAAGGGGTTGTCGAAGGGCGCGGGGCGCAGCTCCGGGGCGGGGCCGACCGGCGCGGGGAACGGGGCCGGGATCTGCCACGGCGGCGGCGGTTCCAGCGCGGGCTCGGCGCCGCGCACGGTGGCGGCCTCGATGGCCTGCTGCGCGAGTTCGACCGTGACCCAGGGGGTCTCGACCTTCGTCATGCGGGGCGCCTGCTGGGAGAAGATGCGCTTGGCGACCGCCAGCGCGATGAAGCCGAACCCGATCCAGAGGAAGGCGGGGAGGATCTTGATCAGCTCGATCCAGATGGCTTCGCTCATGCAGGGCTCCAAGGGAGGGGGGACCGGGCCGGGCGACTCCACCTTAAACGGCCGGAGCAACCGTCCCGGTCCCACCGTCCTCTATCGGGTGAGGGCGTCGTAGAGGGCGATCCACCGGTCCGGCGGGACGAGGCCGACCGGCGCGTCCTTGGCGATGCCGGCCTCGGCGCAGGCGCGGGCGGCGGCCCGGGCGGGAACGGCCTGGCGGAGGGACGCGGCGAGGGAGCCGCCGACGCCGCTGAAGCCGAGGGCGACCATGTCGCGGTAGTCGGCGAGGACGCGGCCCGGCAGGAGCGGTTCCGGGCGGCGGCGCAGGTGGAGGACGGCGGCGTCGACCTTGGGGACGGGCCGGAACTGCTCGCGGCCGATGCGGAGGCCGAGGGCGAGTTCGTGCTCGGGCCAGGCGTCGACGGCGAGCTTGGACCAGCGGCCGTAGTCGCCGGTGTGCTTGCGGGCGTACTCGCGCTGGACGACGAGGGCCGCGGTGGTGAGCGAGCGGGCGCCGAGGCACCAGCGCACGATGTCGGTGGTGATCGCGAAGGGCACGTTGGCGACCACGCGGAACGGCTCGTGCGGCGGGCGGGCGTCGCGGAAGTCGCCGGTGTGGAGCCGGAAGTGCTCGCGGTGGCCGAAGCGGGAGCGGAGGCGCTCGGCGAAGTGGCGGTCCTTCTCGTAGGCGACGACGCGGCGGGCGCGGTCGAGCAGCGGGCCGGTGAGCATGCCGCCGCCGGGGCCGACCTCGACGACGAGGTCGTCGGGGCCGACGTCGGCGGCGAGGCGGCGGGCGAGGTGCGGGTCGGCGAGGAAGTTCTGGGACAGGCGCTTGCGGTCGGAGCCGGGGCGGGGCTCGCGGGCGCGCGGAAACTGGCTGCGGGACATGGGAATCCTCCATGCGGAACGGTCGAATCGGAACGGTCGATTCGCCTAGACCGCGCAGCGGCGCAGCGGTGCGCTGAGGGCACCGTCGGGGACCGGCGGAGGCCGGGACGTGCGCGTGCGGGGCCTAGGCCGCCGCGCGCAGCCGAATGAAGCAGCTCGGACCGGACGCGGCGCACGCGTTCGGTCCAGGGGATCCGTACATGGCGGCCAGGGTACTGGAGGGGCCCGGCGGTGTCGAGCGGTTTTCAGCGGGCGCCGTCGCGGCCCCTGGTGCGGATGGGGCCGGTGTCGCCGGTGGAGTAGCGGCCGGGCACGTGGAGGCGGAGGACGGCCTCGCCGGCCCAGTCGGGGACCGAGCGGGGGCGGGAGGCGGCGGCCATGATGGCGAACGCCAGCGGGACCGTCCACAGTGCCGGCTGGGCGAGCAGGATCGACCAGGTGCCGGGCGGGAGGTCGAGGACGACGGAGGCCAGCGCCGCGCCGGTGGAGGAGGCGGCGCCGACCAGGAGCCCGGCGGTGGCGCCGGTGGCGGTGAGGCCGCGCCACCAGATGCCGAGGGTGAGCAGGGGGCAGAAGGTGGAGGCGGCGACGGCGAAGGCCCAGCCGACGAGGACGTTGATGTCGACGTCGGCGGCGGGGAGCGAGAGGACCACGGCGAGGGCGGTGCCGACGACGACCCCCATGCGCAGCTTGGAGAGCGAGCCGCCGAACAGGTCGTGCGAGAGGCCGCCGGCGAGCGCGAGGAGCAGGCCGGAGGACGTGGACAGGAAGGCCGCGAAGGCGCCCGCGGCGACGAGCGCGGTGAGGACGGCGCCGACGGTGCCGGGCGCGATGGCCTCGGGGACGAGCACGGGGACCACGTCGGTCTCCTCGGGGTCGGGCACGACCACGCGGCCGAGGAGCCCGTAGACGACCGGGAAGAGGTAGAAGAGGCTGAGGAGGACGATCACGGAGACGGCGACGCGGCGGGCCGCGCGGGCGCCGGCGACGGTGTGGAAGCGCATGACGACGTGCGGGAGTCCCATGGCGCCCAAGGTGGTC
This sequence comes from Glycomyces endophyticus, assembly GCF_039531525.1. Taxonomy (NCBI): domain Bacteria; kingdom Bacillati; phylum Actinomycetota; class Actinomycetes; order Glycomycetales; family Glycomycetaceae; genus Glycomyces; species Glycomyces endophyticus. The sequence goes on from NZ_BAAAQF010000004.1 coordinate 187,647, forward strand.
GCGGTCAGGACGGACACGGTGGCGAGCACGGAGTGGCCCGAGCCGTCGAGGTCGAGGAGGGGCCGGGCCCAGTCGGGGTCGGGGCCGGTGGTGGCGAGCGCGGCCTCGCGGCGGTCGGCGCCGGCGAGGACGACGAGGGCGACGGCGGGGCCGGCGATGAACGCGAGCTTCACGAGGTAGTGGAAGGCCTGCACGTAGGTGGCCGAGCGCATCCCGCCGACGGCGATGGTGGAGGAGACCACGAGTCCGGCGCCGATGACGCCGATCCAGTAGGGGATGCCGGAGACGAGTTCGAGCACCACGCCGGCGGCCTTGAACTGCGGCAGCAGGTACAGCAGCATGATGACGAGGACGACGAGCCCGCACATGCGGCGGATGCGCGGCGAGCCGAGGCGGTACTCGGCGAAGTCGGGGACGGTGTACGCGCCGCTGCGGCGCATCGGCCCGGCGACGAGGGCCGCGACGAGCACGTACCCGGCGGTGAAGCCGACGGCGTACCACATCGCGCCGACGCCGTTCTTGACGAGCAGGCCCGCGAGGCCGAGGACCGATGCGGCCGAGACGTACTCGCCTGCGATCGCGAGGGCGTTCCAGCCGGGCACGATCGAGCGGGACGCGACCAGGAAGTCCGGTGTGGAGCGGGCGGCGCGCACGCCCCAGACGCCGATGACGACCGAGGCGACGAGCACCAGGGTGATCGAGGCGAGGCCGAGCATCAGGGGCCGCCCGGGGTGTCGGCGGCGTGGTCGTCGGGCGCGCGGTGGCCTAGGGCGTGGCTGTCGGTGGCGCGGCCGCCGGGGGCGCGGTGGCCTAGGGCGTGGCTGTCGGTGGCGCGGTCGTCGGGGGCGCGGTCTCCGGCGGCGTGGTCGTCCTCGACGCGTTCGGCGCGGCGCACGTGGAGGGCCGCGAGCGCGAGGAGCACCGGGTAGGGCGCGAAGAACAGGACGGCCCAGCCGAGGCGGCCGGGCACGAGGGCGGCCGCGGCGAGCAGGGCGGCGAGGGCGGCGAGGAGGGAGGCGGCGGTGCGGGCGGCGAGGCGGCGCTGTCGGCGCAGGGCGCGTTCGGCGGCCTCGATGTCGATGGCGGTCAAGGGCATCGGGGGCCGGCCGGCGAGGTGGCTCAGGCGCCCCATGGCGTCCGCCCCGCGGCGCTGCGCGAGGCGGGTCTGGGGGCTGGTGACGCGGACCCGCTGCATCACCGGTCCCCGCGCACCGCTTGGAGGAGGCGTTCGCGCAGGAGCCGGGAGTGGCGGCGGCTCACGGGGACCTCGCCGGCGCCGGTGACGGCGACGAGTCCCGCGGTGGAGGTCACGCGCAGTTCGGTGATCGAGGCGAGGTTGACGAGGAAGGAGCGGTGGGCGCGCACGAACCCGGCCGCGTCCCAGACCTCTTCGAGGTAGGTGAGGGACTGGCGGAGCAGGTGCGAGTGCTGTCCTGAGTGGAGTCTGACGTAGTCGCCGTGGGCCTCGGCGTAGGCGATGTCGTCGCGGCGCACGAAGACGGTGCGCCCGGCGAGCTCCACCTGGACGACGGCGAGGTCGTCGGCCTTGTCCCCCGCCGGGGCCGGGCCGGTGCGGCGGCCGATGCGGGCGACGGCCTCGGCGAGGCGCTCGGGCCGGAAGGGCTTGAGCAGGTAGTCGACGGCGCCGAGGCCGAACGCCTCGACCGCGTGGTTGTCGTAGGCGGTGACGAACACGATCGCCGGGGGGTGCGAGAGCCGGCGCAGGATGCGGGCGACGTCGATGCCGGTGAGGCCGGGCATGGCGATGTCGAGGAACGCGGCGTCGAAGGTGCCCTCGCCGAGGAGGCGCACGGCCTCGTCGCCGCCGGCGGCGCACTGGACGTCGCCGACGCTGGGCTGCTCGGCGAGCTGCCCGGCGAGCTCGGCGCGGGTGGAGGACTCGTCCTCGACGACCAGGACGCGGAGCCCCGCGCTCATCGGCGCCCACTCCGGCGCGGGGAGGCGGTCGGGCGGGTGCGGAGGCTCATGCGTGGACTCCTCGGGCGTATCGGGGGATGCGGACGGTGGCCTTGGTGCCCGCGCCGGGGGCGGTGTCGAGCCACAGGCCGTACTCGGGACCGTAGACGGCCCGGAGGCGCTTGTCCACGTTCGCGAGGCCGATGCGGCCCGATCCGGCGCGGGAGCCGGTGAGGATCGCCTTGGCGACGTCGGGGTCCATGCCGTCGCCGTCGTCCTCGACCTCGATGACGCACAGCGGGCCCTCGGAGAAGCCGCGCACCGCGATGTGGCCGGTGCCGGGCTTGGTCTCGAAGCCGTGGCGGACGGCGTTCTCGACGATCGGCTGGACGACGAGGAACGGGATGGGCACGGGCAGGACCTCCGGGGCGATGCGCACGGTGATGTCGAGTCGGTCGTCGAAGCGGGCCCGCTGGAGCTCCAGGTAGGTCTGGACGGCGTGGAGCTCGTCGGCCACCGTCGCGAAGTCGCCGGTCCCCGCGAAGGAGTAGCGGAGGTAGTCGGAGAAGTCGGTGAGGAGCTCGCGGGCGCGCTCGGGGTCGGTGCGGGTGTGGGCGCTGATGGCGGCCAGCGCGTTGTGCATGAAGTGCGGCGAGATCTGGGCCCGGAGGGTGCGCAGGTCGGCCTCGGCGATGCGCTCGCGGGCCCGCACGAGGTCGGCGTGGTCGAGGGCGCGGGCGACGAGGTCGGCGGCCTCGGCGAGGTCGGCGTCGCTGACATCCCCCGAGACGAGCAGGCACCCGGCGAGGTCGCCGGAGACGACGAGCGGGGCGGCGCGCAGCGGCGGCGCGGTGACCGGTTCGAGGACGTCCAGGGTCTCCACCAGGAGCGCCTGGGCGGCGGCGGGGTCGAGGCTGCCGGCGACGGCGAGGAGCCTCTCGCAGTCGGCCAGCGCGACCGCGTCGGCCCCGAGGAGCCGGGCGAGGCGCCGGGCGGCCGCCTGCGGGCCCTTGCCGGTGAGCCCGTCGGCGAGGGCCTCGCCGATCTGGCGCGACAGCCGCAGTGCGGCGAGGGTCGCCGCGCTGCCGGTCCGCCGACGCTGGCGATGAGGGGATCGCGCGATCACCTTGCAACTGTAACGTGGCGCACATGTGGCGCCGTCCCGCGGATCGGCGGGACGGCGCCGGAGTGGCGGGGAGGGCCGCCCCGGCCCTCCCCGCCCGGGGCCGCCTAGTGGACCGAGGCCCGCTCCGCGCCCGCACCGGTGAACGCCCGGACTTGCATGGACGCGAACCGGTCAGGGTGCGATTCGGAGCTCATCAGCGTGCCGACCACGGCGCAGATGAGACCCAGCGGGATGGACACCAGGCCGGGGTTCGACAGCGGGAACCATGCGATGTCGACCCCTTCGCCGAGCAGCGAGGTTTCGGTGCCTGAGAAGGTCGGCGAGAAGATCACCAGGCCGATGGAGGAGATGAGGCCGCCGTAGATGCCCGCGACGGCGCCGGCGGTGTTGAACCGCTTCCAGAAGAGGCTGAACAGCAGCGTCGGCAGGTTCGCGGAGGCGGCCACCGCGAAGGCGAGCGCGACCAGGAACGCGACGTTGAGGTCCTGGGCGAAGACCGCGATGACGACGGCGATGGCGCCGACGCCGACCGCCGCGAACTTCGCGAAGACGACCTCCTGCTTGCCGCTGGCCTTGCCGTGCTTGAAGACCCCGTTGTAGAGGTCGTGGGCGAGCGAGGACGAGCAGGCGATGATGAGGCCGGCGACCACCGACAGGATCGCCGCGAACGCCGCCGACGCGATGAGCGCCAGCATGATCGCGCCGCCGGTCGATCCGGCGATGTTCTCGCCGATGACCTGCGAGAGCTGCGGTGCGGCGGAGTTGCCGGCCGGGTTCTCGGCGATGATCGCGTCCTTGCCGACCATCGCGGCGGCGCCGAAGCCGAGCACGAGGGTGAGCAGGTAGAACATGCCGATCAGGCCGATGGCCCAGTTGACGGACTTGCGGGCGGTCTTGCCGTCGGGAGTGGTGTAGAAGCGGATGAGGACGTGCGGGAGGCCGGCCGTGCCCAGCACGAGCGCGAGCCCGAGGCTGATGAGGTCGAGCTTGTTCCACAGTGTCTGGAGCGAGTCCCCCGCGACCTCGGTGCCGTAGCGCAGCCCCGGTTCGAGGAAGGCCGCGCCCTGGCCGGAGACGCTGGCGGCGTCGCCGAGGAGGGCCGAGAGGTTGAAGTTGTAGTGCACCAGCACCAGGATCGCCAGGACGAACGCGAGGCCGATCTTGACGCAGGCCTGGAAGATCTGGACCCAGGTGGTGCCCTTCATGCCGCCGAAGGCGACGTAGGCGACCATGAGCAGGCCGGTGACGACGATGCCGACGACCTTCGCGGCCCCGGCGTCCATGCCGAGGAAGGTCTCGCCCTCCTTGATGCCCAGCAGGAGCGTCACCAGCGCGCCGGTGCCGACCATCTGGGCGAGCAGGTAGAAGATCGAGATGCTCAGCGTCGCGATGGAGGCCGCGGTGCGGACCGGGCGCTGCTTCATGCGGTACGAGAGCGCGTCGGCGACGGTGAACCGGCCGGAGTTGCGCAGGGACTCGGCGACGAGGAGCAGCGCGACGAGCCAGGCGACCAGGAAGCCGATCGAGTAGAGGAACCCGTCGTAGCCGTAGAGGGCGATGGTGCCGGCGATGCCGAGGAACGAGGCGGCGGAGACGTAGTCGCCGGCGACGGCGAAGCCGTTCTGCCACGCGGAGAAGCCGCGGCCGCCGGAGTGGAAGTCCGTGGCGGTGCTGGTCTTGCGCCCGCCCTGGATGGTGATGAAGATGGTCACCAGGACCATCACCATGAACAGGGAGATGGTCAGGATGCGGTTGGAGTCGCTCATCTCCTGCGCGAGGATGCTCATCGCCCGCCCCCGTTCATGATGTCGTCGCGCAGCTCGGCGGACTGGCGGTCGAATTTGCGCTCGGTGAAGCGGTTGTAGGCCCAGGTCACGTAGAAGGTCACCACGAACTGGCTGAGGCCGAGGACGAGGCCCAGGTTGATGTTGCCGAACAGGACGATGCCCATGAAGTCGCGGGCGTACGCCGACAGGAGCACGTAGACGAGGTACCAGGCCAGCGCGGCGAGCAGGACCGGGACGGTGAAGCGGAACAGGGTGCGCTTGAGCTCGACGAAGCGGGGGTCGTCGTGCATCGCGGCGATGTCCGCGTCGCTGACCTCTGTCGGCGGGCCGTTGTCTTCGGGGGTCGTGGTCATCGAGCCTTCCTCACTGAAGGGCCGGGCATCAGGCGTGTCGCGGGCGTGACCGGCTGGTGTCCACACGGTGACGTGTGTCACCTGGGAACTTAGGGCCTTCCGGGGCCCGGGAGAAGCACCGTCGCCGGGCGTGTCGCCGGGACGCCGCCCTCGTGCGGCGAACCGGCGGCGGGCCGCCGGTGAGCGGTCGGCGAGCGGTCGGCGAACGGCGCCGCGCGGGTCCCGCTGCGGGAGCGATGAATCGGCGGCGCCGGAGTCGTCCTTACTCGGAAGGCACACCGAGACCGGAAAGCAGCGTGAGCCGATGGCGAGCAAGATGATCTTCCTGAATTTGCCCGTGGCCGACCTCCGGAAGTCCATGGACTTCTACCTGGCCCTCGGCTGGAGCGTGAACCCCGACTTCACCGACGAGAACGCCGCCTGCGTGGTCGTGGACGACAACATCTGCCTGATGCTCCTCGACCGCGAGTTCTACACGACCTTCGCCGAGCGCCCGGTCGCCGACACCCTCGGCTTCTCCTCCGCCGCCTACGCCCTCGCCCTCCCCCGCCGCGAGGCCGTCGACGACCTCACCGACGCCGCCCTCATGGCCGGCGGCACCGAGGAGACCGCCAACAACGACCGCCGCACCCAGGAGGCCGAGATCGGCATGTACGGCCGCACCTTCCTCGACCTCGACGGCCACCAGTGGGAGCCGTTCTACATGCCCTACCCCCAGTAAGGAAACCCGAAGACGCCGGCGGGCGCCCCGCGATGCGGGGGGGCGCCGGCGTTCACCCGGCCCGGTGCCTCCAGGCCTCGATCAGGTCGTCGGGTCCGATGCCGGTCACGCCGGGGACCTCGCACCCCGAGCGCGCGACCGCGATGAGCGGGGTGTCGTCGTCCGCGCCCGGCAGCTGCGCGCGGTGCGCGATCAGCGCGGCGAAGTCCCTTTGGTCGAAGGGCTTGCGCTCCAGCCACTTCACTGAGCCGACCGCGGTGACGCGCTTCGCGACCGGTTCGCGGTCGGCGCCGACGATGTCGATCTCGGGGTTGTTCGACCTGGTCCAGTAGCCGCCGACGGTGTCGGTGCCTTCCGGCAGCAGGTCCGGGGCGAGCCGCCACAGCGCCTCGCGCACGACCGGCTCGACCGCGCGGCCCCGCCACGAGGTCCAGCCCTGACGGATCGCCTTGAGCACCAGGTCGCCTCGACCGCGCTCCACTTTAGAGATGGCCCCGGCCAGGAAGAACAGCCAGAAGCGCAGGTAGGGGTCTTCGATCCGATAGCGGGTCTCCCGGCTCGCCCGGGTCGAGAGCGGCGTCTCGGCCTTCACGATGCGCCGCTCGGCCAGCACCTCCAACGACCGCTTGAGCGACGTCGGCGCCAGGTCCCCGGCGGCCCGGCCGATGAGGGCGAAACTGCGCTCGCCGCTGCCGATGGCCCGCAGCACCTGGCGCGCATGCGCTTCGGCGGGGAACTCCGCCGACAGCGAGCGCTCCGCGCTCACCAGCAGCGGCGAGGTCGGGTGGCGCAGCGAGGCCCCGATGAACTCCCACAGCGAGGTCCCCGGCTCCCAGCGTTCGAGGACCAGCGGGAGTCCCCCGGTGACCAGGAACGCGTCGAACGCCTCCGCCGCGCCGAGGCCGGTCCGCTCGGCGATCTCGGCGGGGTTGAAAGGCGGGACGACCATCTCGGTCCCGCGCTGGTAGAACGGGCGGCCGTAGGTGTTGACCCGCTCCATGACGGCGAGGTCGGAGCCGATGAGCACGAGCAGCACGGGCAGGCGCGAGAACCGGCGGTCGAAGGCGCGCTGGAGCGCGCCTTCGAAACCGGGGTCCTGCGCGATCAGATAGGGCATCTCGTCGATGACGACGATGCTCGGCGAGTCCTCGGGGAGGATCCCGGCGAGCGAGTTCAGGGCGTCGGTCCAGCGGGCGGGGACCCCGTCGGGGGCGAACTCCGCGGCCTCGGGCAGCGTCGACTCCTCGACGGCTTGAGCGAAGGAGCGCAGGTCGTCGCCGTTCGAGAGGCCCTCAGCGGTGTAGAAGAGGTAGGGGGCTCCCGACCGCTCGGCGAACTCCTCGACGAGCCGGGACTTGCCGACGCGCCGGCGCCCCCGCATGATCAGCGCCCGCCCGGGCCTCCCGAGGCCGCCGCCGGAGCGGACCAGTCCGAGGAGCTCGTCGAGCTGCGCGAGCTCCGCCTGCCTGCCGATGAAGCCGTTCGCCATCCGACCTCCACATGCCGAAGGAAGACTATCGATCCTGATACTATCAGAATTGATAGTATCTTGAATGTAAGTCTTCCCGAGTCGCGGTCCCTGAACAGGCGAAGGCCCGCACCGGGTCGGTGCGGGCCTTCGGCCGGTCGGGTCGGTTACTCGCGGTACTCGTCCGGGAGGCCGAAGAGGGGGAAGAGCTTCGGGGTGTCCAGGAAGTAGTTGAGGCCGGCGATCCTGCCGTCGGCGATCTCGAGGACGGTGATGGACCAGGGGGTCCAGAGGCCGGGCTCGCCCGAGGGCTTGTAGTGGCCGAAGGCCGGGAGGCCGTTGGCGCCCACGGGGACCAGGCGGGAGTCGCGGCAGGCGGAGCCGGTGCCGAGCATGAACTCGGCGACGCCGGCGCGGCCCTGGACCCACAGCGGGAACGGCGGCATGGAGAGCGCCACGTCCTGCGTGCAGAGCGCCGTGAGGGCGTCCATGTCGTAGGCCTCGAAGGCGCTGACGTAGCCGTCGACGAGCTTGCGGAGCTCGGCGTCGTCGAGGGCGGCGGTCCCCTGGGCCGGGGCCGAGTGGACCTTCTCCATGGTGGCCTTGGCCCGCTGGAGGGCGCTGTTGACGGAGGCGGGGCTGAGCTGGAGGGCCTCGGCGGTCTCGGCGGCGGAGAAGCGCAGGACCTCGCGCATGAGCATCACGGCGCGCTGCTTGGCCGGGAGGTGCTGGACGGCGGCGACGAACGCGAGGCGGAGCGTGTCCTTGGCCTCGGCGGCCGCGGCCGGGTCGGCGCCGAACGCGAGCGAGTCGGGGATCGGCTCGACCCACATGTAGTCGGGCTCGGGCGCGGGCAGGGGCGTGCCCGCGTCGGAGGCCGGGGCCAGGTCCATCGGCCGGGCCCGGCGCTGCGGGCCCTTGAGCATGTCGAGGCAGACGTTCGTGGTGATCTTGTAGAGCCACGAGCGCAGCGAGGAGCGGCCCTCGAACGCGGCGTAGGACTTCCACGCCCTGGTGAACGCGTCCTGCACGGCGTCCTCGGCTTCGAACGAGGAGCCGAGCATCCGGTACGCGTACGCGCACAGTTCGCGCCGGTGCGGCTCGAACTCGCCGAGCACGTCGTCGGTCCCGGCGGCGGGGTTGAGTGCGATGTTCATGCCCACAGCCTCGCATACCGGACCGACATCCGCGAGCGGCGTTCGGGAACTCCGCCCGGCAGGTCGCCGGGCCCGGCGGAACTCCCTTGTGGCGCTGGGAGGCCGGGCGCTCCGGGCCTCAGCGCTTGCGGTGCTCGGCCATCCAGCGCTCGAACGCGTCGGCGTTCATCGGCTTCGCGAAGTGCCAGCCCTGGCCGGCGTGACAGCCCCAGCCCTCCAGCTGGCGGCGGACCTTCTCGTCCTCGACGCCCTCGGCGACGACCTCGACGTCCAGGGCCCGCCCCAGGTCGATCGTGGTGGAGACGATCGCGGCGTTCTCCTGGTCGTCGCAGAGCGTGGTCACGAACGACTTGTCGATCTTGATCTCGGTGACCGGCAGGCGCCGCAGGTGCTGCATCGAGGAGAACCCGGTGCCGAAGTCGTCGAGGCTGATGCCCACGCCGAGGTCGGAGAGGCGCTGCACGTTCTGGAGCACGCGCCGCGGGTCGGCCATGAGCGCGGACTCGGTGATCTCCAGCTGGAACCGCTTCGCGTTCACGCCGTACGCGTCGATGCGCTCGGTCAGGAAGTCGGTGAACTCCGGCGACTGGAGGTCGCGCACCGAGACGTTCACGGCCATCCGCAGGTCGTACCCGGACTCGCGCCAGGTCCGCAGCTGGCGCAGGGCGATGTCGACGACGCGCTCGGTGAGCATCCGCATCACCGAGGAGTGCTCGGCGGTCTCGATGATCTCGGCCGGGTTGACGACGCCGCGCTCCGGGTGGCTGTACCGCAGCAGGGCCTCGGCGCCGATGACCTCGCCGTCGACCAGGCGCACCTGCGGCTGGTAGAAGAGGTTCACGCCGGGGGCGTCGGGGTGGTCGAGGGCGCGGCGCAGGTCGCCGAGGAGGTGGAGCCGCTCGGGCGAGTGGTGGTCGAACTCGGCGCCGTAGCGCGTGTACGTCCCGGCGCGCTGCTTCGACTCGTACATCGCGATGTCGGCGTGGCGGAACAGGGTCTGGAAGTCGGGGCCGTCGTCGGGGAACACCGCGACGCCGACGGAGCCGTCGACCTCGAGGCTCACGTCGCCGAGGACGATCGGCGCGTCGAGGCGGGCGCGGATCTCGCGGGCGCACTCCATCGGGTCGGTCATGCCGTCGAGCTCGGACCACACGAACGCGAACTCGTCGCCGCCGAGGTGCGCGATCTTCTTGCCGCGCGGGATGTCGGTCGTGAAGCGCTTGGCGAGCTCCACCAGGAGCTGGTCGCCGACCTCGTGGCCGAGCGCGGAGTTGACGTCGGCGAAGCGGTCGAGGTCGAGGATGAGCAGCGCGACGGCGGTCTTGGTCTCGCCCGCGTCGGCCAGCTTGCCGTCGACGACCTCCTGGAAGCCCTTGCGGTTGAGCAGGCCCGTGAGCGGGTCGTGGTCGGCCTCGCGCTCGCGGTCGGCCGCGGTCTGGAGGATGCGGTAGACCGAGAAGATCGGGATCGCGGACGCGGCCACGAGCCACCACGAGGACATGGTGGCGGTCGCGAGGATCGGCGCGATGGCGACCTGGGTCGCGCGCAGCGCCCACTCGCTCTTGAGCCACTGCCAGGTGAGGTCGTGCCAGGGCACGCCGGTGCGCAGGGCCTGCCGGTAGCCGACGAGCGTGGAGCTGACGATCGGCCAGACCGCGCCCGCGGCGAAGATCGCGCCGAGCTGGAGGGCGGAGCCCTCCCAGGGCGCGGCGCCGGTGATGGCGTCCCACACGAACCAGGACGCGCACAGCGCGAGGCCCTGCTGGGAGACGTTGAAGACCGTGCGCCAGGCCGCGGAGCCGATCTGGACCGAGAGCAGGACGATCGCGCACGACTGGACCACCAGGGCGGGGAGGAAGCCCCAGGTGATCATCGTGGCGAGCACGTACACGAGGTAGATCGAGGCGATCGGCGACATCCACAGGCCGCCCCAGCGGGTCGGGCGGAACTCGGCCACGAGCGCGAGCCCGGCGGTCAGCCAGAACGCGAAGGGCACGCCGAACCAGCCGCCCTCGGGCGCCTCAGCGCGCAAGGCGGTGAACCCTGCGGCGACGATCGCCACCACGGTGACCGCCGCCATAAAGCCGTAGTACCGGCCTGGATGCTCTCTCGGCGCAGTGTTGCGCATGAGCGTCGTGGCCATATCGCTCCTCCCACTGCCACACCGTTCCGCGGCGACGCGCCAGAATCACCGCGGGTCGGTCGTGGCCGACTCCTCTGTCATATCGCGATTTTCGCTCCCAGACAACGCTGGGAGCACATGCGGCACACTTGTGACCAGGCGCGACATGTCCGTGACAGAAACCGTTCTCCGCACGGCGGCGGCAGGGCGTCCCGAGGTCGTTTTCAGGCCCGGCGGCCCGTTCGGGCGGCCCGGGCCGAGCCGCGCGAGCGGCGAGGGGCAAGTATCCACGAGACGACTCTGCCTTGTTCTAACGAGCTTCCCCCCTGAATGGAATACGGATCGTTACCGATTTGTGATCATTCTGGTTCGATCTCGTCGTTTTCCGTTTCGGATTCGCGCAGACCCGACTCCAGGAACCCGGCGAAGTCCTCGCCCTGAACGATGGTGACACCGAGTTCGACCGCCTTGTCGTATTTCGACCCTGGTTTCTCCCCCGCGACGACCGCGCCGGTCTTCTTCGAGACCGAGGACGTGGCCTTCCCGCCGCGGGCCTTGACGGCCGCGGCGGCGCCCTCGCGGGTGTAGCCGGGGATGCCGCCGGTGATGACCACCGTGACGCCCTCCAGGGTCTGCGGGAGCGCCTCGGAGGGGTCGGGGTCCTCGTCCCGCATCCGCACGCCCGCCGCGCGCCAGCGCTCGACGATCTCGCGGTGCCAGTCGACGGCGAACCAGTCCTTGACGGCGGCGGCGATGATCGGCCCGACGCCGTCGACCGCGGCGATCTCGGACTCGTCGGCGCCCGCGATGCGGTCGAGGTCGCGGAAGTGCTCGGCGAGGGCCTGGGCCGAGACGGGGCCGACGTGCCGGATCGAGAGGGCGTTGACGACCCGCCACAGCGGCTGGGACTTGGCCCGCTCCAGGTTCTGGAGCATCTCCTCGGCGTTCTTGCGCGGGAGGATCTCGCCGGTCTTCTTGTCGGGCTGGCGGGCGAAGGGGGTGACGACCTTGTCCTCGCCGGTCTTCGCGTCGATCTTGGCGGCCCCGGTGTCGGGGTCGCGCACGACGACGCGGATCGGCAGCAGCTCCTCCATGCGCAGGTCGAAGACCCCGCCCTCGTCGGCGAGGACGGGCGCGGCGGGCTCCAGGGGCTGCACGAGGGCCGAGCAGGCGATGTAGCCCATGCGGTCGACGTCGAAGCAGGAGCGGCCGGTGAGGAACGCGAGGCGCTCGCGCAGCTGGCCGGGGCACGCCCGGGCGTTCGGGCAGCGCAGGTCGATGTCGCCTTCGGCGGCGGGCGCGAGCACGTGGCCGCACTCGGGGCAGCGCTCGGGCATGACGAACTCGGTCTCGTCGCCGGTGCGGGCGGCGACGACGGGGGCGACGATCTCGGGGATGACGTCGCCGGCCTTGCGGACCACGACGATGTCGCCGACGAGGACGCCCTTGGCCTTGACCTGGTCGGCGTTGTGGAGGGTCGCGAACTCGACCTCGGAGCCGGCGACGCGGACGGGGTCGAGGACCGCGTAGGGGGTGGCGCGGCCGGTGCGGCCGATGGAGACCTCGATGCTGCGGAGGCGGGTGTTGACCTCCTCGGGCGGGAACTTGTAGGCGACGGCCCAGCGGGGCGTGCGGCTGGTCGCGCCGAGGCGCCGCTGGACGCCTAGCCGATCGATCTTCACGACGATGCCGTCGATCTCGTGGACGAGCCGGTGCCGCTGCTCGCCGAACTCCTCGATGTACCCGAAGACCTCGTCGACGGTGGGGACGACGCGCCAGTAGGGGCTGACGGGCAGGCCCCAGGCGTCGAGCGCGGCGTACGCGTGGGACTGCGAGTCGGGCTCGAAGCCCTCGAGCGCGCCGAGGCCGTGGGCGATGAACGACAGGGGCCGCTCGGCGGTCTTGGCGGGGTCCTTCTGGCGCAGGGACCCGGCGGCGGCGTTGCGGGGGTTCGCGAAGGGGGCCTTGCCGGCCTCGACCTGGGCCTCGTTCAGGCGGGTGAAGTCGGCGGTCGGGAAGTAGACCTCGCCGCGGACCTCCAGGAGCGCGGGGACGGGGAACTCGTCGGTGCCGGTGAGGCGCTGCGGGACGGCCGCGATGGTGGCGACGTTCGCGGAGACGTCCTCGCCGGTGACGCCGTCGCCGCGGGTGGCGGCGCGGGCGAGGCGGCCGCGCTCGTAGACGAGGTCGACGGCGAGGCCGTCGATCTTGACCTCGCAGAGGTACCGCTCGCCGGGGACCTCGGCGGTGATGCGGTCGGCCCAGGCGGCGACCTCGTCGGTGCTGAACACGTCCTGGAGGCTGAGGAGCTTCTCGAGGTGCGTCACCGGCGCGAACGCCTCGGAGAAGGTGCCGACCTGCTCGGTTGGCGAGTCGTTCTTCTTCAGCTCGGGGTAGCGGGTCTCGAGGTCGATCAGCTCGTGCATGAGCTCGTCGAACTGGCTGTCGGAGACGGTGGGCGCGTCGTCCTCGTAGTAGCGGCGCCGGTGCGCGGTGATCTCCGGGGCGAGCTCCTCCACGCGGGTGCGGGCCCGCTCGAACTCGGGGTCGCCGCTGCGGTCGGGGCCTTCGATGTCAGTCGTGCTCACGGCCCCATTGTGTCAGCAGGGGCCGACCTTCGGCCCCATTGCGACCGCCGGCCCCACGTTTCACGGAGGTCGAAGCCTTATGCAACCGGTCACTTCCCGTTCACGTATTGATTGCCTTCCCCACCCTTTGGGCCGCGATGATCAGCGCGTACCGCCCGCCCCCGCACCGCCTCGAGAAGGAGCCCAGGCCTTGGTGACTCTGCAAGGTTCGAACCGCCGCAGCTTCCTGCGGCGCGGCGCGGCCGCGGGCGGCGGCTTCGCGGCCTCCGCGGTGGAGGGCCTCGCGGCCCGGGCCGCGCGCGCCGAGGACGGCTGGCGGGCGCGCAGCGCCCCCGGAAACGGCGGCTACGGGCCGCTGCGGGAGCTGACCCGGTTCGACCCCGCCTCGGGCTTCTCGCAGACGCTGCGGCTCCCTGAGGGCTTCGACTTCGCGGTCTTCTCCGTCGCGGGCTCGCCGCTGGCGGACGGGACGGCGACGCCGCCGGCGCACGGCGGCATGGCGTGCTTCGCGACGGGCGCGCGCGGCGAGTGGCGCCTGGTGCGCGGCCACGGCGTCGCGGGCGGCCCGGACGCCGCCCCGGAGGAGGCCAAGCACCGCTACGACTCACTCGCCTCGGGCGGCGCCACGACCGTGGCGGTGTCGTGGAAGGACGGCGCGCTCGCGGTCGGCCCGGCGCGGCGCACGCTGTCGGGCGCCGTCGCGAACCGCTCGGGCGGCCCGACCCCGTGGGGCTCGTGGCTGTCGTGCGAGGAGTCCACCGGCGGCGCGTCCGCCGGCTGGGAGGCGCCGCACGGGTACGTCTTCGAGGTCCCGTCCTCCGCCGACGAGGTGTCGGAGCCGCTGCCGCTCAAGGAGATGGGCCGCTTCGTGCACGGCGGCGCCGCGGTCGACCCGCGGACCGGCGCGGTGTACCTGACCGAGGACCAGAACACGGCCGGGCTCTACCGGTTCCTGCCGGACGCCCCGGGCCGCCTGGCCGAGGGCGGGCGGCTCCAGATGCTCAAGGTCGTCGGCGAGTGGAACGCCGACGCGCGCAGCGGCCGCCGGGCCGGGCGCACGGTGTACGTGGAGTGGGTCGACGTCGACGACGCGGACCCGGCCGGCGCCGAGGCGGACCCGCTCGCGGTGTTCGACCAGGGCTGGGCCAAGGGCGCGGCCGTGTTCGGCCGCCTCCAGCAGTGCTTCTTCGCGGACGGCGCGGTCTACGCCGCCTCCGCGTCCGGCGGCGACGAAGGCGAGGGCCAGCTGTGGGAGCTGCGCCCGCGCGGCCAGCGCGGCGGCACGCTCAAGCTGGTGTTCGAGTCCCCCGACGCGGCGCTGCTGCCCTTCCCCGACGGGATCGCGGTGTCCCCGGCGGGGAGCCTGGTCGTGTGCGAGGGCGCGGGGCGCGCGGCGCCGGTGCTGCGGGGCGTGACCCGCGAGGGCGAGGTGCTCGACCTCGCCGGGCACGACGGGACGGCCGTGTGGCGCGGGGCGGTGTTCTCGCCGGACGGCGAGGTGCTCTTCGCGAACCTGCGGGGCGGCTCGCGCGGCGACCGGGCCGAGCCCGGGCGCACGGTGGCGATCTGGGGGCCCTGGCAGCAGGGCGTCCTGTAGACGACTTCACCCTCCGATAGGGGCCGGCCCCGCGGTTGCGACCGCGGGGCCGGTTCTTGCGCTCGGCGCGATGACCTGCGGCGTTCGGCGCTCGCGGCGAGTCTGTGCCGGGTCCCCGTCGCCGAACCGTGAGGACGCGTCTCGGGGATCCTGCGTCGGGTCCGGCTTCGAGGGGTATTTTTTCACCATGCGATGAATTCCTGTGCTACGTTGAATTCATCAATCGTTGAATTTCTTGGAGGCTCCTCATGGTGCCCACCCCCGCTATCGCGGTGACCGACCTGGTGGTCGACCGCGGCAAGCGCCCCGTCCTCAAGAGCGTCTCGACCGGCATCGCCGCGGGGACCGTCGCCGGCCTGCTCGGGCCCTCGGGCTCGGGCAAGACCACGTTCATCAGGTCGATCGTCGGCACGCAGAAGATCAAGGGCGGCACCGTAACAGTCCTCGGGGAGCCCGCCGGGTCGAAGCCGCTGCGCGGCCGCGTGGCGTACGTGACCCAGGACGCCTCGATCTACCGGGACCTCTCGGTCAAGGCCAACGTCGCCTACTTCGCCGCGCTGTACGGGCGCGGCCGCCGCGAGGCGATGCGCGCCATCGAGCGCGTCGGCATGGGCGACCACGCCGACAAGCTCGCCGGGAACCTCTCCGGCGGGCAGAAGACCCGTACCTCGCTCGCGTGCGCGCTGGTCATCGAGCCGGAGGTGCTCGTCCTCGACGAGCCCACCGTGGGGCTCGACCCGGTGATCCGCGAGGAGCTGTGGGACCAGTTCCGGGCGCTCGCCGCGGACGGCGCCACGCTCCTGGTCTCCAGCCACGTCATGGACGAGGCCGACCGCTGCGACCGGCTCCTGCTGCTGCGCGACGGGCGCTTCATCGCCGACGACACCCCGGCGGACCTGCGCGCCGCCACCGGCGCCGCGAACCTGGAGGCCGCGTTCCTGCACCTCGTCCGCGAGCTCGGGGAGGAGGGCTGAGATGTCGCTCCGGATCACCTTCATCACCGCCGGGCGCATCCTGCGCCAGCTCCTCAACGACCACCGCACGGTCGGGCTGATCATCGCCGTGCCCGCGCTCATCATCGCCCTCATCAGCGCCATCATGGACGAGGCGCCGCAGGTGTTCGACCAGACCGGGCTGATCCTGCTGGCCGCGTTCCCGTTCATGCTCATGTTCATGATCACCTCGATCACGCTGCTGCGCGAGCGCACCGGGGGCACTTTGGAGCGGCTCATGACCACGCCGACCGGGAAGCTCGACCTGGTCGTGGGGTACGCGCTCGCGTTCGGGACGGCGGCCGCGGCGCAGACCGCGGTGGCGGCCACGGTCGCCTTCGCGTTCCTGGGCCTGGACACCGCCGGTCCGATGTGGGCGGTGCTCCTCATCTGCGTCGTCACGTCGCTGTTCGGGATGGCCCTGGGGCTCTTCGTGTCCGCGTTCGCGACCACGGAGTTCCAGGCGGTCCAGTTCATGCCGGTGTTCGTGGTCCCGCAGCTGTTCCTGTGCGGGCTGATCTGGCCCGCCGACCAGATGGCGGGCTGGCTGCAGGGCGTCTCGGACGCACTGCCGCTCACGTACGCGGTCAGGGCGCTCACCGAGGTGCGGCTCCACCCCGACGTCACCGCGGACATGTGGGCCGACCTGGCGGTCGTGCTCGGTGCGGTCGTCGTCGCAACCGTCCTCGGAGCCGCGACGCTCAGGCGGCGGACCGATTAAGGTCGTGTGGTGGTGAGAACGAAGCGGACCGGGCGGCGCTCGGGCAACCCCGACACCAGGTCGGAAATCCTCGGCGCCGCGCGGCGGCTGTTCGCGGTCGAGGGGTTCGAGTCGGTGTCGATGCGGCGCATCGCCGGCGAGGCCGGCGTCGACCCGTCGCTGATCCACCACTACTTCGGGTCCAAGGACGAGCTGTTCATGGCCGCGATCGAGATCCCGTTCGACCCGGCCCCGGAGGTCGCTGCGGTCCTCGCGGGGGGCGGGGTCGAAGGCGCCGGCGGCCGGCTCATGCACGCGTTCGTGGCGATCTGGGACGGCCCGCACCACGAGAAGCTCCTCGCGGTGGTCCGCACCAGCCTGTCGAAGCCGGCGATGTCGTTCGTGCTCAGGCAGCTGTTCGAGCACCGGATCGTCAAGGCCGTCGAGGCGGCCCTCGGCGACCAGGTCGACCACATCCCGGTGCGCGCCAACTTCATCGCCTCGCAGGTCTTCGGGCTCGTGGTGACTCGGTACATCCTCAAGCTGGAGCCGATCGCCTCGCTGAGCGAGGCCCAGCTCGCCGAGACGATCGGGCCGACCATCGACCGGTACCTGACGATGCCCGTGGCGCAGCTCGTCGGGGAATCGTGACGGCATCCTGACGCGAGCGGGCCTCACGAGGTTTCCGGGCCGGAGCGGCCCGCCCCTAGACTGGCCGCATGCCGATCGTCGACAGCGCCATCTACCGCAAGGGCGTCCGCGAGTCGCAGCACGTGACCCTGGACCAGACCTTCGAGGACCTGCACCAGCACGGCGGCTTCGCGTGGATCGGCCTGTACCGCCCGACCGCGGGCGAGCTCGCGGCCGTCGCGGACGAGTTCGAGCTGCACCACCTGGCGATCCAGGACGCGCAGACCGGCCACCAGCGCCCCAAGCTGGAGCGCTACGGCGACACCCTGTTCGCGGTCCTGCGCCCGGCCCGGTACCTCGACGAGACCGAGCAGGTCGAGTTCGGCGAGGTGCACCTGTTCATCGGCCCGAACTTCGCCGTCACCGTCCGCCACGCCGAGAACCCCGACCTCTCGCAGGTCCGGCGCCGCCTGGAGGCGGACCCCGAGCTGCTCGCGCTGGGCCCGCAGGCGGTCCTGTACGCGGTGCTCGACGAGGTCGTGGACGGGTACGAGCCGGTCGTGGCGGGCATGGAGAACGACATCGACGAGATCGAGGACGAGCTGTTCTCGAACGACGCCAACGTCGCCCGCCGCATCTACGAGGTCGCCCGCGAGGCCATGGCGCTCCAGCGGGCCACGCACCCGCTGGTGCGGATCTTCCGGTCGCTGGAGTCCGGGTACGACAAGTACGGCGTCGACATCGAGCTGCGGCGAGACATGCGCGACGTGCTCGACCACGTGCTGCGCACCATCGAGCGCGCCGACACGTTCCGGGCGCTGCTGGAGAACGCGCTCACCGTCCACTCCACGCTCGTGACGCAGGCGCAGAACGAGGAGATGCGGCAGCTCTCGCACGCCAGCATCGAGCAGGGCGACCAGGTCAAGAAGATCAGCTCCTGGGCGGCGATCCTGTTCACCCCGGGCCTGGTCGGCACCGTGTACGGCATGAACTTCACCCACATGCCCGAGCTGAGCTGGACCCTCGGCTACCCGATGGCCCTCGGCATGATGCTCGCCTCCGCCGGGCTCCTGTACTGGGTCTTCAAGCGCCACAACTGGCTCTAGAGGGTGTTGACGAACCCCTGACGCGGGCCGGGCCGCGTTCAGGCCGCGATGTCGAAGGCGGACCCGACCGCGTAGGTGACGACCATCGTCGCCGCGCCCACGGCCATGATCCGCAGCATCGCCGGGCCCTTCGGCGCCCCGCCGAGATGCGCGGAGGTGTAGCCGGTGATCGCCAGCGCCGCGACGACGGCGAGCGCGCAGCCCCAGACGCGGACGCCGTCCGGCAGGAGGGTGATCGCCAGCAGCGGCAGGAGCGCGCCGCAGGTGAAGCTGATGAACGACGAGACCGCCGCGTGCCAGGGGTTGGTGAGGTCGTCGGGGTCGAGCCCGAACTCGACGGCGGCGTGGGCGCGGAGCGGGTCGCCGTCGGAGAGCTCGCGGGCGGCGCTGCGGGCGGTGCCCTCGGACAGGCCGCGGCGCTCCAGGCTCTCGGCCAGCTCGTCCTCGGCGGCCGCTGGGTCGTCGCGCAGCTCGCGCCGCTCGGCCTCGACGAGGGTGGACTCGGTGTCGCGCTGGGTCGAGACGGAGGTGTACTCGCCGCCGGCCATCGAGAAGGCCCCCGCGACGAGGCCGGCGACGCCCGAGACGAGGATCGTGGACCGGTCGGCGGTGGCGCCCGCGACGCCGATGACGATGCCGGCGACCGACACGATGCCGTCGTTCGCGCCGAGCACGCCCGCCCGGAGCCAGTTGAGCCGGTTGCCGATCGAGCCGAGTTCCTCACCGCCGTGCGCTTCCACGCCTTCAGTGAACCACAAGGTTGCCTCCAGTGGGCCTTCTCACCGGGTGCATTGTTTTCGCCCGGTGTGGAGTGTTATCTCCGGACACCGGAAGTCGGTCGTCTATTGGGGATCTTCCCCGTGTGGACCGGCCGCGATATGGTCGGAACCCCTCCGATGAGAAGGGGCTCGAAAATGAGCGAACCCGATTCCACCCCCGCGCCGCGGTCGGCGGACGAGCCCGCGGGCGAGGCGCGGCCGGCAGCGGAACAGGCCGGACCGCGAGGCGAGGAGGGGCGACCCGGCGACGCCCCCGCCGAGCGCCCCGCGGCCGAACCTCCGGCGGCGGCCCCCACCGCCGAACCCCCCGCGCCGCCGGCGCAGTCCCAGGCGCAGCCGCCCGTGCAGCAGGGCGTCCCGGTCCCCCAGCACGAGCGGCCCCCGCTCCAGCGGAACATCCTGGCGGCGCAGCAGCCGCAGACCCCCGCGCAGTACCAGCAGCAGGCGCAGTACTACCAGCAGATGGCCGCGCAGCAGCGGCAGCCGCCGGTGCTCCTCCCCAACCCGCGCTGGCACCGGCCGCACCTGCACGCCCCGCAGCCGGCGGTCGTCCTCGCGTTCGCCGTGGCGCTGTTCGCCGCGTGGTCGGCGTTCCCGGGCGACGGCGTCGGGCTCGGCATGGCGCTCACCGGCATCGCGCTCGTCGCGGTGCCGCTCGCGACCTCCGGCCGCGACCTGCTCCCCCGGCTGCCCGGCGCGGTCCTGGTGGCGGCCCTGTGGTCGGTGGCCGCGATCCGCGACGCCGGGTGGGTCGTCGCGCTGTGCACGCTCGCCGCGTTCGCGCTGACGCCGCTGGCGCTCTCCCCGCAGCGGCGGATCGGCGGCACCGCGATCACGGTGCTCATGGGCTGGCTGGAGGGGATCGCGGAGTCCTTCAGGTGGGCCAAGGGCGGCCGCCCGTCCAAGGACGAGCGGAACCCCGGCACGATCCGGATGCTGTGGACCGCGGGCGTCACCGTCTGCCTGCTCCTGGTCTTCGGCGGGCTGTTCGCCGCCGCCGACCAGGCCTTCGCCGACCTCGTGGGGCGGCTCCTGCCGGACCTGAGCCCGGCCGAGGTGATCCTGCGGCTGTTCCTCGCCGCGATCCTGGTGCCGATCGTCCTGACCTGGACCTACATGGCGGTCGCGCGACCGGTCTGGGACTCGGACGAGGAGCGGGAGCACCGCGTCGTCTCGCGGTTCGAGCTCGCGATCCCCATGGGCGCGTTGAACCTCCTGTTCGCGGCGTTCATCGCCGTGCAGGCGCGGGTGTACTTCGGCGGCGAGGACTACGTCATGGACACCGCCGGGCTGACGTTCGCCGAGTACGCGCGGCGCGGCTTCTGGCAGCTCAGCGTCGTCGCGGTGCTGGCCCTGGCGGTCATCGCGATCGCCGCGTGGCTGGCTCCCAAGCGCGCCAAGGGCGACCGGTGGACGGTCCGGATCCTGCTGGGCCTGCTCGCGCTCATGTCGATGACCGTGGTCGCCTCGGCGACGTTCCGGATGTACACGTACACCGAGACGTTCGGGCTCACGCGGCTGCGGGTCTGGATCTTCACCGTCGAGTTCTGGCTCGCGGTGCTGTTCGCGCTGGTCCTGGTGGGCTGCTGGGGGCTGCGGGCGACGTGGCTGCCGCGCGCGGTGCTGGCCTCGGGCGCGCTGACGCTGCTGGGCCTGGCCGCGGTGAACCCGGACGCGCTCATCGCCCGCTTCAACATCGAGCACGACGGCGAGGTGGACCTGGACCTGGAGTACCTCGCGGAGCTGTCGGCCGACGCGGCGCCGGCGCTGTCGGGCCTGTCCGACGAGGACCGCGAGTGCGTGATGGACTACCAGGAGTACGCCCCGGAGGACCCCGGGGAACCGGAGGACCCCCGCGACCTCATGGCCTGGAACTGGGGCTTCCAGCGGGCCCAGGACCTGGCGGCCGACATCGGCGAGCCGTCCGCGGGCTGCGCCGTCCAGCTCGACGCGTACCGCACCGACGACGAGTACTACTACGACGACTCCTCCGAGGACCCCGACGACGCCGTGGCGGGCGCCCCCGTGGGCGAGCCGGGCACGTTCTGGCACTGGGACACCTGCGCCATGTACGACCTCGATGCGGTGACGGAGCTGTTCGGCACCGCCGCGAACGGCGACCGCGGCGTCGTCTCCGACGACCCGTCCCAGTACGCCGAGTCGCTCGATCCGGCGCTGGGCCTGGGCGACCGGGTGCTGCACTGCGGCTACTACGGCCCCGGCACCCGGTACCTGATGATCGACGCCTACGAGTGGGGCACGGCCGACCAGGCCGTGGCCGGGTCCGAGGCCATGCGGGCCGCCGACGAGTCGGAGGGCGTGTACCAGGTCAGCGACATCGCCGCGGTCGACGCCGAGGCGACGGCGGGGTACATCGCGACCCTGGAGGGCCAGACGTACCAGTACACGGAGGTCGTCGACCGGCTCGTGATCACGGTGACGCTGAGCGACACGGCCACCGACCTCTCGGCGCGGCCGGTCTGCGACGACCTGGCCGCGCAGACCTCGCAGTTCTACTACGAGCTCGGCTGAGCGGTGCGGGGCGCGGCCGTCCGCGCCCCGCACGTCCGTACTGGACGGTTCGCGCCGCTCGTTTGCATGCGCGTCACATGTCCGTTTAGTTTCATCTCATGCTGCGAGTGATCGGCGCGGGCCTGCCGCGCACCGGGACCATGACCCTCAAGCGCGCCCTGGAGACGCTCCTCGGCGCGCCCTGCCACCACATGAGCGAGGTGTTCGCCGACCTCGACCGCCAGGCGCCCGGGTTCCTCGCGGCCGCCCGCGGCGAGGGCGCCGACTGGGACGGGCTGCTGGGCGGCTACGCGGCGGCCGTCGACTGGCCCGCGTCGGCGTTCCACACCGAGCTCGCCGCGGCGTACCCGGAGGCGGTGGTGGTCCTGTCGCGGCGCGACTCCTTCGACACCTGGTGGCGCAGCTGCAACGCCACGATCTTCACCGGCATGGACACCGGCGAGTACGCGACCCCGGAGTGGACGGCGATGATCGCCGCGATCTGGGACAAGACGTTCGAGGGCGCCGACCGGGCCGACCGGGACGCGGTCGAGGCCGCGTACGACCGGTACCACGAGCGGGTCCGCGCGACCGTCGCCCCGGACCGCCTGGTGGAGTTCACGACCGGCGCGGGCTGGGAGCCGCTGTGCGGGGCGCTGGGCCTGCCGGTGCCCGCGGAGCCGTTCCCGTACCTGAACACGACGAAGGAGTGGCACGAGCGCACCGGGAACGTGCCGCCGGGCGGGATCGGCGCCGAGTCTGATGGCAGCCGGGGCGCCGGCTGACCGCGGTCAGCCGTGGAGCCGCTTGGCGGCCTCCCGGCACGCCTCCATCGCGAAGCGGGCGTAGTCGGGGCCGGCCCCGGCCATGCCGCAGGTCGTCGTGACGCTCACCTGGCGCGGCAGCTGCTCGGGCGCGAACCCGAGCCGGTTCCACAGGGCCTGGACGCGGTCGGCGGCGCGCTTGTCGACGCCGGGCTGCGGCCGCCCGAGGGACGGGACGACGCCGGCGATGAGGCGGCCGCCGCCGTCGAGGTACTCCCCCAGGGCGTCGACGCGCGGCACGTCGTCGAGGTCGAGGATCGACAGGTCCATCGAGACCGCCTGGGCGCCCGCCTCCTGGAGGAGCCCGACGGGCACGTCCGGGGCGCAGCAGTGGACGACGACGGGGACGCCGACGGCGTCGACGACCTCGCGGAGCCGGTCCCGGACCACTTCGACCGGCACCCGCCGGTAGAAGTCGAGCCCGGACTCGGTGTTCACGCGGCCCGCCAGCGCGGCGGGCAGGTTCGGCTCGTCGAGCTGGACCGACAAGGCGGCCTTCGGCATCCGGGCCTGCGCGGCGGCGATGAAGTGCCGCAGGCCCTCGCCGAGGGACGCGGCGAGGTCGGCGACCGCGCCGGGGTCGGCGATCATCGCGCCGCCGGTGCGCCGCCACAGGTTCGCGGCGAGCGTGAAGGGCCCCACGGCGGTCAGGCGGACCGGGCCGGTCGCGGGGACCTCGAGGAGGGCGTCGAGGTCGCGTTCGAGGAAGTCGGCGGCGCGGCGCGCGTCGACGCCGGGCAGGTCGGCGATCTCCCAGCGGAAGGCCCACCACTGGACGGGCAGGCCGGCGAGGAGGGCCGCGCCGCGGCCGATCATGTCGGCGCCGAGGCCGCGGGCGGGCAGCTCGGGCAGGTGGGGCCATTCGGGGAGCTCGCCGAAGACGACGTTGACGGACTCGCCGATGTCGGTGCCGGGGAGGGAGCCGACGCCGGTCGCGACGCCTGAGGGGAGGGCGGCGTCAGACACCTGCGGCTTCCAGGGACTCGGAGGCGTCGATGGTGCCGGAGGCGAGGACGGCGTCGCCTTCGGCGTCCGGGTCGTAGACGACTAGGGCCTGGCCGGCGGCGACGCCGAACGCGGGCTTGTGGAGTCGCGCCGAGAGGCCGTCGTCCTCGACGGTGACGGCGGCGGGGTAGACCTCGCCGTGGGCGCGGAGCTGGACCTCGGCCGCGAAGGTGCCGGTGCGCTCGGGGGCGAGCCAGACGGGCTTGCCGGTGCGGATGCGGTCGACGCGGAGGGCTTCGCGGGGGCCGACCTCGACCCGGTTGTCGACGGGGGTGATCGACAGGACGTAGCGGGGCCGGCCGTCGGCGGCGGGGCGCTTGAGGCCGAGACCGTGGCGCTGGCCGACGGTGAACTGGTGGGAGCCGTCGTGGCTGCCGAGGACCTCGCCGGTGGCCTGGTCGACGATGTCGCCGGCGGCGCTGCCGAGGCGGTTCTTGAGGAACCCGGCGGTGTCGCCGTCGGCGATGAAGCAGATGTCGTGGCTGTCGGGCTTGCGCGCGACGGCGAGCCCGCGGATCTCGGCCTCGACCCTGACCTGGTCCTTCGGGGTGTCGCCGAGGGGGAACATCGAGTGGGCGAGCTGCGCGGGGGTGAGAACGGCGAGGACGTACGACTGGTCCTTGCCGGGGTCGACGGCGCGGCGCAGGAGGCCGTCCTCGCCCTTGCGGGCGTAGTGGCCGGTGGCGACGGCGTCGAAGCCGAGGGCCATGGCGCGGTCGAGGACGGCGGCGAACTTGATCTTCTCGTTGCAGCGCAGGCACGGGTTGGGGGTGCGCCCGTTGGCGTACTCGGCGTAGAAGTCCTCGACGACGTCCTCGTGGAAGCGCTCGGCCATGTCCCACACGTAGAAGGGGATGCCGATGACGTCGGCGGCGCGGCGCGCGTCGCGGGAGTCCTCGATCGTGCAGCAGCCGCGGGCCCCGGTCCGGTAGGTCTGGGGGTTCTTGGACAGCGCCAGGTGGACGCCGGTGACGTCGTGCCCGGCCTCGACGGCGCGGGCCGCGGCGACGGCCGAGTCGACGCCGCCGCTCATGGCGGCCAGTACTCGCATTCTCACGCCTTCAACTGTAGCGAGGGCCCGGGCCGCGCCCGGGCCGGTCGGGGCTCAGGTGAGCCCGGCGGTCTTGGCCCGCCGGACGGCTTCGGGGAGGGCGGCGACGAGCGCGTCGACGTCGGCCTTGGTGGTCGGCCAGCCGAGCGTGAACCGCAGGGAGGAGCGGGCGTCGTCGGGGTCGGCGCCCATGGCGAGCAGCACGTGGGAGGGCTGGGCGATCCCGGCCGAGCAGGCCGAGCCTGTGGCGCATTCGACACCGGCGGCGTCGAGGAGCATCAGGAGCGCGTCGCCCTCGCAGCCGGGGAAGGAGAGGTGCGCGTTGCCGGGGAGGCGGTGCTCGGGGTCGCCGTTGTAGACGGCGTCGGGGACGGCGAGGCGGATGCGGGCGACCAGGTCGTCGCGCAGGAGCGCGAGCCGCTGCGACTCGGCGGCCTGGGTGCGGACGGCGTGGGCGACGGCTTCGGCGAGCGCGGCGATCCCGGGCACGTCGAGGGTGCCGGAGCGGATCTCGCGCTCCTGGCCGCCGCCGTGCAGGAGTGGGACGGCGGTGACGTCGCGGCGCAGCAGGAGCGCGCCGGTGCCGGTGGGGCCGCCGAGCTTGTGGCCCGAGAGGGTGAGCGCGGCGGCGCCGGAGGCGCCGAAGTCGACGGGGACGTGGCCGACGGCCTGGATGGCGTCGGTGTGCACGGGGATGCCGTGGGCGGCGGCGAGCTCGGCGATGCCGGCGACGGGCTGGAGGGTGCCGACCTCGTTGTTCGCCCACATGCAGGTGATGACGGTGATCTCGCCGGCGCGGTCGTCGAGGAGCTCGGCGAGCGCGGCGGTGTCGATGCGGCCGATCCCGTCGACGGGGAGCTCGGTGACGTCGGCCTTCTCGTGGTCGCCGAGCCAGGCGACGGCGTCGGCCACGGCGTGGTGCTCGATCGCGGTGGTGACCACGCGGTTGCGCCCGTCGGCGCGGCGGGCCCAGTGGATGCCCTTGACGGCGAGGTTGTCGGCCTCGGTGCCGGAGGCGGTGAAGATGACCTCCCCGGGTTTGGCGGCGAGGGCGTCGGCGATGCGTTCGCGGGCCTCTTCCACGGTGCGGCGGGCGGTGCGCCCGGAGCCGTGGAGGGAGGAGGCGTTGCCGAGGGACTGGGCGGTGCGCACGTAGGCGTCGAGGGCTTGGGGGAGCATCGGCGTTGTGGCGGCGTGATCGAGATAGGCCATGGCCTCTCCAGTCTACGTTCGTTTTACGGGTCGCAACCTTCGCCGTGACCGGCGCGTCGCGGGTCACGCCCCCGGGCGGGGCGGCGGGCGAAAGCGCGTTCCGGACCGTGGGAAGGGCCCGCTCGGCGTCCCGAGATGTCGGCCTCGGACCCGATGGTGGGCCCGCGATAGAATCTGACGAATCCTCCTACCTTTCCGGTATACAGGAGCCGCCGCCCCGGACCGGGTTGTGAATTGACCGCGCAAGCCGAGTCGAGAGAGAGTGTGTGCCGATGACGCCCGAGCTCGCCGAAGCGCTCCGCACAGGGCCGTTCCACACCGCGCTGCGCGTCGCCATTCAGACCAGCGGCCTCGGCCTCGACCGCATCCGCCACCGCCTCTCCATGCGCGGGATCACGGTGTCGACCACGAGCCTGAGCTACTGGCAGTCCGGCCGCTCCCGTCCCGAGCGGGCCGAGTCCCTCGCCGCGGTGACGGCCCTCGAAGACCTCCTCGAACTCCCGGCCGGGTCCCTGCGGGTGCTCCTGGGCCCCAAGCGGGCCCGCGGCCCCCGCTCGATCCGCGGCCAGCTCCCCCGCCCCGACGCCGTCCTGGGCGGCGACGCCGTCCGCGAGCTGTGCGACCAGGTGCCGGCCTCGCGCGAGCACACCTTGGACATCCTCAGCCAGCAGGTCGTCGTGCACGTGGACTCGCAGTGGCAGGAGTCGGTCTTCGAGCTGTCGATGCTGGTGCGCGCCAGGCGCGACGACGTGGACCGCTACATCCTGCTGTACCGCGGGGACACCGGCTGCGACATCGACGACATCGAGTTCAAGCCGGTCCGCGACTGCACCGTGCCGAACGTGCTGCGCCACGACGACGCCCCGGTGGCCCTGGCGGAGATCGTGTTCGACACGCCGCTGCCGAAGGGCGCGACGCACCTGTTCGAGATCGTCGTGCAGGGCAACGGCGGCGTCTCCAGCGGGCACGGGAACGCGTTCCGGTACCCGGTGGACCAGTACTCGCTGCAGGTGCGGTTCTCCTCGGACGCGGTGCCGAGGCGGGTGTACCGCTTCGCGCAGTCGAGCCTCCAGCGCGAGAAGCGCGAGACCGGCGACCTCCAGCTGGGCCCGAACCGCACGGTGGCGCTGGCCGAGCCGGTGCCGCGCCCGGGCGCGCTGGGCATCGGCTGGGAGATCTGAACGCAGGACGAGCAAAGGGGGCCTTCGGAGAACCGAAGGCGCCCGCTGCGTCGTGTCGTCAGTCCTCCTGGTTGCGGAACCGGTTCACGGCCCACCAGGTGCCGGGGAGCAGCAGCGCGGCGAAGACGAGCTTGACGAAGTCGCCGGCGAGGAAGGGGACCATGCCCGCGTCGAGGGCCTGGGAGGCGCTCATGTCGAGGGCGACGGCGAGGTAGGGGACGCCGAAGGCGTACATGATGACGTTGCCGGCGACCATGAGGCCCACGGTCTTCAGGACGGTCCGGTCGCCGCCGCGCTCGGCGAGGAAGCCGACCGCGACGGCGGCGGCGAGGAAGCCGATGATGTAGCCGAAGGTCGGCATCGCGTACCCGGAGGTGCCCTCGGTGAACCACGGGACGCCCGCGGCGCCGGCGGCGAGGTAGAGCGCGAGGGTCAGGCCCGCGCGGAGGGGGCCGAAGGCCGCGCCGAGGAGGAGCACGGTGAACGTGGTGAGCACGAACGGGACCGGGCTGATCTGCGGGATGGTGAACGCGACCTGCGCGGAGGCGCCGACGGCCCCGGCGCCGGCGAGGACGAGCACGGCGTCGCGCGCGACCGCGGCGGTCCGGGTCGAGGCCGGCAGGAGGTCGGCGAGTACGCGGGGGGCGGCAATCGTGGCGGCTGAGGCGACCATTGCGGATTCCTCCAACATCATCTGTAGGTTCTATATAACGAGAGGCTCCGGGAAGCCTAACCCACGACTGTTACGAACGAGTGACGGCCCGGCCCACCGGTGCGGTGGGCCGGGCCGTGCGTCGGATGCGGTGCGCTACTTGCGCTTCTCGATCTCGTCGAGGGCCTGCGGGAGGACCTGGAAGAGGTCGCCCACGACGCCGAAGTCGGCCATGCCGAAGATCGGCGCGTCGGCGTCCTTGTTCACGGCCACGATGACCCGCGAGGTCTGCATGCCCGCGCGGTGCTGGATCGCGCCGGAGATGCCGGCCGCGACGTACAGCTGCGGGCTGACGGTGGTCCCGGTCTGGCCGACCTGGAACTTGTGCGGGTAGTAGCCGGAGTCGGTCGCGGCGCGCGAGGCGCCGACCGCGCCGCCGAGGGAGTCGGCGACCTTCTCGATGAGCGAGAAGTCCTCGGCCGAGCCGACGCCGCGGCCGCCGGAGACGACGATGCGCGCCTCGGACAGGGCCGGCCGGTCCCCCGCGGGCTCGTCGACCCGCTGGACGACCTTGACGCGCTGGTCGGCCGGGGCGACCTCGGCGTTCACGGTCTCGACGGCGGGCTCGCCCGGCGCCGCCAGCGGCTCGGTGGACCCGGCCTTGACGGTGGCGAGCGTGAAGCCCTTGGTGGACTTGGACTTCACCACGGTCGCGCCCGCGAAGGCGTCCTGCGTGGCGGTCCCGTCCGCGGCGAGGTCGGAGACGTCGGTCATGAGCCCGTTGTCGAGCGCCACGGCCACGCGGGCCGCCAGGGCCTTGCCCTCGTCGGTGCTCGGGAGCAGGAAGAAGTCCGGGTTCGCGCTGCGCGCGAGGTCGACGAGGACGGCGGCCTTCGGGTCGACGAAGTAGTCGTCGGCGCCGGGGGCCTCGACCCGGTGGACCTTCGCGGCGCCGTACTCGCCCGCGAGCGAGGCGGCCGCGTCGTCGAACGCGATCGCGGCGACGTCGCCCAGGGAGCGCGCGAGGGTGAGGACCTCGGCGGCGTGCTTGCCGGAGTTCGGTACGTACACAAGGATATCGGTCATCATCGGCTCCTAGATGAACTTCTCGGCGGCGAGGAACTCGGCGAGGGCGGTCCCGCCCTGGCCCTCGTCGGTGACGATCTGGCCGGCGGTGCGCTCGGGGCGCGCGGCCGCTTCGACGACCTCGTTCCAGGCGGCGGCCGGGCCCGCGGACTCGACGCCGAGGTCGGCGAGGGTCAGCGACTCGACCGGCTTGCGCTTGGCCGCCATGATGCCCTTGAGCGAGGGGTAGCGCGGGGTGTTGATGGTGTCCCAGACCGAGACGATCGCGGGCAGGCTCGCGGTGAGCACGTCGTATCCGTTGGCGCGCTGGTGCTCCACGGTGACCGTGGACCCGTCGGTCTCGATCTTGCGGGCGCCGGTCAGGGCCGGCGCGCCGGTGCGGGCGGCCAGGAGCTGCGGCATGACGCCCATGTTCGAGTCGGTGGACTCGGCGCCGGCGATGACGAGGTCCCACTCCAGGCGGCCGAGCGCGGCGGCGAGGACCGCGGACGTGGTGAGCGCGTCGGAGCCGCCGACGGCCTCGTCCTCGATGTGCACCGCCTTGTCGGCGCCCATCGCGAGGGTCTTCCGCACGGTCTCGGTGGCCTGGCCGGGCCCGAGCGTGAGGACGGTGACCTCACCGCCGTGGGCTTCCTTGAGCTGGAGCGCGGCTTCGACGGCGTACTCGTCGAGCTCGCCCATGACGTTGTTGGCGCCGTTGCGGTCCACCCGCAACTGCGCGTCCAGTTGTCTCGCGAGCCCCGAGTCGGGGACCTGCTTGACCAGAACCACGATGTTCATAGACCAACCTCCGAGGTCGTTCTTGGCGACTTGGCGACACGGTAATAGGGCCTTGCACCGGCCCTGAGCCCAGGACCGACTATATCCTACGAAGTTACTATCGAGTAACACCACGGAGGGCGCAACACCCCGAGGGGTTGTTGTACCGGTGGCGCCGGGCAGGCATGATTGACGACATGATCCGCGTGTTCGTCTTCCTCTTCTTGGCGCACCTGGCGCTGGTCATCGCCGCGCTCGCGGACTGCCTCGGCGGCGAGCACCTCCCCCGGAAGCTCACGCGCGGATGGTGGGTCGCCATCATCCTGCTCGTGCCGGTCGCGGGCGGCATCCTCTGGTTCTCCGTCGGCCGGGCCCGCCCGCCGCGGCCGCAGCCGGGGACGGGGCGCTCCGGGAGCACCGGCGGCCCCCGGGACCCGAAGGGGCCCATGGCACCTGACGACGACCCCGACTTCCTGCGGGACATCGACCGCCGCCTCCGCGACGAGAACAAAGAGGACTGAGCCGGCCGGCCGCCGCGTCTCCGATCGGAGGCGCCTGCGGGCCGGCGCGCCCGGCCTCGGGGGCCGGACCGCTCAGGCCGACTTCTCGCGGCGCACCCGGACCGGGCGCCGCGGCGTGGCCTTCGTGCGCGGCACGAGCGTCGGATTCACGTTGCGCCGCACCACGTCTGCGGTGATCTCGACCTTCGCGACCTCGTCGGCCCGCGAGGGGATCTCGAACATGACGGGCTGGAGGACCTCCTCCATGATCGCCCGCAGGCCCCGCGCGCCGGTGCCGCGCAGCATCGCGGACTCCACGATCGGCTCCAGGGCGTCGTCGGCGAACACCAGCTCGACGCCGTCGAGCTCGAGGAGGCGCTGGTACTGCTTGACCAGGGCGTTCCGCGGCTCGGTCAGGATGCGCAGCAGCGCGGCCTTGTCGAGGTGGTCGACGGTGGTGAGGATCGGGAGGCGGCCGACCATCTCGGGGATGAGCCCGTACTTGAGCAGGTCGTCGGGCATGACCTGGGAGACGATCGCGTCGTCCGCCGCGTCCTCGGCGTGCAGCGGGGCGGTGAAGCCGACCGTGCGCTTGCCGATGCGGTTCTGGATGATCTCCTCGATCCCGGCGAACGCGCCGCCGCAGATGAAGAGGATGTTCGTGGTGTCGATCTGGATGTGCTCCTGGTGCGGGTGCTTGCGCCCGCCCTGCGGGGGCACCGAGGAGACCGTGCCTTCGAGGATCTTCAGGAGCGCCTGCTGGACGCCCTCGCCGGAGACGTCGCGGGTGATCGAGGGGTTCTCGGCCTTGCGTCCGGCCTTGTCGATCTCGTCGATGTAGATGATGCCGGTCTCGGCCCGCTTGACGTCGAAGTCGGCGGCCTGGATGAGCTTGAGGAGGATGTTCTCCACGTCGTCGCCGACGTAGCCGGCCTCGGTGAGGGCCGTGGCGTCCGCGATCGCAAACGGGACGTCGAGCATCCGGGCGAGGGTCTGCGCGAGGTGCGTCTTGCCGGAGCCGGTGGGGCCGACCATGAGGATGTTCGACTTCTGGAGCTCGACGTGGTCGCCGCCGCGGATCGACCCGAGCTCGTCGAGCTGGACCCGTTTGTAGTGGTTGTAGACCGCCACCGCGAGCGAGCGCTTCGCCGCGTCCTGGCCGATCACCCACTGGTCGAGGAACTCGACGACCTCCTTGGGCTTGGGGAGGTCCTCCCAGGCCACCTCGGCGTCCTCCGCGAACTCCTCTTCGATGATCTCGTTGCAGAGGTCGATGCACTCGTCGCAGATGTACACGTTGTTCGGGCCGGCGATGAGCTTCCGGACCTGCCGCTGCGACTTCGAGCAGAACGAGCACTTCAAGATCTCGCTGTCACCCAGGCGTGGGGCCATCGCGGTAACTCCCTCCCTCGGCGGCGTGCGATCCAGGGCTGCCGAGCGTGCGTGCGTGCTCCGTTGATTCAGGACGAACCGGTGTCTCGATCCAGTATTTCGCATTTGCGGCCACTGCGCCAGGGCCGTCTCAGACCGTGTTGACCGGTCCGGTTCCGGGCGGCGGCGGTGCCAGCGCCACGGTATCGCGGACGGGCGACATTCGGGGGCGATCGACGGAGGATCGGGGGCTTGCGGGAGCGCGGCGGCCGGGCGGGCCGCCGCGCTCCGCGGGTGGTCTTACGCGTTCGCCTCGACCGGCAGCGCGTTCTTCTTGCGGTAGGTCAGCACGTTGTCGACGATGCCGTAGGCGACGGCCTGGTCGGCGGTGAAGATCTTGTCCCGCTCGATGTCGCGGCGGACCTGGTCGACCGGCTGACCGGTGTGGCGGGCGAGGATCTTCTCCAGCTGGTCGCGCATGCGCATGATCTCGCGGGCCTGGATCTCCATGTCGGACGCCTGGCCGAAGGTGCCCTCGGTGGCGGGCTGGTGGATGATCACGCGGGAGTTCGGCAGCGCGGTGCGCTTGCCGGGGGTCCCGGCCGCGAGCAGCACGGCGGCGGCCGAGGCGGCCTGGCCCATGCACACGGTCTGGATGTCCGGGCGCACGTACTGCATGGTGTCGTAGATGGCCATGAGCGCGGTGAGCGAGCCGCCGGGCGAGTTGATGTACATGATGATGTCCCGGTCGGGGTCGTTGCCCTCGAGGACGATCAGCTGGCTCATGATGTCGTTGGCCGAGGTGTCGTCCACGGGGGACCCGAGGAAGATGATCCGGTCCTCGAACATCTTGTTGTACGGGTTCATCTCCTTGATCCCGTACGAGGTCTTCTCGGTGAACGACGGCACGATGTAGCGGGCCCGCGGATCGAAGCCGCCAGCCTGGGCGTGGATGTCCATCATCGGGTTGGCTCCTGTTTCCTAGTTTCCGGCGGGGACGTCGGCCACCCGCTTGACCACGTGGTCGATGAAGCCGTAGTCCTTCGCCTCGGCGGCGGTGAACCAGCGGTCGCGGTCGGAGTCGCGCTCGATCTCCTCGATCGTGCGGCCGGTGTGCTCGGCGACGCGCTCCTGGAACATCTGCTTGGTGTAGAGCATCTGCTCGGCGAGGATCGCGACGTCGGAGGCCGTGCCGCCGATGCCGCCGGAGGGCTGGTGCATCATGATGCGCGCGTGCGGGAGGGCGTAGCGCTTCCCCGCGGTGCCGGCGCACAGGAGCAGCTGGCCCATGGAGGCGGCCATGCCCATGCCGACGGTCTGGACGTCGTTCTTGATGAACTGCATGGTGTCGTAGATGGCCATGCCGTCGTAGACCGAACCGCCGGGCGAGTTGATGTAGAGCTTGATGTCGCGCTGGTCGTCCTCGGCCTCGAGCAGGAGCAGCTGGGCGCACAGGCGGTTGGCGATCTCCGAGTTGACGTCGGAGCCCAGGAAGAGGATGTGCTCCTTGAGCAGCCGGTCGAAGACCATGCTGTCGAGGCCGACCGAGGCGTCGCCGCCGCCGCCGCGACGGGCGACCGCGTTGACGACGTCCTTCTCCAGCTGCGAGGAGAATGGAATCGAATGCTCCATGTCTTTGCACCTTCATTCTGTCTCGGCGATATGGGCTCAGCGTTGCGGCTGCCAATCCAGACCTTAGCCCGTCCCGGCGACGATCGGACGCGCCTGGGCTCCGTGTTCGCTGCCAGCGGAGCGCGGCGCAGGGACGCGGTCCTCTGCCCGCAGTACGACGCGAAGCGGCGCCCTCCGGTGCGGAGGGCGCCGCTGCTCGTGCGCGGTGCTACATGACGCCCAGGGCGAACATGGTGGCGCCGACGACGGTCATCAGGAGCGCCGAACCCGGGTGCATCCAGATGGAGGCGCGGATGTCGTGCTTGCCCCAGACGAACCAGACGCCCGGGAGCAGGAAGATGATCTTCGAGGGGACGGTCCAGATCGCCCAGAAGTGGTAGATAGAGAACAGGGCGGTGTTGAACAGCGGCGCCCAGCGGCCCAGCTGCGGGAGCCGGGACAGGAGGAAGCCGCGGAAGTAGTACTCCTCGATGAGCGGCAGGATGAACCCGGTGAAGGGGCCGCAGAAGAGCAGGGTGGTGAGCACGACGTCCTTGTCGAACCCGTCGAGGTAGGTCAGGCCGGAGCTGCCGGAGCTCTCGAACGTGACCCAGGAGAAGAGGTGCTCGTAGGTCCAGGCGTCGAGGCCGGCGAGCGAGAGCGACACGATGGTCATGTAGAGCATGAGGCCGATGCCGATGAGCGTGATCTTCCCGCGGGAGAACGGCTTGCCGCGGTAGCGGACCACGCCGCCGCCGAGGGTGTACTTGCCGGTCTGGCGCTTCCCCAGCCACAGCAGGCCGAAGAGGAGCGGGAAGAGCACGACCACGAGCGCGATGGCCCAGGCCAGGAAGATCGGGGCGCCGATCGCCCGGCTGATCGGGGCGCCGAGGACGGCGTAGACGCCGACGATCAGGGCGCCGGGGACGAGGTGGAGCGCGATGGACAGGGGGACGGAGTGCTTGTCGGCGAGGAGTTTCGCTACGAAGCCCTTGGGCTGAGCGGTGTCCGCGGCGGCCGCGGTGTGCTGCATGTCGTTCATGAGGAGAATGTTCGGGGATCGCGCTGACACCGGGCTGACACGGCGCTGACGCGGGCGCGGGGACCGTGTCCGACTCGGACAGGATCATCTATCCGCTTGCGGGGCAGGCGGTTACAAGAACGTTCGTCTACATGCGACCGCTATTGAAGTGCACTTCGGAGCCGGAGCGGGCCCTTGGACGGGACGAGGGGCCCGACGCATGCGCGTCGGGCCCCTCGTGCAACCGGTGGGAGTGCTACTCCTCGGTCTTGTCCTCGTCCTCGGTGTCGACCGCGGTGGTCTCGCCGGCCTTCTGGCGGCCCGGGAACAGGTCCTCCTCGGTCAGCTCGGTGCCGTCGGCGTCGACGACCGACGCCTCCTTGACGACCTCTTCGAGGGCGAGCTGCTGGCGCAGCGACGCGGCGATCTGCTGGAGGCCGCCGTTCGTGCGCAGCTCGTCCACGAACTTCTGGAACTGGTCCTGCGGGACGCCGCGCTGCTGGGCCTGGCGCACGACCTCGGCGGTCATGAGCTCGCCGGAGACCTCGAGCTCGCGGTCGCGGGCGATCTGGCCCAGGACGATCGACTGGCGCAGGTTCGACTCGACGTCGTCGCGCAGCTCCTGGTCGAACTCCTCGGCGGTCTTGCCGACCATCGAGAGGTAGTCCTCGAAGCCGCCCGCGATCTGCTGGACCTGCTCCAGGAGGTGGCTGCGGGTGTGCTCGACCTCGTCGCCGACGGTCTTCTCCGGCAGCGGCAGCTCGACGGCCTCGATGAGGGCCTCGAGGGTCTTGGCGCGGGCCTCGTTCGCCTTGCCGGTCTTGCCGGCGTTCTCCAGGCGCTCGCGGGTCGCGCTGCGCAGCTCCTCGAGGGTGTCGTACGGGCTGGCCATCTCGGCGAAGTCGTCGTCGAGGTCGGGGAGCTCGCGCTCCTTGACCTGGGTGACCTTGACCTCGACCTGGGCGTTCTCGCCCTCCTGCTCGCCCGCGAGGGTCGACTCGATGGTCTTCTCGTCGCCGGCCGACATGCCGATGAGGGCCTCGTCCAGGCCGTCCAGGAGGTTGCCGGAGCCGACCTCGTGGCTCATGCCGGTGACGGAGCCGCCCTCGACCTCTTCGCCGTTCTGGGTGGCCCGCAGGTCGATCTGCACGAAGTCGCCCTCGGCGGCGGCGCGCTCGACGGCCTTCAGGGACGAGAAGCGCAGGCGCTGGGACTCGATGTCCGCGTCCACGTCCTCCTCGGAGACGTCGCCGGCCTCGACGGTCACCTTGAGCGACGCGAAGTCGGGGAGCTCGAACTTCGGGGTCACGTCGGTCTCGACGGTGAACTCGAACGGCTTGCCGTCCTCGATCGGCTTGACCTCGGTCAGCTCGGGGCGGCCCAGCGCGTTCACCTCGTTCTCGGTGACGGCCTTGTTGAGGTTCGCCTGCACGGCCGGGTCCATCGCCTGGGCGTAGACCGAGTCCTTGCCGATGCGCTGGTCGATCACCTGGCGGGGGGCCTTGCCGGGGCGGAAGCCGGGGACGCGGATCTGCTGCCCGACGCTCTTGTACGCCTCGTTGATGAACGGCGCCAGCTCTTCGAACGGCACCTCGACCGACAGCCGCACCCTGGTCGGGCTCAGGGTCTCGACAGTGCTCTTCACAGACGTACTCCTAGATCAGATTTCGCTCAATTGCCTTCGCGTCGGCCGGATGCCTGATCCGGACCGGTGGGCCGCCGTCGGCGCAGCACGAACCCCCGCTCCGATCGAGTCTAGGTCGTCGGGGGGTCGCGGCCCCGCCGGGTGTGGCCGATATCGCCGCGCGTCACTCTTGAGCTGCGACGCGGCCGGAGCGGCCACCGGTAGCCGA
Source organism: Glycomyces endophyticus (assembly GCF_039531525.1). Classification (NCBI taxonomy): domain Bacteria; kingdom Bacillati; phylum Actinomycetota; class Actinomycetes; order Glycomycetales; family Glycomycetaceae; genus Glycomyces; species Glycomyces endophyticus. The sequence continues at coordinate 223,327 of NZ_BAAAQF010000004.1, forward strand.
GATCACTTAGACTACGCCGTGCAATCGTTCTCCCGAGGAGTCAGCATGGCCACCCCCACTTTCCTGGTCTTCACCAAGACGACCGGGTTCCGGCACGACTCCATCCCGGCCGGCGTCGAGGCCGTGCGGCGGCTCGCCGCCGACCTGGGCGCCGAGGTCGAGCACACCGAGGACGCCGCGGTCCACGACCCGGTCGAGCTGGCCCGCTTCGCCGCCGCGGTGTGGATTTCACCCTCCGGTGACGTCCTCGGCGAGCTGGAGCGCGCCGCGCTCGCCGACTACGTGACCGGCGGCGGCGGCTGGGTCGGGGTCCACGCGGCGTCGACCGCGGAGCGGTCCTGGCCGTTCTTCAAGGAGCTCGTGGGCGCGCGGTTCGCCGGCCACCCGCCCGGGTGCACGCCCGGCGAGATCGACGTCCGGATCGCCGACCACCCCGCGACCGCGCACCTGCCGAAGCGGTGGGCGTGGACCGACGAGTGGTACAGCTTCGACGAGCGGCCGCAGAACGTCGAGGTCCTGCTGGAGGCCGACGAGACGACGTACGAGGCGGGCGACCTCGCGATGGGGTCCCCGCACCCGCTCGCGTGGCACCGCCGGCTCGAGGCCGGGCAGTGCTTCTACACCGCGCTGGGGCACGACGCGAGCGCCTACGAGGACGAGGACTTCCTGGGCCACCTGGCGGGCGGACTGCGGTCCGTCCTGCCCCAGGGGTAGCAGGGGTCACATGACCCGGGGGGCCGTCCGCGGCGGTCCCGACGACTCCCGATGCGCGGGAGCGTCCCGATACGCTACACTTGCCTGCGTTCCGCTCAGGCGGACGCGCGGGTGTAGCTCAATGGTAGAGTCTCAGTCTTCCAAACTGATTGCGCGGGTTCGATTCCCGTCACCCGCTCCATCACTCCCGCATTCGATGCCCGCTTTCCGAAGCGGGCATTTCTGCTATATCCGACTCATGCGTTTTGCAATGCCGCCCCCGGAGGCCGGAGCCTCCGGGGAGCGGTGCGGTGGAGGTTGTCGCCTGGCCTAGACGCCGAGCCAGGACTGGGGTCCGGCGTAGGTGTCGAGCAGGGCCGGCAGGGCGCTCGCGGCGTCCAGTGTGTACGAGTAGTAGGTGGACGGGTTGAAGGCGGAGCCGCTGGTGACGCGGTCGCCGGTGCAGTCGACGCAGATGCTGCCGCTCTGGCGCAGCTGCGCGGTCGCGTCCGGGTAGTACGGGTCGTTCACGTTGTCGAAGTACGAGTTCTCCAGGACCATCTTGGTGGAGCCGCGGGAGTAGTTCCCGTATCCGGAGACGTCCTGGAGGTAGTTGTTGTAGAGGTGCGCCAGCGCGACGTTGTCGGTGCTGGGGTTGCGCTGGTTGGTGCCGTGGATCCAGTTGTGGTGGATGGTGATCCGCGATGTGACGTTGGTGGTCCAGCCGATGCCGAAGGACTTGTTGTTCGGGCCGAGCTCGTTCCAGGAGACGGTGAGGTTGGTGGTGTCCTTGCGGGAGTCGATGAGGCCGTCGTTCATGTTGTAGATGCGGTTGTGGTCGATCCAGACGTTGGAGGCGGTGTCCATCTGGATGCCGTCGTAGTCGTACGCGTCGTCGCCGGGGTCGTCGTCGGCCATGAGCGTGTCGCGGATGGTGAGGTTGCGGATGATGACGTTGCTCGTGCCCGCGCCGAGGAAGAAGCCGCCGCCGACGATCTGGCCGGAGGTGCCGACGCCGATGACGGTCTTGTTGGAGCCGACGCTGATCTCCTTGCCCCTGGGGCTGATGTTGATCGTGGCGGCGACCTTGATCGTGTAGGCGCCGGAGGCCGCGGCGTAGCGTTCGAGGTCGGCCTGGGTGGTGACGGTGACGGTGGTGCCGCCCTGGCCGCCGGTGACGCCCTGGGCGAAGCCCTCGAGCTTGTCGACGTTGGCGGGGCGGCCGGTGCCGTCGAGGGGGATCAGCTCGAACTGCTGGTTGACGGCGCCGGTGGGCGTGTACTGGGAGATCCTGCCGCCCTTGGTGGTCGACCACTCCCAGACGTCGAGGGCCTTCCCGGAGGCGCGGTTGACGAAGGTGGCGTAGCCGCCGCTCTCGGTGATGCGCCACTGCTGGTTGGTGGAGTTCGCGTCGCCCCACTGCTGGACCTTGGCGCCGTCGGCGGTGGAGCCGGAGGCGACGTCGAGGACCTTGCCGGAGTGGCGGACCTGGATGCGGTAGTAGCCGCCGCCGGCGTCGATGAAGCGGAACTGCTGGTCGTGGGAGCCGTTGGAGTCCCAGTGGACGAGTTCGGCGCCGTTGTCGACGGAGGCGGCGCGGATGCCGAGGACGAGGCCGGAGTGGCGGGACTCGATGTTGTACCAGGTGCCGACCTCGAAGGCCTCGGCTCTGGAGGTCTGCCAGAAGCCGAGGGAGCCGGCGGCGAGGACCGCGGCGAGGAGGACCGCGAGGGCGAGCGCGGGTCGGCGCAGGCGCGCCGGGATTGCAGTCATGGTCGTTGCTGCTCCTTGTCGGAGTGGGGCTCACGGCCCTCGCCATGCCGGGAATCGAAGATCGTGAGTATTTACTTTCATCAATTTACATAACCGGGCGGCGGCCGCGCAAGGGCGGGCCCGCGCAGCGGGACCGCTGTTGCGAGTGGGGTTCGCATTCCTCTAAGGTAAGGCTTACCTAAACGAGGAGAGCCATGTTGACCCCCCGCAAGCTGCCGCGCCCCAGGGCCGCCGCGATCCTGGCCGGCGTGGCCGGACTGATGATGGCCGCGTCCTGCACCACCGACACCCCCACCGAGGCCGCCGACGACACCGCCGAGCGCGACGACCAGCTCAGCGAGCAGTGCCAGGAGGCCGTGATCCCCGAGCTGCCCGAGCTGCCCGCCGTGTCCGAGGGCACCGGCACCCAGACCGTGACCGGGGTCGACGGGGAGGCCGAGGTGCCCGTCGCACCCCAGGCCGCACTCGGCATGTACACCACCGACGTCGACATCCTCGCCTGGCTGCGGTACCCCCTCGCCAGCAGCCAGCCGATCCGCGGCGACGGCGGCTACACCACGTTCCCGTGCTTCTTCCCGCAGGACGCCCTCGCCGACGTCTCCACCTTCGCGAACTACCCCGAGTACGACTACGAGTCGATCCTCATGGCCGAGCCCGACTTCATCCTGAACGGCCTGGGCTACGACCCCGACGTGGTCGCGCGCCTCCCCGAGATCGCCCCCACCTACAACGTCGACGCCTTCGACGGCCGCTCCTGGATGGAGCACTTCGAGGAGACCGCCGCCGCCCTCGGCCGCTCCCAGTACTACGAGGAGTGGAAGGCGATCTACGACGCCCGCATCGCCGAGGTCGCCGCCGAGATCGACGACCCGGCCTCCATCACCGTCGCCCCCGTCGGCTACTGGGAGGACCAGTTCCAGACCGGCTGCTACGCCGGCGTCGAGTGCCAGGTCTTCGACGACCTCGGCCTCACCATCGCCCCGACCTCGCTGGAGAACAACCGCGAGGGCGAGGCCCTCAGCGGCGAGCAGCTCGGGAAGATGGACGGCATCGACTACGCATTCATGATCCGCGGCCTCGGCGAGGAAGAGGAGGCCGTGTTCCAGTCGACGCTCGACGAGGCGGCGCAGAACCCCCTCTGGGCCGACCTCGACTTCGTCCAGAACGAGGACGGCATCGTCGGCTACGAGTTCGAGATGACCTTCGGCTCCCCCAGCGGGCAGCTCGCGTTCCTCGACGTCGTCGAGCAGGCGCTCGCCTCATGATGCGCGTCATGCACGCCGAGGTCGTCGCGGTCGAGGACCTCTCCCCCGCGCTGCGGCGCATCGTCTTCGGCGGCCCGGCGCTGGCCGACTACCCCACCAGCGGCGTCGGCGACGAGTACGTGCGGGTCCTGTTCCCGCTCGACGGCGAGGACCGGCCCCCGCTCCCGGCGGTGGACGGCGACGACCTCGACTACGGCTCCGTCACCGGCGACCGGATGCGGACCTACACGATCCGCGGCGTCGACCACGAGGCCGGGACCGTCACCATCGACTTCGTCGTCCACGAGGGCGGCCTCGCCGCGGGCTGGGCCCGCGCCGCCGCCGTCGGCGACGTGATCGGCCTGAACACGCCCAAGCCGCTGTACGACCCTCCCGCGGGCCTGGAGTGGCAGGTCCTCGCGGCCGACAACGCGGGACTTCCTGCGGCGCTGCGGATCGTGGAGCTGACGCCGCCCGAGGTGGCGACCCGGCTCGTGCTCGAGGTCGCGGCCGAGGACCACAAGGTCCCCGTCCCAGCGCACCCGCGCCTGGAGACCACCTGGGTCATCGGCGGCAACGGGCACGCCCCGAGCTGCCTCGACGAGGTCGTGCGCGGCCTCCCGCGGCCCGAGGGCACCGGGTACGTGTGGGTCGCCGGCGAGACCAAGGCCCTGCGCGGCGCCCGCAAGCACCTGCGCCGCGAACTCGGGCTCCCCGCCAGCGCCTACAAGGCCCTGGGCTACTGGACCGTGGACGCCGAGCGGTGGCGCGAGCGGTTCGCCGCTCTCGACGAGGCGACCAAGGCCGAACTCGACGCCATGTGGGCCGAGGAGGACAAGGACCCCGAGGCCGTCGCCGACGAGTACGAAGACCGCCTCACGGCGCTGGGGCTATGACCGCCGAGACCCTCGCGCCCGAAGCCGGCGCCGCCCCGGGCGACCGGCGGCGGCGCCGGCTCCTCGGGCTCGCCGCCGCGGCGGCCGTGCTCGTCGTCCTGGTCGTGCTCAGCCTCGTGTTCGGCTCCAAGCCGCTGCCGCTCGGCGACGTGATCGAGGCGCTGGGCCGCGACAACGGCGACCCGCACGTCATCGTCGTCGAGCAGCGCATCCCGCGCACGGTCCTGGCGATCGTCGTCGGCCTCGCCCTGGCCGTCGCCGGGGCGCTCATGCAGGGGCTCACCAGGAACCCGCTCGCCGACCCCGGGCTCCTCGGGGTCTCGGCGGGCGCGGCCCTCGGCGTGGTCCTGGTCGTGTGGGCGGCGCCCGCCGCGAGCGACCTGGCCCAGGTGTGGGCGGCGTTCCTCGGGGCGGTCGCCACCGCGTGCGCGGTGTTCCTCATCGGCTCCATGGGCGGGCGCGGGCGCTCGCCCGTGACGCTCGTCCTCGGCGGGGTCGCGATCGGCGCGGTCCTCCAGGGCATCGCGTCCACAGTGGTCCTGCTGAACCAGTCGGCGTTCGTGACGATGCGGTCCTGGCAGGCCGGCTCCGTCGCGGACCTCGGCTGGCCCGCGGTCGCCACCATCGCGCCGTTCTGCGCCGCCGGGCTGGTCCTCGCGGCCGTCGCGGCCCGGGGGCTCAACGCCACCGCGCTCGGCGAGGACCTCGCGACCGCCCTGGGCGGCAACCTGTGGCTGACGCGGATCGCCGTCGTCGGCGCCGTCACGCTCCTGTGCGGCTCCGCCACCGCCGCGGTCGGCGTGGTGTGGTTCCTCGGCATGATGGTGCCCCATATCGCGCGGTGGATCACCGGCCCCGATCAGCGGTGGATCCTCGCGTACAGCGTCCTGCTCGGGCCCTCGCTCATGGTTGCCGCCGACGTGCTCGGCCGCGTCGTGGTCATCCCCGACGAGATCCCCGCCGGCGTCGTCACCGCCGTCATCGGCGCGCCCGTGCTGATCTTCATGGTGCGCAGGAAGAAAGCGAGCGGCCTGTGAGGCGCTACCTCGTGCTCCGGGTCGGCGGGCGGGCCTCGACGCGCACGCTCCTGCGGGCGTTCGCCGTCTCGGCGGCCCTCGCCGCGCTCACGGTCCTCGCCGCCGTGATCGCCCTCGGCCTGGGCGAGATGCGGATCTCCGCGGTGGACGTCACGCGGGCCCTGCTGAGCGACGCCGGGACCGCGATCGAGACCGTCGTGGTCCAGTGGCGGCTCCCCCGGGTCCTCCTCGGCGTCGTCTTCGGCGCCGCGCTCGGCCTCAGCGGCGCGGTCTTCCAGTCGCTCACCAGGAACCCGCTCGGCAGCCCGGACGTCATCGGCTTCGACTCCGGCGCGTACACCGGCGCGGTCATGTCGATCATCGCGATCGGCAGCACCGCGCTCGTGATCCCCTCGGCGCTCGCGGGCGGCATCGCGACCGCGCTCGCGGTCTACCTGCTCGCGTACCGGCGCGGCGTGCACGGCTTCCGGCTCATCGTCGTCGGTATCGCCGTCACCGCGCTCCTCGGCTCGCTCAACACGTACCTCCTGCTGAAGGCCAGCCTGTGGCAGGCGCAGATGGCCGCGGTGTGGGGAGCGGGGAGCCTGAACGGACTGGACTGGTCCGACGCCCGCGCCGGCACCCTCGTGGTCCTGGCACTGCTCGTGCCGCTGCTGTGGCTCGGGCGGCGGCTGCGGATGCTCGAACTCGGCGACGACGCCGCGGCCGCGGCGGGCGTCGCGGTCGAACCCGTGCGCCTGGCCCTGGTCGTCGTCGGCGTTTCGCTCAGCGCGGTCGTGACGGCGCTGGCCGGGCCGATCCCGTTCGTGGCGCTGGTGGCCCCGCAGCTCGCGCGCCGGATCACCCGGGCGCCGGGCGTGCAGCTCGTGCCCGCGGCGGTGATGGGCGCGTTCCTGCTCGTCACCTGCGACATGGTCGCGCTGAACGTCCCGCCGCAGGCGCTGCCGGTGGGGCTCATGACGATCATCCTCGGCGGCGCCTACCTCGTCTGGCTGCTCGTCGCGCAGTCACGGAAGGAATTGCGATGACCCTCGAAGCGTCGAAGGTGACCTTCGGCTACCGCGACCGGCCGGTGGGCGCCGGCCTCGACCTGGTGATCGCGCCGGGCTCGTTCACCGCGATCGTCGGCCCCAACGCGTGCGGCAAGTCGACGCTCCTGCGGGTCCTCTCGCGGCTCCTCAAGCCGACCGAGGGCGCGGTCCTCCTCGACGGCGAGTCGATCGCGCACCAGCCGTCCAAGCAGGTCGCCAAGCGGCTGGGCCTGCTCCCCCAGTCCTCGATCGCGCCCGACGGGATCACCGCCGCCGACCTCGTGGCGCGCGGCCGCTTCCCGCACCAGTCCGCGCTGCGGCAGTGGAGCCGCGCCGACGAAGCGGCCGTGCGGGACGCCATGGCCGCCACCGGGATCGAGGACCTCGCCGACCGGCTCGTGGACGAGCTCTCGGGCGGCCAGCGCCAGCGCGTGTGGGTCGCGATGGTCCTCGCGCAGCAGACCGGGCTGCTGCTCCTCGACGAGCCGACGACGTTCCTCGACATCGCCCACCAGATCGAGCTGCTCGACATCTTCGCGGGGCTCAACGAGGAGGGCCGCACGATCGTCGCGGTGCTCCACGACCTCAACCAGGCGGCGCGGTACGCCTCGCACATCGTGGCGATGCGCGACGGCGCGGTCTACGCGGAGGGCTCGCCCGCGGAGGTCATCACCGAGGCGACCGTGGAGGCCGTGTTCGACCTGCCGTGCAAGGTGGTCCCCGACCCGGTCTCCGGGACGCCGCTGGTGATCCCGCTGGGCCGGGCGCAGCGGGGGCGCTGAGGGCGGGCGCCGGGAACGGCGCGGGCGCGTCGCGGAGCGCCTTCGGCGGCTCCGGCCTCGCCGCCTCCGCTCGGTCCGCACCCGCCTTCGCTCGGCGTTCGGCAGGCTGCACGCGCCTCGGTGCCGGACGCGCGGCGGCGCGGTGGCGCTCGCGCGCGCTATACCTTGAAGGGCACCCGCAGCCCGACTCTCCCCCAAGGACGCTCATGGACGAGCCCGCCCTCGCCGACCTGCCCGGATCGACCAGAGCGGCGGTGCTCGCGCTCGCGGGGATGTGCGGGGTCGGGCTGGTGTGCGCGTGCGTGCTCGCGGTCGCGATCGTCGGGCTCGCGCAGGCGCGCTCCGGCGGGACCCCGGTGCCCGCGGGCACGGGGCCGGCGCTGTACCGGTTCGCCGCCGGGACGGCCGCGTTCGCGGTGTGCCGGGGCGCCCTGGCCGCGATGATCCTGCGGCGCAGCGACACCGCGCGGAAGCTCGCGGGGCTCCTGGAGGCCGCCGCCATCGCGCTCGGTCTGCTCTCCTGGTACGGCGGGCCCGGGTTCGCGGGCCCCGGCGCGGGCGGGTTCACCGCGACCGCCGACGCCGCGTCCTGGTTCGGGGCCACCGCCGGGATCGCGGTGTCGATCGCGGTGGTGGTGCTGCTGTGGAGCCGGGCCTCGGAGGCCTGGTGTCAGGGGATGATCGAATCCACGTAGCCGCCGTCCACGCGCACGGCCGCGCCGGTGGTGGCCGAGGCCAGCGGGGAGCTGAGGTAGGCGACGAGGTTCGCGATCTCCTCGGGCTCGATGAGCCGGTGCAGGAGCGACTGGGGCCGGTGCAGGCGCATGAACTCGCGCTGCGCCTCGTCCCAGGGCAGGTCGCGGTCGACGAGCTGGTAGACGAAGTCCTCGACGCCGCCGGTGTGCGTGGGCCCGGCGATCACGGCGTTGACGGTGACGCCGGTCCCGGCGGCGGCCTTCGCGAAGCCGCGTGAGACGGCGAGGAGCGCGGTCTTGCTGGTGCCGTAGTGGATCATCTCCTCGGGGATGACGATCGCGGAGTCGCTGGCGATGGTGAGGACTCGGCCCCAGCCGCGGTCGGTCATGCCCGGCAGGTAGGTGCGGATGAGGCGGACCGCGGAGAGGACGTTGACCTCCCAGTAGCGGCGCCAGTCGTCGTCGGTGATCTCCAGGGCGGGCTGCGCGCCGAAGATCCCGAGGTTGTTGACGAGGACGTCGACGGCCGGGAGCGACTCGACGAGGGTCGCCGCGCCGTCCGCCGTGGCGAGGTCGCCGGGGGCCGCGAAGAAGTCGCCGCCGGTGGCCGAGAGGCGCACGACGGCCTCGTCGACGCGTTCGGGGCTGCGGCCGTTGACGCCGACGCGGGCGCCGGCGAGCGCGAGGGTCTTGGCGATCGCCTCCCCGATGCCCTGGGTCGAGCCGGTGACGAGTGCGGTCCTGCCGTCGAGGTCGATCGCGATCATGGGGCACACCCTACGCCGGGAGCGGGGCGGCGGGCGCGGTTCGGAGGCGGCGGGCGCGTCCGGTTCAGAGGCCGAGGTCGCGTCTCGGGTCGCCGACCATGGTCGCGGGGTCGACGATGCGGTCGAAGTCGGCGGGGTCGACGCCGAGCGCGAGCGCGGCCTCGCGGAGGGTCGAGCCCTCGTGGTCGGCCTTGTGGGCGATCGCGGCGGCCTTGTCGTAGCCGATGAGCGGCGTGAGCGCGGTGACGAGCATGAGCGAGCGGTCGACGTACGCGGCGATGGCCTCGCGGTCGAGCTCGATGCCCTCGACGCTGTGGACGCGGAGCTGGGCGCACGCGTCGCCGAGGATGCGGGCGGAGTGGAGGACGTTCTCGATGACGATGGGCCGCATGGTGTTCAGCTCGAAGTTGCCTTGGGCCCCGGCGGCGGCGACGATCGAGTCCTCGCCGATGACCTGGAGGGCGACCATGACGGCGGCCTCCTGCTGGGTCGGGTTCACCTTGCCGGGCATGATCGAGGAGCCGGGCTCGTTCTCGGGCAGCCGCAGCTCGTGCAGGCCCGCTCGCGGGCCCGAGGAGAGCCAGCGCATGTCGTTGGCGGTCTTCATGAGCGCGATGGCGGCGCCGCGCAGGCCGGCGCTGACGGCGACCATGCCGTCGAGCGAGCCGAGGGCGGCGAACTTGTTGGGGGCGGTGACCAGCGGCAGGCCGGTGAGGTCGGCGAGCTTCGCGGCGATCGCCTCGCCGAAGCCGTCGGGGGCGTTGATGCCGGTGCCGACGGCGGTGCCGCCCGCGGCGAGTTCGCAGACGGCCGTGAGGGACTGCTCCAGGCGGGCGGCCGCGGCGGTCAGCTGGGCCTCCCAGCCGGACCACTCCTGGCCGACGGTGAGCGGGGTGGCGTCCTGGAGGTGGGTGCGGCCGATCTTGACCACGTCGTGCCAGCGGCGGGCGCGGTCGCCGATCGCGGCGGCGAGGGCGAGGAGCTGCGGGAGGGTGCCGTCGCGGACCTCCATGAGGGTGGCGACGTGCATCGCGGTCGGGAACGTGTCGTTCGTGGACTGCGCGAGGTTGACGTGGTCGTTGGGGTGGACGAGGCGGCCGGTGCCGAGGGCGCCGCCGAGGAGCTGGCTGGCGCGGTTGGCGACGACCTCGTTGACGTTCATGTTCGACTGGGTGCCGGAGCCGGACTGCCAGACGTAGAGGGGGAACTCGTCGTCGAGCGAGCCGTCGGCGACCTCGTCGCAGGCGTGGACGATCGCGGCGGCGAGGTGCGGGTCGAGGCGGCCGGCCTCGGCGTTGACGAGGGCGGCGGCCTTCTTGACGATCCCGTACGCGCGGTAGAGCCCGGCGGGCATCCGGTCGTCGCCGATGGCGAAGTGCTGGAGGGACCGCTGGGTCTGGGCGCCCCAGTAGTGCTCGGCCGGGACCTCGATCTCGCCCATGGCGTCGGTCTCGGTGCGGACGCCGGTGGCGCCGGTGCCGATGGGGAGGTCGTGGTCGGCTTCCGGGAACGCCATCGGTGCACCTCGCGCTGGTCGGGCCTGCCGTCCGCGCGGGGGCCCCCGCGCGGGGTGCCGATCCTACCCCGCGAAGGCGCGGCGCGGCATTGCGTATCGAAACTGGTCAATGTATTCTGTGCGGACCCTCACGGAATTCTCACTGGAAGTTTCGGCTTGAGTGGTCTCACCGTTGACGCCGGTGCGCTTCCGCGCGCCCCCCACACCGTCGATGATGGACTCGCCCCTGGTCAGACAAGGAATCTGCCAATGGCATCATCGATCGCGCCCGGCTCGGCGCCGCCCACCTCCGATCCGGGGCGCACCCGGTACCGCCGCAGGCTGCGGTTCGCACTCGTCGCTCTCGCGTCGGTCGCACTCGCCTCGGCGCTCGCGCTCTCGACCAGGTTCAGCGCGGAGGCGCAGGTGCAGGCGATGTCCGAATGGGACGGTGCGAACTGCGACGTCCAGATCCCCGGGAGCTGGGCCTCGAGCTCGCTGCTCCCCGACCCGTTCACCAAGCTCGACGGCTCCAAGGTGACCACCCGGAGCCAGTGGGAGTGCCGCCGGTCCGAGATCAAGGAGCTCGCCGAGCGGACAATCTACGGCGACAAGCCGCAGCCCGACAGCACCACCGGCACGGTGACCTCCTCGCGGATCACCGTGAACGTCAGCGACAACGGCCGCAGCACCAGCTTCTCGGCCTCGGTGCAGCTCCCCAGCGGCAGCGGGCCCTTCCCGGCCGTGATCGTCTACGGCGGCTTCGGGGCCGACACGAGCACGATCCTGTCCTCGGGCGCGGCCGTCGTCAACTTCGACCCGGCGACCGTCGGCGCCGAGGGCACGCCGCGCAGCAACAAGCAGGGCGCGTTCTACACCCTGTACGGCGCCAACAGCACCACCGGCGTGCTCATGGCGCAGGCGTGGGGCGTCAGCCGCCTCATCGACGTCATCGAGCAGTCCGGCGGGAGCATCCTCAACAACTACACCGGCGTCACCGGGTGCTCCCGGTACGGCAAGGGCGCATTCGTGGCCGGGGCCTTCGACCAGCGCATCGACCTGACGATGCCGATCGAGTCCGGCTCGGGCGGCGTCGGGGCGATGCGCTCGATCGCCCAGGAAAGCGGTTCACAGCCGCTGAGCAGCGCCTACGGCGAGCAGCCGTGGCTCGGCGACGCGTTCAGCGCCTACACCGGCAACCCGGCCGGGCTCCCGGTCGACACCCACGAGATGGTCGGCATGATCGCCCCGCGCGGGCTGTTCATCATGGACAACCCGCACGTCGAGTGGCTCGGCGCGCGCTCGGGCGCGGTGGCGGCCCTCGGCGGCGCCGAGGTCTACAAGGCGCTCGGGGCCGGCGCCAACATCTCGTACCACTCGAACACCTCCAACGGGACCCACTGCGCGGTCCGCACCGACTGGCGCACCCCGCTCCAGCAGAGCATCAACGCGTTCCTCAAGGGCAGCGGCACCCCGCCAGGCGTGATCAGCATGCACCCCAACAAGTCCGCGAACCTCGCCCAGTGGCGCAACTGGACCACCCCGACCCTCGGCGCCGGCGACCCGGGCGGGACCACGACGCCCGAGACCACCTCGCCCCCGGTCGAGACGACCTCCCCGCCGCCCACCGGCTCCGGCTGCACCGCCCGCATCGAGGTCGTGAGCACCTGGAACGGCGGCTGGCAGGGCAACGTCCACGTCACCGCCGGCGCGAGCACGCTCAGCGGCTGGCGGCTGACGTGGACGTGGGCCTCGGGCCAGTCGATGGCGAGTTCGTGGAACGCGACGGTGACGAGCTCCGGCTCGACCGTGACGGCCACCGACGTCGGCTGGAACGGCTCGGTCGCGGCAGGCCAGACCAGGACCACCGCCTGGGGCTTCGTCGCGAGCGGACCGACGACGCTCCCGGCGGTGACCTGCGCACCGGACTAGCCGCGGCACCGATGCCGCGGGGCGGCTCCGCACGGAGCCGCCCCGCGGCATCGAGCCGCACGGCCGACACCCCACTCCTCCGCCCGACGCCGCGCCACCCTGCTCGACCCGCGTTCGACCAGTAACCCCGCCCGGTGTCGCACCCGCGCGCCGCTGTTGATCCGGGGGCGACTCACCGCGTCCTCCGATGCCCCCTGCCCCGCAGGCGGCCGACCGGCGCGGGCGTCCGCCCGCTCGCCTACTTACCGGCCGACCGGCTCGAATCCGTCACATCCGGGTCCCGCGATGTGAGCGATCCCCACCACCTGTTGATACGTTCGCGAACGTGTCCGACCGTGCCCGCCCGAACGACGCCGCCCCGTCGATCAGCATGCGACGGCTCTGGGTGCCGATCTACGGCCCGACCGTCCTGATCTCCATCGGCATGGGCGCCGTCGTGCCGCTCATCGCCCTCTACGCCCTCGACCTCGGCGCCACCGTCACGCAGGCCGCCATCATCGTGGGCCTCATCGGCTTCGGCCAGCTCACCGGCGATCTCCCCGCCGGATCGCTCGCGCAGCGGTTCGGCGAGAAGCGGGTGCTGCTGGCGGCGTGCGTGGTCGAGGCCGCCGCGCTCGTCACCGCCTCGCAGACGTCGTCGCTACTGGTGCTGTCCGCGTGCGTGTTCGCCATCGGCCTCGCCTCGGCCGTGTTCGGCCTCGCGCGCCACGCCTACCTCTCCGAAGCCGTCGCGATCGGCTTCCGCGCCCGAGCGCTCTCGACCCTCGGCGGCACCTTCCGCATCGGCTCGTTCATCGGCCCGTTCGTCGGCGCGCTGCTCATCGAGCAGCACTCGATGGGCGCGGCCTTCGCGTTCGCCGCCGGCACCAGCCTCGCGGGCGGCCTGCTCAGCCTCTTCCTCCCCGAGCTGCCCGGAGACGGCGCCAGGACGAGGCCCGCCGAGGCCGAACCCGAAGCGCGCCTGCGCCTGTGGCAGGTCCTGCGCGACCACCGGAAGGTCCTCGCGACCCTCGGCATCGGCGTCTTCCTCATCATGATCGCCCGCGCCTCCCGCCAGGCGATCATCCCGCTCTGGGCCGCGCTCCAGGGCCTCGACGCGACCACCACGAGCATCATCGTCGGCATCTCGGCGGGGGTCGACATGCTGCTGTTCTACCCGGGCGGCGCGATCATGGACCGCTTCGGCCGCATGTGGGTCGCGCTCCCGGCGATGGCGGTCCTCGGCGCCGGGTTCGTGCTGCTGCCGCTCACCGACACCGCGGTCCTCATCGGCCTCGTCGCCTGCTTCATGGGGCTGGGCAACGGGATCTCCTCGGGGATCGTGCTCACCCTCGGCTCCGACGTCGCCCCGCCGCACGGCCGCCGCCAGTTCCTCGGCGGCTGGCGCCTGTGCGCCGACCTGGGGAACGTGGCCGGACCCGGCCTCATCAGCCTCGTCTCGCTCGCGTTCCCGCTCGGGGTCGCGGCGGTCGCGCTGGGCCTCATCTCCTGGTTCGGCGTCGGCTGGCTCGCGAAGTGGGTGCCGGTCTACGACCGCACCCGCGCGCCCCGCGAATCCGTCGAGGTCTGAACGCCCGCAAGCGGTCCGAGTTCGATACGGTGGCGGGTATGCATCTCGTCGACACCCTTCCCGAGACCGACCGCCCCCGCAAGCCCGGAACGGTGCGCATCGCGGTCGCCGCGATCGTCGCGGCCGCCGTGCTCAACGTCATCGGCGGCCTCGCCTGCGCCAACCTCCTCTACCGGGTGGCCGAGACGAACGCGGACCGGCAGGTCATCGTCATGTCCACGACGACCACCGCGATCCTCTGGAGCGCGATCGCGCTGACCACCGTGGCGACGGCCGCCCGCATCGCGATCATCAAAGGCGTCAACCAGGGCCGCCCGGTCGCACGGACCGCGGCGTTCGCGGTCGAAGCGCTCACCGTCGTCGTCTGGGCCGCGATGGCGATGGTCCGGCTGGCCGACGGCGGCGGGGTCGCCATCGACGTTCCGGAGCAGGTCCTCCGCATGCTCGCGGTCGTCTGCATCCTCGGTTCGGCCGCGGTGGTCGTGCCGCTCGCGCTCCCGGCGGCGCGGAGCTGGTTCCGGGGCTAGAGGCCGGAACCGCGGAACGGGCCCTAGGCGAACCGCGCCGCCGTCCAGTCGCCGATCGACTGCTCGGTCAGCACCACGTCGAACGCCGCCTCGGCGGCTCCCAGCAGGAACGCGTCCGGTCCGAGGGCCGAGGCGATGAGCTGCGGCGGGTCGTCGCGGCGGAAGCCCATGAGGCCCGCCTCGAACGCGGCCGCGAAGGCGTCCGGTGCGACGCGGCGGACCTCGGGCGCGAGGCCGCCGAAGGAGACGACCTCGGGGTCGAGGACGTTCGCGAGGCCCGCCGCGCCGCGGCCGAGTGAAGCCGCGCAGGCCGCCACGGCCGCACGGGAACCCGGGTCGACCAGGGCCTCGATGAGGTAGGCGCGCGGGTCGTCGGGCTCGGGCTCGCCGAGCTGGCGGGCGACGGCGCGGCCGTCGACCGCGACGTCCCAGCAGCCGGTCGCCCCGCACGGGCACGCCAGGCCGGGCTCGCCGAACGGCATGTGCCCGAACTCGCCGCCCGCGCCGGTCGCGCCGGTGACCGCGCGGTCGCAGTCGACGAAGACGCCGCCGATGCCTACCTCGATCGTCAGGTACAGGACGCTCTTGCCCGGGTGGGCGAGGCGGGCCTCGGCGAGCCCGGCGAGCGTGGCGTCGTTGCCGAGGATCTGGGGCGTGCCGGGGAGCAGGGGCGCGACCTCGACGTCGCGCCAGCCGAGGACGCTCGACTGCACGAAGCGGCCGTTGCGGACCGTGGCCGCCGCCGAGACCGCGACGGCGCGGATGCGGGACCCGTGCCGGGCGCTCACGGCCGCGAGGGCCTCCCCGACGGCGGCGAGGATCTGCTCGGGGCGCTTGGAGCCGTGGCGGCCGGTGGCCGACTCGCTCAGGGCCCCTTCGAGGTCGGCGACCGCGACGCGCCATTCGGCCTGGCGGACGTCGACCACGGCGACGAGCGGGCCGTCCGGGTGCGCGTGGAGCGTGGTGGTGGGCCGCCCGCGGCCCGAGGGCGGCGCGGGGTGCTCGGCGATCAGGTCGAGCGCGCGCAGGCGCGAGCAGATCTCGGTGGCGGTGCCGCTGCCGACGCCGAGGACCCGCGCGGCCTCGGCGCGCGTGACCCCGGGCCGGGCCCGGACCAGTCGGAGCAGGTCGAGCGCGCCGCTCCAGCGGGCGGCCTCGGCCCGGCCGACCTTGATCGGCCCGGAATCCGCGTCCGATGACCTGGCTTGCGCCATACCGCCTCCAGCCTTTATCCTCGTCTTACGAGTTTAAATGATCCCCGGAGGGCTTCATGCGAAGCTACAGCAACCCCGCGGCCGTCCTGTTCGACATGGACGGCACCCTGGTCGATTCCGACGGCGCCGTCGAGCGCGCCTGGACGGCCTGGGCCGTGCGATACGGCCTCGAACCCGCCGCCGTGCTGCCGCACATCCACGGCAACCCGGCCGCGACCAGCATCGCGCGGTTCCGCCCCGACCTGGACGCCGGCGCCGCGCGCGAAGCGGCCGTGTGGCTGGCCGAGCACGAGTACACCGACCTCGCCGACGTCGTGCCGACCGAGGGCGCGCTCCGGCTGCTCGCGGCCCTAGAGCGCTCCAGCACCCCGTGGGCGGTCGTCACCAGCGCCGACGACCGGCTCGCGAAGGCGCGCCTCGGCGCGGCCGGGATCGCGGCGCCCCTGCTGGTCACGATCGACGACGTCTCGCGCGGCAAGCCCGACCCGGAGGGGTACCGCAAGGCCGCCGACGCGCTGGGGACCGGCATCGCCGACTGCCTCGTGGTCGAGGACTCCGAGCCGGGCCTCGCGGCGGGCCGGGCCGCCGGCGCGATGACCGCGGCGCTGCGCGGCCTCGACGGCGACGTGTCCGTGGCGGACCTCGGCGAGCTGGCGGACCTGCTGGAGCTGCGGGCCCTCGATGGCGACTGACGCGGCGGTCCGGGCGACCGGGCGCGACGTCGGCCGGGTCGTGGCGTTCGCGCAGATCGGCCTCGGCTTCCTCGTCTCCTCGTTCGGCCCCTACCTCGCGGGGATCGCGGTCGAGCTCGACCGCCCGCGCGGCGAGCTCGTGTGGCTCACGATGATGTTCGGCGCGGGGCTCGTCCTCGCCGCCGCGATCGGCCCGGCCGTGCTCCGCGGCGGCGCGGGCCTGGTGATGCGCGCGGCCTGCGCGGTCATCACGGTCGGCGCGGTCGCGATGGCCGTGACGCCGGACCTCCTCGTCGCGGGGCCCGGGTCGGTCCTGGTCGGGGTCGGATGCGCGGCGATCGCCCTGGCGACGCCGCCGCTGCTGCGCGGACCGGGCGCCGCGAAGCGGATCGCGGTCGCCGTGGGCGTCTCCAGCGCGGCCGGGGTGCTCGCGCCGCTCGCGTTCGGGGCGTTGGAGACCGCGGGCGTCGCGGGCCGGTGGGCGATCCTCGCCGCGGTGCCCGTGCTCCTCGCGGCGGTCGTGCACCGCACGGTCGGCGGCCCGTCGGAGGCGGCGGACGAGCGGGGCCGCGTCCCGGTCGGCCCGGCGTCCCTGGGGTGGCTGCGGATCGTCCTGAGCGTGGCGGGCGAGTTCTGCTTCGTGGTGTGGGGCGTGGCGCGGCTGGTCGACACCGGCGTCGCGCTCGGCACGGCCTCGGCGCTCGGCGCGAGCTTCGGGATCGGCATGGCCGCGGGGCGGCTCGCGGGGCCGCGGTTCGTGGACCGGTCGTGGGCCGTGGGCGCCGCGGTCGGCGTCACGATCGCCGGTACCGTGATCGTCTACCTGGGACAGGACCCGGTCCAGGTCACCGTCGGCATCGCGGTCGCGAGCCTGGGGATCGCGCCGCTGTACCCGATCATGCTGGGCTCCTTGGTGAGCGTGCCGGGCCTGACGTCGCGGCACTCGGCGTCGATCGCCTCGCTCGCCTCGGGCACGGCGATCCTGGCCGCGCCCGCGGCCCTCGGCTGGCTCGACGGGCGAATCGGCCTGCGCGAGGCGTTCCTGCTGCCGATCCCGCTCATGCTGGTCCTGCTGCTGCTGGCGCGGCGGCGGGCCTGAGACGACGCGGGGCCCCGGGGATCACCCCGGGGCCCCGCGTCGTGCTCACTTACTGCTCGGGTTCCTTCTTCTTGGTCGCCGAGAGCGATCCGGCGTGCGCCTTCTGGTCGGGGTTGCCGCGGGTCTTGATGAGGCTCGCGATCGTGACGACGGCGAGGACGCCGAGCACCACGCCGAGGCTGAGCGGCGTCCCGATCTCGGGGATCGCGGTGTTGATGTCGACGTGCGCCCAGTGCAGGACCAGCTTGAAGCCGATGAACAGCAGGATGAGCGACAGGCCCAGCGAGAGGTACACCAGGCGGTCGAGCAGGCCCTTCACGAGGAAGAACAGGGCGCGCAGGCCCAGCAGCGCGAAGGCGTTCGCGGTGAAGACGATGTACGCCTCCTGCGTGACGCCGAAGACCGCGGGGATCGAGTCGAGCGCGAACAGCAGGTCGACCGAGCCGATCGCGATGAGCACGATGAACAGCGGGGTGACGACCCGGCGGCCGGCCTCCTTCGCGAAGAGCTTGCCGCCGATGTAGTCGGCGCTCACCGGCAGGAAGCGGCGCGCGCCGCGGACCATGAGGTTGGACTCGACGTCCGGGTCCTCGTCGCGGTGCCGGAACAGCTGGATCGCGGTGTAGACCAGCAGCAGCCCGAAGACCAGGAACATGAACGAGAACGAGTTGATGAGCGCGGAGCCGAGCGCGATGAAGATGGCGCGCATGACGAGCGCGAGCACGATGCCGAACGTGAGCACCTTGTGCTGGTGGTGGTCGGGGACCGCGAACGTCGTCATGATGATGACGAACACGAACAGGTTGTCGACCGAGAGGCTCTTCTCGATGATGTAGCCGGCGAAGTACTCGGTGCCGGCGGCGTTGCCGTACTGCATGCCGAACCAGACGCCGAAGAGGATGGCGACGGCGATGTAGAACACCGACCAGGCCGTGGCCTCCTTGAATCCGACGTGGTGCGGGCGTAGTGCCGCCAGCAGCAGGTCCACCGCCAGCAGAATTACGATGAGTCCGATCGTCACGGCCCATGTGATCGGGCTGATATCCAGCACGCTTCTCCTCCGTCAGATTGCCATCATCACGACTGCGGGCTGACATCACCCCTCAGTGCCCCGAATCCTAACGGCAAACGGCGGCAACGACCAAGAGCACCCCTCATCCCGTGCGACCCGATTCCCAGGTCAGCGCGGAAACAGGACGTCCGGTGCGGAAGCGGGCACGAGTTCGGTTCAGACACCGGGGCCGGAGCGGAACTCCTCCAACGCGGCGGTCTGCTCGGCGGAGAGCGGGAAGTTGGCGTTGCGCGAGACGGGGTGGATCTCGGCCTGCTGCCAGTACCGGGACGGCACGCTCGTCGAGTCGCCGATGCGCCGCATCTCGGCGCGCAGCACGTCGTACAGGCCCTGCGCGTCGAAGAGGAAGACGTGCTCGATGGCCCAGGGCCGGTGCACGCCTTTGGAACCGGCGCTGCGCGGCCCGGTCATGACCAGGTAGGTGTCGAGCTCCTCGGCGTCGGTCATGTCGAGCATGCCCTGGTTCCGGGTGTAGTGCTTGATGTTCACGGTGCGCCCGGCGAGCGGGCCGCTGCGGAAGAAGCCGTCGATGGCCTTGTTCGCGGCGGGTTCGAGCTCGATGTCGAAGATCTGCGCCGCGATCCAGTCGGAGAGGTGGCCGTGGACGACGGGGCGCCCGACGACGTCGGCGATGCGCTCGTCGATGGCGTTGCGTGCTCTGAGCAGCATGGCGATCGCTTTGAGTTCGGCTGAGGACATGGGTGCTCCTTGGGACCTGTCCTCATCGTACCGACGCCTCGGCGGAGCGGGAAGCACGGACGATTGCCTCGCGGCGGTTCCCCTGACAAGCTGGAGCGATGCCCCCGAGTGATACCGGCGGCGCGACGCCGCCGCCCCCCGATCCGCTCCCAGCGGCGGCACCCCCCGCCGACCGGGCCTGGACGCTGTACTACATGACCGACCTCGAAGGCCTCGACCTCGGCCCGGCCGAGCCCGAGCCGCCCGCCGTCGGCATCGACCGGCTGGCCGACGAGCTCAAGGGGCTCCTGACGGCCGGAGCGGAGACGCTGGACGGCCACGGCCACCTCGGGCACTTCGCGAAGGCCGCGGAGGAGGCCGCGAACGTCGCCGGGAACCCGAACCTGGTCGCGGGGACCGTGCGGTGGATCGTCACAGCCGGGTTCATGGCCGCGGGGGCGCCGCAGCCGTTCCCGCAGCTGGCCGGATACTGCACGTTCCGCACCGCCGAGTACCTGGCGGAGGCACTGGTGACCGACGCGGAGACCATGCGCGCCAACGCCGTCGCGGCGTTCACGGAGTCGCTGCACGTGGCCGACGCCCTGAGCTGCGCGACCCGGGGCCTGCTCGACTCGTGCGAGTCGCTGCGGGTGCTCCAGCAGCGGTACGACGACGGGCAGCTGGACGCGCTGGTCGACGGGTTCACGCCGGACGAGCCGCCGGAGATCGACCTCCCGTTCGCGCCGCACCCGGCCCCGGCGGCCGAGGCGGCGGCGGAGGAGCCGGCCCGGCCGGTCCCGTGGAGCCCGTTCCAGCGGCGGCCCGAGGCTGAGTCGGCGGTGGCGGTCCCCGTCCCGCGCGCGCCGGAGGCCGCGTTCGAGGAGGCTGAGCCGGAGGCGGGGTTCCTGTTCTTCGGGGACCACGTGAAGACCCACGGCGGGCGGCTCGCGCCCGGCTGCCTGGACCAGTGGTGGCCGGCGCCGATCCGGGTCGGCGGGCGGCGGTTCGCCACGGCCGAGCACTACATGATGTGGTCGAAGGCGACGCTGTTCGAGGACGACCTCGCCGCGTCGGCCATCCTCGCCGACGACGACCCGGAGCGGGCGCGCGCGATCGGGCGCACGGTGACCGACTTCGACCTGTCGGTGTGGGAGCGGCACCGGTTTCAGATCGCGGTGCGCGGCAGCATCGCGAAGTTCGGCCAGCGCGGCGAGCTGCGGAACTTCCTGCTGTCCACCGGGGACCGGGTGCTGGTGGAGGCGAGTCC
Source organism: Glycomyces endophyticus (assembly GCF_039531525.1). NCBI lineage: Bacteria > Bacillati > Actinomycetota > Actinomycetes > Glycomycetales > Glycomycetaceae > Glycomyces > Glycomyces endophyticus. Next base: position 243,791 of record NZ_BAAAQF010000004.1, read on the forward strand.
GGACGACGCGGTGTGGGGCATCGGCCTGGCGGCGGACGACCCGCTGGCGGCCGACCCGCGGACCTGGCAGGGGCAGAACCTGCTCGGGTTCGCGCTGATGACGGCGCGGCGGCACCTGCGCGCGGCGTCCTGAACGCGGGAGCGCCCGCTCCGGTTCCGGAACGGGCGCTTCGGGTGTCGGGTCAGACGGCGTTCCAGCCGCCGTCGCTGGCGAGGACGACGCCGTTGGTGTTGCTGGAGTCGTCGCTCAGGAGCCAGGTGATGGCGGCGGCGAGCTGCTCGGGCTGGGCGGGCTGGCCGGCGTTCACGAAGTACGGCTGGAGGCGCTCGATGCCGAGCTGGGACTTCGGGGTCGCCTCGATGTTGGTGGCGACGCCGCCGGGCGCGACCGCGTTGGAGCGGACGCCGTCCTTGCCGTAGACGACGGCGACGTGGCGGGTGAGGCCGATGACCGCGTGCTTGGAGGCGGTGTAGGCGGCGCCGGCGGCGGAGCCGCGGATGCCGGCCTCGGAGGAGACGTTGACGATGGCGCCGCCGCCGGAGGCGATCATCACCGGGAGCGCGGCGCGGATGAGGCGCAGCGGGGCGGTGGTGTTGACGCTGAAGACGCGGTCCCAGGTGGCGTCGTCGACCTCGCCTGCGGGGAGGAAGCCGTCCATGATGCCGGCGACGTTGGCGAGGCCGTCGATGCGGCCTCCGGCGGCGGCGACGACCTGGTCGATGACGGGTCCGGCGGTGAGGTCGCCCGCGACGGGGCGGATCTCGATCTCGGCGGCGAGCTTGTCAAGGCTCTCCTGGTTGACGTCGGCGGCCACGACGGTGGCGCCTTCGGCGGCGAGGCGCAGCGCGGTGGCGCGCCCGATGCCGGAGCCCGCGCCCGTGACGATGACGGTCTTGCCGGCGAAGCGGTCTGCTGATGCCATGGTTGGTTCCCCCTCAGGTCCGGGCCGCCCGCGCGGTGGCCCGTGTCGCAGTATTCCCCCGGGCGGGGCCCGGGGCCGGTGATTCACCGAGTTCACACTAAGTCAATCACCTGACTTAACACTAGCGCCGCTATGCGCATTCCGCCTGGTAGAGGTGATGTACGGGACAGGTGTCAGGCCTGACCGGCGGTCAGGGAGTGGGCGAACGGGCGGCGACGGTCTGATCCGCGGGACCCTCAGGCCTCGACCGGGACGGCCTCCACCGGTCCGGGCGGCAGGGGCCGGGCGCGGCGGCGACGCAGGCGGAGGTAGCCGAGGGCGAGGGCCGCGATCACCAAGGGCAGCAGCAGGTACCAGGTGAGGGCGGTGGCGATCGCGGCGGTGCAGGCCGTGGCGAACAGGGCCCACCGGCGGGCCCGGCCGGTCAGCAGGCGCACGGCCGCGGCGCACGCGAGGACCGTGACCGCCGCGAGCACCGCGGAGGTGGCGCGCATCTGCTGGTCGAGGCCCAGGCCGAGGGCCGTCGACCCGGCGAACGCGGTCCCCGTGAGCGCGGCGAGCACCAGGAGGCTGCGGTGCGGCGTGCGGCCCGGCTCGTGGCCCTTCGCGAGCGGCGCGGGCATCGCGCCGTCGCGGGCGAGGGCCGCGCCGAGGCGGGAGGCCCCGGCGATGAACGTGTTCATGGCGCCGAGGCTGAGCAGCGCGGCGCACACGGCCGTGAGCGGGGCCGCGGCCGGGCCGAACGCGTACGCGAGCAGGTCGGTGAGCGGCGTGGCCGACGATCCGGCGGCGGACCCGAGGACGCCCGCGGTCGCGGCGGCGAGGGCGAGGTAGATCGCGGCGACGACCGCGAGGGCGAGGGCCGTGACGCGCCGCAGCTGCCGGGCGGGGTCGGTGAACTCGCCCGAGAGGTGGCTGGCGGCCTCCCAGCCCGAGAACGCGTAGAACAGGACCGCCGCGGCCGACAGGACGCCGGGGACGCCCATGGGCGCGAACGGGGTCAGGTTCGCCGGGTCGAAGTGCGGGAGCGCGGCGGCGCAGGCGGCCGCGAGCAGCGCGGCGAGGAGCCCCATGAGGACCAGCTGCGCGCCGCCGGAGAGGCGCAGGCCGATGTGGTTGGCGGCGAACGCGGTCGCGAGGAGGACGGCCGCGACGGCGACGACCGCGCCGCGGCCGAGGCCCGCGGCGTCGGCGATGTAGGCGGCGCCCACGAGGGCCGCGGAGCTGGCGCCGACGGGGATGACGCTGAAGAACCACCAGCCGCAGACGGCGGCGGTCCGGTCGCCGAAGGCCGCGCGGGTGAAGGTGGCGACGCCGCCCGCGTCGGGGCGGCGCGCGGCGAGCTCGGCGAACGTGGCGGCGACGGGGACCGACAGGAGCAGCAGCGCGACCCAGGCGACGATCGCGGCGGGGCCGGCCGCGGCGGCGGCCAGGCCGGGCAGGGCGAGCACGCCGGGGCCGAGGATGGCCCCGAGGTAGAGCGCGGTCCCGCGGGCGGTGCCGAGGGACCCGGAGGGGTGACGGGTGGTCATGCGGACCAACGCTAGACGCGTGCGCGGTCGATCGGGGGTGTCGCCGAACGAACGGCCGGAACCGGGGCGATAATCCGTGGATGGACGAACTCGACGCGTCGATCGTGCGCCTCCTCCAGTCGGATGCGCGGCTGTCGAACCGGGAGCTGGCGCGGCGCCTCGGCGTCGCCCCCTCGACCGCCCTGGAGCGCGTCCGGGCGCTCACCCGCCGCGGCGTGATCCGCGGCTACGGCGCCGACGTGGACCTGAAGGCCCTCGGACGCCACGCCGAGGCGCTCGTGTCCGTGCAGCTCAGCCGCCACCAGCGCTCGATCTACGAGACGTTCCGCGAGACCGTGGGGTCCTGGCCGGAGGTGGTGACGCTGTTCGTCGTCTCCGGCGGCAGCGACGTCGTGCTGCACGTCGCCGTCCAGGACGCCGAGCAGCTGCACGCGTTCCTGGTCGACCGCCTCGCCACCAGGCCCGAGGTGGCCCGGTTCCAGACCTCCATGGTGTTCGGCCGCGACCACAACCGGGTCCTGGAGCCGCTGGCGGAGGCGTGAGCGCGCCGTGAGCACCCCCGGTCCAGAATGTCCCCCATGACCGACGCACTCCCGCACGAGGACCCCGACCCCGCGCAGCCCTGGCTGGACTACCGCGGCGCGATCGAGCTCGACCCCGCGCCGCGGCGCGGGCTCCCGTCCGCGCGGGAGCACGTGCCGGACCCGGAGATGCCCGGGCACTGGGAGACGGTGCTCGGCCTCGCCGGCGAGCGGGTGCGGACCGCGGCAGCATCGCCTGAGACCGACCCCGGCATCGCCGCCGCGATGCGGGCCTACCTCGACGGGGAGGCCGACCCGCTCGGCGCGGCCGCCGTGTTCGAGACCGCGGCCGCCGTCACCAGCCTGTGGGAGGTGACCCGGCGGTACGTCCAGCTCGACGCCTGGACCTTCGAGCACGGCGTCGAGTTCGCGGCCGCCGCGCTCATGCGCCAGTGCGAGATCCGGGTCGTGAACCAGCACGGGAAGCCGTACTCGCGGTCCTCGTGGCGCGGGGACGAGCCCGCCGTGCGGTGGGCGCCCGCGAGCCCCGCCGGCGCCGAGTGGGGCCGCGGCGCCGAGTGCCGGCAGCTGCGGACGCTGCTGTCGGCACTGCCCGAGGCGGACTACCGGCCCTTCCGCGCGGTCCTGGAGCCTTACGGCCGCAACCACACTCAGCGGCTGATCCGCGCCTACCTCATGCCGACCGAGCGGGACTGGGCCGCCGAGGCGTGCGCCGAATGGCGCGAGCGCGGCGCGAAGACCTGGACGGACCAGAACCGGCTCGCCGGAGTGGTGTCCTCACTGGACGAGATGCGGGACGCCGGGCTGGCGCTGCTGACGAACATCGGCGGCCACGCCCCGGCCGTCGCGACCCTGGTCGAGGCGTTCGGGGCCGACTGCGCGCCCCTGTTCGTCGCCTCGGTCGAGGCCGGCACCCGCGAGCACCAGGGGAAGTCGACCGTCCACGAGGTGCTCGCCGGGCTCCCCCACGACGCGGCCGTCGCGTACCTGCTGTCGAACCTGGTCGCCGAGCGGACCGGGCCGCTCGCCAGGACCGCCGCCGCCAGGTTCCCGCGCCGCACGCTCCGGGTCCTCGCCCGGCTCGCCGAGCGCGCGGACCCGTCGCTGCGGTCCCGGTTCGCGCACCTGGTCGCGAGCGTGCCCGCGCTCGGTGCCGCCCGCGCGGCCGCCGACGCCGGCGTCGCGGACGCGATCGAACGGCTCATGACGCTCGCCGACGCCCCGCCCGAGGCCGCGGACCTGCCGGCGTTCCTGGCCGGGCCGCCGTGGACCCGCAAGGCCGCCAAGCGGAAGCGGCTCGTCGTCGCGGTCGCGCCGGTCGACGCGACCGGACTGCGCTGGCGCGACGGCGAACAGGACGCGTGGCTCGCGGGCGAGGACCTCCAGCGGCGGCTCGCGGAAGGCGAGGACCCGGTCGGCGTCCTCGCGGCGCTGGCGAAGACCCCGAACCTGCACCGCGCGCTCCCGCCGATCCGCGGCGCCGCTGCGGCCCGGATCGCCGCCGACTGGCTGGTGCGGCTGCGCTCGACCCGGCTCAGCGTCGGCGACTGGCTCGACCGCCACGGCCTCGACGCGGTCGCCTGGCTCGTCCCCGACGCCGTCGGCAGGTCCGGCAGGCGGCGGAAGGCCGCCGAGGCGGTGCTCCGCGACGCGGCCCGCCGGCACGGGGACGCGGCCGTCCTCGACGCGGCGGCCCCCTGCGGCGCGGCGGCGGTCGCGTCGGTCGCGGAGATCCTCGCGGTCGACCCCCTCGACCTCGACGGCCGCAGGGCCCCCGCGGTCCCCGAGTGGGCCGAGCCGGTCCTGTACATGCCGGTCCTCCTGCGCGGCGGGAAGGCGCGGCTGCCGCGCGAGGCCGTCGCGCACGTCGTCGAGGCGATGGCCCTCGACTCCCCCGCGATCCCCTACGCGGGCCTCGACGTCGTCAAGGCGCACTGCGACCCCGCGAGCCTGAGCGCGTTCGCGTGGGCCGTCCTGGAGTCCTGGGAGATCGGCGGCGCGCCCGCCAAGGACGCGTGGGCGCTGACGCAGCTCGCGCGCTTCGCCGACGACGACGCGGTCGCGCGGCTCGAAGCGCTCGTGCGCGCCTGGCCCGACCGGAACCACTCCAAGCGGGCCCTCGACGGGCTCGAAGTGCTCGGCGCCGTCGCGTCCGAGGAGGCCCTGCGCGCCGTCCACCGCCTGACCCGGTTCCGCGGCTCCAAGGCCGTCAAGGCCGCCGCCCTCGACCAGGTCGAGCTCGTCGCCGCTGGTCTGGGCCTGGACGCCGAGCAGCTCGCCGACCGGCTCGTGCCCGAGTCCGGGCCGGCGTCGGTCGCCGCCGAGCAGGTCGCACGCCTGGAGCGGGCGATGGCCGACGGGCGCACCTGGTCCGCGGCCGAGTTCCGGACGCACCTCGTGGCGCACCCGCTGCTGGGAGAGATCGCCCGGCGCCTCGTCTGGCAGGCCGGACCGGTCGCGTTCCGGGTCGCCGAGGACGGCACCTTCGCCGACGACGCGGACGACGCGGTCGCACTCGACGACGACGCCCGGGTCCGGCTCGCCCACCCGGTCCTGCTCGGCGAGACGCTCCCCGCATGGGTCCGCGTCCTCGCCGACTACGAAGTGCTGCAACCGTTCGACCAGCTCGGACGCCCCGCCGAGACGCCGACCGCGGCCGAGGCCGAGGCGCGGCGGCTGCTCCGGTTCGAGGGCCGCAAGGCGCTGACCGGGCCGGTCCACGGGCTCACCCGCGGCCGGTGGAGCGCCGTCCGGGCCGAGGGCCGGACGCACGCGATCGAGCGGCGCCTCCCCGGCGGCGGCGCGGTCCGCGCGTCCTTCTCCCCGGGCTTCGGCGGCGGGCCCTACTTCGACGCCGACGCCGTCCAGGTCCTGGAGGAGGTGCGCCTGCCCGAGGGGGCGGTCGACCCGGTCGTCCTCTCCGAGGCCATCGCCGACCTCGCGAAGGTCGCCAAGGGCTGAGCGCTACTCGGGGGCCGGCGCGGCCGCGCCCGGGAGGTGCTCCAGGGCGGCGTTGAGCAGGTCCCCGACCGCCACCAGGCGGTCGGCCATGGCCTCGGGGTCGAGCGGCCCCTCGCCTTCGGTCACCCACAGGTAGATGACGGCGCCGATCCCGCCGGTGATGAACGCCGCCAGGTCCGCGTCGAGCTGCCCCGGCAGGACGTCGCCGAACCGGTCGCGCATCGACTCGCTCCGCAGCGGCGACAGCAGGCCGCTCACCTCGCGGTTGAGCGCGAACGCGCTCGCGCTGTTGAACATCGCGCCGTAGAAGGCCCGGTGCGCCGCGAAGTGCCGTGCGATCGCGAGGGCGCGCCCCCGCCCGATCGCGGTCTCCGGCGCGGCCTGCCACGGCTCGGCCAGCTCGCGGCGGGCCAGGTCCAGGGCCGCCTCCAGGAGCAGCCGGTCGCGGTCGCCGTAGTGGAGGTACACGAGCTGGCGGCTGACGCCGGCGCCGTCGGCGATGTCGGAGACCGGCACGTTCGCGGTGCCGCGCTCGCTGACCAGCGTGACGGCGGCGCCCAGGAGGGCGGCGCGGGTTCGTCGCACCCGACGGTCTTTGGCGGGTGACGGAGGGTCGAAACTCACCTGACGAGGGTAGACAGCTGTTAACAAATCGACAAATATTCGATGATTCGGCCTTCCTCAGGCCTGCTATTCGAAGGCGACGGCGTCCAGGTACAGCCAGTCGCCGCCGAGCCGCTCGAAGGCGCTGTCCTCGGTCTGGGAGCCGGGGCCGTCGGCGTCGGTGTAGCGGGCGCGGAAGCGGACGGTGCCGGTGGTGTGGAGCGGGGTGCCGCCGGTGGCGCCGAGGATCTCGAGGCCGGTCCAGGTGCGGTCGTCGTCGGCGAGGCCGATGCGGTCGGGCCGGGTCGCGGGGTGCCAGGTGCGCAGGAGGTAGGCCTCGTCGCCGACGGCGAAGGCGCTGTAGCGCGAGCGCATGAGGGCCTCGGCGGTCGGGGCCTTGGCGGCGCCGGAGTGGAACCGCCCGCAGCAGGCGGCGTAGGTCTCGCCGGTGCCGCAGGGGCAGGCGGCGGGGCGGGCGGGTGTGCGGGAGCGTCGCGGCATCCCGGGATTCTCCCCCGGGCCGGCCCGCGGACGCGCCGCGGGCCGGTCCGGCGGTTGCTAGCAGTCTTCGAGGTAGGGGGTCACGACCTCGGCGTACGCGGCCTGGCCGGCGGCGTTCGCGTGGAAGGACTCGACGGTGCCGGTGTAGCCGAGGATCCACGGGTCGGCGGTGCAGACCTCGTGGCCGGCGAAGGCGTCGCGGACGTCGGCGAACGCGAAGCCGTGGTCGTCGGCGACGCCCGCGGTGGTCTCGGCGAGGAGGTCCGCGGTCTCGTTCAGCAGGGCCTGCTCGGCCGGGGTGATGGCGAGCGTGCCGGCGCAGGCGGCGCCGCTGAAGAGGCGCGGGTTGCCGACGACGGTGACGTCGGCGCGCGGCGCGCGGTCCTCGACCTGGGTGTACAGGTCGTCGAGCTCCGCGGGAAGCGAGCCGGTGATGATGCTCTGCGCGTTGGCGATCGCGGCCTCGCACAGGGCGGTGTCGGTCCCGGCGCAGGCGCCGAGGACGGCCGAGAACCCGGCGTCGTTGCCGCCCACGCCGATCGTGACCTCGCTGGTGCGCCGGGTCAGGCTGCCGAGCTGGTCGGCGACGACGTTCTCGACGCGGGCGCCGGAGCAGGCGTCGAACGAGAGCTTCGCGCCGGTCGCCGCGGCGGCGAGCACCGGGTAGGCGTTCGCGGAGCGGTAGCAGGTGGTGTCCTCGTAGTCGCCGGCGCCGACGCCCGAGACGTACGAGTCGCCGAGGGCGACGTACTTCGGGGACCACCAGCCGGCCGAGGCCGGGCTGGCGAAGGCGGCCGCGCCGATGCCGGCGGCGGCAACCGCGGCGGCGATGCGGACGGCGAGGCCGCGCCGGGTCGTGCGGGGGATTGCGGACATTGGTCTCCTTGCGGTGCCGTGCGGCGGTCTGCGGTGGGGTCCTCCGCCGCGGGGTGCCGTCATTCTAAGGGCCTTCGTCCAGTTTGGGGGTGCACGCCGACGGCCCGCGGGGGTCGCCCGCGGGCCGTCGGCGCGAGCGGTCTAGTAATCGAGGAGCGGGACGACGACGTCGGCGTAGGCGGCCTGGCCGGCGGCGTTCGGGTGGAAGGACTCGAGGTTCCCGGTGTAGCCGAGGATCCACGGGTCGGCGGAGCAGACGCCGTGGCCGTCGAACGCGGCGCGCGGGTCGGCGAAGTCGAAGCCGTGGTCTGCCGCGACGGCGGCGGTGGTCTCGGCGAGGAGGTCCGCGGCGTCGTTGAGGAGGGCCTGCTCGGCGGGGGTGATCGCGAGCGCGCCCGCGCAGGCGGTCTCGGCGAACAGGCGCGGGTTGCCGACGACCACGATCTCGGCGGAGAACGCCCGGTTCTCGACCCGGGTGTAGAGGTCGTCGAGCTCGGCGGGGAGGGAGTCGGTGATGATGGCGCGCGCGTTCGCGATCGCGGCCTCGCAAAGGGCGGTGTCGGTGCCGGCGCAGGCGCCGAGGACCGTCGAGAACCCGGCGTCGTTGCCGCCCACGCCGATCGTGACGTGCTCGGTGTTGGCCCGGTAGAGGTGGCCGAGCTGGTTCGCCACGACGTCCTCGATCTTCGCGCCGGAGCAGGCCTCGAACCAGAGGCGCTCGCCGAGGGCGGCCTCGGCGGCCTTGGGGTAGGCGTTGGCGGAGCGGTAGCAGCCGTCGTCGGCGAGGTAGTCGCCGGCGCCGACGCCGGAGGCGAAGGAGTCGCCGAGCGCGACGTACTGCTGGATCGTGACGTCGGCCGAGGCCGGGCCCGCGAGGGCGGCCGCGCCGAGGCCCGCGGCGGCGGCGAGGACCGCCGCACGGGTGAGCATGCGGCGGGTACTGCCTACTGTGAAGGACACGGGGTCTCCATTGCTGTCGTCGGGGCCGGCGGGGCGCGGTTCGGACGCCCCGGCCGGAGGACCGCGTCATTATAGGCAACGAAGTCCATTGTGCCGCAATAGAAACGGTGTGTGACGGTGCTTGCGGGAGGCGGAGAACGGGGACCGCGGCAGCCGCGGCCGAGGCCGGAAACGGTTTCGGGCGGGTTCCGCGCGGGTTTTCTCCGGTGCCGGCCGGGCCCGATTCGGCCTGCCGCGTCACCTCGCGGTCGCGGGAGCGTGCGGACCGGGAACCCGGGAAACAGTTTCCGGTCATGGCTAGAATGTCGGTACACGACATGACGAGGTGCAGCACATGAGCGAACCGGCCCGCCCGCGCGCGACGCTGTCCGAGGTGGCCGAGCGCGCCGGCGTCTCGAAGGCCACGGCCTCCAAGGTGCTCAACGGCCGCCCGGGCGTGGCCGAGGAGACCCGGCGGCTGGTCCGCGAGGCGATCGCCGAGCTCGGCTACGTGCCGACCACCGGACCGCGCGAAGCGCCGGGGCCGCAGTCGATCCACGTCGTGTTCGACACGATCCTGAACATGTACGCGGTGTACGTTCTCGACGGGATCATCAGCGGCGCAAGGGACCTCGGCGTCGAGGTGGTCACCAGCTCGCTGGAGACCGGCGGCGCGGGGACGGGTGTGCCGCTGGGGCCCGCGCGGATCAAGGAGATCGCGGCGCAGGGCGCGGCGGGCCTGGTCGTGGTGACCGCGGAGCTGACCGCCGACGAGATGACCGCCTGCGAGCAGGCCGACCTGCCGCTCGTGGTGATCGACCCCGCCAACCCGCTCGACGAGCGCGTCACGAGCCTCGGCGCCACCAACTGGGCCGGCGGCCTCCAGGCCACGCGGCACCTGCTCGACCTGGGCCACCGCCGGATCGGCTTCGCGGGCGGGCCCGTGCAGTCGGTGCCCGCGCGCGAGCGCCTCCACGGCTACCGCGCGGCCCTCGAATCGGCCGGCATCGACCTCGACCCCGCGCTCATGGGCTCGGGCAAGTTCGAGGAGTCGACCGGCGCGGTGCTCACCGACCGGATGCTCGACCTCGCCGAGCCTCCCACCGCGATCTTCGCCGCCAGCGACTCCATCGCGGTCGGCGTCCTCCGCAGCGCCCGCCGCCGCGGCCTCTCGATCCCCGGCGACCTCAGCGTCGTCGGCTTCGACGACACCTACAACGCCATGTGGATGGAGCCCCCGCTCACCACCGTCAAGCAGCCCCTCCGCCAGATGGGCCGCGTCGCCGCCCGCACCGTCATCGAACTCGCCGCCGGCAAGGTCCCCGACTCCCACCACGTGCAGCTCGCCACCACCCTCGTCGTCCGCGACTCCGCCGCACCCCCGCGCCCCTGACGGGACCCCGCCGCGGGCGTCCTGTTGCTACCGTTGGCGGTACCCCTGACGCACCCCGGGAGATCCATATGCGCCAAGTGGTTCCGGTCAAGATCGGCGAGGCGGAGTTCCTCGTCGAGACGATCGACACCGTCGACGACCCCGACCGCGCCGGCTCCGGCGGCGGCCTCACTCCGATCGGCGACGGGGGCGGGGCCGAATCCTTCGAGCGCATCCGGGGCATGATCGAGGCCGTCGGCGCCGAGCTCGCCGACGTGTGGGCGAAGGTCCAGCCGCAGGAGGCCACAGTGGAGTTCGGGGTGGCCGCGGACATCAAGTCCGGCAGGCTCACCGGCCTCCTCGTCAGTGGCGGGGCCGCCGCGACCCTGAAGGTCACGCTCAAGTGGAGCGCGGCCCCGGGCGGCGAGTGACATGGGGGCCGTGGGGATCGACGACCGCGGGCTCTTCCGCTTCGCCGTGCGCGTCGAGACGGGCCCGGGGGACGGCAGCGGGTTCCTCGGCTCGGGCTTCGTCGCCGCGCCGGGCCTGATCCTCACCTGCGCGCACGTCGTCGCGTCCGCCGGCGAGCGGCGCCTGCGGATCGTCTCCGAACTGCCGCAGGTCAACGCCGCCACCGCGCACGTCATCGCCCGCATCCCCGAGGGCCCCGGCCCCGACGGCCTCTGGGACCGGCCCGACCTCGCGCTCATCGAGCTGCGCGACGACCGCGGGCGCCGCATCGGCGGCCACCCCTGCCCGCGCCTAGACCTCACCGCCGCCCCGCCCCCGGGCCCCGCCCGCCGCCGCGCGATCATCGCCGCCCGCCCCAACCCCGGGAACACCCGGTCCGTGCCGCGCCTGCGCGGCGTCGACTTCACCTGGGAGAGCCTCGACGACCAGGGCTTCTGGTGGCTCGCCGACGGCCATGCGCTGCAGGGCATGTCGGGCTCCATGCTCATCGACCCCGAGCGCCGCGCCATCTGCGGCGTCGTCAACAACAGCCGCGGCCTCGGCGCCCCCACCGGGGCCCTCGCGACGCCGCTCTCCGAACTCGCGGCCCTCGGCGTCCGGCTCGACGCCGTCACCGGCTTCAACGGCGCCAGCGAATGGGACGCCGCGTTCGACCGGCGCCCCGACAGCATCTGGCGCGACCACTGGAACCCCGGGCTCAGCGGCCGCCACTTCGTGGGCCGCGAACAGGAGCTCGCCGACCTCCTCGCGGCCGTCGAGGCGGCCGACGGCGTCGCGGTGATCCAGTCGATCGGCGGGTTCGGCGGCGTCGGCAAGACCGCCCTCGCGGTCGCCTTCGCGAACCGCTTCGGCGACCGGTTCGACGGCCGCGTCTTCCACGACTTCGAGTCCTACCGCGGACCGGTGGCGGACACCGGCGCCGACGCGCTCGGCTCCGTGCTCACCGGCATCGGCGCGGCCACGCCCAACGAGGTCGAACTCCTCGACGCCCGCGCCAGGAGCGACCGCTGGCACGCCGCGGCCGCCGACCGCCGCCTCCTCATGGTGTGGGACAACGTGGACGACTCCGCCCAGCTCGACGGCCTCCTCGTCCGCGGCTCCGGGTGCGTCACGATCGTGACCACGCGCGACCGGCTGGACATCGCCGACGCCGGCGACCTCCGCCTCGACGTGCTCGACGAGGGCGAGGCGATCGCCATGTTCACGGGCCTCGCCGGGGGCGGGCACCCCCCGGCGCTCGTCGCCGAGCTCGTCCGCCGCGACCTCTGCGTCCCGGTGCTCATCGCCACCCACGCCCGCGAGATCGCGGGAGGCGACGCCGCCCTCGACGAGATCATCGCGGACCTGCCCGAGCCCGATCCGTCACGGCGCCAGAGCGACCCGCACAACCAGCGGGACCTCTTCGACCGACTCGAAGGCTCCTACCGGCGCCTCGATCCGTCCGAGCGGCGGGCGTTCCGGGCCTTCGGCGCGCACCCCGGCGCGCTCGCCACGCTCGGCAGCCTCGCCGCCGCGATGGACTGCGACCTGCGCGAGGCCGAGCGGCGCATGCACGGCCTCGTCAACGCGGGCCTCGCCGTCCGCGACCTCACCCGCACCAGTCGCGAGCGCGCCCTCCGGTGCTACCGCGCCCACGACCTCCTGCGGGTCTACGGCGCGCACGTGGCCGGGGCCGAGGGCGACCTGGAGGCCTTCCGGCTCGCTCTGGCCCAGCACTACCTGGACCGGCTCGGCACCGGGTTCGAGGAGCACCCCGACTGGTTCGAGGCCGAGGTCGAGACCATCGAGCACCTGAGCACCGGCGGCGCCACCGTCGAGTACGCCCACCTCGCCCGCTTCCTCGGCTACCGGGCGCTGCGGTACTGCGCCTACGACGCCGCCGAGACCGGGTTCACGCAGGCCGAGCGGATCGACCGCGCCCGCGGCGACCAGGGACGCACCGGCCACTCCCTCTGGGGCCTCGGCGAAGTCGCCCGGCTGCGCGGCGAGCTCGAACCGGCCGCCGCGCGGTACCGGGCGGCGCTGGAGTGCTCGGAGGCCGCCGGGGACCCCGGGGGCGTCGGCAACGCCCGGCGTGGCCTGGCCGAGGTCGTGCAGCTGCGCGGCGACGCCGAGCTGGCGGAGCGGCACTACACGGCCGCGATGGAGGCGTACCGCGAGGGCGGGTACGCGCACCGCATGATCTACGTCGAGCGGGGCCTCGGCCGGGTCGCGATCCTCCGCGGCGAGCACCGGCTCGCCGCCGAGCGGTTCATGTCCGCGCTCGCGGCCTCGGAGTCCGAGGGGGACTCGTACGGGATCGCGTTCGCGCTCCTCGGCATCGGCGACGCCGCCCTCGCCGCGGGCGACGAGGACGAGGCCGCGTCGCGGTTCGAGGAGTCGAAGGCGCTGTTCGACACCGGGGGCGACCCGGTCGGCGCGGCGAACGCGGTGCAGGGCCTGGGGAAGGCGGCGCTCGCGGCCGGGGACACGGCGCTCGCGCGCACGCGGTTCGAGGAGGCCGAGCGCGTGTACCTCGAACACGACGCGGCCCGGAGCCTCACCGAGCTCAAGGCGGACCTCGTCCGGTTGGAGGCCGCCGAGCTCAGCCTGTAGCGCCCTGGTCGTCGAGGGCGCGTTCGTAGGTCAGGAGCGTGTCGACGAAGGTGCGGCGCTCGGCGGGGGTCAGCGGGGCGAGCGCGGTGCGCCAGGCGGCGGCGCTGCCGGCGAGCCAGTCCTGGATCTCGGGGCGCATCTCGGCGGTGATGGAGACGATGCGGCGGCGGCGGTCGGCGTCGTCCTCGCGGCGTTCCAGGACGTGCTTGCGGCTGAGCTCGCCGACCATGAGGCTCACCGTGGTCGGCGCGACCTCGAGGCGGGCGGCCAGGTCGTTGACGGTGGCGGGGCCGTCGAAGAGCAGGAGCGCGAGGAGCGAGAGGTGGCGCGGGCTCAGTTCGAGGGAGCGGACGCGCTCGGGCACGGGGAGGCGCTTGGCGCGGCCGACCATGCGGGGCATGTGCAGCAGGAGCTCGCGGATCGAGTCGTCGACGCCATCTCGGGTTGACACGGGCACGCCTCCGGATTATCTTTGCATCTAAAGTCTCTTTGCTTTCAAAGCAAATAGGTTCCATCGCCATGCTACCCGAGGGCGCGCCCCGCGCCCCGCCCTCGCGTACCCCAGACCAGGAGCGACACCCATGACCGAACTCGACGGCACCGTCCTCGTCACCGGCGCCCGCGGCAACATCGGCTCGCGCGTCGCGGCCGCCCTCGCCGCCGCCGGCCACCGCGTCCGGGCCTCCGCACGCGACACCGCTGGACTCGCGGTTCCCGAAGGGGCCGAGACGGTCGCGCTCGACCTCACCGACCCGTCCGGCGCGGAGGCCGCGCTCGACGGCGTCCGCACCGTGTTCCTCTACCCGACCTTCGGCGACATCGGCGGCTTCCTCGACGCGGCCGTCAAGGCCGGAGTCGAGCACGCGGTCCTGCTCTCCTCCCCCGCCGCGTACGACCCGGTCGAGCACGCCGGCCCGATCGGGACCGCGCACCGGGCCGTCGAGGACGCGGCCCGGGAGTCGGGCCTGCCGCACACCGTGCTGTACCCGTCGTGGCTGGGCAGCAACGTCTTCCGCGACTGGAAGGACCAGATCCTCGCGGGCCGCGTCTCGATCGCGTTCCCCGAGTGGCGGATCAACCCGATCCACCTCGGCGACGTCGCCGAGGTCGCGGCGGACCTGCTGACGCGCGAACGGTTCCGGGGCCGCAGCCTCGTCCTCACCGGACCGGCGTCCATGAGCCAGCGCGAGGTCATCGCGGCCGTCGCCGCCGAGCTCGGGCGGCCGGTCGAGGTCGAGGAGCTGTCCCGGGAGCAGGCCCTCGCGGGCCGTCCCGACTGGTTCCCCGCGGCCATGTTCGACTCGCTCCTCGACGTCGCCGCGAACTTCGGCGACACCCCGGCCACGGTCAACAACAACGTGGAACGGGTCCTGGGCCGCCCGGCCCGCACGTTCGAAGCGTGGCTGCGCGAGGAGCGGGCCGCGCTCGCCTGACGGGGGCGCCGTCCTCGACCGACGTGAAGCAGCGGGCCGACCGGGTCTCCACCGGCGATGAATCCGGGCGGCCCGCGTCGTCTGCTCCAGTGCAGACCATACGACGCGAGGAGTGAGCATGTCCGGGACCGAAGTCGACTTCAAGATCGTGACCGACCTGGTGGTCGGGCTGCTCGACGGCATCGAAAGCGAGCGGCTCGACTCCCCGACCCCGTGCGAGGAGTACACGGTCGCGCAGGTCCTGAACCACTTCCTGGGCCTGGCACTGGCCTTCACTGCGGCCGCCCGGGGCGAGCGCGGGCCGCACAACGACGCGCCTCCCGGCACGCCGCCGGCCGAACTGCCCGACGACTGGCGGGCGCTCCTCGAAGCGCGCCTCCAGGTCCTGGCCGACGCCTGGTCCGAACCCGCCGCCTGGGACGGCGACGCCACCGCCGGGGGCGTCACGTTCCCGGCCGCGATCATGGGGCTCGTGGCCCTCAACGAGGTCGCGATCCACGGCTGGGACCTGGCGGCGGCGACCGGCCAGCGCTACGAGCTCGACTCGTCCACAGTCGACCTCCTCACCGGCTTCGTCGGCCAGGACGCCGACGACCAGGAGGCCCGCCAGGGCATCTACGCCCCGGCCCTCGAACCCGCCCCCGACGCCACCCCGCAGGACCGCCTCATCGCCCTCACCGGCCGGAACCCGAACTGGCGCAGCGAAGCAGCATGATCGCCGCGGGGTCGGCCGCGCCCGGCACGATCGGCTGCCGCCGAGATCTCGCCGATTCGTTCACCGCTCCCGCCACATGGGCCACAACGGTTTATAGTGGTCCCCCTGCGTGACGCGGCTGTACCCCACGGCAGTCGATTTGCCCCTATCGTTCGAGGTCTGACCAATTCGAATGCCACTGCTCACGTTGGCGCTCAGGAGGAAAGGATCTCGAACATGATCGAGGGCATCACGCGGCGGCTCCCCCGACTCGGCGGGGGGCCTCGGCATGAGTGAGCACTTCGAGGTCGTACCGGAGGATCTCCACACCCACGCGGCGCACATCGACGGGTTCCTGGACCGCTTCGCCGCCATCCAGTCCGCGATCGACTCCGTGACCCAGGACGACGAGGCGTACGGCATCATCTGCCAGTTCCTGCCCCCGGTCCTCGCAAGTCGACAGGAAGACCAGAAGCGGCTCTCCGTCAAGGCCGAGGGCAATTTCGGGAAGCTCGCCGACGCGCTGCGGCGCACCGCCGAGCAGTACACGGCCTCCGACGAGGGCGCCGCCGAGCGGCTCCGGCGGATCGAGTCCGAGCGGTGAAGGCGGGGAGGAGCATATGAGCGACCTAGTCGCCACCGAATCCGACGTCCCCCCGCAGCCCGGGGCCGCCGTCGCGGGAGCCGGGATCGTGGAGTCCTATGCGGGCCTGGCGATGGCGATCGACTCCGGTTCCTGGATCGACGCCTCGGTCGCCGGCCTCGGCGTCGCCTTGGAGACCGTCGGCGCCGTCCTCGACCCGATCGGCACCCTCGCCTCGGCGGGCGTCGGCTGGCTCATCGAGCACGTCGAACCGCTCCAGGACGCGCTCGACATGCTCGCCGGCAACCCCACCCTCGTCGAGGCCCACGCGATGACCTGGGACAACATCGCGAACGAGTATTTCGCGATGTCGGCGGAGATGGAGGCGTTCATCGACGCCGACGTCGAGTCCTGGGACGGCGAGGCCTCTGACGCCTACCGCGACAAGGGCGACATCAACGCCGACGCGCTCGGCTGCCTCGGCGGCACCGCGCTCTCGCTCGGCACCGCCACCCGCGGCGCGGGGCAACTGGTCTCGATGGTCCGCGAGTTCGTGCGCGAGTTCGTCGCCGAGTGCATCGGCTCCCTGATCGCCTGGGCCGCCGAAGTGGCATTCACCGTCGGCATCGGCGCCGCCTGGGTGATCCCCAAGGCCGTCATCAAGATCACCGAATGGGTCGGCAAGATCTTCGGCTGGATCACCGGCCTCATCGACTCCATCACCGCCCTCCGCGACCTCCTCTTCGGGTGACCGCCGTGAACCGAATCCTCCTCAGAGCCGTCCTGATCCCCGTCCTCTTCTCGCTGCTCGGTCTTCACGGCCGGAAGCGGAAGAAGCCTCGAACCCGCTCAGAAGGGCGGAGCAACGAAGGAGACAGCCGCAAGGCCGATGAGCAGCTCAACCGGGGAGCCGTCGACGACTCGGACGCACCCGCCGACTCCGGCAAGCCCAAGGACGAGGGGAACGGCCAGCCTCCGCCGAAGAAGAAGCCGAAGTTCGAGTTCGACGAGGACATGGTCGACGCGACTTGGGAGAAGCACCGGCCGGGTGGCTACTACGACAGCCAGAAGCCGCCGGTGAAGAACAACGTGTATCACAAGGACTTCACGAAGGACGACCTGCGCGCCGCACTCTTGGACGCGCAGCAGAACGGCGTGGACCGGCCGCGCGGCGTCAACTCGGACGACATCATGCGCAGTGGAAAATACGTGTACTGGAACCCGTACACCGACAAGCCGACCGGGGTCAACGGTCAGACCGGCCTGCTCATCCCGGTCGCCGGCGATGGCAACATGAAGACCGCCTATCCCTTTGAATCCTGACAGGAGTGGTAGCCGTGGACGGACGTCGCACCGACGTGAGGTACACGCCGAGTCCCGACGACCCCTCGTGGTCGGGCGACTGGGCTCCCGCGACGCCGAAGGGTGTGCCGATCGGCTGGGACCAGCTCGGCGAGGACGACTTCCTGTACGAGCGGTTCCGGGTGGACGTGAGTCTGGAGGTCGGCGGCCTCTTCTTCTCCCGGCGGTACCTGCCGGTCGTAGACTTCGCGCTCGCCTGGGCCTCCGCCCCGATCGTGCTGAAGGAGAAGCCGCGCATCGACATGCACTCGTCGGTGGAGGCCATCACCTACAAGGCCGCGCGGGAGGGCGCGACGGTCACGGTGACCACCAACGACCACGAGGGCGAGGGCCGGATCGCCTGGACCGAGCTGGAGGACCTGGTCGACACGATGATCGAGCGCGCGTTCACGATCCTGTACGGGCACCACCCGGAGCTGCGGACCAACCCGTACCTCCTGGACCTCCGGGAGCGGCTTGCGGAGCTGGGGCTCCGGTGAGCGGTCCGTCAGGCCGGGGCCATGCGGGCGAGGACGGTGTCCACGGCGTCGGCGCCGATCACCGGGATACCGTACTGGCGGGCCTTCGAGGCCTTGCCGGACATGGAGTCGGGGTCGGCGGCGACCACTAGGGACGTCTTCTTGGTGACGGTGGCGGCCACGTGCAGCCCGGCGGCTTCGAGGCGCGCGGCCCAGAAGGACTTCGACTCGGCGAAGGCGCCGGTCAGGACCGCGGTGTCGCCGCGCGTCAGGCGGAATCCGCGGCCGGGGCGGACCGGCGGCGGCTCGTCGGCGTTCAGGGCGTCGTCGACCGCGTCCGCGGGGAGGGACAGCAGGCCGGCGACGCGGGCGAGGTCGTCGCGTTCGGCGGCGGAGACGGCGCCGTCCGCGGCGGCGGCCAGGGACCGCAGGTAGCCGCGGTGGAGGCCGAGGGCGGCCGTGCGGCCGATGCCGAGTCCGGAGGCCAGGTCCACCAGGGCGTCGGCCTCGGTGGCGGAGATGTGGCGGTCCACGAGGGCGCGGTCGAGGAGGGCGAGGTACATGTCGGCCTGCGGCGGGTCGGGGACGCGCGGCAGGTGGTCGACCAGCCGGGCGAGGAACTCACCGCCGTCGCCCGCGCCCGCGCCGCGGCGCACCGCCGGGGTGGACCGGGCCGGGACCGGGGGCCAGTGCATCTCGTCCAGGCCCAGGCCGCGGCCCTCCCACACCGGCACCGGCCCCATGCTGTTGAGGTACAGGGCGAACAGCTCCGCGGTGGCGAGGACGTCGGACATGGCCTCGTGCGGCCGGTCGTTGGCGATCCCGCCGGCCAGGCAGCAGTCGGCGAGGCTGCGGCCGGCGTCGGGGAGGAAGTGGCCGGCCCACTGCATCGTGCAGACGCCGAAGTGGGTGAGGTCCGGTATCTCGCAGCCCATGCGGAGGTACTCGTGGGCGAGCAGGCGGCCGTCGAAGGCGAGGTTGTGGGCGACCGGCACGCGGCCTCGGAGCAGCTCGACGACGTCCCCGGCGACCCGGTCGAACGTGGGGGCCTTGCGGACGTCGGCGGCGCGCACGCCGTGGAGCTCCTGCGGCCCGAGATCGCGCCGGGGGTTGACGAGGGTCTCCCAAGTGGCGGTGACCAGGCCGTCCTCGTCGAGCTGCGCGACGGCGATCTCGACGATCCGGTCCTTGCTGAGCAGGCCGGTCGTCTCCACGTCGATGACCGCGTACATCGCGCCTCCCGTCCGGTCGCGGATCAGAGGCTCAATGTAGCCGCCGCCGGTCCGCCGCGGCACCCCCGAGCCGGCGGGCCTGCGGGACGGTTCGGGCCGTCCCGCAGGCCCCCCGCCCGCATCAGGACGGCGTGGCGCCGGTGATGGTGAGCTGGTACGGGAACGGGTCGCCGACGCCGGTCTGCCACATCGTGTAGTTGCGGTGGACGGACGGGGTGGCGGCGACGACGAGCATCATGTGGGTCTCCCCGCTCTGGAGCGAGAAGTTCGCGGTCTGGCCCGGCGAGATGAGCGGGCTGTAGCGGACCGAGAAGTCGGCCTTGACGGCCACGAGCCGGAAGCGCCAGTCGGCGCCCGAGAGGCTCGAGGCCCCGGTGAGCGAGACGGACACGGCGGACGCGGTCGGGTTGAGCCGGAAGATGTTGTGGCCGTACTGGTGCGGCGCGTCGGACGCCGCGATCTGGTACCGGTTTCCCCCGAGGCCGGTGAGCGGGTCGGTGTGGAGCGGCCGGTAGCTGCCGCCGCCGCGCCACAGGTCGGTGCGCATGGCCGCGCCCTGGTCGAAGTCGTACACGACCTGCCTGGAGGTCATCTCGCCGATGAGCGCGGCGAACTCCTGCTGGTCGAGTTGGAGGACGCGCTTGATCGTGTCGATCGGATGCTCGCCCTGCCTGGCCTCGAACCAGAGCCGGTCGACGGCTTCGGCGCCGTACAGTTCGGCGATCGTGTCGAACATGAGCCAGTCGCCGTAGTACGTCTCCTGCGCGAGCCAGCGGAAGTGCTGGCGTTCGAGGTAGTACCCGGATCCGAGGACGACCTCGGGGCGGTTCATGCGGGCCATGTAGTTGGCGTGCGCCTCCCAGACCGGCCCGGCGACGGGGTTGCCGTGGCCCCAACCGCCGTTGTTCCCGTTGGCGTCGTTGATGTCGCTCGCATAGGACTGGAGGATGTGGTTGAACTCGTGCGACTCGACCCAGTCGTCCCAGATCTTGTCGTACGGCATGCAGAGGTGGCCCACCCCGATGTCGTCCGGCCCGGCCCAGTTCGCGGGCGGCAGGAACCCGTTCGACCAGGTGCCGCACAGGTAGAGGTTGATGCGGTACCGGGAGCCGACGCCGTGGTCGGCGGGGTCGACGAAGCCGACCTCGTTCACGTAGAAGTCGTAGATCTCCTCCATGTGCTCCGCCACCCACTGCGGGTAGTTCGCGTACCCGCGGGACCGCCCCCAGGCGACGGCGTCGATCGCGTCGCCCCAGCGGACGGTGAAGTTCGCCGACTCGACGTAGTTGTCGGTCTCCGCGCCGGCCTCGGTGAGGAACGCCGGCGTGCGGGTCTGCTTCTGCTGCTGCGGGTTCCCGGTCGGCGTCTCGGTCGGCTCGCCGTTCGTCGGCGTCGTGGTCGGGGTCGAGGTGCCCCCGCAGGTGGTCCCGTTGACCTTGAACGAGGTCGGGATCGTGCCGGTCCCGGTGACGGTCATGCCGAACACCTCGCGGGTCTGGCCCGCCGAGACCTGCGCGTTCCAGCCGACGTCCTCGCCGGTGAAGTGCGCGCCCGACTGCGTGTACGCCACGTTCCAGGCGTTCTGCACGCTCGATCCGCTCGGCAGGTCGAACTCGACGGTCCAGCCGTTCAGCCCGTCCGACCCGGCCTTGATCGAGACCGCGGCGTTGTGCCCGGTCCCCCACTGCGAGGTGATGGCGTACTGCACGGCGTCGCAGGCGGCGGCCGATGCCGGGTTGGCCGCGACGAACGCCAGCGACGCGGCCAGCAGCGCTCCGCAGGCCGCGAACACCGCTGCGGCCCTTCTTCTCAGCCGCACGCGCGCACGGCCGACGGTGGGTGTGACTTCCATGGGTTGAGCTCCTAAGCCGAGTAGGGGGCTCAGCCGTCCCCGGTTGTCGAGGACCCGAGTCGCCGCGGCCCGACCCACTCCGGGCCGCCGGACTCGTCTGGACGACTGCCCAAACATTCAAGTAGATCGATGTTAAGGCAAACATCCACCCAGGGCAACCCAAACCGGCCGCCGAATACGGGCTACCCGACCTCCGCGGCCTCCTTCAGGAACCGCTCCGTGAAGCCCTTGGTGCGGGCGAGGTCGCTCAAGCGCTGATGCGACGTCTCGGTCGCCAGCAACCGCTCCAGGCGCCCGATCATGAGGCTGACGAGGTGCTCGACCTCGTCGCGGTCCCAGATCCGCGCCAGCAGCGCTTCGCAGTGCGCCGCTGCCTTCTTGGGGCTCGCCGGCAGCGGCCTGCCCTCGGCGAACCGCTCGACCAGCGCGGCCACGAGCATGAACCTCGCGGGCTTCCACTTCCGCTCGACCCGGTTGTTCCGCAGGAGCCAGTCGACCTGGTACCAGACCGAGGCGGCCGTGTAGTACGCGATCGGGAGGCTGTCGCGGTGGAAGATCCGCAGCGCGGGGTCCTTGCGCAGCTTCGACGTCCGCGACGCCTCGTGCGCGTGCCCGCGGAACGCCGAGGCGTACGCCTGGGCGAGCTGCCCCTGCCGGATCACCCTGGTCATCGTCACCGAGCGCGCCTCGTACTGCCCGCTGCGGCGCTCGTAGTACAGGTCGCGCGGCGCCGGCCGCGCCCGGAAGAACGCCTCGATGTCCTTGTGGATCTGCTGGTCGGCGCGCAGGTCCTCCGGAGCGATCTCGGTCTGCCGGTTGGTGGCGACGGTGATGTCGCCCGCGATCTCGCCGTCCTCGGTCTCGATGACGATGAGCTTGACGTGCACGTCGTCGGTGAGCCTGTCGCGGTTCTGGAAGAGCACGTGGCCGGTCTGGCAGCCGTTGACGATCTGGAAGTCGCTCATGTGGCACTCGGTGCCCGACGTGTCGAAGTGCTCGGCGATCACCGTGATCCCGTTGTTGAGCACGGCGAAGCGCCGGCGCTTGGCCGGATCGGCGAGCGTCAGCGCGATCCCGTCGTTGACCTCGTTCTGCGCCCCGAGGAACTCCCGGAGGTTGTCCTCGAACAGGAACTTGCGGATGCTGCCGCCCTCGTCCACGAGGAGCCGCTCCACGATCACCGAGGCCGGGATGGTGCCCATCCACGCCTCCTTGACGCCCTCCATCACCGGGAGCGCCGACCGGTTGGCCCATTCGAAGTGGGCCTTCACCTTCCGGAGCGTGCGCTTGAACAGCCGGTCGAGCTCGCGCCACCCGGCCGCCGCGAACCGGACCGAGTGGAACCGCCCCAGCTCGTCGAGCGAGGCCTCCGCGGACCGGCACTTCTCCAGCATGTCCTCATTGGACTCCTGCCCGCAGTGAACGTACCGCACCTCCAGCCTCGGGCTCTTCTCGGCCAGCTTGTGATGGTGGTCGTAGATGAGGCACAGCGCGTCGTGCAGCTCCACCACCTCCGGCGAGGCCGTGTACGTGATCGGGGGCCGGGCGCAGACCTGCCGCAGGTTGTCGGCCAGGTCCGCCACGACCTTCCCCTCGTACGAGCCGCTGAGCTTGGCCTGCACCACGATGACGACCACGTTCATCTCGCGGCAGGCCTCGACCGCCTGCTTCACGCCGTCGAAGTCGTGGAAGAGGTCCCCGTTGACGACGATGCCCCACGCGTCGACCCCGAGGTCGTTCCCGCCCCCGGTCCGGTGCAGCTCGGGCTCGAACTTGTCCTCGTGGAACTGGTGCAGCACGCAGTAGGCGGCGAACACCTCGAACAGCCGCGCATCGTCCAGTTCGGGCAGTTCCTGGTCGGCCCTGAAAGCCGTCAGGCGCTCCCTGATGATCTCGTTCACGCGCTCGGCTCCTCGCCGGATCGGTGCACCGCCGCCAGGATCTCCTCGGCGGTCGGGGCGGTGGAGGGGTGGTGGGAGAAGCACATCGGCACGTTCACGCGCTCGGTGGGCGACCCGTCCGCCGCGAGGTAGAACTGCCCCGCGGACAGGTGCGCCAGGTCGACCGAGGACCCGCCCTTGGTCTGGGCCACCTCGGTGGCGGCCGCGATCTGGGACGGCGCGTTGATGCGCCCGTACCAGTGGGTCGCGCAGTTGCCCACGATCCGGTTGTGGATCCCCTTGGGCGCCTGAGTCGCGAACAGCATCCCCAGGCCGTACTTCCTCGCCTGGGAGACGAGCGCCAGCGTGGAGTCGAGGCAGAGGGTCGACCCCGACGACGGCGCCAGCGTCTGGGCCTCGTCGAGGACGAGCAGACCCGACAGCGGCCGGTCGACCGCGGGGTTGCGCTTCGCCCAGGAGAACAGCGCGAGTTCGAGCTGGTTCACGAACCCCTGGCGCTGCTCGTCGGTGGGCAGCCCCATGAAGTTCACGACCGAGATCCGGGCCCGCTTGCCGTCCGGCGGCGTCAGGAGCACCCCGGGGTCCAGCGGGCTGCCAGCGCCGCCGAACACGCGGTCGTTGATGACCGCGGCCTGCAAGGTGGACGCGATCTGCGCCGCGATGTCCTCGGCCTTCACAATCGCGCTCACGCCGTCGGGCAGGTCCGCGAGGAACATCAGGAACCCCTGGAAGTCGGAGCTCCCGTCGCGCGCGTATGCCGCGAGCGCCTGCTTCAGGACAGCCCGCGCGTGATCGTCCCGCGGCGTCGACTTTCCGATCCTCGCCCGCGGCACCAGCGACGCGACCGCCGTGTCGACGGCGATGTCGAACTCGTCGGGGTCCGAGGCCACGGCCGAGAAGTCCGGCAGCGGCTGGAAGCTCAGCGGGCGACCGCGGTTCCGGCCGGGGGTCCAAACCACGACGTCGACGGTGCGCGCGTACTCCTCCGCCCAGGCCCGGTCGCCCTCCAGCCACCCGTCCGGCGGTTCGGGCCACCGCTGGCCGAGGCGGGACAGGTCGTTGTTGGGGTCCAGGACGATCGACGAGACGCCCTGAAGCGCCGCGGTCTCGATGATCCGCCGCAACAGGACGGTCTTGCCCGAGCCCGAGCCGGCGAACACGCCGAGGTGCTTGGCCATGGCCTGGAGGTCCAGGTGCACCGTCCGGTGGTCGAGCCGGGTCGCAATTGGCGCGGCCCGCCGCTCGAGGGCGACCCGCCCGGCCGTCGCCTCGGCGACCCGGACCTGCCCTGTGCCTTCCTCCCCGATCGCGCCGACGGTGCTGGTGGCGCCCTCACCCAGGGCGCCGACGTTTATGCTGCCGCCTCTGGCAGTGGCGTTGGCTACCGCCTGCGTCAACGGGACCTCGATGAACACCCGCGACTCGGTGACCGTCCGCTTCTCGACCTGGGATCGAGGGGCGCTGGTCGGCTTGGGCACGTCCGGCACCGCGATGACCGTTCGCGCTTCCGGCGGCCCGCCGAACACCGCCTGCAGCAGGTAGGTGCGCGAAGCGGGTCGACGCTTGCCGAGCCAGTCCTCGAAGCCGGGGATGTGCTCGGACTCCATGCGCTCCAGCGCCGCGAACGTCTGGTAGTCCTCTTCGGAGGCGAGGACCTCCAGCCCGTCCTGGCGGATCCGCCCGATCCACTCCCAGACCTGGGCCCCGGCCGACCAGCGGCGCCAGCCGGTGCGGGAGGCGGTCACCCACAGCACCGCATGGTTGTCCTGGACCGGGTCGTCCTCGCCGACCTTGGCCCAGTGGCAGAGCGCACGCACCCGGTGGAGCACGGCCCTGCCGTGGTCGGTGGAGATCGCCCGGAAGACCCACCGCTTCGGCCTGCTGCCAGCGCGGTCGTGCACCTCGGCGTGGAAGCCCTGCTTCTCCCCTACCGAGAGCCTGACGTCGAAGGTCTCGGGGTCGCGCCCGGCCTCGATCCGGTAGGCGCGCAGGCCTGCGCCGAGCAGCGGGCGGAGTTTCACGTACTCCGATTCGGGGTCGGTGGCCGCTTCCCGCGAGGTCTCGGAGCGGTACCTGGCGAACACCTCGTCGAGGTCGGCGAGCGACGCCTCCTCCGCGGCATGGGAGCCGCGAACGGGACTCGCGACGACGTCCAACCGCTCCAGCTCGGTCACGGCGCCCGCTTCGACGCAGGTGCGGATGTGGTCGCCGGCGGTGCGAAGCAGCTGGCGAGGGCTGAAGTTGACCGCTTGCGCGAGACCCCGCGCCGGGAACGGATAGCTCGGGTACGGCGGTTCGAAGCCCGACTCGCGGTAGATGGGTTCGAGGACCGCGGCGAGCAGCGCTGCCGCGACCTCGGCGCTCGGCAGTGCGTCGTCGAGGCGGGCCGGGGGCTCGAATCGCTGAACGATGGTCGCGGTCGTGTAGTTGCTGAACTCCCGCCACGTGTTCCGCAGGCAGGCGATGACGACGGTGGTCCGCCGGGTCTCGTCCCGCACGTCGACCAAGTTCACACCGAGCATGTCGAGCAGCTGGCCCGCGTTCTCCCGGTGCCGCTCGGCGGTGCCGGACTTCGAGGCCCGCACGATGTCGTCCACTTGGTCCACGGCGACCACGGTCGCCCCGCAGAGCGACATCAGGTGCGACAGGTCGCGCACGACCCCCTTCGCGGGCGTGCGGTTCGTCCCGGGGAGTCCGAGTTCGGGGTCGGCGTCGACCTCGCCGCCGTTGAGGAACTCGTCCCCCGCGCTCGCGGCGAACTCGTCTCGGGAGTGCAGGTAGAGCAGTGCCTTGAGGGTCCATCGGGCGCTGCCGAGCGCCGGATCGAGCTCGCGCACCGCTTCGATGAACCGGGACGCCGACTCCGCGTCCGGGCGCCGGTCGTTCAGGATCTGGCGGCGGACCTTGTCGGGCACCCGCGCCCGCTGGGCCAGGGTGTCGAGCAGGTACGCGAGGCCGGTCGGGGCCAGCCGGTGCGGCATGTTGAGCGCGTAGAGGTAGCTGCCGACGAGGTTGGGCCAGAACTGGTCGAGGTGGAGTATGTTGAGCCGCACGAAGAATCCGCCGCGGTCCTGGACCTGCTTCCGGGTCTGCCCGAGCAGGTGGCTCTTGCCGCGGCCGCCCTCGCCGATCACCGGGAGGCCGTACACGCTCGAGCGGGGGCTGCGCTCGGCGAGCTGGATCTGCGCCTCGACCGCCTTCATCACGGTCTCGTTGATGCCCTCGACGTGTGGGCGGGAGTTCTCGACCCAGATGTCGTCTGGGGTGACGGCGAAGTCGCTCGGTGCTCTCCGCAGCGCTTCGAGTGCGTCGCTCATCGCACCTCGATCCCTATGAGGTGGCGGTGCTCTCCGCCGAGCCAGAGTGCCGCGTCGCGGTCGGCGTCGGTGAGGGTCTTCTGGTTCGACTCGGGGATCAGCTGGATCTCCCGCAGGGTGTGCAGCTCGGCGAGGACCTTGTCGACCTCCTCTCGGGCGGCGTCGTCGAGCCGCTCGCGCAGCGCGAGGAGCGGGACCCAGTCGGCGCTGTCGCCGGTCAGCTCCTGGTACGCGGCGATGATCTTGTCGGCCAGGGTCTCCGCGGCGGGCTCGGGGTAGACGTCGGCGAGCTCGGTGCCGACCCGGTCCATGTGGGCGGAGAAGTCCTGGATGATCGACCAGAGGATGCGGGCGGTCCGGTGGGTGATCTTCGCGGGGGCGGGCTTCGCCAGCAGTTCCCTCGCGGCCCGCCAGCCGGGATCGGTCAGCTCCCACTCCTGGGCCCTGCCGACCTTGCGGACGCTGATGAGGCCCTTCTCGGTGAGGCGGTCCTTCTCGTCCTTCTTCGGCTCGTACGTTCCGAAGGCCAGCTTGACCTTGGCGGTGGAGCCGTTGCCGCGGAGATGCACGAGCGAGAGCAGGAGATTGAACTCGGGGACGCTGAATTCAAGGTCGGACATAGGGGGAGGTCCATTCCGTAGCGCTGGGAAGGTGTGGGGAATACAGGGACGATACCGTTTCACCTCGCGCTTGTCAGCCCCTGTATTGGACTTTGCAACCGACTCCGAGTCCGCACTCAAGTTGATCTTGACCAGGACTGAAATGCCCATGCGACAATAATCGAACGCTTGTATGACTAGGTCGCAGGCCGAATCATGATCAATCAGAAATTTGACATCTGTCAGGTCACGAGGCACATCATGATCAGAAGCGATTCCACTTAGGAAACAGAAAACGGGATGCGAGTAATTCGACTCGCACCCCGTCATTCACCGCCGATAAGCGCCTATCCTGATCGGTGCTGGGCATCGCGGTAATGGGCTATCGCGCTGTCGGCGGCTTCGAATCGATGTCGGAAGGCGCGTTCGCGGATGGAGTCCGCTAGGTCGCGAAGGGTGGTGTTGCGGCGGGCCAGGGATCGGGCGAGCCAGCGCTGCCATTCGCCGGTGGCCTCGATGCGGCCGACGGTGCGGGCGTTCCAGATCGGCATCGGGCTGCGGCCCTTGACGTGCGGGTTGGAGTAGTGGCGCTCGGGGCGGGGCAGGAATTCGCGGATGGCGGCGTCGGTCCAGCCACGGGTGCGGAGGATCGGCACGGTGACCCAGACGGTCGAGGGCGGTCGCCCGGTGCGGCGGGCAGGTGTCAGTTCGGTGCGACGGGTCTCGTTGCCGTAGAAGCGGTCTCGTTCGGCCGATGTGGAGGCTTGGGCGTAGCGTTCGGCGAGGGAGGGCGGCTTGAGGCGGGTCATGCGGCGCTGGATCTCGGATTCGTCCAGTACCACTCGGGTCCGGTGCTGCGGTGTGCACATGGTGTCCCCCGTTCGGGTGTCGCCCTGGGGGAGAGATTAGTTACCGGCCGGTAATTCCGGGTGGCGACACGCCGGGTAAGGCGACGCGGCCGTCGTGGGTGTAGAGGTTCATGGTGTCGCCGCGGACGAAGCCGGCGAGGGTGAGGCCGGATTCGTCGGCGAGGTCGGCGGCGAGGGAGGACGGGGCGGAGACCGCCGCGAGGACGGGGACGCCGGCCATGACGGCCTTCTGGACGAGTTCGAAGGAGGCGCGGCCGGAGACGGCGAGGACGGTGCCGCGCAGAGGGAGGCGGTCCTGCTGGAGGGCCCAGCCGACGACCTTGTCGACGGCGTTGTGGCGGCCGACGTCCTCTTTGGCGGTGAGGAGTTCGCCGTCGGCGGTGAAGAGAGCGGCGGCGTGGAGGCCGCCGGTCTTGTCGAAGATCTTCTGGGACTTGCGCAGTCGCGCGGGGAGGTCGGCGAGGACGGCGGCGTCGACGACGGTGGCGTCGTCGTCGAGGCTCCAGATCGCTCTGGTGCGCACGTCTTCGAGGCTGTCCTTGCCGCAGACGCCGCAGGCGGAGGTGACGGTGAAGTTGCGTTTGGCGGCCTTGGGGGGCGGTGCGACGCCCTGGGCGAGGGCGATGTCGAGGAGGTTGTAGGACTGCTCGCCGTCGGCGTCGACGCCCGCGCAGTAGCGCATGGAGACGATGTCGGAGGGCTTGGCGATCACGCCTTCGGCGAGGAGGAATCCGGCGGCGAGGTCGAAGTCGTCGCCGGGGGTGCGCATGGTGACCTGGAGGGATTCGCCGCCGACGCGCAGTTCGAGGGGTTCCTCCACGACCAGGGTGTCGATCCGCCCGGTGCGCTCGCCGGCGGCGAGGCGGGTGGTCTTCCTGCGGACGGTGACGCGGCCCATGCTCGTTCCTTAAGTCGCCTTCAGGCGGTTTCAGCTCTGCTTCAGGTGGTCGGTGGTTCTCTTGTCTGCATAGCGCGGTGGAGGCCGGGGCCGCAAGGGCCGCGGTCGAAGGTCACGGTGAGGAGGAGGCGTTCGAGGGGGCGCTGTCGGGTTCGAAGCGCACGACGATGGATTTCGAAGTGGGGGTGTTGCTGAACTCGGCGACCGAGTCGAGCGGGACCAGCACGTTCGTCTCGGGGTAGTACGCGGCGGCGCAGCCGCGGGCGGTCGGGTAGTGGACGATCTTGAAGTGCGGGGCGCGGCGGTCCCCGTCCGACCATTCGCTGACGAGGTCGCAGTAGTCGCCGTCGTTCAAGCCGAGTTCGGCGGCGTCGTCGGGGTTGACGAGGACCACGCGGCGGCCGTCGTGGATGCCTCGGTAGCGGTCGTCGAGCCCGTAGACGGTGGTGTTGAACTGGTCGTGGCTGCGCAGGGTCTGGAGCAGCAGGCGGCCGGGGCCGGCCTCGGGTGAGGTCACCGGGTTGACGGTGAAGTTCGCTTTGCCGGTGGCCGTGGGGAAGACGCGTTCGTCGCGCGGCGCGTGCGGGAGGGCGAACCCGCCGGGGACGCGGGCGCGGGCGTTGTAGTCGGCGAAGCCGGGCACGACCCGTTCGATCCGGTCGCGCACCAGGTCGTAGTCGGCGGCGAAGTCCTCCCACGGGGTGGGGTCGGCGTCGCCGAAGACGGCGCGGGCGAGCCCGGTGATGATGGCGACCTCACTGCGCATGTGCGGGCTGAGCGGGGCGACGCGGCCGTGGGACGAGTGGACGATGCCCATCGAGTCCTCGACGGTCACGAACTGCTCGCGGCCGCCGGGCGCGTCGACGTCGGTGCGGCCGAGGGCCGGGAGGATGAGCGCGCGGGCGCCGGTGACGACGTGCGAGCGGTTGAGCTTCGTGGAGACGTGCACGGTGAGCCGGCAGCCGCGCATGGCGTCCTCGGTGGCGTTCGTGTCGGGGGTGGCGGCGACGAAGTTGCCGCCCATGGCGAAGAAGACCTTGACGCGGCCGTCGCGCATGGCGCGGATGGTGTCGACCGTGTCGAGGCCGTGGTCGCGGGGCGGGTCGAAGCCGAACTCGGCGCCGAGGGCGTCGAGAAAGCGGTCGGGCATCCGCTCCCAGATGCCCATGGTGCGGTCGCCCTGCACGTTGGAGTGGCCGCGCACGGGGCAGACGCCGGCGCCGGGCCGGCCGATGTTGCCGCGCAGGAGGAGGAAGGAGACGACTTCGCGGATCGTGGGGACCGCGTGCTGGTGCTGGGTCAGGCCCATCGCCCAGCAGACGACGATCTTGTCCGCGGCCAGGACCATCGCGAGCAGGCGCTCGATCTCGTCGGGCGACAGGCCGGTGCGGCGGACCGCTTCGGCGAGGACGGCCTCGTCGTCGCCTGCGGTGTGGTGGGCGGCGAAGGCGTCGAAGCCGTGCGTGTACCGATCGATGAACTCGCGGTCGAGGACGCCCGGGGCCTCGTCCTCGGCGCGCAGGAGCATGCGGTTGAGGAGGCTGAACAGGGCGAGGTCGCCGCCGACCTTGATCTGGAGGAACAGGTCGGTGAGGTCGGTGCCGCGCCCGGCGAGCCCGCGCGCGGACTGCGGGTTCTTGAAGCGCTGGAGCCCGGCCTCGGGCAGGGGGTTGACCGTGGCGATTTTCGCCCCGGCGCGCTTGGCCTTCTCCAGGGCCGTGAGCATCCGAGGATGGTTGGTGCCGGGGTTCTGGCCGGCCACGATGATGAGGTCGGCCTGGTACAGGTCGTCGAGGAGGACGCTGCCCTTGCCGATCCCGATGGTCTCGGCCAGCGCCGACCCGGAGGACTCGTGGCACATGTTGGAGCAGTCCGGGAGGTTGTTCGTGCCGAGCTTGCGGGCGAGAAGCTGGTAGAGGAACGCGGCCTCGTTGCCGGTGCGGCCGGAGGTGTAGAACGCGGCCTCGTCGGGGCTGTCGAGCGCATTGAGTTCGCCGGCGATGAGTGCGAAGGCGTCGTCCCAGGTGACGGGCGTGTAGTGGGTGGCGCCTTCGGCGAGGTACACGGGTTCGGTGAGGCGGCCCTGCTGGCCGAGCCAGTACCCGGACTTGTCGGCGAGGTCGGCGACGGGGTGCGCGGCGAAGAAGTCGGGGCCGACGCGCAGGCGGGTGCCTTCTTCGGCGACGGCTTTCGCGCCGTTCTCGCAGAATTCGGCGGGGTGCCGGTGGAGGGGTTCGGGCCAGGCGCAGCCGGGGCAGTCGAAGCCGTCGGTCTGGTTGACCTTGCGCAGGAGCGGGAGGCCGCGGACGACTCCGGCCTGGGAGGCGACGAAGCGGACCGAGTTGAGGACGGCGGGCAGCCCGACGGCGTGGTCCTTCGGCGGGTGCACGGCGGGGGCGTCCTGGGCGGGGTCGGTCTCGGGTGCCTTGCTCATCGGGCCAGTGTAGGCCGAGACGTGATCAAGCAGCACCAGATGGAACCGCCGGGGGCGCGCGGTCGGCACAGCCATACCGTGCGGACGGTGCGTGCTGGCGGCGGCGAGGCTCCGTCGCCCCCAGGGTCCTCCAAGGGGGTGACGAATCGGGGCGAGAGCGGATGAAATCCCAGTTCAGCGGGTATCGGGGCGAATCAGCGCGGACTGTTCGGGGGCTGGTGTCCAGGTAGGCTGAGCCGTGCGGATCGGCGCGCGTCCTCTATTGCGGACCCGCGGGAGCGTCCCCAATGGAAGGAATTCGGATGCACAGGTCGGAACCGGAGGCGGCGCCCAGCGGGCGCCTGCACGGCCGGCTGCTCCAGATCCTCGGGGCGGTCTCGGGGGTGGTCGCGCTCGTCGCCATGTGGCAGCTCGGGGTGTTCGGCGGCGGCGGCGACCGGGAGCCGGTGAGCGCGGTCGACGGGGCCACGACCGAGTGGCCGTCGACGGCCGGCGAGAGTTCGAGCGCGGCCGCGGCGGCGGACGCGTCGAGTTCCGCGCTGGAGTCCCCGTCCGAGTCCGCCTCGGCCGACGCCTCCCCGACCCCGTCGGGCGGGGCCGCGACCAGCGCTCCCCCGTCGGACGCCGAGGAGCCCACCGAGGAGGAGGCGGAGGAGGAGCCCGCCGAAGGGCTCGCCTGCGCCGCCTACCTCTACCTGGACGAGGAGTGGGAGGACTCGGTGAGCGTCGAGGTCGAGGTGGTCAACACCGGCGGCGAGCGGCTCGGGTCCTGGGAGATCGACCTGGACCTGGACGACGCCGACGTCTACCACCACTGGAACATGGAGGCCCTCGGCCACGACTGGTTCGGGTCCGAGAACTGGAACGGCCGGCTCGACCCCGGCGAGGACGCGGTCACCGGCTTCCAGGCCGAGGTCGAGAACGACTTCGACCTGCCCTCGTCCGTCACCTGCGTCGCGGCCGAATAAACCTCCCTCCCGGGGCCGAATGGGCGATAGGCTCGCTCAAAGCGGTTTGGAGGCGGTCATGACCGAGTTCGAGCACGTCCAGGTGGTCACCACCACCGATTCGGCCGAGTCGGCGACTTCGTTGGCGCGCAGCGCCGTCGAGGGCCGGCTGGCCGCATGCGCGCAGGTCTTCGGGCCGCTGTGCAGCGTCTACCGGTGGGAGGGCCGGGTCGACACCGCGCAGGAGTGGCGGGTCGTCCTGAAGACGACCGCCGCCGCCTACCCCGAGCTCGAGGCCCACATCAAGGACGGCCACGGGTACGAGGTCCCCGAGGTCGTCATGCTCCCGATCACCGCCGGGAACCCGGCCTACCTGGAGTGGATCACCGCCGAGACGACGCAGAACGCGTGACCGTGGGCCCGCTGCCCGCGGAGTCCGTCCGCGATCCGGCGCCGCCGTCCTCGGGGAGCCCTTCCCGTTCCTGACCGCGCCGTGGTTCGCCGGCCTCCGCTCGGCCGAGCGGTCGTGGACGCCTGCGCCCGCGCAGCACACTGAGCACCCCTCGACGTGCGCGGATGCGGCATACTGTCCATTCACCCCTTTCAATCGATTCACGAAGCGCGCCTTCGTGCGACACGCCGACGGAGGCTTCGGTGTCCGAGCCCTCTCGACCGGAACCGGCCCACGAGCAGGCCGTGGACGACAAGGCCGCCAAGGACCGGGCCGGCCTGCACCCCATCGAGTCCCTCGCCTGCGGGGCCGGGTTCGTCCTCGCGCTCCTCCAGTTCTCCGACTGGGTGGTCGAGCCGCGATGGCGGCCGCTGCTCGCTCTGGGCGGCATGGCGATCGCGATCGCGGCGCTGACGCGGTGGAGCTGGACCAGGGGGCGGCGCAAGCGGTGGGCGTACCTCGGCGCGATGGCCGCCGTCTGCGCCGCGCTCGTCGTGACGATCGACCCGCCGCGCCTGGTGCTGCCGTGGAACCGCGACTGCGCGGACCCGGTGTCGCTCACCGTGCTGCTGCCCGAGGACGGCGCGATCGGGTTCGAGGTGGCGCTGACCGAGTTCAACGCCTGGTACACCGAGGACGGCTGCCGCCGTGCGGAGGTCACCGCCTACGACGCCCCGTGGCCGGCCGTGGAGAAGGCGCTGGCGGCGGGGTGGGCCGCGGTGCCCTCCGAGGACGCCGCGCTGCAGCCGCTCCGCGACGTGGGGCCGCGGCCGGACCTGTGGATCGCCGAGTCCAGGACCCAGGTCGAGGCGGCCGCGGCGATGCTCGGCGGCGCCGGGGAGCCGGGGGCGCTGGACCTGGACGACTCGGTGCGGGTGGGAACCACGCCGCTGGTCGTGGCCGTTCCCGCCGAGGACCTCGAAGACGGGTTCAACGGCGGCTCCCAGCGGGCGGAGGCCCCGCTGCCGGACCTGATCGACGCGCTCGGCGCGGAGTACGGCACGCCGGTGCTCCGCCCCGATCCGATGGCGACGCACGCGGGCGTCCTGTTCCTGCGGAACCTGTACGGCGAGGACGCCGTTCACGGCGGGGTCGGGGCGCGGTTGGAGAACCAGCTCGTCGAGTGGACGGCCGCGGCCGGGAACCCGCTCCCCGTCAACGACACCGCCCTGCTGTGCCAGCTGTCCGAACAGGACGAGGAGTTCGCGGCGCTCGTCACCGAGGCGTCGCTGGCCCGGTACAACGAGGGCGGGCCGCTCGGTGCGGACTGCGCGCTGCGAGGCGACCGGCACACCGACCTCGTCCCGGTGTACGGGGAGGACTTCGGCGGACTCGACTACCAGGCGGCGCGGTTCGAGTGGGCCGACGACCCGTGGAGCGGCGAGCGCGGCGAGGCGGCCGCGGCGCTCCAGCGGTGGCTCGCTGACGCCGAGGACTGGAATCTGTCGTCGATCGGTGTGCGCGACAACGACTTCCGCGGCGGCCAGCTTTTCGGGGACGTGGCCTTCGACGAGGCCTTCGCCGTCGAGGCGGAGCCCCTCGGCGCCGAGGCCTACGAGAGCCTCAGGGTGGCGTACAGCCGGAATCGCCCGCCGACCGACGTGCTGCTCGCCATCGACCGCTCGGGCACGATGAGCGGGCGGGACGGCGGCGCGAGCCGGTTCGAGCTCGCGACCGCGGGTGTGGAGGCGGCGCTGCGATACCTCGGCGAGCAGGACCGCGCGGGCCTGTGGACCTTCCCCATGGAGGGAGTCGAGTCCCACTACCAGGTGCTCGGCATCGGCCAGGACGCGAGCGGCGCGGGAGCGCTCCTCGCGGACACTGAGGCGAGCCACGGGGTCGACCTGCACCAGGTCCTCGTCGACGGGGCCGCCGAGCTGGAGGCGGCCCGCACCGAGCAGGGGTTCAGCGCCATGGTCGTGCTCACCGACGGCGCCGATCTCGACACCTCCCCCACGACCGCGGACCAGGTCCTGGAGCGGCTCGACGACGCGGAGGTCAACGTGTACCTCATCGCGGTCGGCGACGCCTCCTGCCGCTCGGCGCCGTTCGACGGCCTCGACGGCCCGCGCGTCACCTGCCTCGAAGCCCGGGAGGACGACATCACCGCGACCTTCGACGGCCTGTTCGACGCCTTGTGGAGCGGCGATGCCTGACCCGACCCAGCCGTCCCCCGGGGGCCGCCGATGGAGGCCGTCGCGGCGGACCGTGCTCAAGACCGGCGCGGCCGCCGGCTGGTTCCTCGGCGGCGCGGTCGCCGTCGGCGGCGGCTACCTGCTGGGCAACCGCCGCTCCGACCGCAGCATGGAGGACCTCGACGGGCGGCCGCTGCGGATTCTCAGCGGCCGCGACGACACCGCGAACGGCCAGCGCGGCCTCCTCGTGGACCAGTGGAACCTCCGCTTCCCCGACCACCCAGCCGAGATGGTGGAGCTGCCGGGCGTCGCCGACCTCCAGTACGGCGCGATCCACGCGGCGCTCCAGGCCGGGGACCCGGCCGTCGACGTGGTGAACCTGGACCTGCCGTGGATCGCGGACTTCGCGAAGGCCGGGCGCCTGCTCGAACTGGAGCGGCCGACCGAGGGCGGCTATCTGGGCCGGCCCCTGTCGGCGGGCGAGGTCGACGGGAAGCTGCGGGCGCTGCCGTTCAACACCGACGTGGGGATGCTGTACTACCGGCTCGGCGCGGCGACGGACTACGCCACCGGGACGCTGAGCGCCGAGGACGCCGCCCGGATCGCCGACTGGGAGGACCTGCGGAGGGTCGCGGAGGGGATGGTGGTCGCCGGCGGCTTCGAGGGCGGCATCGCGATGCAGCTCGACGCCTACGAAGGGTTCACCGTGAGCGTCTGGGAGTACCTGCTGGCCAACCGGGTCGAGGCGAAGAGTGACGGCTCGATCGATTTCGGCGATCCGTCGCCCGCTGTCGCGCAGTTGGAGTGGCTGTCGCGCGAGCTGCACGAGCCGGTGGGCGAGGGCACGATGATCCTCCAGGAGTCGCTGCGGTTCGCCGAGGACGCGTCGCTGGAGGCCTTCCGCACGGGGCGCACGGCGTTCCTGCGGCACTGGCCGCGCGCGTTCCAGGACCTGCGGTCGTGCGACCGGGAGTTCGACGTCGGCGTGGTGCCGATGCCCGGCCGGGTCCTGGGTGGGCAGAGCCTCGCGGTGAGCGCCGCCTCGGAGCGGCCCGACGCGGCGGTGCGGCTCATCGAGTTCCTGACGGGGCCGATGGCGCAGCAGCGGCTGTTCGAGCCGGGCGGGTTCGCGTCGACCCGGGAGGAGCCGTACTACGACGCGATCGCGCAGACGCATCTGCTGGATCCGGCCGTGGAAGCGCCGTGCGATGACGGCGGCAGCCCGCGTGTCGAAGCGGCGCAGCTCTTCCGGGCGCTGACCGGCCGCGATCCGGAGGATCGGCTCGACCCGGGTCCGGAGCCGGGCACGCGTCCGGCGGTCGAGCGGTACACGCGGTTCTCGCGGGTATTCCAGGAGGTCGTGCACGGGGAGCTGGAGGCGGACTCGACGCCGGACCTGTCGCGACTCCAGGACCTGCTGGACGAGGCGGTGGCGGGGCGCTGACGAGCGCCTGTCCCGTGCGGCGGCCGCGATCGAAGGGTGCGCGACGGGACCGGCGGGCACTGCCCGCTGATCCCGTCGCGCGTCACCGTGCCCCGTCTGGGGCGGGCGCTAAGGGGTGACGAGGCCGAAGCCGAAGGCGAAGAGCGGGTCGTACTCGGCGTCGCCGACGTTCAGGGGCTCGTCGTCGGTCTGGCGGGGCCAGCTGACGGGGAGGCGGCCGTTGTAGGGGGCGGCGCCGAAGAGGGGGTCGGCGACGCCGGCGCCCTCGCTGCCGGGGAGCCAGGCGGCGACCAGGGAGTCGACGCTGCGAGGGGTGCCGGGTTCGCCGAGGTGGGGGGCGATCTCGACGGGCCGGCCGGAGACGACGATGACGATGCAGTCGACTGCGGCGCAGACGGTCTCGACGGCGGCCGCGTCGTCCTCGGAGAGGGCCAGGTCGTGCTCGCCGGCCCCGGCGTCGCCGACGCCTTCGGCGTAGGGGTCCTCGGCGACCACGACGATGCCGACGTCGGCGGCTTCGACGGGCTCGGACGCGTCCTCGCTGAAGGTGACCGCGGCGTCGGAGGCGACCTCCTGGATGCCGGCGAGGATCGTGGTCCCCTGGGTCGGGGTGACGGTGGAGCCCTGCCAGGAGGCGGTCCAGCCGCCGGACTGGCGGCCGATCGAGTCGGCGCCGGAGCCGGCGACGTAGATCGACTCCTGCCCGGTGAGCGGGAGGAGGTCGCCGTCGTTGCGCAGCAGGGTCTGCGAGGCGGCGGCGGCCTCGCGGGCGACGTCGCGGTGCTCGTCGGAGCCGACCTCGGCGGCGTGCGCGGTGTCGGCGAAGGGCTGCTCGAAGAGGCCCAGGGCGAACTTCTGGGTGAGGATGCGGGCGACGGCGTCGTCGATCCGGTCCTCCGCCACCCCACCGGACTCTACTTCGGACAACAGTGTGGAGATGAAGCGCTCGTACTCGAACGGGACCATGACCATGTCGATCCCGGCGTTGACGGAGGCGCGCACGGCCTCGGCGTAGTCGGTGCTGACCTGGTCAACGGCCTGCCAGTCGGAGACGACGATGCCGTCGAAGCCGAGCTCGCCCTTGAGGACGTCGGTGATGAGGTACTCGTCGGCGTGGGTCTTCAGGGGGCCCTCGCCGAGGTCGGTGGAGGAGAACGAGGCCATGACGGAGCCGACTCCGGCGTCGACGGCGGCCTGGAAGGGCGCCAGGTGGATCGAGCGGAGCTCCTCCTCGGTGAGGGTGACGACGCCCTGGTCGAGGAGGTAGTCGCCGGTGGTCGAGGAGCCGTAGTCGGTGCCGCCGTCGCCGACGTAGTGCTTGGCGGTGGCGAGCACGCTCGTGTTCGCGGCGAGGTCCTCGCCCTGGTAGCCGTGCACGACGGGCCCGGCGTACTCGAACGCGAGGCCGGGGTCCTCGCCGTAGGACTCGTAGGTGCGGCCCCAGCGGCTGTCGCGCGCGACGCAGACGCAGGGCGCGAAGGTCCAGTGGATCCCGGCGGCGCGGGTCTCGGCGGCGGTGACCGCGGCGGCGCGGCCGGCCAGGTCGGGGTCGTGCGCGGCGCCGAGGCCGATGTTGTGCGGGAACACGACGGCGCCGGGGATCGCGGTGTTGCCGTGGACGGCGTCGATGCCGTACATGAGCGGGATGCCCAGGCGGGACTTCAGGGCCTCGTCCTGGTAGCCGTCGATCATCGCGGCCCATTCCTCGGGCGTGTCGAAGAGCGCCTCGGAGCCGCCGTTGAGGAGCGACCCGATGCCGTATTCGCCCACATCGGACGGCGCGGCCTCGACCGCGCCGACGGTCGCCTGCGTCATCTGGCCGATCTTCTCCTCGATCGTCATGCGGCCCAGAAGGTCGTCGACGCGCTCGTCGACGGGGAGGCTCGCGTCGAGGTAGTCGCCGTCGCCGTCGGCGGGTCCGTCGTCGGCGCCGGGCACGACGAGGAGGACGGTGACGACGGCGGCCGCGACCGCCGCGGCCAGCGCGGACCAGAGGATCGCGGGACGGCGGAGGAGTGCGGGCAGGCTCGCGCCCATGGGTCGGCTCCTTGAGGGGTGAGCGGGTGGACAGGTCCCAACCGGGTCCCACAGTAGTGGAAGAGCGCTCCCACGTCTACGGGCGGGATCGCCGGCCGGGTCGCGGAGTGTTGCCGCGGTGGACCGCGACTGTTATGTTGGGGCTCCCAACTAACCCCTCGGGGCCCGGTCCCGCGGACGGGCCCGGCGTCCCGGAGACCCCTAGGAGCACACGTGCGACGACGCACATTCGCCGCTTCGCTCGGCGCCGCCGCGATGGCGGCCGCGGCAGTTCCCGGCACCGCCGCGGCCAAGGCCGGCGGCCGCTGCGAGGACGCCTACACCTGGCGCAACGCCGTGGTCAACGGCGGCGGCTACGTCCCCGGCATCGTCTTCAACGAGACCGAGGCCGATCTCATCTACGCCCGCACCGACATCGGCGGCCTGTACCGCTGGCGCGAGGGCACGCAGACCTGGAAGCCCCTGCTCGACTGGGTCGGCTGGGACGACTGGGGCCACACCGGCGTCGTGTCGGTGGCGACCGACCCGGTCGAGCCGCGCCGCACCTACGCGGCGGTCGGGACCTACACCAACGACTGGGACCCCGGCAGCGGCGCGGTCCTCTACTCCGACGACTACGGCGACACCTGGGGCGTCGCCGAGCTGCCGTTCAAGCAGGGCGGGAACATGCCCGGCCGCGGCATGGGCGAGCGCCTCGCCGTGAGCCCCTTCGACAACGCGGTGCTGTACCTCGGGACGCCGAACGGGAACGGCCTGTGGCGGTCGGTCGACCACGGCCGCACGTGGGCGGAGGTCGAGGCGTTCCCCAATGCGGGGAACTTCGTCCAGGACCCGTCGAGCGACTACTCCGACGACAACCAGGGCGTGATCTGGACCGACTTCGACCTGGCCGGCGGCCGGATCTTCGTCGGCGTCGCCGACCCCGACGACCCCCTGTACGTCTCGGCGGACCAGGGCGCGACCTGGCAGCCCGTGCCGGGCGCGGCCGCGGCGCTGGGCCGCGCGGACGGGAACCGGACCATCCCGAAGCAGGCGGCGTTCGACCACGAGCACGGGCACCTGTTCGTGGTGACCGGCTGGGACCCGGGCCCGTACAACGGCGCGCCCGCCTCGGGCCGCGGCGGCTCGGTGCAGCGGCTCACGCTGGCCACGGGCGAGTGGACCGACGTGACGCCCTCGTACAACCCGATCGGCACGATCCCCGGTTTCGGCGGGCTCACCGTGGACCGGCGGCGCCCGGGCACGCTCATGGTGGCGACGCAGAACAACTGGTGGCCCGACGAGATCCTGTACCGCTCCACGGACTCGGGCGCGACCTGGGAGACCAGTTGGGACTACGTGTGGGACGCGAACTGGTCGTGGCCCCCGGCGCGGACCGACCGGTTCGACATGGACAGCGGCGGCAGCGCGTGGCTGTCGTTCGGCAACGCGGACGACGGCCCGGCGTACGCGGTCAAGCACGGCTGGATGATCGACGCGCTCGCGATCGACCCCCACGACTCGGACCGGATCATGTGGGGCACCGGCGCCACGATCTGGGGCACCGAGGCGCTGACGCAGTGGGACGCGCAGGGCGCGCTCGTCGGGTGGGACTCCGAGGCGGGGCGCCAGATCGCGCTCCCGGTGGACCCGTTCACGGTGGCGGTGCGCGTCGAGGGCCTGGAGGAGACCGCGGTGCAGGACATCGCGGCGCTCGGCGGGACCGTGGTCTCGGCGATGGGCGACCTCGGCGGGTTCGTGCAGACCGACCTCGGCAGCGCGGGCGCGCAGATCCGGCGTCCGAACTGGACCTCGGGCCGCGGCGTGGACTTCGCCGGGCTGAACCCGGAGGTAGTGGTGGGGACCGGTGACGTGGAAGGGGACGCCGACGGGCACGTGGGCGTCTCGACCGACGGCGGCGCGACCTGGCTGACGACGGCCCGGCTGGAAGGGGTCGCGGGCGGCGGCAACGCAGGCTCCGTGGCGGTGAGCGCCGACGGCGCGGTGATCGTGTGGTCCCCCGGGAACGGCACGACCGCACCGGTGTTCAGCACCGACCTCGGTCAGACGTGGACGCCGGTGGAGGGGCTCCCCGCGGGTGCGCTCGTGCGGGCCGACCGCGCGAACGCGAACCGCTGCTACGCCTTCGCGGCCGGGGCGTTCTACGCCAGTGCCAACGGCGGTCTCGCGTTCACCGCGACGGGCGCCTCCGGGCTGCCCGCCGCGGGGTCCGTGGACTTCCGGGCCGTGCCGGGCAAGCGCGGGCACCTGTGGCTGGCCGGCGGCGAGGCCGACGGCGTCTACGGGATGTGGCGCAGCACCGACGGCGGGCGGACCTGGCGGCGGGTGCGGGACTTCCAGGAGGCCGACGCGGTCGGCTTCGGGCGGGCCCGGAACCGGCACGGCTACCCGACGCTGTTCGCCTCGGCGAAGGCCGGCGGCGTGCGCGGCATCTGGCGCTCCACGGACGAGGGCCGCAACTGGGTCCGCGTGAACGACGACGCCCACCAGTGGGGCTGGACCGGGAAGGCGATCACCGGCGACCCCGACGTGTACGGCCGCGTCTACATCGCCACGAACGGCCGCGGCCTGATCTACGGCGACATCGCCGACTAGCCCGCTCACCGAAAGACGCGCTGGGGAGCGCCCGCCCCGGCCGCGGAGCCGCCGTTCCGGCTCCGCGGCCGGGGCTTTCGCGTGGGGGCCGGTCATGGGCGGCGTCGCACTCGGGCGAGGAGGCCGAACACGGCCGCGGTGAGGAGCAGGTACGCGAGGACGAGGACGGCGGCGTCGGGGACGGCCTCGACCTGCCAGCCGGTGTCGCGGTCGGCGTTGGCGAAGACGAGGCGGTTGACGGTGAGGAACGTCAGGTGCATCGCGATGCTGGTCCACAGTGATCCGGTGGCGATGCGGGCGGCGAGGAGCGCGGTTCCGAAGCAGGCCAGCAGGATCACGTAGGTCACGGGGTCGGTCCCTGCGGGGGCGAGGAGGAGCCCGTCGGGTTCTTGGCCGAGCAGGAGTGCCGTCGCCGAGGCGGCGAGCGAGGTCGGGGGCATGATGAGGCAGAACAGGGCCGTGGTGCCGAGGAACGCGGCGGCTGTGCGGCCGCGGCGCCGCAGCGTGGTGAAGACGTAGCCGCGGAACGCGAGTTCCTCGGGGAGGGCTTCGAGGCCGAAGGCGATGAGCGCGTTCAGGATCAGGAAGGTGCCCAGGGCTCCCCAGTCGACGGGGCCGAACTCGATCCAGCTGGCCAGCGCCGCGGGCGCGATCACGAGGGCGGCCGCGCCGCCGGTGACGACCGTGCCCAGGACGAAGCCGCGGGCGGCGTCCCCGGCGGGGCCGAGACCGAGGGCGGCGAGGGGCCGGCGGTCGACGCGGCCGTTGAGCCACACGATGAACGCGGTGACGGCGAGGCCGACGATGAGCGCGGACACGGCCTGCCTGCCGGTGCGCCCGAGGCCCCACTGCTCCCCCAGCGCGGTCGACACGGGCCCGGCGGCGCCGAGCGCGAGGCCCATCGCCGCCCAGGCGGCGAGGGCGCGCCATGCGAGTGAGCGCCTGGTCGGGAGCGGGGTCCGGGGTGTCGTCGCGGTCATGCGTCCACATTCGCACGACCGCGCGGGCGCCGCATCGGTCCGAGGTGGGAACTCCGCTTGCGACGAAGGTCGACATCAGGCTCCCCCGGAGGTCGCAGGCGGCCGGTCCGCACCCGGCGACGCGTCGGGTACCTCGGGTCGATCGAATGGCATGAGATCGCGCTGTCGGCACGCAGGGATTTCGCGGCCGGCGGCGGCCGCGCGCGGTCCCGGTGTCGCGGAGGACACCCCGCTCATCGGGGTCGCGTACCCGCAGTGAGCAGGGGCCGTGGTCAGCGGTGTTCGCCGCGGAGGACCTCGTGGAGGCCTGGAGGCCGCCCGGGCCGCTCCCGCGGCCCGGGCGGTGTCGCTAGTAGACGCTGGAGCCGATCCAGTCGTCGTAGCCGTAGCCGACCGGGTCGGCGTAGCTGCGGGCGGCGGGCTTGATCACGGCCGTGCCGCACGAGGTCAGGACCAGGGACGAGCCGGTCGCGGCGCTGCCGAAGCCGAGGCACAGGTTCGCGTGCCCGGCCGGGTGGATCCCGTTGGCGTCCATGGTGAACTCCTGGTTGAGGCCGCCGTGGCAGTCCCACAGGACGAGGGTCGCGCCGGCCTGGACGCGGCCGCCCTCGACGTCGACGCAGCGGTCGTGCGAGAGCTCCACGTGCAGGGAGCGCTGCTGGGCGTCGTACCAGAAGCCCTGGTTGCGGCCGCCGTGGCAGCCCCAGGACACCAGGTCGGTGCCGTTGCGCGAGTCGTAGCCCTCGGCGTCGACGCACAGGCCGGTGCCGGTGTGCTTCAGGTCCTGAAACTCGAACAGCCCCTCGTAGAGGACGGCGCCGTTGGTGCTGGCCGGGTCGACGCAGGTCGCGGTCTCCCAGTCGGGGTGGTCGTAGAAGTCGGTGATGCACTCGGCGAAGGCGCCGTGCCCGAGGTAGTTGGGGTGCAGGGACTGCCGGAACGCGTGCTCGGAGGGGAGCACGCCGACCTCGACGTAGACGCCGCGGGCCCACGGCTGGGCCTCGCAGACGCCGTGCCCGTCGAACAGGCGCTGCGCGTTGAGGTACCGCACGCCCTTGCCGAGCGCGGCGTCGCGGACGCCGTCCTCGAACAGCGGCACGGCCTTGTTGCGCGCGAAGGCCGCGTCGGCGAGGTAGAGCAGGCACCCGCCCGAGTACCAGCCGGGGAAGTCCGGGTTGTCCTCGACGTCGGGCCCGCCGGGGCTGGGATAGGACATGACGACCATCTCGTAGTCGGCGGCGAGGTACCCGGCGTCGGTCATGGTCTGGCGCACCGCGTCGATCGCGGTCTCCACGCCGTCCTCGGTGACCTCGACGCGGGCCTCCCAGTCCTCGGTGTGCTCGTCCCAGCAGGGGCCGAGGAAGAGGATGCGGGCGGTGACGCACTCGGTCGCGGTGGGCCCGAACTGGATGCCGCCCTCGTCGTTGGCGCCGACCACGATCCACACCAGCTTGACGTGGGTGTTGCGGGCCTTGATCGCGAGGTTGTCGCCCTGGTTGAGCTCGTCCCACTGGGAAGCGCCGGAACCTTCGACCAGGTGCGGCGAGGCCCCGCCGGAGCACGAGACGTTGTACTGGACGTCGCTCTCGATGCCGGCGCGGAAGAGCGCCTGGTCGTACGAGCGGTCGCACCAGTTGCCGTCGCGGTGCGTGTCCGGGTCGTAGTTGCCGACGCCTTCGCCGGAGATCTCGCTGTCGCCCATGGCGACCAGGGAGGTCTGCCGCTCCTCGAGCGGGCGCACGGCAGGGTCGCCGTACAGCGCCTCGGCCTCGGCGGCGCGGATCTCCTCGAGGTGGGCGGGGAGCGGGACGATGCCGGGGCGCTGCTGGGCCTGGGCCGGGAGCGCCGTGGTCAGGGTGAGGGTGGTGAGAGCCGCAGTGAGCACCACTGCGGCCCATCGTCTCCGGGGAGTGGACATGGCAGTCTCCTGTTCGGAAACATGGATGGCCGTCGATGGCCCGTAGTCAGGAGACTACCGTTACCGAACAGTAATGTGAAGCTTGTCTGCGTTGTCAGTTTTGGGCGGCCGTCAGAGCGACGCCGCCATGCGGTCGACGGCCTCGGTCAGGATCTCCGGCGAGGTCGCGTAGTTGAGCCGCACATGGCCCGCGCCCCCGGTCCCGAAGGGGAGCCCGGAGTTGAGCGCGACGCGGCCGCGCTCGAGGAAGGCCGCCGCCGGGTCGTCGCCGAGACCGAGGCCGCGGCAGTCGAGCCAGGCCAGGTAGGTGCCCGGTTCGGGCCGGTAGCGCACCTCGGGGAGGCGCTCGGCGAGCAGCTCGGCGAGGAACCGGCGGTTGGCGTCGAGCCCGGCCAGGAGCGCGTCGAGCCACGGCCCGCCCTCGCGGAACGCCGCGGCGTGCGCGATCGAGCCCAGGTGGCTGATGCTGATGGACATCTTCTCGGGCATGCGCGCCAGGTCGGCGACGGCCTCGGTCCCGGCGATCGCGACGGCGCCGCGGAGCCCGGGGAGGTTCCACGCCTTGGCCGCCGAGGTCAGCGCGAGGCCCCGCTCGCCGCCCGCCACCGTCAGGTACGGGACGAAGCGGGTGCCCGGGGCGACGAGCGGCGCGTGGGCCTCGTCGGCCACGACCCGCACGCCGTAGTCGGCGGCGAGGCGCGCCACCCGCTCCAGCTCGGATCTGGTGTGGACGGTCCCGGTCGGGTTGTGCGGGTGGCACAGCAGGTACGCGGCGCGCCCGCCGCGCCCGAGCGCGAGCTCGAAGGCCGCGGCGAGGGCGGCGAAGTCGATCCGCTGGTCGGCGCCGAGCGGGGCCTCGACCACCGTGCGGTCGTTGAAGACCGGGAAGAGGTGGAACGGCGGGTACACGGGGCTGTTGACGACGATCGCGTCACCGGGCCCGGTGACGGTCTTGAACATCTCGACCACGCCGAGCATGATGTCGGGGACCGTGCGGATGCGGTCGCGGTCGAGGTCGGCCCAGTGCCAGCGCTCGGCGGCGAAGGCCGCGACGGCGTCGGCGTACCCGGTTCCGGAGGGGTAGCCGGTGTCGCCCGCCGCGATCGCGTCGGTGACGGCCTTGGCGATCGGCTCGGCCAGGAGGACGTCCATCTCGGCGACCCACAGGGGCAGCACGTCGGGGTCGTAC
Source organism: Glycomyces endophyticus (assembly GCF_039531525.1). Lineage (NCBI taxonomy): Bacteria > Bacillati > Actinomycetota > Actinomycetes > Glycomycetales > Glycomycetaceae > Glycomyces > Glycomyces endophyticus. The sequence goes on from NZ_BAAAQF010000004.1 coordinate 288,434, forward strand.
CGGCGCCACTTCTCGCTGGTGCGCTGGCGGAGCTGGTCGAGGGTGAGCTGCCGGAGCGGGTTGTCGGGCAGCTCGTTCGAGGCATGGGTGGTGGCGCTCATGCACAGAAGGTATCGGAGTTCTGCCGTCGTGTCACCTTGTGCGGGCAGGGATCTCAGGCCGTGGGCGGGGTCACTCGATCGGCCGCGGCCGAGCCTTGTAGTTCGTGATGCGAACTATTATGGTTCGTAGTACGAACTACTTCATCGGAAGAGGCAGACCATGACGCAGCAAGGCCGGACCGTGGCGGTCGTCGGCGGCGGGTACGGCGGCGCCGCCGTCGCGAAGGCCCTCGACGAGCACGCCGACGTGGTGCTCATCGAACCCAAGGACGCGTTCGTCAACGCCGCGGGCGCCCTCCGCGCGCTCACCCGCCCCGAGGAGTGGGCCGAGCGCGTCTTCTTCCCCTACGACGGCATCCTCAAGCGCGGCGTCCACCGCCGCGAGTACGCCGCGGGCGTCGACCCGCAGGGGGTCACCCTCGCCTCCGGCGAGCGCGTCGAGGCCGACTACATCGTGCTGGCGACCGGCTCGGGCTACCCGTACCCGGCCAAGACCCGCACCGACTCCACGGCGGAGGCGCTGGCGCACTTCAAGGAGACGCACGCCGAGCTGGCCGGGGCCGAGCGGGTGCTCATCGCCGGGGCCGGGCCGGTGGGCCTGGAGCTGGCCGGGGAGATCCGCGACGTGTGGGCCGACAAGCGGATCACCGTCGTCGCCCCCTCCGCCGAGCTCGTCCCCGGGTACGAGCCGGCGCTGCGCGCGGAGCTCGAGCGCCAGCTCGCGGCACTCGGCATCGAGGTGCGCCTGGGCGCGGGCCTCGACGCGGAGCCGGACGTGGAGCCCGGCCGGGCCGGCGAGGTGCGGGCGAGCGTCGGCGGCGAGGTGATCGAGGCGGACATCTGGTTCCGCGCGTACGGCGCGACCACCAACTCCGGGTTCCTCGGCGACGCCCTCGCGCCGCTGAACGGGCGCGGCCAGCTCCCGGTCGGCCCGAAGCTCAATGTGGAGGGGCACGAGCGCGTGTACGCGGTGGGCGACCTGACCGGCGTCCCCGAGGAGAAGCGGGCCGGGGCGGCCTCGCGGCACGCGGCCGTGGTGGCGGACAACATCATCGCGCAGCTGAACGGCGAGGCGCCGGTGCAGGAGTACCACCCGTCCCCGGCCCGCGTGATGCTGCTGCCGCTCGGGCCGGTGTACGGCGTCGGGCAGATCCCCGGCGAGGACGGGCCCGGGATCATGCCGACCGAGACGGTCGCGGAGTGGAAGGGCCGCGACCTCATGCACGGCCGGTTCGCCGCGATGTTCGGGACCGCCTGAGACTCGGCCGCCCGGCCCGTCCGATCGTCATCGGGCCGGCGCGCGGCCGGGGCCCCGTCGACGTCCGTCGGCGGGGCTTCGCCGCGTCAGGCGTCAGGATCGGACGGGCAGTCGCCGTCGGTGAAGACCGCCGGGACCCGGTTGTCGACCACGACCCGGGTGAGGAGGGCCGCGAGGGTGTCGCGCTCGGGGCCGGTGAGGCCGAGGGTCAGCTCGGCGACGCGGCGCGTGGTCGTGTCGTGGAACTCCTCGGCGAGCTGCTTGCCCTTGGCGGTCAGCGCGACCCGGGAGGCGCGGCCGTCGGACGGGTCGGACTCGCGGCGCACCAGGTCGCGCTTCTCGCAGCGGTCGACAAGCCCGGTGATGCTCGACTTGGCGAGCCCGAGGGTCTTGGCGAGCTCGAACATCCCGTACGGGCGGGGGATGAGGACGCACAGCACCTGGGCCTGGGGGATGGTGAGGTCGAAGTCGCGGCCGGCGGCGGCGTAGACGGCGTCGATGAGGAACGAGGTGCGCACCAGCGCGGTGCCCATGCCCATCGACGCCGCCGCGTGGTCCTCCATCCCTTCAGCATACTGCGAGGCCAGAGGCGGTGCCGGTGTCGTCGGCCACCTCTCTTGGACGACATCGCACTCCCGGTCCGTTCCGGCACCTCCCCTTGGGGAGCGTGCTTCGTTTTTCCGGGTGTGATGGCGTACGCTTTAGCCACGTCCCGCACCGGCGGCGGGACCGTCCGAGGTCGACCGTCGCCCGACCTCCACGGCTGCGCCGCGCCCGCCCGCCGCGACGCGCGCCTGATCCCCCAGTGAACTGCCCATTCAGCGCCGATTGGATTGCCGTGAACGAAGCAGCCCCCGAATGGCCTCCGCCGGGGATCGACCCCGACGTGCCCTCGACCGCTCGGGTCTACGACGCCATCCTCGGCGGCAGGGACAACTTCAAGGCCGACCGCGAGGCCGCCGACCTCTTCCTGCGCCACATCCCCCAGGCCCGCGAGTGCGCGCTCCTCAACCGGGCCGCCCTCGTGCGCGGCGTCCAGTACATGGTCCGCAGCGCCGGGATCGACCAGATCCTCGACATCGGCTGCGGCCTGCCCACGAAGCAGAACACGCACGAGGCCGCGCAGGAGATCGACCCGGAGGCGCGCGTCGTCTACGTCGACAACGACCCGATGGTCCTCTCCCACGGCCGCGCGCTCCTCGCCGACGACCGCACCACCACCGTGGTCACCGCCGACCTGCGCGACCCCGCGGGCATCCTCGCCAATCCCGAGGTGCGCGCCGCCCTCGACTTCGACCGCCCCGTCGGGCTCATGCTCATCGGCATGATCATGCAGATCGCCGAGGACGAGCACCCCGACGACATCATCGCCGCGCTCATGGAGCCCCTGGCCTCCGGCTCGCACCTGTTCATCACCTCCTGGCCCGACACCGGCGACCCGGCCCAGCACGCCCTGTCGCGCGCGTGCCTGGAGTCGCTCGGGAACGGCTGGTGCCGCCCCGTGGAGCGCCTGGAGCGGCACTTCCTCGGGATGCCCCTGGTCGCGCCCGGCCTGGAGTACGTCCCGCGGTGGTACCCGGAGGACCCCGGGCGCGCCGTCCCCGACGCCGCCGACCTGGAGCCGTACGAGCGGACCCAGATGGCGGCGATCGCCGTCAAGCCCTGAGCACCTGGGCCGCAAGCCGAACCGACTCTTGATCTAGGTCACGCAGCCACCTTCGGCCCGCATCGCCGGAGCCCAGTAGGCTCGATGCGGACCGCCGGCGCACCACACGCTCCACCCGCTGTGCAGCGTGTTCGAGAAGAGAAGAGACCGCCAATGCCCATGCTCGAGATCCGACGGCACAGCAAGCGCAACGGCGACGAGGCCGTCCACCTCTCCCAGGAGGGGGTCGAACTCGCCCGCTGGTCGGGCACCCTCATGGGCCCCTTCGAGACGGTCGCGACGAGCGTCGCCCCGCGGGCGCGCGAGACGGCGATCGCGATGGGCTTCGCGGTCACCGCGGAGCTCCCGACCCTCCACAATGTGAACGCGTTCCTCCAGGAGTCGCAGGCGGCGACCCACGACGTCGGTGCCCCCTTCACCCGGCTGGCCCGCCTCGTCGGCCGCCGCGGCAGCGCCGTCAGCGACTACTCGCACGCGCTCGCCCGCCAGTGGTCCGAACTGCTCGCCCCCCTCGGTCCCGGGGACGCGGCCCTGGTCATCGGGCACGGCGGCCACATCGAGTGCGGTCTCGTGGCGCTCTTCCCCGAGGCCGAGCACGACGACTGGGGGCCGCTGTTCGGGTACATGGAAGGCGCGCGGCTCCACTACGACACGGCGGCGGGCCGCTTCCACGACATCGAGTTCGTCCGGAACTGAACCCGGACGGGAGCAGAGCGGGGGCCGAGGCAAGCCGGCCCCCGTTCCGCGTCTTTCAGTCCCTGCCGGTGCGCACGGCGAGCCGCGGCAGGTACCAGATCGCGAGGGCGACGGCGGTCAGCGCGTACGGGATCAGGATCGGCAGCGGGAAGCCGTACGTGAGCCCCGTGTGCTCGAAGTCGAGGTTCTCCAGCGCGTACACCATGACGCCCGCGCTGAACATGTCCTGATAGGTCAGCTGGTTCCACACCAGGTCCTGCACGTGGACCAGGAGCAGCGCCAGCGCGGCGAGGAGCGCGAACGGCAGCGCGGCCGCGAGGAACCGGCCGTTCGCCGCCCCTCGCGCCGCGCCCTCGGCGACGAGCGCGCGGCGGCGGTCCTCCAGGCCCCAGCACAGGGCCGTGAACAGGAACAGCAGCGGGACCGCGATCCACGCGCGCGGCGGGAACGAGCCGATGACGACCCACTCCCCCTCCCCCGCGACCGCTTCGAGGTGCGCGGCCGCGAGCGGCCCGGTGCCCGTGAACAGCCAGGGCGCGAACAGGAGCAGGAGCCAGCGGGAGCGGTCGCCGAGGGGCCGCAGCGCCCCGATCGCGAACCCGCCCGCCGCCGCGGCGGTGAGGGCGACGCCCGTGGTGACGAGCGGCGGCCCCCAGGTGCGGCGGATCGTGAACCACAGGTCCTGCGCCGGTTCGGACACCTCGCCGGCGCGGGTGATCCACGGCAGCAGGAAGTACCCGACCGCGGCGAGGGCCAGGACCAGCACGGCGAACGCGAGGACGGCCGCGCCCGCGCGGGTCTTCGACGGCTCGGCGGGCGCGGGGTCGACGTCGATGCGGAGGCGGGCGGCGGCGAAGAGCACGGCGGCGCCGAGCCCGAGGACCGCGAGCACGCCCAGGAGCAGCACCGACACCGCGCCGGCGTACCCGACGTCCATGCCCGCGCGCACGCCGTCGTAGATCTGGTGCACCGGCAGGCGGGCGTCCTCGGGGAGGCCGCTGATGAGGCCGTACGCGAAGGTCTGGAGCCCGGCGGCCGCCAGCGCGATCGCCGTCAGGGACGCGGTCGTGGCGAGCGTCCCGGCGCGCTTCCCGTCGCCGCCGCGCAGGGCCGCGAGCGAGACGAGGAAGCCGGTGCCGATCACGACGCCGGAGATGAGGAGCGGCCAGTCGTACAGGCTCGCTTCGGACTCGCGTTCGGAGACGACGCGCTCGACCAGCCAGGCGACGGTGAGGGCCGCGGGCGTGAAGGTGATCGCGGCGAGGACCCAGGCGACGCGGGAGACGGCGCGCACGGCCGGTCCGGCCTGGTGGACCAGGAGCGCCAGGAACGGCGCGATGACGGCGCCGCCGAGGACGAGGAGGCCGGTGGGGCCGATCAGCCGGAGGACGCCGTCCCAGAGCTCGCCTTCGGCGAGGACGCGGTCGTAGTTGGCGCCGCCGGCGTCCGCGAGGTCGCCGGAGAGGAAGCCCTGAAGGCGGCTGAACTCGACGGTCCTGACGGTGGGCAGGACGTAGGCGAGGACGAGGGCGACGACGGGCACGGCCAGGAGGGCGAAGCCGCCGACGGCGCGGGCGGCGTCGCTGCGGGGCTGGACCTGCGGGGGCGGGAACTGGTTCGCGGGCGGGGGCGGCAGGGGCCAGCGCGGCTGGACGCGCTGGAACGTCAAAGTGGGGTCGTCCGGTGGTGGCGCACCCGTGCCGGGGGGTAGGACCATGTGGGCTCCTGCGGATGATGAGGGATGTAGAGGAACTCTGTATCACGTGGACGTTCGCTGGCTACCTGCGGTCTTGTGACGGCGGAGGCGTCCGTGCACGGAGTGTTACGAGACGTCGGGTGAGGCGTCGGTTCGGCCACGGCCCGGTCGCGGGCGGGAATCGGGTTGCCCGGGCGGGCGGGCCGGTGCTTTGATCGGGTCATGTCGGATACCGCGCACTTCCTGGCGTTCGTCGCCGCCTCCCTCGTCCTGATCCTCATCCCGGGCCCGTCGGTCATGTTCACGATCAGCCGGGCGCTGATATACGGACGGCGCCAGGCGGTGCTGACGGCGTGGGGGAACGCGGCGGGCACCTTCTGCGCGTCGGCGCTCGCGGCGGTGGGGCTGGGGGCGCTCATCAGCGAGTCGGCGGTGGCGTTCGCGATCGTGAAGTACGCGGGGGCGGCGTACCTGGTGTACCTGGGCGTCAAGGCGCTCCGCGACCGGAAGGGCCTGATGGCGCCGCCGGAGGACGGGGCGGGGGCGCCGCCGAAGCGCACGCTCGTGACGGTGGCGGAGGGCTTCATGGTGGGCCTGCTGAACCCGAAGTCGATCCTGTTCTTCCTGGCGATCCTGCCGCAGTTCGTGAACCCGGACTCGGGCTCGGCGACGGCGCAGATGCTGGTCCTCGGCGCGACGTTCGCGGTCCTGGCCGCGGGCTGCGACACGGTGTGGGGCCTGGTGGCCGCGGCGGCGCGCGACGTGTTCCGCCGTCCGCGCTCGCGCCGCGTCCTCGCGAACACCGGCGGCACGGCCCTGATCGGCCTGGGCGTCGCCGCGGCCGCGGGCGAGCGGGCCTGACCTCCACTTCGGACCGCCCGGTGCGCGTGCGCCGGGCGGTCTCGTCGTGCCCGCGTCCGTTGGGAGCGCTTGCACATCGATAAACGTGGATGTATGGTGTACGGACCCTCACCGCGATCCTCAACCCTTCTTCCGGCTCGCGCGGCCCGTTCACGGGGCCGCCACGACGCCCCGGCAGCGTCCAGAGAGGTCTCCATGTCAGCATTCACCTTCCCCCGCATGCGAAGAGGAATGATCGCGCTCGCGGCCGCGGTCGTCGTCGCGGCGACCGCGCTCGTGGCGGTCATGATGCCCCGGCCCGCCAGCGCGGCGAGCCTCACCGAGATCACGAACTTCGGGGCGAACCCGAGCAACCTCCAGATGTACCTGTACGTCCCCGACGGCGTCGATCCCGAACCGGCCCTGGTGGTCGCGATCCACTACTGCACCGGCTCGGGCCCGGCCATGCACAGCGGGACCGAGTGGGCGCAGCTCGCCGACCAGTACGGGTTCATCGTGCTGTACCCGTCGGTGACGCGGTCGAGCAAGTGCTGGGACGTGTCGTCCGCGGCGTCCCTCGCGGGCACCGGCAGCGACACGGTCGGCGTGAAGTCCATGATGGACTGGGTGTCGTCGAACTACGACGTGGACCCGGACCAGGTCTACTCCACCGGCATCTCGTCGGGCGCGATGATGACCAATGTGATGCTGGCGGTCTACCCCGAGGTGTTCGAGGCGGGCGCCTCGTTCTCGGGCGTGCCGTACACCTGCTTCGCCACGACCAACGGCTCGGAGTGGAACTCGGAGTGCTCGGGCGGGACGATCAACCGCACCCCGCAGCAGTGGGGCGACGCCGTCCGGAGCGCCAACCCCGGATACTCGGGCCCGTGGCCGCGGATGCAGGTCTGGCACGGCACCAACGACGACACGCTGCGGTACCCGAACTTCCAGGAGCAGATCGACCAGTGGACGAACGTCCACGGCACCGACCAGACCGCCGACCTCTCCGACACGCCGCAGGCGAACTGGAACCGGACCCGCTACGGCGGCACCGGGTCCCAGCCGGCGGTCGAGGCGATCAGCCTCCAGGGGATCGGGCACAACCTGTACTCGTGGGGCATGGCCTCGCGGGCGCTCGAGTTCTTCGGCTACGACACCGACGTCGACCCGACGACCTCCCCGACCGACCCGGTCACGACGCCCACGGGCGGCCCGTCCGGCGGCTGCTCGGCGGTCGTCAAGATCGTCAGCTCCTGGAACTCCGGCTGGCAGGCGAACGTCGACGTCACGGCCGGGGTCTCGGCGATCTCAGGCTGGCGGCTGACGTGGACCTGGCCGAGCGGGCAGGCGATCACGAGCCACTGGAACGCGACGGTCACCACGAGCGGGTCCTCGGTGACCGCGACCGACGTCGACTGGAACGGCTCGGTCCCCGCGGGCCAGACGAAGACCTCCGCGTGGGGCTTCATCGGCAGCGGCGCCGCCGTGGCGCCCGCGGTGACCTGCGCACCGGCTTAGTTCCCACCCCCGACGCGTTCGGGTGCCGGGCGGCTCGGCCGCCCGGCACCCGAACGCGTCTCATCGCGGAAGGCTGTCACACCCGCGCGGCACCCTTGGACCGGGAGACCCGTCGGGCGTCGGAGGGAGCGCGCGATCCGGTCAGCCGATGACGAGGGTCGTCACCGAGCGGGCCGGGAGGTCGATCGTCGTCGCGCCCGCGGTGATCGCCGCGGTGCCGTCCTGGTGCGGCGTGCGGTCGGCGTCGGTGGTCCGCCAGATCGCGGCGGTGCCGGCGGTGAGGCCGGTGAAGTCGACGCCGGTGGTGACGGCGGCGGTGCCGGTGTTGACGATGACGACGTTCTTCTCCCCCGTCGACGCGAATACGTACAGGAGCGGGTCGGGGCTCGCGGTCGCGACCATCGTGGTCCCGAAGTGGCGGAACAGGCCTTCGCCGGTGAACATGCCGATGCCGTGGGCGATCGGCAGCGGCTCGTTGATCCCGACGTGATCGCCGCCGGTGCCCTCGCCCCATTCGCCGGTGAGCCCGAGGCAGCCGTTCTTGTCGCCGTAGACGAGCGCGGTGGCGTCGGCCTCGAGGATCGTGCCGAGCACGGCGGCGCCCCAGACGGCCGGGAGGTGCGTGGTCATCGACGCGCACGCGGGGCTCGGGTCGGCCCAGTCCATGTTCCACTCGCCGATCTGGATGCCGATCTCGGCGGCGCGGGCGGGCACGGTCGTGTCGATGAGGTCGCGGACGGCGGCGATGTCGACGGCGTAGTCCGCGGCCTCCGCGAGGAGCTGCGCGGCGGGCTTGGCCTCGGGGCCCTTGCCGTAGTCGTGGTAGTCCACGAAGTCGACGTGCTGGCCGGAGCCGGCGAGGAACGTCGTCAGGTAGCCGATGTTGTCGTGCGCGGTGCCCGGGCCGCCGACCTCGACCGAGGGGTCGACCGCGTGGATGCCGGCGGCGATCTCGTTGAACGCGGCGCTGTACGCGGCCGCGTCCATCCGGGGCGGGTCGCCGGCGTCGAGCTCGTTGCCGACGACCACCTTGGTGATCGGGGCCTGGTCGTGGAAGTGCGCGAAGAGCGCGAGGGCGTCGCCGGGCTCGGCGGGGACCACGAGGACCGGCTCGGCGTCGAGGGAGCGGATCGCGTCGATCCACTGGTCGCCGTCGAAGGCGGTGTGGCAGTAGTCGCCGCCGCACACGATGCGGCTGGTGTGGTCGCCGGGGGTCGCGTACTCGAGTTCGATGCGGAGGGCGCCGAAGTCGTGTGCGGCCATGGCCGCGCGGTGCGCGGCGCTGTCCACGATGTAGTTGAGCCCGCCGTACCCGGTGATCGAGGCGCCGATGTCGCCGGGCTCGATCACGGCGGTCGGCGTCGTGAAGTCGACACTGATCACGGGCTCTTCAGCGCCCGCGGCGGGCGCGAGCCACAGGAGCGCGCCCGCGAGGAGGACGGCGGTGCCGCTGACAGCGGCGGGGTGTCGCAGCCGGTTGCTGTTCAAGCCAGATGCCTTTCGTCCCAGGGGAGGTGAACGGGGATCATGCGGGGTGATCCTCTCACGGACCGTGTCCGAATTGCACGGATGGAGGTGACGGGTCCGTGAATTCGCGGTCGCGTCAGAGCGCACCGGCGGCTTGACCGACACGGTTGGTGCGACGCGGGCGGGCGAGCGCGGAGCGGACGGTCCGCCAGGTGCGGGCAGTACACGCGGCGCGGCCGAGGTCGGCGCGAGCAGGGCGGCCCGAGCGGTGCGAGCAGGGCGAACCCGCCGCCGCGGCCTGTTGGGCTGACGAAGCCCTTCCGGGCATGGCAAGCGGGCGGCGAGCGGTCGGCGCAAACAGGCGGCCAGCGCAGCGCGAACCCGCCGCCGCGGCCGGTCGGGCCAGCGCAGCCGGTCCGGGCACGCCGAGCGGACGGGAAGCGATCGGCGCGAACAGGCGGCGCGGCCGAAGTCGGCGCGAACCGGCGGGCCAGCGCAGTGCGAGTCCACCGCCGCGCCGGTCGGGCCGGTGTAGTCGGCGCGGCCAGTCCGGCCACGGCAGGCGGCCGTTGGGCGATCGGCGATTAATGCGAGCCGTGCGGTCTGCGGGTCGGGCGTGCATTGGCCGGGCAGCGGATGACATGTGACATGTCATATGCCGTGCTGGTCCTAGACTGTCCAGGCGTCGGCCCGTGGGAGCGGGCGTCGCGGGCCGGGCAGTGGCGCCCGGCCGCGGGACGATGATTGGAGCCGCCGGAGATGACCGAGTTTCCGCCCGAGGTCCTCGACCGGTTCGCCGGTGCGGGAATGGACCTCCAGACGCTGTTCTCCGCCGGGGAGCTGGGTACGCGCATGGGCATCGAGGTGCTGGAGGCCGCGCCGGAGCGGGTCGTGGCGCGGATGGCCGTCGAGGGGAACCGACAGCCGTACGGACTCCTCCACGGCGGCGCCTCGGCCGTGGTCGCCGAGACCCTCGGCTCGATCGGCTCGATGCTCCACGCCGGACCCGGCCGCATCGCGGTCGGCGTGGACCTCAACGTGACCCACCACCGCGCGGTCCGCTCCGGCACGGTCACCGGCGTGGCCACCCCGATCCACCGCGGCCGCTCCACGGCGACCTACGAGATCATCGTCAGCGACGACGACGGCCGGCGCGTCTGCACCGGCCGCCTCACCTGCATGATCCGCGACGCGCCCGAGGCCTGACTTCGGGAGCGTCGCGGCGGGTCTCCGCATAACGGGCATCCGGAGGCACCCCCGACTCAACAGTGCCCGCCGGGTCCGACAACCTGATGGGCGGGTAGGCGCTGCGACACGCCCGGGATGTTCTTCGGGAGCGCCTGGGCGGGTCTTCGCAAATCGGGCATCCACAACCGCCCCCGATACAACGATGCCTGGCGGGTATGACGGTTCGGGGCGATCGGGTTCAGTGCGGTGGTGCTACGTGACATGCCACAGGCATTCCATGGCATTGGATTGCCGGTGGCATGTGACATGTCACGTGTCATGCGTTATTGCAGGAGGCCTTGCATGGTGCCGTAGTCGAGGCCGTCTTCGACGCCGACGTAGGAGTCGGACTCGATGAAGGCGATGGTGGCGCGGCGGGCCGCGGCGTAGGCGGCGGAGGCGACGCCGGAGCCGAGGCTGATTCGGGCGACGCCGAGCTTCGCGAGTGCGGAGGGGGCGGGGGCTCCCGGTCCGGCGAGGATGTTGAGCGGCAGGCTGATCGCGTTCACGAGGGCGGCGATGGTCTCGGAGTCGGTGACGCCGGGGACGAAGATACCGTCGGCGCCCGCCTCGGTGTAGGTGGCGGCGCGTTCGATCGCCGCGGCCAGGCGGGTCTCCGGCTCGCCGATGCCCGCGAGGTAGATGTCGATGCGGGCGTTGATGAACAGGTCGGCGCCGGCGCCTTCGCGGGCGGCGGCCAGGCGCTCGGCCTGGTCGGTAAGCGGGCGCAGGACGCCGGGGGTCTCGGTGTCGGAGTCCTCGATGTTGACGCCGACCGCGCCCGCCGAGGCGACCGCGGCGAGGGTCTTGCGGACCCCCTTCGGCGTGCGGCCGAACCCGGACTCGATGTCGGCGGTGACCGGCAGGTCCACCGCGCGCACGACGCGCTCGACGGCGGCCGCGGCCGCGTCGCGGTCGAGGGCGTCGCCGTCGGGGCGGCCGAGGCTCCAGGCGACGCCCGCGCTCGTGGTGGCGATCGCGGGCGCGCCGGCGGAGGCGATGACGGCGGCACTGGCGGCGTCCCAGCAGTTCGGCAGCAGCAGCGGAGGGGTGGTGTGGAGCGCGCGGAAGCGCGCGGCCTTCTCGTTCGTCATGCCCGTAATCAAACCAGTCGTGTCGCTTCCCGTCTGGCCGGAATGCGACACCATCGTCGGCGTCGGCGTGTGCGTCGGCATCCGCATCGGCGGCCGTGCGGCCGCCTGCCGCGCCGGGTGCCCGCTGCTCACCGGGCGCCTTCACCCGTCACACAACGAGAGCCGTCCGCCGTTCACCGGGCGCCGCAGCGGTTCGCGCTGCGGTTCCCGGCTCGACCGCCGGTCCATAACCTCGACGTCGATATATCACTTGATCGACCCTTGGTGTCCTGGCGAATCCGACCGGTCGCCTGGCCCCGGCTGACCGCATCAACCGATCGGTTGATCGGGATGATCATCCGCTCCCCCAGCCTCGCGGTCGATGCCGCGGCGGCCGTTCCTTGCGAGTCTTGTTCCACACGAAGCAAGGAGGTCGCAATGGCGATCATCGAGGTCACCGACCTGGTCAAGCAGTACGGGAGCCACACCGCCGTCGACGGCGTCTCGTTCACAGTGGAGGAAGGCGAGATCTTCGGCATCCTCGGCCCGAACGGCGCCGGCAAGACCACCACCGTCGAGTGCGTCGAGGGCCTGCGGACCCCGGACGCCGGGAAGGTCTCGGTCATGGGACTCGACCCGCTGCGAGACGCCAAGGAGCTCAAGCAGGTCCTCGGCATCCAGCTCCAGGAGAGCCGCCTGCCCGACCGGCTCCGCGTCGGCGAGGCCCTGGACCTCTACCGGTCCTTCTACCGCAACCCCGCCGACCCCGAGCGCCTCATCGAGTCGCTCGGCCTGGGCCCCAAGCGCAAGACCCCCTTCGGGAAGCTCTCGGGCGGCCAGCAGCAGCGCCTGTCGATCGCATTGGCGCTCATCGGGAACCCGCGGGTGGCCGTGCTCGACGAGCTCACCACCGGCCTCGACCCGCAGGCCCGCCGCGACACCTGGGACCTCATCGAGCAGGTCCGCGACTCCGGTGTCACGATCATCCTGGTCACGCACTTCATGGACGAGGCCGAGCGGCTCTGCGACCGCCTCGCCGTGATCGACGCCGGCAAGGTCGTCGCCGTCGACAGCCCCGCCGGGCTCACCGCCCGCGTCAGCGCCGAGCAGCGCGTGCGCTTCCGCCCCTCCGCGGCGTTCGACGACGCCCTCCTGCTCGACCTCCCCGAGGTCGCCGCGGTCGAGCGCAACGGCCGCCAGGTGATCGTCTCCGGCGGCGACAACCTGCTCCAGGCCGTCGCGTCGGTCCTGGCGCGCAACCACATCGTCGCCGCCGACCTGCGCGTGGAGCAGGTCAGCCTGGACGACGCGTTCGTGGCCCTCACCGGCAAGTCCCTCGAGCACTGAACCCCGTCGACAGCACCCGCACCCGCACGCATCCCAACTCCCGCTACCGCAGAGGAAGTCCCCCGATGTCAGCACTCCTGAAACTCGTCCAGACCGAAGCCCGGCTGTTCGTCCGCGACCCCGTCTCATTCCTCCTCGGCCTGCTCCTCCCCGCCGCGCTCCTGCTCGGCCTCGGCGCCGTGCCGATGCTGCGCGAGCCCTCGCAGGACTTCGACGGCATCCGGTTCATCGACTACTTCGCGCCGTCGGTGATCGTCATGACCGTCGCCGTGATCGGCCTCACCAGCCTCCCCGCCGTCATGGCCGGCTACCGCGAGCAGGGCATCCTGCGCCGCATGAAGACCACCCCCGTGCACCCGGTGAAGCTCCTCGCCGCGCAGCTCATCGTGAACCTGCTCGCCGCCCTGGTCGCCACCGTCCTCGTGATCGTCGCCGGGAGCCTCGCCTTCGACGTCCCGCTGCCGGGCAACCCCTTCGGGTTCGCACTGGCGTTCGTGCTCGGGATCGGAGCGGTCTTCGCCCTGGGTATGCTGGTGGCGGCCGTGGCGCCCAACGCCCGCGCGGCCTCTGGGATCGCGACCGTGCTGTTCATGGCGGTCATGTTCTTCGGCGGCGTGTACCTTCCCCGGTTCATGCTCCCCGAGGCCGTGATCCGCATCGGCGACTTCGTGCCGCCGGGCGTGCAGTCACTGCTCGACACCTGGAACGGCGACGCCCCCGACGCCGTGCAGCTCCTGGTGCTGGCCGCGGTCGCCGTGGCGGCCGGAGCCGGGGCGGCCCGAATCTTCAAGTGGGAGTGACGATCATGGGTCCGACACCGGAGACGCTGAGGCAGGTCGAGAAAGGTCAGTCCACAGTCGATGGACTCTACACGAGAGTCCTCGACGTCCTCCCCTTCGCGACGCTGGCCTCCGCCACCGGTCTCAGCCTCGCGTTCTCCGACCTCACCGAGGCCGACCGGACCACCGCGCTGGTCCTGTCGGCCTCGGCCGCCGCCTGGGTGTTCGTCCTCTTCACGCTCATCCCGGCGGTCCCGCCCCTCCCCCGAGCGCGGATGACGGTCTACTTCCTGGGCCTGAGCGCGTTCGGCGCCGTGCTCATGCAATACGACATGCTGTACTTCATCTTCGTGGTCACCGGCTTCTTCCACGCCGGGCTGCTGCGCCCCCGCTGGATGATCGTCATCGGCATCGGGATCAGCTCGATCGTCGTGAACTCCACGATCCTCGAGGAGGCGAGCGCCGCGGGGTACACGCTCTTCGCCGTCGTCGTCCTCGTCCAGACCTCGGCCATCAGCTTCGGGTTCCTGCTGAACGAGCGCATGGAACGGCTCCGCACCCAGCGCGAGGAGGCGTTCGCGGCCCGCGAGGCCGCGATGGAGGAGAACGCGGGACTCCACATGCAGCTCATGACGCAGGCGCGCGAGGCCGGCGTCCTCGACGAGCGCCAGCGCATGGCCCGCGAGATCCACGACACCGTGGCGCAGGGCCTGGCGGGGATCATCGCGCAGCTCCAGGCCGTGGACGAGAGCGACGACGAGCCGCAGCGGCGCCGCCACCTCGACAGCGCGAAGGAGCTGGCGAGGGACAGCCTGGCGGAGGCGCGGCGCACCGTGCAGGCGATCGGACCGCCGACGCTCGACGCCGCGCAGCTGCCGGAGGCGCTCGCGGAGGTGTCGGCGAAGTGGTCTGCGGCCCAGGGGGTCCCGGTGGAGCTGGTGACGACGGGTGAGGCGCGGCCGATGCACCCGGAGGTCGAGGTGACGCTGCTGCGGGTGACGCAGGAGGCGCTCACCAACGCGGCCAAGCACGCCGGGGCGGGCCGCGTCGGCATCACACTTTCCTATATGGAGGACGAGTTGGCTTTGGACGTGCGGGACGACGGGGTCGGGTTCGTGCCCGGTCGGACGAAGCAGGGGGCCAAGGGCGGGTACGGCCTGGCGGCGATGCGCCAGCGCGTGAGCCGTCTGGCGGGGAGCCTGTCGATCGAGTCGGAGCCGGGCCGCGGCACGGTCGTCTCGGCGATCGTCCCTGCGGTGGAGGGGGTGCCGGATGCCGTCTGAGCCGATCCGGGTGCTGATCGCGGACGACCATCCGGTCGTGCGGGACGGGCTGCGCGGGATGTTCGCGCGCGGCGGCGACATCGAGGTGGTGGGCGAGGCGTCGGACGGCCGCGAGGCGGTGGACCGGGCGCTGGCGCTGGAGCCGGACGTGGTGCTGATGGACCTGCGGATGCCGGGGACAGACGGGGTGACGGCGATCCGGGAGCTGGCGTCGCTGGGTGCGGCGGCGAAGGTGCTGGTGCTGACGACGTACGACACGGATTCGGATGTGCTGCCGGCGATCGAGGCGGGGGCGAGCGGGTATCTGCTGAAGGACGCGTCGCCGGAGGAGCTGCGGCGGGCGATCCGGGCGGCGCACGAGGGCGGGACGGTGCTGGCGCCGTCGGTGGCGTCGGTGCTGATGGCGCAGGTGCGGCGGCCGGCGGCGGCGGGGCCGTTGAGTGAGCGGGAGCTGGAGGTGCTGTCGCTCATCGCGAAGGGGCGGGGGAACCGGGAGACGGCGGCGGAGCTGTTCATCAGCGAGGCGACGGTGAAGACGCATCTGATGCACGTGTACGCGAAGCTGGAGGTCAACGACCGTGCGGCGGCGGTGGCGGTGGCGTACGAGCGGGGGCTGCTGATGCCGAAGGGGCGCTGAGGGGTTCGGCGGGGCTGGGGGTTCGGCGGGGGTCTGGGGGCCCGTCCGGCCAGAGAGCGCTCTCTGATTGCGCGCGGTCTCCGGCCGGACGGTTTTCCTCCCCTGGGGTGGGTCAGGTGACGGTGAGCGTGAGGCGGGTCGGGTTGCCGTCGAAGGCGACGCCGGACTGGTCGGGGACGCCGTCGGGGGTGACGTCGTCGTAGGGGAACGCGTAGCCGATCGGCGAGTTGTCGTGGACGGCGCGCGCGTAGTGGTTGGTGACGTCGTGCGCGTAGAAGTCGGCGACGGCCGGCCCGTTGGGCTGGTCGGCGTGGCTGTGGATGGTGCTGCGGTTGAAGGCGGCGGCGAGGCGCGCGAGCGCGGCCTTCTTGGAGTCGGTGTCGGACGGGATGTTGGCGAACGGCCCGTGGTTGCAGGTGAAGACATCCTGCGAGTTCGGCTTGGTGAAGGTGGAGCCGTCGCTGAAGACGAGGACGTCGCCTTGGACGCGGCCGGTGATCGTGCCGCGGCCGCCTTGGAGGTCGATGCGGAGGTCGTTGCCGCGGTAGTGGTTCCAGACCTGGTCGGCGTAGCCGGTCCAGTAGTTCGCGAACGGCATGTTCGGCTGCCCGAAGTAGGGGGCCATGACGTTCTGCGGAGAGACGACGCGGAGGATCCTGCCGCTGCCGCTGCGCATGACGAGCGAGCCCCAGGGCTGTCCGTCGGCGGCGGCCTGGGCCTCTAGGTCGGCGGCGATGGATTCGACCGCGCCGTTGTCGAGGGCGGCGACCGAGTGGTCGCCGTCGCCTTGGAGGCGCAGTCCGATGGGGAGCGCGGTGACGAGGTCGACGTAGCTGACGTTGACGAAGAGCTGCACGTCGTTGAAGGTGAACTCGCAGAACGAGACGATCTTGCCGTAGTTGGAGTCGGCGGTGTTGTGGAGCGCGGGCTCGACGAGCGCGGGGCCCGGGTTGACGTAGAAGTCGAGTTTGGACTCGCGCACGAAGTAGACGCGCGCGCCGTACATGCGCGGCAGGGTGACCACGGCCGGGGCCGCGCCGGGGGCGTTGAGCGGGATGGCGCAGTCGACGGGGAGCGGCGTGTTGGTGCCGCCGGGCTGCTGGATGTAGTACGGGCCCTGGCCGCCGCCGCGCAGGAGCATCATGCGGTCGGTGCCGAACTCGCGGCCGGTGACGTAGGCGTAGACGGCGCTGGTGTCGGTGTCGTTGGCGAGCGCGAGTTCGCAGGTGGCGGGGGCCGCTTCGGCGTCGGTGGTGGCGAAGCTGCGCCACCAGGGCGAGCTGGCGGCGACGGCGCCTGCGGCCGCGGTCAGGGTGATCATGGATCTGCGGGAGACCATCGGTGTACCTCCGGGTCCTTCGGATATCGATGAATTCGCAGACATTAACACGGTTTGTTAAGAGATCAAAGGGGCGAAAGCTGCCAAAGCGCTTGCCGTACGCCTCGAAGCGCCCCCCGCACGGGGCGTGAGCGGAGCGGGGTCTTGACCTGTGGGCCCTGGGGTTTGTAGGCTACCGATTAGATCGATGTATTGAAACGATTCATTACCTGGGGGCCTCTTGTCCGCTCTCCCCGATCCCGCTCCCCCGCCCGTCGTCTCACTGGCGGGCGTCGCCAAGTCCTTCGGCGCCGTGCGCGCGCTGCGCGGCGCGGACCTCGACCTGCACGCCGGCGAGGCCCATGCGCTCGTGGGCGAGAACGGCGCCGGCAAGTCCACGCTGATCAAGGTGCTGGCGGGACTGTACCGCCCCGACGCGGGCACGGTCGCGCTCGACGGCGAACCGGTCGCCTTCGCCGACACCGCCGCCGCGATGGACGCCGGGATCGCCGTCATCTACCAGGAGCCCGCGCTCTTCGGCGACTTCACCGTCGCCGAGAACCTCTTCGTCGGGCGCCAGCCCAAGGGCCGCTTCGGCCTCATCGACCGCGCCGCCATGCGCCGCGACGCGGCCGCGATCTTCGCGCGCCTCGGCGTCCCGATCGACCCCGACCGGCCCGCCAAGGGCCTGTCGATCGCCGACCAGCAGCTCGTCGAGATCGCCAAGGCCATCTCGCGGCGGGCCCGCGTCCTGGTCATGGACGAGCCAACCGCCGCGCTCTCCGGCGTCGAGGTCGAGCGGCTCTTCAAGGTGGTGCGGGCGCTGCGCGAGGACGGCGCGGCCGTCCTGTTCATCTCCCACCGCTTCGACGAGGTCGAGGCGCTGTGCCAGCGCGTCACCGTGATGCGCGATGGCGCGCACGTCTCCACCGACCTCCTCGCCGACGTCACCGTCGAGCAGCTGGTGCGGCGCATGGTCGGGCGCGAGCTCGGCGCGATGTTCCCCAAGCAGGAGGTCGAGCCGGGCGAGGCGGTCCTGGAGGTCGAGGGGCTCACCCGGGAGGGCCTGTGCCGGGACGTGTCGTTCACCGTGCGCGCCGGGGAGATCGTGGCGCTCGCCGGGCTCGTGGGCGCGGGCCGGAGCGAGGTCGTGCAGGCGGTGTTCGGGATCGAGGGGCGCGACGCCGGGCGGGTGCGCGTGGGCGGGCGCGAGCTGGCCCCGGGCGATCCGCGGGCGGCGATGCGCGCCGGAGTGGCGCTGGTACCGGAGGACCGGCGGCAGCAGGGGCTGCTCCTGGACCTGTCGATCGTGCGGAACGCGACCATCACCAGGCGCAATGCGCTGGCGCGCTTCGGGTTCCTCACCGGGGGCGCGGAGCGGCGGGCGGCGCGGGACTGGAGCGCGCGACTGCACGTCAAGCACGGCGGACTCGGGAACGCGGCCGGGACGCTCTCGGGCGGGAACCAGCAGAAGGTCGTGCTGGCGAAGTGGCTGGCGACCGGCCCGAAGGTGCTCATCGTGGACGAGCCGACCCGGGGCATCGACGTGGGGACGAAGGCCGAGGTGCACCGGCTGCTGTCGGGCCTGGCGGCCGACGGGGTGGCGGTGCTCATGGTGTCGTCGGAGCTGCTCGAGGTGCTCGGGATGGCCGACCGGGTCCTGGTGATGCGCGAGGGCCGGATCGCGGGCGAGCTGAGCCGGGCCGAGGCGACCGAGGAGTCCGTGATGCTCCTGGCGACCGGGCAGGAGGCGGCTTTATGACCACTGTGGATGCTAGGACGGGCTCGGCCTGGTTGGACCTGGTGCTGCGGTTCCGGGCGCTGGGGCTGCTCCTGGCGCTCGCGGTGCTGGTGGCGGTGACGGCGTCGCTGAACCCGCGGTTCCTGAGCGGGCAGTCGGTGCGCGACCTGCTGTTCGCGGCGGCGGTGACGCTGCTGCTCGCGTGCGGGATGACGGTGGTGGTGCTGACGCGCGGCATCGACCTGTCGGTGGGCTCGGTCCTCGGGCTGTCGGCGTACCTGACCGGGAGCGCGCTGAGCGCCACCGGTATGGGCACCGCGCCCGCGCTGCTGCTGGGCCTGGCGGTGGGGGCCGCGTGCGGGGCGCTCAACGGCGTGATCATCCACTTCGGACGTGTGCCGCCGCTGGTGGCGACGCTCGGCACGCTGTACGTGCTGCGCGGCGTCGTGTACTTCGCGGCGGGCGGCTCGCGGATCAACGCCTCGGACCTGCCGCCGGGCTTCCTCGACTTCGGCAGCGGCGACGTCCTCGGCGTGCCGTACCTGTTCGCGGTGGCCATGCTGGTCCTGGCCGCGGTCGCGGTGTTCCTGGGGCGGTACCGGGCCGGGCGCGACCTGTACGCGCTCGGGTCGAACCCGGAGGCGGCGCGGCTCGCTGGCGTCCCCGCCGGGCGGCGGCTGATGACGGCGTACGTGCTGTCGGGCGCGCTCGCCGGGCTCGGCGGGGTGCTGTACGCGGCTCGGTTCGGGACCGTGGACGCCTCGGCGGGGTACGGGATCGAGCTCGACGTGGTCGCGGCCGTGGTCGTCGGCGGCGTCGCGATCTTCGGCGGCTCCGGCACGGCGCTCGGCGCCGGGCTCGGGGCGCTGCTGCTCACCGTCATCGACAACGCGCTGCCGGTGCTGCGCATCGACCAGTTCTGGCAGCAGGCGATCGTCGGGGCGCTCATCCTCGCGGCGATCGCCCTCGACCGGCTCGTGAGCGTCAGGGCCGCGAAGGCACTGCGGACGAAGGGGTCCCACGTTGACTGATCCGACGAGCTTCGGGAGCCGGCTCCGCGGCGCGGGCCGGGCACTGGCCACTTGGGACGCCGCGATCATCGCCGCCACCGCGGTGTTCCTCGTGGCCGCGTCGATGACGGTGGAGCACTTCGGGACCGCGCGGAACGCCGGGTACATCGTGCTCGACCTCGCGCCGATCCTGCTGCTGGCGCTGACGATGACGCTCATCGTCGCCACCGGGGAGATCGACCTGTCCGTGGCCAGCACCGTGGGCCTGACCGGCGCCGCGATGGGCGTGATGTGGAACGGCGGCATGCCGTTGGAGGCCATCATGCCGGTCGCCGTGCTCCTCGGCGCGGCCCTCGGCGCCGTGAACGGCCTGTTCGTCACCGGGTTCGGGCTGCCTTCGCTGGCGGTCACCATCGGCACGCTCGCGCTGTACCGGGGCCTGGGATACGTGCTCCTGGGCGACACCGCGGTCGCCGACTGGCCGCGCCTGTTCACCGGGTGGACGCTGGGGCGCATCGGCGACAGCGCGGTGCCGAACGTGCTGGTCCCACTGGTCGTCCTCGCAGTGATATGTGGCGTACTACTGCACGCCACACCCGTGGGCCGCTCGATCTACGCCGCCGGGGCGAACCCGGTCGCCGCCGCCTACGCCGGGATCGCGGTGGGCCGGTTGAAGTTCTGGCTGTACGTCGCCTCCGGCGCGATGGCCGGGCTCGTCGGCGTCCTGTGGACGCTCCGGTACTCCTCGGCGCGCGCCGACAACGCCGCCGGGCTCGAACTCACCGTCATCGCCGTGGTGCTCCTCGGCGGCGTCTCGATCTTCGGCGGGAAGGGCGCCCTCCCGGGCGTGCTCGCCGCCGTGGTCCTGCTGGTGTCGGTGCAGAACGCGCTGCGCCTGGCGCACGTCTCGACCGAGGCGCTCACCGTCGTCACCGGCTCCCTCCTCATCGTCGCCGTCCTCGCACCGAACGCTCTGGGCGCCTTGCGCACCGCACTCCGCAGACGCCGCACCACCGCCAACGGCCGCACCGCATGAAAGGCAGCACGCCCATGAACCGCAGACGCCTGACCCTCCTCACCGCCCCCCTCCTGGCCCTCGTCCTCGCCTCGTGCAGCGGCACCACCCAGGGCGACGACGACGGCGGAGGCGGCCCCGACGACGGCGCCAGCGCCGACCCGAACGCCGAGTTCGAGACCGGCCTGACGTACGCCATGCTCCCGAAGTCGGTGAACAACCCCTACTTCGAGGCCTCCAGCGCGGGCGCGGAGGCGGCCGTGAACACCCTCGGCGGCGAGTTCGAGTACACCGGCCCCTCCGACGCGTCGGCGTCGTCCCAGGTCAGCTATATCGACACGCTGAGCCAGCAGGCCACGGACGTGCTCCTGCTCTCCGCCAACGACCCGAACGCGCTGTGCTCCTCGCTGGAGCAGGCCCGCGCGGGCGGCACCGTCGTCGTCACCTTCGACTCCGATGTGGACCCGGGCTGCCGGGACCTGTTCGTGTCACAGGTCGACAGCGCCGAGGTCGGGCTCTCGCTGCTGGAGATGACGGCCGAGCAGATCGACGCGACCGGCGAGATCGCGATCCTGTCGGCGACGGCCAACGCCAGCAACCAGAACGCGTGGATCGAGGCGATGGAGGCCGAGCTCGCGTCGAACCCGAGCTACGCCGACATGGAGCTGGTCGACGTCGTGTACGGCGACGACGAGGACGAGAAGTCGTTCTCCGAGACGCAGGGCCTGCTCCAGGCCCACCCGGACCTGAAGGCGATCATCTCCCCCACGACCGTGGGCATCGCGGCCGCGGCCCGGTACCTCTCGGGCTCGGAGTCGAAGGGAGCGGTCGCGCTGACCGGGCTCGGCACGCCGAACCAGATGCGCGAGTTCGTGCAGGACGGCACGGTCACCGAGTTCGCGCTCTGGGACCCGACCGCCCTCGGCGAGCTGGCCGCCTACACCGGCGCGGCCGCGGCGTCGGGGATCATCACCGGCGCCGAGGGCGAGGTGTTCACCGCCGGCGGTCTCGGCGAGTACACCGTGGGCGCCGACGGCGTCGTGACGCTCGGGCCGCCGACGCGCTTCAACGCGGAGAACATCGACGACTTCGACTTCTGAAGGCCCGCAACCGGGCGGCCGCTCGCGCGGCCGCCCGGCCAAGGGGTCATCCGCGGTCGGCCTCGATCGCCGCGAGCCCGGCTCCCGGGACGCGGCGCGGGAGTTCCGTCTCGATCGCCGCGAGCGTCTCGCCGGGGACCCGGCGCGGGAGCTCCACGATCACCTCCGTGCGGCCGCCGCCGAGGCGCTCGCGCAGGTCCGCGAGGCCCTTGGCGGTGACGCGGATCTGCGGCGGGTCGATGACCCGGCGGCCGCTGCGGGGGTGGGAGTGGGACTGGGGGATCTCGGACAGCCGTCCCGCGGTGATCGCGGACTGGTAGACGCGCCAGCCGTGGTCGCCGCGCTGCCGGTAGGTCCAGCCGAGGTCGGCCAGGGACGCGAACAGGCGGTTCTGTCCGATCTCGATGGACGGGTCCCGGGAGAGGATCTTCGCCGCGTCGCCCACGGAGAAGTCGCCCCGCCCGGAGGCGAGGACCTCCCACGAGGCGGCCGCGGGCGCGAGGTCGGCGAGCTTGATCTGCAAGCGCCGCTTGGCTTCCAGCGCGGCCAGGTACCGTCGTGCGACCTCGATCTCGTCGAGGTCCTCGGGCTCCACGGGGGTCGTCGCGACGTCGACGTCGGCGGCGATCCCGCGGAGGACGACGGCCGTCTGCGCGGCGTCCTGGTAGCGCTGCCAGGCGCGGTATCCGAGGTGCGGCATGGCGTCCCGCGCGTCGGCGGGGTGCTGCTGAACGGGGGCGGATTCGAGCATGTTCGGCTCCTCTCGGGAGGGCGTCCTCAGCGGCTTCCAAGGACCGTCCTACCTTCGATCATACGTTCGGGGTATGACATTTTCGGCACCCCGAGCGGCATGAATTCCCCCAGTTCAGCGAGAGAATCTCAGTACTTCTGCGGGTGTTCGAACGACCGCCCCGCGGGCGCTCCTGCCCTACCCTTGAAGGCGATCCGCCAGCCCCCTTCTCGCCCACGGGAGTGAGCCACTTGGACGACGCCGCGCCGACCCTCCCGGACCTCCTCCGGCTGCGCCAGCAGGACACCTTCGTGGGCCGCGACTCCCGCATCGCCGAGTTCAGGACCAACCTCGGCCTCCCGCCCGCCGACCCCCGGCGCCGGTACATCGTGAACGTCCACGGCATCGCCGGCGTCGGCAAGTCCTTCCTCCTCCAGCAGTTCCGCCGCATCGCCGACGCCGAGGGCGCGGCCTCCGCCCTGGTGAACGAGGACTACTTCGACATCGTCGACACCATGGCGGCCCTCGCCGCCGACTTCGCCGCCCGCGGCGCCCGACTCACCGGCTTCGAGGCCGGCCTCGCCACCTACCGCCAGCGCCGCAGCGAACTCGAGAGCGACCCCAACGCGCCCCTGGGCGACCTCGTCACCACGACCACCGTCCGCACGGGCCTCGCCCTCGCGAGGACCGTGCCGATGGCCGGCGCCGTCGCCGAGTTCGTCGACGCCGACGCGGTCGCCCTGCAGGCCAACCGCTTCCGCGCCTACCTCGTGCGGCGCTTCGGCAAGAAGGCCGACATCGACCTGCTGCTCAGCCCGATCGACGTCCTCACGCGGGCCTTCGTCGCCGCCGTCAACGAGGTCGCCGCGACCCGCCCCGCCCTGCTCATGTTCGACACGTTCGAGCGCACCGCGCCCTACCTGGAGAGCTGGGTCCTCGACCTCTTCACCGGCAGGTTCGGCGGCCTCTCGGCGAACGCGGTCACGGTGATCGCGGGGCAGCTCCCCCTGTCAGACAACCGCTGGTCGCCGCTGCGCAGCCTCATCGCGGCCCACCCGCTCGAACCGTTCACCGAAGCGGAGGCCCGCGACTTCCTCCACCGCGAAGGCGTCGCCGACGAGGCCGTGGTCGAGGTGATCCTCCCGCTGTCCGGCCGGATTCCCATGTGGCTGGCGACCCTCGCCGAGCACGTCCCCGAGGACCCGGGCGACGTCCTCGACCCCAGCGACGACGCCGTCAAGCGGTTCCTCAAGTGGGAACCGGACGACCAGCGGCGCAAGCTCGCCAAGGCCGCCGCCCTCCCCCGCCGCTTCAACCACGACGTCCTCCGCGCGATCCCCGGCGCGGACGGCGCCGACGACCTGTTCGGCTGGCTCCTCCAGCTGCCCTTCGTCTCCCGCACCGGCGACCACTGGCGCTACCACGACGCCGTCCGCGACCCGATGCTCCGCCTCGCCCGCATCACCTCCCCGCAGCAGTGGCGCGACCAGCACCGGGCCCTCGCCGACCACTTCGCGGCCGAGCAGGAGGCCACCGGCCTCACCGGCGACGACCGCTGGCCCGACCCGGTCTGGCAGAGCCTGGCGATGGAGGAGCACTACCACCGCCTCTGCGCCGCACCGCGGCACGCGCTGCGGGCGGCGTTCGCCGCGGCCGTGGACGCCTCCGACGAGGGGATCTCGCCGGCGCGCCGGTGGACGGCGATGCTCACCGCGGCCGGCGGCGACGCCGGGTCGGAGCGCCTGCGCTCCTGGGGCACGCGCCTGACCGGCCTGCTGAAGGACCGGGACGACGACACCGCGTTCCTGACGGCGCTCATCGACAGCGGCGAGCTGGACCACGACGCGCTCGCGAACGCGCTCGCGGGCCGCGGGTGCTCGCATCGCAACCAGCACCGGTACGGGCAGGCGCTCGCCGACCTCGACCGGGCGGTGGGCCTGCGATCCGACCAGGCGCACTTCTACTACTGGCGCGGCCTCACCCACCGGTTCCTGAACCGGAGCGACGACGCCGTCGCCGACTTCACGCGCGCCCTCGAACTCCGGCCCGGGAGCAGCGTCTACTACGCGCAGCGCGGCGTCGAGTTCCGGCTCGCCAGAAGATACGACGAGGCGCTCGCCGACTTCGACCGCTCGATCGCCATCGCCCCCGGCAGCGTGCGGCGCCTCGAAGACCGCGGGATCACCTACCAGTTGACCGAGCGGTTCGAGGAGGCGCTCGCCGACTTCGGCGCCGCGCTCGCGATCGACCCCGACGACGACGACAACCTCGCCCAGCGCGGGTACACCTACCATCTGCTCGATCGGCACGAGGAGGCGCTGCGCGACCTGAACCGCGCGCTGGAGCTCAACCCGGACGCGAGCTGGACGTACGGCCTCCGCGGCATCGTCCACGCGTCGCAGGACCGGGAGGCGGAGGCGCTCGCCGACTTCGACCGCGCCGTCGAGCTCGACCCCGACCTGGGCATGCCCTTCACCCGGCGCGGGGGGCTGTACCGCACGCTGGGACGTCACCAGGAGGCCCTCGCCGACCTCGACCGGGCGATCGAGCTCGACGCCGCGGACTACCAGGCGTATGTGCAACGCGGTGTGCTGCACGCCGACCAGGGGCGTCAGGACCTGGCCCTGGCCGACCTGGACCGGGCGATCGCGATCGATCCGCGAAGCGACTGGAGCCTCGTCCACCGGGCGCAGACCCTCCGCGCCGTGGAGCGCTACCGCGAGGCGCTGGCCGACCTGGACCGCGCGGTCGCGCTCCGCCCCGACGACCCCTGGGTGCTCACGCAGCGCGGCCGGACGTACGTCGAGGCGGGCCGGTTCGGCGAGTCGTTCGCCGACTTGGACCGGGCGATCGCACTCGACCCCGGGTACGGCAGCGCCTATGTCCAGCGGGCCCGGGCCCACCGGTCGCTCGGGCGGTACGAGCAGGCCCGCGACGACTTCGACCGGGCGGCCGCGCTCGTCCCGGAGTACGAGGAGGCGATCGCCCAGCGCGGGGAGATGCACCGCCTGCTCGGCGATCTCGACGCGGCGCTCGCCGACTTCGACCGGGCTGTCGCGCTCGCACCGGACGACACCTGGAACCCGGCGGAGCGCAGCCTGGTGCACCTGTTGCGCGGCGACCCGGACGCGGCGACGGCGGATCTGGCCGCGGCGCGGACGACCGACCCTTCGAGCAGCTGGTGGCGGTACTCGCAGGGGTTGATCCTCAAGTCCACCGGGAGCGACGAGGAGGCCGCGGCGGAGTTCCTCGCGGCCGTCGACCTGGTGCGGGCGGAGGCGGCCGCGGAGCCCGACGCGTGGCCCCACCGGTTCAACGCGGTGCTCTACCTGCTGCTGGCAGGGCGGATCGAGGCCGCACGGGAGCATCTCCGCGAGGTGCTCGCGGCGGCGCCGCCGCCCTTCGCCTCGTTCGAGTTCCTGCGGGACCTCGCGGTCCTCACCGCCTGCCCGGGCCTCGACGTCGAGGGCGTCGACGAGTTCGAGCGGGCGGTCGCCGAGCACCTCGGCAGACCGCCCGCGTGACCGCGGCGCTGAGCCGTCAGGCCTTGCCGACCGCCGAGACGAGCGCGTCGGCCAGTTCGGCGGGCTTGGTGAACTGGGGCCAGTGGCCCGTCGGCAGGTCGATGTAGGTGACGTCCTTGACCGCGGCGGGCTCCTTGACGAACGGGACGCCCTGCTCGATCCAGGCGAGGATCATGGCGCTGCTGAACTCGCAGCAGATGATCGTGGCCGGCACGTCGAAGCGGCGCTCGTCGGAGAGGACCTGCTGGTCGTAGGCGACGCCCTTGGGGGTGGGGATGGCGCGGGCCCGGAAGGCCTCGCGCAGTTCGGGGGTGAGGTCCACGAGGTCCTCGTCCTCGAAGACGTTCCAGTCCGGCAGCGGGATCTCGCCGTCGACCACCGGCAGCTCGTCGTTGATGACGCCGCCGGGGCCGAGCGGCGCCGAGTCCACGTAGACGACCCGCGCGATCCGGTCGGGCCGGGCGTCGGCCACCGCGTGCGCGACCGCGCCGCCGCCCGAGTGGCCCACGAGGACCACGGGGCCGTCGAGCTCGTCGACCTTCGCGACGACGTGGTCGACGTGGTCGCGCAGGCCGATGCCGGAGCGGTCGGCGTCGCGGGACTCCATGCCCGGCAGCGTCAGCGCATGGGTCCGGTGCCCGGCCTTCTCCAGCGCGGGGGTGATCTCGTCCCAGGAGGACGCGTCGAGCCAGAACCCGGGAATCAGAATGATGTCCATGGCCCCGACCCTAGCGGCGCCCACCGACATCCCGCCCGCCTTCGCCGGTCCTCGCCGAGCCTCGTCAGCGGCGACCGCCGGCCGGGGCCGACCCGGGCCGCTCGAACCGGCCGGGCTCGTCCCGAGGAGCCCGAGCCGCCCTGGACTACGCCGAGCGGAGGGTCATCACGGTGATGTCGGCGTCGGCGCCCACGCGGATCGGGGGGCCGTTGGTGCCGGCGCCGTTGGTGACGTACACCTGGGTGCCGTGGTGGGTCTCGAGGCCGGTGAGCTGGCCGCTGCGGAGGCGGGAGAGGTAGTGGACGGGCCACATCTGGCCGCCGTGGGTGTGGCCGGAGAGCTGGAGGTCGACGCCGTACCCGGCGAGGCGGTCGACGGCGGAGGGCTGGTGGGCGAGGAGGACGACCGGGCGGGCGGGGTCGCGGTCGCCTAGGGCCGCTTCGAAGTCGGGGCCGGTCTCGGTGTCGAGGCCGCGCTGCTCGACGATGAGGTCGTTGACGCCGGCGAGGTCGAAGGCGGGCAGCTCGACCCGCGTGTTCGGGAGGCCGGTCATGCCGAGCTCGGCGACGCGGTCGTACCAGGCGTCGGCGCCCACGTAGTGCTCGGCGTTCCCGGCCACGAAGTACGCGCCGTCGCGGGCCGCGAGGTCCGCGAGTGGCTCGGTCTCGCGGCGGATCTGGTCCGCCTCGTTGCTCGCCAGGTCCCCCACGAACGCGATCAGGTCGGCGTCGGCGCTGTTGATCCGGTCGACGACGCGCTCGCAGTAGCCGCGGCCCCGGAGCATGGAGAAGTGCGTGTCGCCGACGATCGCGATCCGGTAGCCGTCGTAGCGCCGGTCGAGCTTCGGGAGGGCCACGGTGAGCGGCTTCAGCGGCGGCGTGCGGTAGGCCTCGTAGAGGCCGTGCCCGACCGTGCCGACCGCGATCGCGCTCGCCCCCAGCCCGATCGCGCGGGAGACGACGCGGCGGCGGGACAGGCCTCCGGGGGTGCCCTCGGGTTCGGCGACCGCACGGCGGGCGAGGGCGAGCGGGCCTTTCGCGGGTGCTTGCTCTGCGGCGGGAGTCCGTCGCGGCTCTTCCGGCTCAACGGCCCGCACCGGACCGTCCTGCGAGGCGCCCCCGGTCGCGGCCCCGCTATCAGCGGCTTCACCGGTCTTCCTGCGGCGCAGCAGGAGCCACCGGAGCGGCTCGGTGACGACGAGCAGGCCGAACAGGTACATGAACACGCCGAACCAGATCCAGCCCGGCCAGCCGACGAACTGCTGGAAGCCCATCGGCGCGCCGGAGGGCGCGAAGAAGCGGGCGAGGAGGCCGAACGCGGCCAGCAGGCCGAGGAGGACCGCGCCGATCGGCCGCCACTTCGAGCCGGGCCGGGTCGTGTCGCGGCAGAGGCGCAGCCACGCGTACCCGTGCAGGGCGGCGAAGCCGATCGTGACGGCGAGGAGCCGGACGACGAACCAGGCGAGGGCCATGTCAGCGGCCGGCCAGCGCGCCGCCGTTGGACTGGATGATCTGGGCGGTCACGTGGCCGGCCTCGGGCGAGGCGAGCCAGGCGGTGAGCGCGGCGACGTCGGCGGGCGCGCCGGGGCGGCCGTTGTGGGTCTGGCCGACGAGCATGGTGCGGCGCTCCTCGGTCATGGCGGTGCCGAAGAACTCGGTGTCCTCGATGTACCCGGGGGCGATGACGTTCGCGGTGATGCCGCGCGCGCCGAGTTCGGCGGAGAGGTCGATCGCGTACGGGTGCAGGGCGGCCTTGGACCCGGCGTAGCTGCCGGAGCCGGAGCCGCGGTAGGCGGCGATGGAGCTGTAGAGGAGGATGCGGCCGTCGTCGTTGAGGATCGGCTTGAGGACCTCGACGAGGTGGACGGCGGTCATCACGTTGAGGCGCAGGTTCGCGGTCCACGCCCAGGAGGCGCGCTCGAAGCCCTTGGGGAGGTCCTCCGGGGGCTTGGCGGCGGCGTTGCCGCCCGCGACGGCGGCGATGACGTCGATGCGACCGGCGCGTTCGGAGGCGTGCTGGAGGACGGCGACGGCGCCTTCGGGGGTCTCGAGGTCGGCGGCCACGTGCGAGGCGCGCTCGCCGATGCGCTTCGCGGCCGCGGCGAGGACGTCGTCCCGGCGTCCGGTGAGGATGACGTCGTCGCCTTGGGCGGCAAGGCGTTCGGCCACGGCGAGTCCGATGCCGGTGCCGCCGCCGCTGACGACTGCGGTGCGTGCCATGCGGTGCTCCTTCGGTCGTGTGCGGATCCGGGCACGACTCTAGGGCCTGTCCCGTGCATCCGGACGGGCGGTATCCGGCCCCGCCGGGACGCACGGGACAGGCCCTAGCGCGGCGCGGCCGTCCGGGCGGCGCGGCGCATCGACCACCAGGTGAGGGCGATGACGAGGAGCGTCATGGCGGCGTTGTTGACGTACTTCGCGACCGGGTCGGTCTCGCCGATCGGGTCGGTGAGGAAGCTGGGGAGGACGACGGCGAACAGCGCGCCCGCCGCGAGCGCGGTGGTGTGGCGGCGCTGCCAGGTCGCGGAGCGGGACCAGTGGACGATCGCGGCGGCGCCCGCGGCGATGAGCGCCGCGCCGACGGCCGCGCCGGTCCAGGAGTGGGACCAGCTCGCGGCGGTGATCAGGACGACCGCGGCGGGGATGAGGACCGCGGGCGGCGGCACGCGCCGTTGGTGCGTGTGGTCCCGGCTGCGGCCCAGGAGGAGTGCGAGGGCGATGCCGACCGCGGCGGCGGTCGCGGCGCCGGTGATCTGGGCGGCGGAGGCGTGGTCGGTCTCGGTCGCGAGGTGGTCTTGGAGCACGAAGTACGCGGCGGCGAGGTAGAGGATCGCGGTGACGGCGAGGCCGGGGGCGCGGAGCCAGGGCCGCTGGTGGTCGCGCGCGTCGATCGCCTCGACGATCGCGATGGGGGCGGTGAAGCTCCAGATGACGTGGCCGCCGATGAAGGTCGTCGCGGCGGCGGCGCTGAGGCCGAGCGGGTCGATCCAGGTGGGGCCGGTCAGCTCGTCCCAGTAGTCGATGCCGCGGTAGTTGGAGGAGAACAGGGACTGGTCGACGATGCCGGCCTGCACGATGCCGGCCGCGGCGGCGAGGAGCAGGACGCCGGGCCAGCCGAGTCCGGCGCGGCGGGCGGTCTCGCGGATGAGGAGTGCGGGAGCGCCGTACAGCGCCGCTCCGAAGAGGACGGTGACGAGGAGGGCGGCCGGGTCGCCGGTGGTGACGTCGTACCCGGAGAGCATCTCGGCGCAGACCGGCGAGAGGAGGGCGAGGCCGATCGCGGGGGCGAGGCGGCGGGCGAGCGGATCGCGCCGGCGGGAGGGGCGCGGGGAGTCGATCGGGTCCATGCCTCGACGGTAGGGGCCGGACCCGGTGCGGCGCATCGTCCTGCGGTACCGGGACGGGTGGCAGGAGTATCGATCGGCCGATACCGAAGTCGGCGGGGCGGCGACGCCCGTCGCCGCTCGCGTTCGCTCAGACCCTGGCGATCTGGACGAGGTCCGGGTTCTCCCCCCGCCTGGTGAGGAGGGCGCGGCCGGGCGGGAGCTGGCGGCTGGCGGTGCCGTTGACGAGGCGGCCTTCGAGGCGGTCGCCGGAGAAGAGGAGGCCGGGGCTGGACATGTCGCAGAGCTGGCGCAGCAGCGGTTCGTAGACGGCGCGGCTCGCGCCGCCGGTGCGGCGGGCCAGGATGAGGTGAAGGCCGAGGTCGGCGCCGTGGGCGGCGAGTTCGGTGAGGGGCGCGAGGGGGTTTCCGGCGGAGGTGGGCACGAGGTCGTAGTCGTCGACCACGACGAAGATCTCCGGCCCGGTCCACCAGTCGCGGTCGCGCAGCTGCTGCGGGGTGACGTCGGGCCCGGGGAGGCGCTTCTTGAGGGCCTCGGCGAGCTCGAAGGCG
Organism: Glycomyces endophyticus; assembly: GCF_039531525.1. Taxonomy (NCBI): domain Bacteria; kingdom Bacillati; phylum Actinomycetota; class Actinomycetes; order Glycomycetales; family Glycomycetaceae; genus Glycomyces; species Glycomyces endophyticus. The sequence goes on from NZ_BAAAQF010000004.1 coordinate 319,072, forward strand.
TTCTGCGCGGCGTGCGCGCCGGTGTTGCAGTAGGTGATGAGGTGGTCCTCGGGGACCTCTTCGAGGTGGGAGCGGCGGTAGTCGACGAGGAAGATCCCGGCCTCGTCGCTGGGGCGGCGCACGATCTGGCGCATGACGGTGCGCAGGAGGGTGCTCTTGCCGGTCTGGGTGTCGCCGAAGACGACCAGGTGCGGGTCGGTCCGGAAGTCGAGGGCGGCGGGCCGCAGGTCGCTCTCGGCGACGCCGAGGACCGGCGCGAGGGCGTGCGGGTCGCCGGGGGCCGGGGTGCGCGCGGGCGGCACGAGTTCGTGCAGCGCGACGTCGACGGGGAGGGCCTTGACGGCGGCGACGCCGGGTCCGGGCCAGCGGCGGCGCACGGCCTCGGCGAGGTCGGCGAAGCCCTCCGCGAGGTCCGCGGTGGTGTCGACGCCGTCGATGCGCGGCAGGGCGATGTGTCCGAACCGCTTGTCGGCGTTGAGGACCCGCCCTGGGACTTCCTTGGGGAGCTCTTCGATGAGCTTGCGGTCGATGCCGGAGTCGAAGGCGTCGGCGAGGCGCAGTTCGATGCGGCCGGAGACGGCGGCGGCGAGGCGGGCGCGGATCTGGGTGGAGTTCACGGCCGTGAGCAGGGTGTGGACGCCGAGCGCGGGGCCGCGGGAGGCGATCTCCATGACGAGGTCGTTGGCGTCCTCTTTGGCCTCGGTGAGGCCGCCCCAGCCGTCGACGGCGAGGAGCACGTCCCCGGGGACGTCGACGCGGCCTTCGGCGGCGGCCCGCCTGAGTCCCGCGGCGGAGTCGATTCCATTGGCGCGCATGAGGTTCTCGCGGAGGTCGAGGAGGTTGCGGACCTCGGCGAGGGTGCGGGCGACGAGTTCGGGCTCGGCGCGCCCGGCGGCGACGGCGACGTGCGGGAGGCGGCCCAGGGACCCGAGGGACCCGCCGCCGTAGTCGACGACGTAGGCGGCGAACGCGGTCGGCGGGTAGCGGAGGGCGAGGCCGGAGACGAGCGTGCGCAGGAGCGTGGACTTCCCGGAGGTCGGCGCGCCGAGGACGGCCAGGTTGGCGTCGGCCCCGGTGAGGTCCCATTCGAGGGCGTCCTGGCGCTGCTCGCGCGGGTGGTCGGCGAGGCCGAGGACGGCGCGGAGTCCCGCGCCGGGCTCGGCGGGCCCGGTGTCGAGCGCCGAGAGCGACAGGGCCTCGGGCAGCGGCGGGAGCCACACCGGGCGGACCGACGCGATGCCGTTCATGCGGGCCGCGAGGCCGAGGGAGGCGACGAGGACGCGGAGCACCGAGTGCTCGGGGTCGGGCTGCTCGCCGCCGGGGCGCAGGGCCGCGGAGTTGACGAGGGCGTCGAGGACGTTGACGACGGGCGGCACCGGCCACGGCAGCACCGGGAGGCTTCGCTGCTCGACCTCGCGCGGCGGGGTGTACTTGCCGGAGACCATGGCGGCCTTGAACCTCGTGAAGATCGTGGTGTCCACTTTGAGGTATCCGGAGCCGGGTTCGGGCGGGAGCCGGTAGGCGTCGGGCACGCCGATGGCCTCGCGGCTCTCGCCTTCGGAGAACGTGCGCAGGCCGATCCGGTAGGACAGGTGCGATTCGAGGCCGCGCAGGTGCGCCGACTCGAGGCGCTGCGTGGCCAGGAGCAGGTGCACGCCGATGGACCGGCCGATGCGCCCGACGGCGACGAACAGGTCCGAGAAGTCGGGCTTGGCGGTGAGCAGCTCGGAGAACTCGTCGATGATGACGAGGAGGTGCGGCAGGGCCTCCATCTGCGGGTTCGCCTCGCGCAGGCGGGCGTAGGCGTGGACGTTGGGGAGGTTCCCGGCGTCCTTGAGGATCTGCTGGCGGCGGGCCATCTCGCCGTACAGGGCCTCGGCGAAGCGGTCGACGAGGCCGAGGTCGTCGGCGAGGTTGGTGATCGCGCCGGCGCTGTGCGGCAGGTCGTCGCAGTCGGCGAACGTCGCACCGCCCTTGAAGTCGACGGTGAGGAGCGCGAGCCGGTCCGGCGGGTGGCGCACCGCGAGCGCCGCGACGAGGGTGCGCAGGGCCTCGGACTTGCCGGAGCCGGTGGCGCCCACGATGAGTCCGTGCGGGCCCATGCCGCCGAGCGCGGACTCCTTGAGGTCGAGCTCGACGACGCGGCCGTCGGCGTCCACGGCGAACGGGACGCGCAGCAGGGAGGACTCCTCGCGCGGTGCCCACGTGCGGCGCCAGTCCACTTCGGCCGGATCGGCGACGCCGAGGATGTCGGCGAGGCCGTGGACGCCGGAGAGCGCGTGCGAGACGTCGTCCAGGTCGAGGCGCCAGGGGCTGACGGCGCGGGCGATCGCGGCGAGGTCGGCGGGGGCGAGCCGGTCGGGGCGGCCGTCGCTGGTGGTCTCGGCGACGGCGCCGTCGCCGCGTTCGATGCGGGTCACCGAGATCCGGTCGGCGTCCACCCTGATCCGGGCGGCGGTGTGCTCCGGTTCCTGCCGCTGCTCGGCGACGAGGGTCCAGACGTGGAGTCCGAGCAGCTCGTTCGCGCCGGCGTCGGGGAGGACGCCGGGCAGGGACACCTGGTGCTCGCCGTCGACGACGACGAGGAGCCGGCGCGTGCCGGGCCCGGGCGGGCCGCCCCGGCGGCGGCGCAGCTCGGCGGCGCGCAGGGCCAGGTCGTCGGCGAGGAGCTCGGCGAGTTCGGCGGTGGTCGGGGCGATGAGCGGGACGGGGGCCTCGGCGGCGGTGGGGTCGGCGAGGAGGTGCGGGAGCCATGCCAGCTTCGTCCACTCGGGAGCGACGCTGGGGTGGGCGACGATCGCGATCCGCAGGTCCTCGGGCGCGACGAGGACCGCGAGCTGGGCGAGCATCGCCTGGGCGGCGGCGCGGGTGCGCGGGAACTCGCCGACGATCGAGGCCTCCCCGATGTCCCCCACCGGGAGGGTGAGCGGCTGGTCGGCGAGGTTCGCGTACTGGTCGACGAGCTCCTCCGCGCCCGAGTGGCACACGGGGTCGTAGACGACGAGCGGGCTCTGCTCGTCGATCTTCAGCGTCAGCTTGCGGCTCAACGGGACCGAGGCGAGGCCGCATCTGACGTGCAGCAGGTCGGGGTCCGAGCCGCGCCGCTCCCAGCGCCGCCCGGGGTCGCACGCGAGGCCCAGGAGCAGGCCGGGGTGCGGGTGGCGGCGGGCGGCGTGGTCGCGCTGCGCCTTGACGGCCTCGCGGATGGTGTGCCGGGCGTCCTCGAGGTAGTCGAGGTACCGCTCGCGCTCCTGCCGGAGCTTGCGGCGGGGCCCGGACCGCATGGCCACGAACAGGACCACGCCCATCGCGACGCTCGCGACGAGCATGAGCAGCCCGGCCGTGGCGTACAGGGGGCGGCCGAGGTTCGACAGGACCATGATCATCGCGCCCGAGCCGGACATGAGCGGCATCATGAGCATCGGCGCGCCCATCACCGCCGACGGCGGATCGCCGAGGGCCGGAGGGGAGGCGAGCGTGATCGGCTCGGCCGAGACCTCGGGGGCGGGGCGGCGCGCCGGGCGGCGGACGACCTCGGTGCCCATGTCAGATCCCGCCGATCATCGCGTACAGGCCCGAGAGGTGCCCGGCGAGGGCGATCATGCCGGCAACCAGGAGCGTCTCGGCGACGGCGACCACGCGCCGCCACCACGCGGCCGAGACGGCCGAGCGCGAGACCGAGGCGACCGAGACGTAGGCGAGTCCGGCCAGGACCGCGAGCGCGGGCAGCCACGAGAGCAGGGGGTCGGAGTGGCCGATCCACAGCCACGCCGACCATGCGGCGGCGGCCATGCCGGTGAGGCGCAGGGGCGCGACGTGGCGCACCAGCTCGAAGATCCGCGAGCGGGTCAGCAGCGCGAGCGCGCCGCCCGCGCCCATGAGCGAGGCCCACGGGTCGATCTGGGCCGCAAGGAGGGCCGAGGCCGCGGCGGCGGAGGCGGCGAGGCCGCAGACGGCGCCGGTGAGGCGGGCGTCGGTGGCCTGGAGGCGACGGGCCAGGTGCTCGTCGCTGGTCGGCTCGCCCGCGCGCACCTCGCGGTCGAGGGCGAACAGGCCTGCGGTGGACATGGCGAGGCGGGGTACGAGCGCGATCGCGAAGAGCGCGATGAGGAGGACGAGGGTCTCGGCGCTGACGGCGGCGAGTCCCATGCGGGCCCAGAGGGCCCAGGCGAGGGCGCCGAGGGCGAGCGCGGTCGCGAGGCCGACGGCGTAGGCGGTGGCGAGGCGGGCCCCGGCGCGGGCGGCGACGACGAACGCGAGGGCGGCGAGGCCGGCGCCGATCAGGCGGGTGGACTGGTGGGCGCCGCCGTCGGCGGCGAGGACGTCGACGGCGGTGTGGCCGACGCGCCCGGCCCACAGGGCCCCGCCGGTGAGGGCGAGGTGGGTCATGAGGTCGTGCTGGCGGGCGGACCACCAGGACATGAGGACGGCGAGGAGGCAGACGAGGCCGCCGGTCAGGAGGATCGCGGGGTCGGCGCCGGGGCTGAACGCGGCGGCGGCGACGAGAATGCCGGCGGTGGCGACGGCGAGGAGGCGGCCGGTGCCGGACTCCCAGCGGGCGCCGCCGGCGTCGATCGCGTCCTCGACGGCGTCGCGCACGTCCTCGACGGTGTCGGGGAGGGCCGCGGCGGTGGCGTCGTGGAGGAGGAGCACGCCGCCGTCGGGGACGCCGGCCTCGGCGAGCGTCCCGGACGGCGCGAACGTGATGCCGTCCATCGTGGACAAAGCCCAGCCGGTGCCGTCGGCCTCGGGCTCGTCGGGCCCGGTGTGGCGCAGCAGCTGCGGGAGGAGTTCGGCGACGGGCAGGTCGTCGGGGAGGGCGAGGTCGCGGGTGGCGCGGGGGCCGACGACGGTGACGGTGCTGTATCGACCGGGCAAGGTGGGCCTTCTCAGTCCGGGCTGAAGGAGTACGGGGCGGATACGGTCGCGTCGCGCTCGGCCGCTTCCTCGGCCTCGCGCTGCCGCTGCTTCTCGAAGGCGCCGGCGACGGCGATCCCGGCGACGATGAGGGCCACCGCCACGGCGCCGATGAGGGCGGCGGGCCAGAGGGGCTGGCGCTGCCGCCAGCTCCGCGCGGAGCCGTAGAGGACGGCGGCGCGGAGCTGGCGGCGGCGCAGCGCGGCGGCCTGGAGCACGTAGCGCTCGCTCTGGCCGGTGCGCCGCATGACCATGGGGGCGAGCTCGGTCCCGGCCTCGGCCGGTCTCGGCTGCGCCGGCTGCGGGTCGGTCAAGAGCCCCACATGCCGTTGATGCGGGTGATGGAGCCGTTCCAGTTGGTGCCGGCGTCCTCGGTGGCGGTCGCGAGCTTGTTGAACGCGGCCTGCACGTCGGTGAACTCGGTCTCGCTGGTCTTGTTGAAGGTGGTGAAGCCCTCGAGACCGGCGCCGGTCCACTTGGGGGAGACGGTGCCGACCGCGGTCTGGATCTGGCCGAGGATGCCCTCGAAGCGGCCGCGGTAGGTGTGCTGGACGCCCGCGAGGTTCTGGAGCTCGCCGACGTTGCCGTACAGTTCGAAACCTTGTCCAGGCATTGTGGAGCGTCCTTTCTAGGCCACGCCGATGTTGATCGGCTTGATCGCGGGCATCGCGCCGGGGACGGCGGCGAAGCCGGCCTCGTTGGCGTCGTCGGTGGTGAAGCCCTCGGTACTGGTGGAGCCCTGGGTCATGGCGCTGACGCCGTACTTGTCGGCGAGTGCGTTGTAGGCGGTGACGAACTCGGCCTTGGCGGTCCGGAAGGCGGCGAGCGCGTTGCCGCCCTGGGCGTTGACGTCATTCTCCATCTCCTGGATGAGCGCCTGGAGCTGACCGAAGAGCTCTTCGACGGAGAGGGAGTGGTCGTTGGCGCTGACGTTGAGCGCATTGGCCTCTGTGAGACCGAATTCGTTTCCGGCCATGGGGGTTCCTCCTTTGAGCAGGATGCGAATGGCCCGTGCTGGGGAGCGTATCGGTTCATGTTGACACGCCCGTGAAGCAGAAGTAAAGAGCGCCCGCAACCACTCCGGACACTCGGGAGCCGATTGCGCGACTCCTGCATCATTCTTCACTTCCGGTGGGGCGCAAGCAAGACAGTTCACATGATGTTCTTCCGATCATCACCGATTCCCGATACGCTGACGTCGATCCGCGCCTGCACACCCCCTGGAGGTCCGATGGACTTTGTCGGCATGAACCCCGATCAGGCCAGCACCAAAGGCGGTCTGACGATCGACAGCGCCGAGCAGTTCGGCACTCTCAAGGGCGAGCTCCTCGGCATCGTCAACCAGTGCGTCGCCGCCGCGGGCGAACCCGAGGTCGTCGAGGGCTACGACGAGTTCGGCGCCACCTGGTCGACCGACCTCGGCAAGACCGCCGACCACGGCGTCAGCGTCGGCGGCACCACCCACGCCACCGTGGGCGACGGCGTCGGCACCGACACCGACAACGCCGGGCTCCAGAGCGTCGACGCGCCCGCGCCCAGCGCCCCCTCGATCAGACCGGTCTGACCCCGCTCGAAGGAGGACCCCATGCCGAGCATCCCCACCGTGGGCAGCCTGCACATCCCCGTCTCCACCGCCGTCGTCGAAACCCTCCGCGACCTCGCGACCGAGCTGGACGCCAAGTCCGGCAGCATCATCGGCCGCGGCTCCGACGTCATGGAGCAGATGAACTCCACCGCCGTCGAGTTCTCCGAACTCGTCTCCGAGCCGCTCCGGCGGCAGGGCGCCGAATCGATCGAGGCCGCCCGCAAGGCCATGCAGGGCTCGGTCTGGGGCAGCACCGTCACCGGCCAGTGGGCCGACGACGCCGAGACGTACCAGAAGCTCGCCGAGCGGTACCAGGGCCTGTGGGCCGAGCAGGTCGCGAGCGACTTCGGGGTCACCCCCGCGTCGGCCGGGATCACCGGGGGGATGCCCTCCGACGTGCAGGCCAAGGTCATGGACAACGCCGTCGCCGAGGCCGGCGCGGGCTCGCTCGCGACGTTCCAGGGCGTCATCAACGCCGCGTACGAGCAGTACAAGCTGGACGCCAAGACCGCCGGGTCCCACCTCAAGGGCGGCCCGACCCCCGCGAACCTCAAGTCCCTCGCGGCCGGGGGCGGCGCCTCCTGGGCGATGTTCAACCTCTTCGGCGCGGCCGCCGGCGTCCCCCCGCTCACCGGCCAGGAGGGCAAGGAGTTCGCGGAGTGGCTGCGCGAGTTCATCAACGAGGACGAGGCCCTCCCGGCCGACAAGCGCAAGATGCTGGAGGCGATCCTCGCGCTCGCCGCCGAGGCGAGGGACAAGCAGCAGAACGGCGGCACGCTCACCACCGGGCAGCTCGACTTCCTGGAGCAGTTCTTCAAGGGCATGGAGCAGCCCTGGACCGAGCACAACCCGATCCAGACCGGCGTCCTGTACCTGATCCCCGACATCCTCAAGGGCTCCGACACCCCCGCCGCCGACCAGGCGCTCATCATGGCGGCCATGGGCGGCGGCCTCCTCGCGCTGTCCGACCCGCGCATCGGCGGCGGCGGGGCCCGCATGCCCGGCTCCATGAAGACCCTTGTGGACCACTTCTTCGGCACCGGCGACAAGCCGCCGTACTCGCGCGAGACCGGCGCCGAGCTGCGCGCCCTCGGCAAGTTCTTCGGCGCCATGCGGGACCAGGGCGGGCTCGACGACCTCGAAGGCGGCAAGGAGTACTCGGCGGCCCTGACGCTCGCGATCGCGGACGCCGACTCCTCGTACCGCCTCGGCTCCGAGGACGAGCTCATCAGCGTCCTGGAGGTGTCGACGCGCAACCGCGACGCCAACGCGGCCCTGCTCACCGGCGGCCTCCAGCACCCCGACTACGGCAAGGAGACGCCCGAGCACGTCCTCCGCGGCCTCTTCGGTCCCCAGTGGAAGGACGACGGCAAGGCCGCCGCGGGCCTCATCGACTGGATCGGCGACGACGCCTCCTCGAAGGACCCCGCCGTCGCCGACCGCGCCGCCCAGTCGGCGTACGCCCTGTTCACGACCATGACGAACGAGACGCCCGGCAGCCACTGGGACCAGTCGGCGTACGACTTCTTCACCGACTCCTACGGCGAGATCGGCAGCTTCCAGGACGCCCCGATCGGCGCGGCCAACCCCGAGATCGCCTTCGCCATGGGCAAGACCGCCGCCGGGTACCTCGACTACTTCAGCGCCGCCGACAACAGCGGGGACGACGCGCTCAGCCTGGGCAACCCCGCCTCGCAGATGTACCTGTCGCTGGACACCCGCCAGAACTTCGTCGAGATGATCATGGGCAGCCCCGCCGCGGGCCAGAAGTTCGGCGAGGCCGCCTACGCGCACACGCTCGCCGAGGCGGCCTACGCCGACGCCTGGCAGGACCCGGAGGAGGCCCGCACGCAGGCCAACGAGTCGGGCATGCTCATGGGCCTGCTCGACAACGGCTTCAACAAGGTGTTCACCGAGGCCCAGACCGACGCCGACCGCGCCACCGCGCTCGCCACGCAGCACTCGAACTGGACGCGCGCCGGGGCGGCCGCCGCGAAGGAGCTCATCCTCGAACTGCCCGGCACGCGCTCGCTCGGCCGGCTCGCGCAGCAGGGCGTCAGGCAGCTCACCGAGCTCTTCAAGTGGACGCCGGGCGTGGCCCAGTCGCACAACTTCATCTGGGAGAAGGGCCTCACGCCCGACCCCGCGGACTTCCAGCAGACCTGGGACCGCAGCAAGGAGGAGTGGGACTTCGCCGTCAACCACGCCGTGGCGCAGCAGGCCCTCAAGGACCCCGACTCGGGGATCACGATCGCCGACATCGAGCGGGCCGACCCGCGCCTGGTCGAGAACGGCCGGCTTCGCCCGGCCGACGAGCTGCTGGGCGCCAACGAGGCGCCCGTCAACGGCAGCGTGAACAAGAACCTCGACCACCGCCTCGCCACCGAGGAGCTGCACCGCCTCTTCGGCGACAAGCTGAGCGACAAGCTCAACGAGTACCTGAAGACCTTCGACGCCCAGCGCAAGGACCAGTGATCCGGGAGGGGCGCCCGCCCCTCCCCCGAAACGGAAATCCTCCACTGTGACCCAGACCGACCCGCGCCCGTCGCAGCGCGACCTGCCCGACAGGATCCAGTCGTCCCTCGCGGGCCTGCGCGACCGCATCGGCGCCAACCGCGCCGTCGCGGCCACCGCGGCCGTCGTCGCGGTGGTGCTCCTGGTCGCGGTGGTCGCCGCCGTGGTCGCCGCGAGCGGCGGGGACGAGGAGCAGGCCGATCCCGGCGCCGCGACCACCACGGCCGCACCGGATCAGGAGCGCAGCCCGGCGCCGACGCTGCCCGCCGACGGCGCGTACCTGGTGCGCCAGGAGGCCAGCGGCCTGTGCGTGACGGCCGGGCCCGAGCCGGGCAACGAGGAGCGGACCGTGATGGTCCTGGGCGACTGCGCCGCGACGTACCCGGCGGCCTTCGCGTTCACCGCCGCGAGCTCGGGCGTGTACACGGTCGGCCTCGACTTCGCCGCGGACGACTGGCAGGCGTGCTGGGGCGTCGACGAACCCTCCGACCAGCCCGGCTACCTGAGCGCCGGGTACGAGTGCGCCGACTCCGACCACCAGCGGTTCCAGCTCGCCGGAGCCGGAGACACCGCCTATACCGTCGCCGTCCTCGCCTCGGGCCTGTGCCTGGGGCTCCTGGAGGGCGCCGCCGCCGAGGCGGGCGCGGCACTCGCGACCGCCGCCTGCGACCCCGACGACCCCACCCAGCGGTTCGCGCTGCTGGTCCCCTGAACCCACTCCACTAAGGACCCCTCCCTTGGAACCCTGGCCGCCTCCCGCCCCGCGCGGACCACGGCACCGGCAGCACACGCCGAACGACCTGCCGGCCCGCATCCGACAGACGCTCGAGAAGGCGCGGACGCGCCTGGGCACCAACCGGACCATGGCCGGCGGCGCCGCCGTCGTGGCGCTCGTGCTCACCGTCGCGGTCGTCTGGGCCGTCATGGCCGCCACCGGCGGCGACGAGCCCGAGGCCGCCGCGAACGACACCGCCGAGAGCAGCGCCGCCTCGACCCCGTCCGCCGCGCTCTCGCCCTCGATCTCCCCCAGCCCCTCCCCCTCGCCGTCCGAGTCGCCATCGGCCGAGGAGGAGCCCGACGCCCCGGCCGACACGGCCGAGGAGCCCGAGTCCGAAGCGCCCGAACCGGAACCGGAGTACCCCTCCGACGGCTGGTACCAGATCAAGCAGGAGGCCAGCGGCCTGTGCCTGAGCACCGGGCCCGAGCCGAACAACGAGAGCCGGACGGTGGTCGTGCTGGCCTCGTGCGGCTCCACGAACCCGTCGACGCTCCAGGTCGTGGCCTGGGACGAGGGCGTGTACGTGTTCAACATGCACTTCTCGGACTGGAGCGCCTGCATGGGCGCGGACTACTCCGGCGACCAGGAGGGCCTGCTCATGGCCGCCTACTCGTGCGAGTTCACCGAGACCCAGTTCTGGGAGCTCGACCCGCTCGGCGGCGGCGAGTACCTCATCAAGACCAGCGCTTCGGGCCTGTGCATGGGCATCCTCGACAGCCGCTCCGCGAACGCGGGCGAGCCGACCGCCACCGACTCGTGCGACTCGGGGAACTCGGAGCAGCGCTTCACACTCCAGTAGCGGGCGTGCTTCGCGCTCTCCGCCGGAGTGCGGCCGCGAAGCACACGGCCGCCGCGACGAGCAGCACCGCCATGGTCGGATTGACCCAGCCCGGGACCATCTCGTACCGCACGCCGCCGCATACGAGGTCGCTGCGCAGCGGGATCAGCGACTCCTCCGACCGGAGGAAGTCGCCGTCGAGGCCGTTGAGCACACAGGCGTCGTCGGTGTCGAAGGGGATGACGGCGGTCTGCCCGATCCCGAACCAGCAGACCAGGACCAGCGCGCAGAGGACGGCCGTGCCGGCCGACCGCCAGGCGACCGGCGCGGTCACCGCTCCGCGCCTGAGGCCGACCAGGATCGCGATCAGGACGACGACGGCGGCCAGAGGCAGCACGGGGATGACGAAGAGCAGTTGGGCGAGCAGCACACGGCCTCCCGGGTGAGGGCCGCGGTGTCGCCGCGGCGGACTGCGACCGGACCGGGCCGCCATGCGCCCGGGTCGGTCACCCGCGGCGCTCTTCTATCACGCCGTCGAAGTCCGACCGGTTGGCGCAGATGTCCTCCGCGTTGTCCTTGATCCAGTCGAACATGCCCACGAGGCGGTCGCTGGTGCCGCGGCCGACCTCGTTGAGGCCGTAGGTGACCTTCGGCGGCGTGGACGGCTCGACCTCGCGCCAGACGAGGCCGTCGCGCACGAGGGTGCGCAGGGTCTGGGAGAGCATCTTCTCGCTGATGCCCTCGATGCGCTCGCGCAGCTCGAAGAAGCGAAGGTCGCGCTCGCGAAGGGCGAGCAGCACCCAGATGCCCCAGCGGCTCGTGATGTGGTCGAGCACCTGCCTTGCGGGGCAGTTGGAGTGAAAGACCTCACTGCCGTCCGGCGGCCTGGCCGCCACGGCCTGTTTTCCTCCCGGCATGTCATGAGCTTACCTCGAGGTACGCCCTTCCTGAAAGTAAGTTTCGCTCCTACCTTGGGTGCTGCACCTGCAACGGAAGGAATCCAGATGATCGTCGTCACCGGAGCCACTGGCAACGTCGGCCGCCCGCTCGTCGAAGCGCTCCTCGCCAAGGGCCAGGAGGTCACGGCCGTGTCGCGCGGCGAGGCCGAGTTCCCGCCCGGCGTCGCCCACCGCACCGCCGACCTCGGCGAGCCCGAGACCCTCGCCGCCGCCTTCGCCGGCGCGGACAAGCTGTTCCTGCTCACCCGCGACCACGAGATCGACATCGCGCCCGTGCTCGCAGCCGCCGAGGAGGCCGGGATCGGCCGGGTCGTGCTCCTCTCCTCCGAGCGCGCGGCCACCAGACCGAGCCCCGAGGTCCAGGTATACGACAACGCCCTCACCGCCTCCGATCTGGAGTGGACGATTCTGCGGCCGGGCGGCTTCGCCTCCAACGCGCTCCTGTGGTCGGACTCGATCCGGAAGGAGCGCAGCATGACCGCGCCATTCGGCGACGTGGGCCTGCCGCTCATCGACCCGCGCGACATCGCCGAGGTCGCCGCGGCCGTGCTCACCGAGGAGGGCCACGACTGCCGGATCTACATGCTCAGCGGCCCCGAGCTCATGTCCCCGCGCGGCCAGGCCGCGGCGATCGGCGCGGCCATCGGCGAGCCGGTGGCCTTCACCGAGCAGACGCGGGAGGAGGCGTACGAGCAGTTCCTCGCCTTCTGGCCCGCCGAGGTCGTGGAGGGCTCCCTGGAGGTCATGGGCAGCCCGAGCGCCGCCGAGCAGCGCATCAGCCCGGAGGTGGAACGCCTCCTCGGCCGCCCCGCGACCACGTTCGCCGCTTGGGCCGAGCGCAACGCGGCCGCCTTCCGGTAGAGCGAGGCTTACGGCGGCCGGGCGGTGCGCGGTCCAGCGAGCATGAGACGAAGCCGCGGCCCGACCCCTGACGGGGCCGGGCCGCGGCCGTGCTCGCAGTGCGTCGTTCTAGTCGAGCGCGAACAGCTCCTCGACGGACGAGGCCGTCTCGGGCTGGATCTCGACCTCGGCATCGGCGGCGTCGATGCCGCACAGGGCCGCGGCGATGAACTCGTCCTGGGTGCGCTGGAGCTCCTCCCAGTCGACGTAGCCGTGGGAGTTGTCGAGGTTCCAGGTGAAGGTGGCCTGGCGCTCGCCGTCGAGGGAGTGGAACGAGTAGGTCATGTGCCCGACCCCGCCCCCGTTGTGCCCCATGTACACCGCGTCCGGGTCGTCGGGGCAGCCGGGCTTCACGCCCGCGAACCCGAGGCCGTAGTCGAAGCCCCAGCCGGTGGTGCGGAAGTCGGTGGCCTGCGCGAACTGGTCGGCCGTCAGGAGCGTGCCGTCTGCGGTGGCCCGGTAGAACGCGTTCACGTCGTCCACATCGGAGACCACGCCGCCCGCGGCCCAGAACACGGAGTGGGAGAGCCCGGTCGTGTCCAGGTAGGGGTCGGCGTCGTCGCCGGTGGTGATGTACGGCGTGGTGTGGTCGCCGCGGAAGCCCGCCGAGTTCGTGCGCGGCAGGTAGGTGTCGTCCATGCCGACCGGGTCGAACACGCGGTCGTCGAGTTCGTGCCGGAGCTGGTGGCCGGTGATCTCCTCGATGAGCAGGCCGAGGACCACGTACCCGGTGTTGGAGTACATCCAGCCCTCGCCGGGCTCGAACAGCAGCGGGGCCTCGGTGCCGAGCGCCACGAGCTCCTCGGGGGTGTGGTGCACGCCCATGTCGGTCCGGAGGTCGGCGATCGACCCCTGCGCGAGGGAGGGGAAGAGCTTGATGAAGTGGTCGCCCAGCCCGGCGGTGTGGCCCATGAGCTGGCGGACGGTGATGGTCTCGGTGTACGGCAGCAGGCCTGGCAGGTAGTCCTCGACGGGGTCGTCGAGGTCGAGTTCGCCTTCGGCCTCCAGCTGGAAGAGGACCACCGCGACCATCGACTTGGTGAGGCTCGCGATCCGCACCTGGTCGTCGGCTTCGGCGTCTTCGGCGCCGTCCACGGTGCGGGGGCCGGCGGCCTCCGTCCAGGTCTCGTCGCCGTCGGCCACTGACGCGACGACCGAGTAGTCGCCCACCGCCGCGAAGGCTTCGAGTTTCGCTTCGAGCAGGTCGGGGTCGAGTGCGGGGTCGGGGCACGCCGCGCTCGCGGCGCCCGCGGGTGCCGCGATGAGCGCGAGTGCGGCGAACGCCGCGATAGGTAGGTGTGTTCGCATCACCTGACCCTAGGGGACCAACTGCCCCGTGAGAACCCCCCGGCGCCGGATAAATCCTTGGGCCGCAAGGAGGATGACGAGCGACCGAGCTCCTCCGCAGGGAGGAGTGCAGGCATTGCGCTGTGACTCCGAGGGATCGACGCCGATGAGTGCTCGTGCCTGGACGGGGACGGCCGGATGCCTCCCGCCGCCTCCGACCGCACCCACGAGCGGGGACCGCTGGCGGTCACCCCAGCCACCACCGCCCGCACCCGCGCTCGAACACGAGCGGGAACTCCGGTGCTTCCCCCGCCGCCCCCGGCGGCACTCGCGCAACGCGAACACAATCCTGCAACGTTGTAGATCCGTCTTGTGTTAACGGTAAAACTCGGCTAGGCTGCCCTTACCCATCGATATCCATGTATGCCTCAATACCATCTTTTTCGGGCTTCACGCCCGCGACCGGCCGAGGGCCTCCCGGCAACGCCCCCGGCTCCCCGTCCCGACCGCCCCTCATCGAGGAGGGGCAGAAGGAGTCCGCACCGATGACCGACACGACCATCGAGACCACCGGCCGACCGCCCTCACCCGCGACCGGCCGCCGCACCCGCAGACGACTCACCACCGCGCTCGCGGTGCTCGTGGCGGCCCTGACGACCGCGGCGACCTTCATGCTCGTCACCGCGAATGCCCAGGCAGCCATCACCACCGGGACCTGGTACACCGTCACCTCCCGCCTCTCCGGGCTCGCGCTCGGGATCGAGGGCGGCTCCTCCGCCACGGGCGCACAGCTCGTGCAGCAGACCGCCACGGGCGCGACGAGCCAGCAGTTCCGCTTCATCGACGCGGGTGGCGGCTACTACCGCATCCAGGCCCGCCACTCCAACCTCGTGCTCGACGTCTACGAGTGGAACGCCGCCAACGGCGCCACGATCGCGCAGTGGACCGACCTGGGCGGCACCAACCAGCAGTGGCAGGCGACCGCGACCGGCGACTACTACACCTTCACGAACCGCTTCTCCGCCAAGAACCTCGACCTCTGGGAGCACTCCACCTCCCCCGGCGCCCGCATCTCCCAGTACGACCCCACGGGCGCGGCCAACCAGCAGTGGCTCCTCACCCCGGCCGGCTCGACCCCGACCGACCCGCCGACCTCCGGCAACCCCTCGCAGGGCGAGTGCGCGACGCCGCCTTCGCAACCGGGCTCGATCGGAGGCAGTCTCGCGGCCCACGACCCGGCTCTGTGGGCCGGCTGCACCGGCGAGCCTTGGTACGTGTTCGCCACCGGCGACGCCAACCAGGGCGGCGGCACCATCCCGATCCGCCGCTCCACCAACGGAGGCCAGACCTGGCAGAGCATCGGCACCATCTGGAACGCCAAGCCCTCGTGGATCACGCAGCAGATCTCCGGCGTCTCGAACCTGTGGGCGCCCGACATCCACTACGACGCCGCGCAGGGCCTCTACTACCTCTACTACTCGGCCTCGACCTTCGGTTCGCAGCGCTCGGCGATCGGCCTCGCCACCAGCCCGACCCTCGACCCGAACGCGGCCGGATACGGCTGGACCGACCGCGGCGCGGTCTTCCAGTCGTACGCGGGCAACGCCTACAACGCGATCGACCCGAACATCATCGTCGACGACAACGGCACCCACTGGATGGTCTTCGGCTCCTGGTGGCAGGGCATCCACATCCTCCAGCTCGACTGGCCCTCCGGCAAACCGGCCGCGGGCGCCACCCCGATCCGCCTCGCCACCAAGAGCGGCGGCATCGAGGGCCCCGCGATGATGAAGCGCGGCGACTACTACTACCTGTTCACCTCGATCGGCACCTGCTGCGCCGGGGCGAACTCGACCTACAAGATCACGGTCGGCCGCTCCACCTCCCCCACCGGCCCGTTCGTCGACGCCTCCGGGGTCGACATGCGCAACGGCGGCGGCACGGTGGTCCTCGGCGGCTACGGCAACAACGTGGCCGCGGGCGGGCAGTCCCTGCACCGAGGGCTGATCTCGTACCACGCCTACGGATCGAACGGCGGCTTCACGCTCGACATCGAGCGGATCGAATGGAATTCGGCGGGCTGGCCCGTCTTGAACGGCAGCTGACCAGATCGGCTGCTCCCGGGGCGCACCCTCCACCGGTGCGCCCCTCCCTCACACCTGCAATCACTCCGCTTGGAGCGCAACATGTCCCACACCCTCACCCGAGCACGCGCACTGGTCGTGTTCGCCCTCATAGCCGCGCTGGCGGCGTTCGGCCTGTCGATCGCGACCGCGAAGCCCGCCAAGGCCGCGATCACGACCGGCACCTGGTTCACCATCACGAGCGCCCACTCCGGCAAGGCCCTCGACATCCTGAACGCCTCGACCACCGCCGGCGCGATCCTCAACCAGTACGCGCCGAACCAGTGCACCTGCCAGCAGTTCCAGTTCGTGTCGGTCGGCAGCGGCTACTACAAGATCCAGGTCCGCCACTCGAACCAGGTCCTGGAGGTGTACGAGTGGAACGCCGCGGACGGCGCCACCATCGCCCAGTGGACCGACCTCGGCGGCACCAACCAGCAGTGGTCGGTCACCGAGCACGCCGACGGCACCTTCAGCTTCATCAACCGGTTCTCGGGCAAAGCCCTGGACCTGTGGCAGTGGTCGACCAGCAACGGCGGCCGCGTCTCCCAGTACACCTACAACGGCCTGAACGCCCAGAAGTGGCGCCTCGACGCGGTCCCCGCCAGCGGCGAGCCCACCGTCTCGAACTCCTTGCGCACCAACGGCGCCGACCCGTGGATCGAGTACTGGAACGGCTACTACTACATGTCCACGACCACCTGGGACTCCACGGTCATCATGCGCCGGGCCACCACCCTCAACGGCCTCAAGACGGCCTCGGACACCGTGGTCTGGAACGACGCGGGGAACGCCAGCCGCTGCTGCTCCCACTGGGCGCCGGAGTTCCACCGCATCAACGGCACCTGGTATCTGATGTACACCTCGGGCAACTCGCAGACGAACTTCGACGGCCAGAAACTCCACGTCCTGCGCTCGACCTCGTCCACACCGATGGGGCCGTACGAGTTCATGGCGACCCCGCTCCCCAACCAGTGGAACATCGACGGCTCGTACCTCCAGGTCAACGGCAACCTGTACCTGATGTGGTCGGAGTGGGTCGGCGCCGACCAGTCAATCCGCATCGCGGCGATGTCCAATCCCTGGACCGTCACCGGCTCGCACGTGACCATCTCTCGCCCCACCCTCAGTTGGGAGATCCAGGGCGGCAGGACCAACGAGGCGCCGGCAGTACTCCAGCGCAACGGCCGGACCTTCGTGACCTTCTCGGCCTCCTCCTGCAACACCCCGGACTACAAGCTGGGGCTGCTGGAGCTGACCGGGTCCAACCCGCTTTCAGCGTCTTCGTGGACCAAGACCTCGACGCCGGTGCTCCAGCAGGGCGGCGGCGCGTTCGGACCGGGCCACAACGGCTTCTTCACCTCGCCTGACGGGACCGAGGAATGGCTGGTCTACCACGCCAACACCACCTCCGCGCAGGGTTGCGGATCGACTCGCGAGACCCGGGTGCAGCCGATCACCTGGAACGCCAACGGCACCCCGAACTTCGGGACGCCGCTGCCTACGGGCGTCGTGATCAACGCACCTTCGGGGGAATGACAACGCCCTGAAGCAGGCCGTTGAAGTCTTCGGCAGAGAGTTCGAAGACCGGCGACCCGAGTTGGAGCTCGGAGTCCCGCACCTGGAATCCAGCGGCGGAGCTCCGAGCTTCAACATCGTCGGCCTGAGCTGAATTCACCCGGAAGACCGAGGATCCTGCCGCTGTCCCGCCTGATCACCGCCTCGTGTCCGGGCCCGAGAACTGCTTGACTGATCCTTATCGGACTCGTTCCGTACATCGCCTGCCATGAGGGAGACCGGCCGCGCTGCCGCCGAACCGGAGCGCGCCCGCGTCTCCGAGTGCCGGGCGACCCCCTCGGCACGACAATCGGAAGGCCTGGTCCAATGTCGGACAACGACCCCCCTGCGGGCGAGAAACCAACCAGTATGCAACGGCCCCAACCCAAACGCCCCCGTCTGCTCTCCTTCATCGCGGGAGGGGCCGCCGCACTCGTCGTCGCAGGAGCCACCGCCTGGGCGCTGTGGCCGCAGCCCGAGTCGGACCCCGATCCCTTCCCCGATCAGCCCGAATCGGTCTACCACGCCGCCGAGGTGCGGACCTTCGACAATCTCGGCACCATGACCGCCAGCTCCGCGCTCGTGGTCCACGGGACCGCCGTCGAGGCCCGGCCCGGGGAGACGGTGGTGCTCGACGACGGCTCCGAGGCGTCGGTGACCGGTCGCGAGGTGGTCGTCGAGGTCGACCAGGTCGTCTTCGACCGGTTCGGGATCGAGGCGCCGGAGACCGTGGTCGTCGCGGAAGGGTTCTGGGAGAACGGGATCGGCTACACCCTTGAGGGCATGCCGTGGACCGAGGTGGGCCAGAGCGGCTACTTCTACCTCGCCGGACCGCCTCCGGCGCTGCGCGAGGACGAGCTGTACACCTACGTTCACGAGACCGGGCGGGTGCTGATCGGCACGAGCCTTGAGGTCTCCATCCCCGGCCACTGGCAGGAGGAGGGGCCTTGGGCGACCGCCGATCTCGCCGACGGCGCCTCGACCTCCTTCACGACCGCGATCCAGTCCGCCGCCGAGGCCGCGGAGTCCGGCGAGGCGATTCCGGAACTCATCTCGGTGTGCGTGCCGACTGATCCCGCCGACGAGAACTCGGCACCGCTGTGCTGGGAGGAGTGACGACCATGACCGATACCTCGAAGGTGAAGCCGCCCTTGCGATCCCATTCGATCCGCGTCCTGATGACCGTGGTCGCCGCGGTGTTCGCCCTGCTGGCCGCCTCCGCCGCTCCGGCGCAGGCCTCACACAGCGGCGACTTCGCCGGCGGGCCGCCCGACAACGCCACGCACTACGTCGAGAACATCAACCTCACCGGGTATGCCAGCCAGGCGACGACGCACGGGATCGTCCAGATCGACCGGTCCGTGATGAACGCGACCTACGCCGACGGCCCCGAGATCGACGTCCACGTGCACGACGCCTACTACGGCAGGTCCGGCTCCTGGGCCGGCATGGCGGGATACGCCAACTGCCAGGAGGACGAGTGGTGGTGGGACGGCGACTGCAACGTCTACCGAGTGCGCTACAACCTCTCGTACGCGGCGTCCTACAGCTGGGCGCGATGGCAGAGCCTCGGGTGCCACGAGCTCGGCCACACCACCGGGCTCGCCCACCGGAGCGCGGCCAACGACACGGACAACAACTCCTGCATGAGAAGCACGGTCCTCGCGAGCCGGCCGCGATTCGACTCGCATGACATCGACGCGATCAATGCGCTCTTCTAGAGCGAGGGTCGGGCTGGCGGCGGCGGCCGCTGCGGTGGCCGGCGCGGCCGTGGCGTTCGGCCTCGTGGTCGCGAACCGGCCACCGGACGACTGGCCCGAACGCGAGGCGTTCTGCGAGCAGGCGGCCGCCATGGAGGTCGGCGTGATCGGCATGGAAGAACCGGGCGCGAAGGCCGAAGCGCTCGCCACCCTCGCCGAGACCGCGCCCGACGAGCTCGCCGACGAGTTCGAGGACATCCTGCACGCCAACGAACACGATGACCGCAGCATGATCGACCAGGACCAAGTGCGCCTCGTCGGCGAGTTCATCGAAGAGAACTGCGGTGTCAACCTCCCCGGGACCACCGCCTGAGTACGGCGGAGGGCCATCGGCCCTCCGCCGATTCGGTTCCCGAGAACCGCGCGGTCGGCGCGGTCGGCGCGGTCGGCGCGGTCGGCGCGGTCGGCGAACGACTCGACTACGATCGGCCACCGGCTGCCGGCCACCAGGTATCGGGCCGGGCCGGCCACCGGCCTCGATTCATCTCGCGGTCAGGGACTTCCGGCGTTCGGCGCTCGCCGCTAGAGCGGCGGTGGCGAGGGCGGCGAGGCCCATGGCGACGCCGATCCAGATGGGGGCGGTGAGGCCCCAGTCGGCGCTGATGGCGAGGCCGCCGAACCAGGCGGAGAGGGCGATGCCCACGTTGAAGGCGGCGGCGTTCACCGAGGAGGCGAGGGAGGGGGCGCCTTCGGCGGCGTCGAGGACCCGGGTCTGGAGTACCGGCACCATGGCGAAGCCCGCGGCGCCGATGACGAAGACCATGACCGCGGCCGGGATCGGCGAGTGCGCGGCGAAGGCGAAGACGACCAGCGCGGCGGTGGCGGCGGTGATGGTGCCGAAGAGGGCGGGCATCACGGCACGGTCGGCGAGGCGGCCGCCGAGGAGGTTCCCGGCGGTGAGGCCCACGCCGAAGAGGAGCATGAGCCAAGGGACAGTGGACTTCTCGAAGCCCGCTACCTGCGTGAGGATGGGCTCCAGGAAGGTGATGGCGGCGTAGGCGGCGCCCCAGCCGAGCATGGTGATCGTCAGGACCAGCCACACCTGCGGGCGCCGGAAGACGGCGACCTCGCCGCGCAGGCCCGCGGCGGTGTCGTTGGGTCGCGCGGGCACGAAGAGCAGGATCGCGGCCAGCGCGGCGGCGCCGATCACCGCGATCGCCCAGAACGCGGCGCGCCAGCCGAGCTGCTGGCCGAGGGCGGTGCCGAAGGGCACGCCGATGACGTTGGCGAGGGTAAGACCGGTCATCATGAGCGCGATGGCGCGCGAGCGCTTCTCAGGTGCGACGAGGCTCGCGGCCATGACCGGGCCGATGCCCATGTAGGCGCCATGGCAGAGGGCCGATACGACGCGGCCGACCATGAGCACGGCGTAGGTCTCGGCCATCGCGGAGAGCACGCTGCCGGCGATGAAGAGCGCTATGAGGACCGCGAGCATGGTCTTGCGCGGGAGGTTCACACCGATCGCGGTCATGATCGGCGCGCCGATGGCGACCGAGGCGGCGTAGCCGGTGACGAGGAGGCCCGCGGTGGAGATGGAGACGTGGAGGTCCTCGCCGAGCGGGCCGAGGAGCCCGACCACGACGAACTCGGTGAGCCCGATCCCGAAGGCCCCGAGCGCGAGTGCGCCGATGGCGAGGCTGCGGCGGCGCTTGGTGGCGGCGGGCGCGCGGTCGGGGGCGGTGGTGGTCGACACGGGGGTCCTCTCGGCGTGCGGTCGGGTCGGGGCCGGTTGGGCGGGTCAGGGGCCGGGGCACGGGTGGGGCGGCGGGGTCGGTGTCCTGTCGGGGTCCGGGCGAGACGAGTGTGCCCCCGGAACCCGCCGCCAAGTATTCCCCGGCCCCTGAGATCGGCCCAGTGATTCCGTACGGCCGTTTCAGAATCTGCGCGCGGAGCCGGCAGCGCGCTTCGCACCTCGGCGGTCGGCAGGGCGCCGCACGACTGGGAGCGAGCGCAGATGCGGCGGAAGGTTCCTGCCTCGACGCCCGGCCCGGTCGCCACCTACGACCTTGGTCGGAATCGCGGTGCGGCTTTCGTCGGGAGGCGCTGGCGCGCAAGTCATCCTGGCGGGCGAGGCGGCGGCCGTGACGGGCGGCGAGGCTGGAGCGGTCGGCGGCCGCCTCGCCCGACCGGGCGCGACTGCGGCCGCCTTGAGAAGGGAACCCCCGTGACCAACACCCGTCGTCGTACGCTCATTGCCGGAACTCTGGGAGGGATCACCATCAGCGCTGCAACTTTCGACGCGGCGGCCGCCGAGCCGTCTCGCCAGGTCGCGTTCGGCACCGAGGGGTGCGAACCGGACCTCGACGTGGACTGGCACGCCGGCTGGCCGTCCTCGAAGCACGACCCCGAGCCGGAGATCCAGTCGCACTTCGCCGATGAGCACACGGTCGTGATGCGGCAGAACAAGTCGGTGAACTACGAGGCGCCGTTCATGTTCCTGCTGTTCGGGAACGAGCGGGCGCTGCTGATCGACACCGGGGCCACCCCCGAGCCGGAGTACTTCCCGCTGCGGCGCACCGTGGACGAGCATGTCTCGGACTGGCTCGCGCGGCACCCGCGCCGCAGGTACGAGCTGATCGTGGCGCACACGCACGGGCACGGCGACCACAAGGCCGCCGACGCACAGTTCGCCGACCGGCGGCGCACGACCGTGGTGGGGCCGGGCCTGGAGGAGGTCGTGGCGCACTACGGGTTCGACGACTGGCCGGCGACGCCGCGCGAGGTCGATCTGGGCGGTCGCGTGGTCGACGTGATCCCCGGGCCGGGCCACCACCCGGCGGCGACGGTGTTTTACGACCGGTGGACGCGGCTGCTGCTGACCGGCGACACGTTCTACCCGGGTCGGCTGTACGTGGACGACTGGGCCGCCTTCGAAGCCACTGTGGACCGTCTGGTGGCGTGGTGCGAGGCGAACCCGGTGTCGCACGTGGTCGGCTGCCACATCGAGATGTCGGTCCTGCCGGGCGTCTCATACCCGCGCGGATGGACCTACCAGCCCGACGAGGCGCCGCTGCCGCTCACGGTGGCGCAGCTGCGCGAGTTGCAGACGGCGGTGCGCGAGATCGGCGGCGCGCCCGGGAAGCACGTGTACGACGCGTTCGAGGTCTGGTACCAGGCCGAGTAGCGGCGGCGACGGGCCGGTCGCCACACCAAGCAGTCCGCTCCCGGTCCCCGGCCCCACTCCCCGGCCGACCACCACATCGAGCAGCCCGCCTGCTCGGTCTCCGGCCGCCGCTCCTCTGCGGCCGGAGACCGACCGGACCCGTCGAACGAGCGACAAAAGCACCGCCCGCGAACTCCCTTGCGCCCGGTCTTAGGACCTCCGGAGGAGGCCGAAGGGGGGCTCGCGACCGATGGCGGGCGGCGTTCGCGTTCCTAGCCTTGGACTTCCGCGGACCGCACCCGGTCCGGGGAACCCGAGGAGGAGAACATGACCATCCTGGTCACCGGTGCTACGGGCAACGTCGGCCGCCACCTGGTCGAGCAGCTCGCCGCGGAGGGGCGCCCGGTCCGGGCGCTCACCCGCGACCCCGCGAAGGCGCGGCTCCCCGAGGGGGTCGAGGCGGTGGCGGGCGACTTCGCCGACCTCGCGAGCCTGGAGCGGGCGCTGGAGGGGGTCACCGGGCTGCACCTCATGACGACCTTCGGGCCGAAGAATGTGACCGTGCCGCACAGTGCGCAGCTCGCCTCGGCCGCGCTGGCGGCCGGGGTGAAGCGGGTGACGCTGCTGTGGAACGGGTACCGGGGGCCGGTCGAGGAGTCGTTCGCCGCGCTCAACGCGGTCGAGCTGCATCCGGGCGAGTTCATGTCGAACGCGCTCACCTGGGCCGAGGAGATCCGGGCCGAGGGCGTGGTGCGCGAGGCGTTCGGCCACATCGGGCACGCGCCGGTCCACGAGGGCGACATCGCGGCGGTCGCGGCCGTGGCGCTCACGACCGACGACGTCGCGGGGCAGCGGCTTCCGCTCACCGGGCCGCAGACGCTCAACGTGCCCGACCAGATCGGCGCGATCAACGACGCCATCGGGCGCGACGTGCGGTTCGAGGCCCTGAACGAGGACGAGGGCCGGCTGCGCATGCAGGCGCTGGGGTACGAGGAGGCGACCATCGACTACGTGCTGGGCTGGCGCGAGAACCCGCCCGCGTGGACGACGCGCCCCTCCGACACCGTCGAACGCGTGACGGGCCGCCCGGCGAGGACCTTCGCCGAATGGGCCCAGGAGCACGCGGAGGCTTTCCGCTGAAGGGTCCCGGCCAGGACGGCACTCCCTGGCCGGGACGGCGAAGCGGCCCGCAGACACCCCTGCGGGCCGCTTTCCCCCGTTTGCCGGAAGTCGGCCGCGCCTCGCGCGGCCTGAGCGGTCGGGTCAGACGCCCTTGGCGCCCTGGGCGATCGCCTCGGACACCGGGGTCGTCGGGCGGCCGATGAGCCGCGACAGGTCGCCGGTGCGGGTCGCGAGGAGGCCGCGCGAGATGGCGTCGTCGACGCCGACGAGGATCGGCACGAGCACGCCGGGCAGGCCGGCGCCTTCGAGGATGCCGCGGTGGACCTCGGGGGTGACCCGGTTGAGCGGGAGCTCCTTGCCGAGTCGGCGCGAGGCCTCCGCGGTGAACTGCTCATACGTCCACGCCTCGTCGCCGCTGAGTTCGTACTCGGCGTTCACGTGGCCCTCGCCGGTGAGCACGGCGACCGCGGCCGCCGCGAAGTCGGCGCGGGAGGCGGTGGCGATCTCGGCGCCCTCGGTGGTGCTGGTGAGGAAGCCGCCCGAGGCGAGCGATTGGCCGAGGGCCTCGGTGTAGTTCTCGTGGTACCAGCCGTTGCGCAGGAGCACGTACGGGAGGCCGGAGTCGATGAGGTACCGCTCGGTGATCTGGTGCTCTCGGGCGAGCTCGAAGTCGGCGGCCGGGCCGCCGAGGATGCTCGTGTAGGCGAGGAGCGCGACGCCCGCGTTCTTGGCGGCGTCGATCACGGCCTTGTGCTGCGGCACGCGCTGCCCCACCTCGCTGCCGGAGATGAGGAGGACCTTCTCGCCCTCGCGGAAGGCGTCGGTCAGCGACGCCGGGTCGCTGTAGTCGGCCTGGCGGACCTCCACGCCCAGCTCGCCGAAGCGGCGGGCCTTCGCGGCGTCGCGCACGACGACGGCGATCTCCTCCACGGGGACCTGGTTGACCAGGCCTTCCACCACGAGGGTGCCGAGCTTTCCGGTTGCTCCGGTGACGACGATCATTCGCTGCTCCTTCAAAGTCGGTCGGTGTCGTTCGGTGTGCGACGCGACGATCATTTCACTTTCTAAATGAAAGCACTATCGCGGAGGTAACATGGCGTCATGACCTCCCGTCCCGTTCCGCACGTCCTCAGCGAGTTCCAGGTCCTCGCCGACGGCTGCCCGTCACGCCCGGTCCTCGACCACGTGACCGGGCGCTGGGGCACGCTCATTGTGCTGTCGCTCCACGACGACCCGAAGCGGTTCAGCGAGATCCGCCGCGCGGTCGGGGGCATCAACGACAAGGCCCTGTCCCAGTGCCTGCGCCACCTCGAGCGCGACGGCCTGGTCTCGCGCCACGCCTCCGACGGGTTCCCCTCCCGCGTCGAGTACGCGCTCACGGAGGTCGGCGCCGGCATGGAGGCGCGGCTGCGCGAGATGGTCACCTACCTCTACGAGCAGATGCCCGTCGTCCTCGAAGCCCAGGCCGGGTACGACGCCGCGCACCCGGCGGCGCCCTAGGGCCAGTCCCGCGCGGACCGCGCGCGATGGTCCCACGGCGCCCCGCCGTTGGGGCGAACTGCCCGAAACCGCAGGTGGCGGCCGCGCGTGCGCCTAAACTCGGGCCATGGCGTCGCGGGCCTCGTTCTTCGGAGGGCTGCGGCCGGCCACGGCGATCCCGCTGTGGGTCCGGCTGCTGCCCCTAGTCGCCCTGTTCGGCGCCTCCTTCCTCCAGCTCTTCCGGCCCGACCCGCTGCACGCCGGCATCGCGATGGCGGTCGTGCCCATCCTCGCGGCGTTCGTGCTCGGCCCCGGCTGGACCGCCGGGATCGCCGCCTTCGGGCTCGCCGTCGTCGCCGCCCCCATTCCGGTCTCGCGACGGTTCGACGGCGACGACATCGTGGTCGTCGCGATCGTCTTCGCCACGGCCATCGGCATCTCCTGGTTCCGCCAGCGCTTCGAGGCCGGCCTGGTCACCATGCTCAGCGTGTCCGAGGCCGCGCAGCGCGCGATCCTGCCCGAGCTGCCCGAGCGCGTCGGCGGCCTCGCGTGCGCCGGGTTCTACCGCTCGGCGCAGCAGGGCGCGAGCATCGGCGGCGACCTGTTCGACGTGCGGCGCAGCCCGTTCGGGACCCGGCTCATCCTCGGCGACGTCGAGGGGCACGGGCTCGACGTCGTCGGCGCGGCCTCGATGCTCCTGTCGGTGTTCCACGAGGCGATCCTCGACGAGGCGGAGCTGAGCGGGGTCGCGTGGCGGCTCGAGCGGCGCATCCTCCAGGACTCCGACGAGGGCCACATCCCGGAGCTGTTCGCCTCGGTGCTGCTCGCGGAGTTCTCCGAGGACTGCGACGAGGTGCGGCTGCTCTCGTGCGGCCACCCGTCGCCGCTGGTGCTGCGGGAGGGCTCGGTCGAGGAGGTCGACCTGAAGCCCGCGCCGGTGCTGGGGCTGCGCCTGAACGAGCCGCAGCGGGCGGGCCCGGCGACGAGCCTGCGGTTCGGGATCGGCGACACGCTGCTGGCGTTCTCGGACGGCGTGGTCGAGGCCCGCGACGCGGAAGGCCGTTACTACCCGCTGGTGGACCACCTCGACGGGCTGGTGCCGCCCTCGCCGCGGCGGCTGGTCGAGTTCGTGTGGGAGGACGCCTCGCGGTTCGCGGCGCGGATGGACGACGACGTCTCGATCCTGGCGGTGACCAGGGTGCTCGGGAGCGATCCCGCGGACTAGTTTTTCAATCCGTTAGACGAAGGGTGTTTACAAGCGTTCGTTTCTGTGTGAATATCCAAATGATTCGATTGGCACCCCCGAAGGAGACGACGATGTCATCCCCCCGCCCCCTGCGTGCGCTGCCCTTGCGCCGCAACGGCTCCAGACGCGGCCCGGCCGCGGCGGCCGAGGCCGGGCTCGCCGCCGCCGTCGCCGCGTCGGCCCTGCCGGCCCTGACCGGCGGCCCCGCCAGCGCCGAGGAGACCGCCGCCGACGGCGTCACCGTCGTCCTCGACCCGTCGTATCAGCAGGCCGAGTTCGAGGGCTGGGGCACCAGCCTGGTGTGGTTCGCGAACGCCACCGGCGGCTACCCCGACGAGATCCGCGAGGAGCTCGTGGACATGGTCTTCGGCGACGACGGCCTGAACCTGAACATCGCGCGGTACAACATCGGCGGCGGCAACGCCCCGAACATCGACGACGAGTACCTGCGCGGCGGCGCCGCGGCCGTCCCCGGCTGGTGGGCCGCCCCCGAGGGCACCACCCAGGCGGACAAGGACTGGTGGGACCCCGAGAACCCCGAGCACTGGGACTGGGACGCCGACGCCGCGCAGCGGTGGTGGATCGACCAGGTCAAAGACGACGTCACCCACTGGGAGGCGTTCTCCAACTCGCCGCCGTACTTCCAGACCGTCTCCGGCTACGTCTCCGGCGGCTTCGACGCGAACCAGGACCAGATCCGGACCGACTCGGTCGACGAGTTCGCCGTGTACCTCACCGAGGTCATGGAGCGCGTCGAGGCCGAGCACGGCATCGAGTTCGACACCGTCGACCCGCTCAACGAGCCGAACACGAACTACTGGGGCACCCAGCTCGGCCCGGACGGCGTGCAGCCCACGGGCGGCCGCCAGGAGGGCGCGCACGCCGGACCCGAGCTCCAGCAGCTCGTCATCAACGCCCTCGCGCAGCGACTCTCGGAGTCGGAGCTCGACGCGGTCGTCTCGGCGATGGACGAGACGAATCCGGGCACGTTCGTGCGCAACTGGAACGCGTACACCGAGGAGTCCAGGGACAATGTGGACCAGTTGAACGTCCACACGTACGGCACCGGCCAGCGCACCAGCGCCCGCGACCTCGCGAAGGCCGCGGATCTTCCCTTGTGGATGAGCGAGGTCGAGGGGTCGTGGACCTCGGGCCAGGACTACGAGTCCATGGAGAACGGCATCGGCATCGCCTCGCGGATCACCGACGACCTGCGGGAGCTGGAGCCGACGGCGTGGGTGCTGTGGCAGCCGGTCGAGGACGTGGCCGGCGGGCACAGCTGGGGCTCGATCCAGCTGCCGTTCGACTGCACCGCCGAGGACACGCTGGAGACGTGCCCGATCAAGGTCAACACGAAGTACTACACGATCCAGAACTTCACGCACTACATCGAGCCGGGCGACCACGTGATCGCCACCGACAACGCGGCCGCGACGGCTGCGATCGAGGGCGACGGCAAGGGCGCGGACGTGGTGTACACCAACAGCACCGACGCGGCCGTGGAGGTCACGCTCGACCTGTCGGGATTCGAGCGGATCTCGCGCGGCGCGTCCGTGACGCCCGTGGTCACCAGCGCGGACGGCGCGCTCGTCGAGGGCGCCGCGGTGCGGGTGCGCGGGGACGAGGCGACCCTGACGGTCCCGGCGAAGTCGGTGACCACGTTCGTCATCGAAGGCGTGTCCGGTGTGGCATGTGACATGGCACTGTTCCAGGACGGCCACGTGTACCGCTTCGACGGCGTGCAGAGCGGCAAGTCCATCGCGCCGAACGCGGACGGCACCGGGATCGTCATCGAGACCGGCGACGAGTACGACGGCGCGCAGCTGTGGGCGGTCGAGAAGCTCACCGACGGCTACACCAATGAAGAGCAGTACGCGATCGTCAACGCGGCCACGGGGGCCCGGCTGGCGATCGGCGACGGCCTGGCGGTGCTCGAGCCCGGCGAGGGCGATCCGACCGACGCGGCGAGGTGGTACCTGTCGACCACCGGCGACGGCACGTTCGTACCGGTGAACGTGGGCACGGGCCTGGTCCTCGACGTGTGGGGAGAGGCGACCGCGGACGGGTCGCCGGTGCAGACGTACACACCGACGTCGGCGGCGAACCAGCGCTGGACGGTGACCGACGAGACAGTGCTGCGGGCGCAGCAGGTGAGCGCGTACACGGTGCCCGGGCACGTGCCGGAGCTGCCGGCGACGGTGCCGGGCGTGTACCGCGACGGCGTGCTCGCACTGCCGGTGGAGTGGGACATGCCGCGCGAGTCCACATGGAACCGGGTCAAGACGGTGACGGTGTGGGGCGAGGCGACCGACGCGCTCGGGAACACGTTCCGCGCCAAAGCGAAGGTCGGGGTGGACACGTTCTCCGCGACCGAACCCGCCACCGCGGTGACGTACCCGGGGTTCACGCCGCCGCTGCCGGCGACCGTGACGGCCCTGGGCGACCACGGGACCGAGGCCGCGGTGCCGGTGACATGGGAGGAGCCCGCCGAGGGCGCCTTCGACGAGTACGGGACCGTCGCGATCGCGGGCACCGCGGTCCTCGTGGACGGGACCGAGCTGCCCGCGGTGGTGAACGTCGAGGTCACCGACCCGGTCGAGGCGAACGTGGCGCTCGGCGACGGGGTCGCGGTCTCGGCGACGTACACCGAGCCGGGGTACTCGGTGTCGGGGCTGCGCAACGGGGTCCTGACGGACAAGGCGTGGTCGAACTGGAAGTCCGGGCCGTTCAACACCGAGGAGTCGATCACGGTGGAGCTGCCGGAGGCGCGTGACGTGACCCGGGTGGTCTCGTACTTCTGGAGCGACGGCGGCCGTCCGTCCTATGCGGACACGCTGACCGTGCAGTACCGCGACGCGGCGGGGAACTGGGTCGACGCGGGGTTCGTGGACGTGCCGACCGGTGACGCGCCGGTGATCGACGTGGAGGTGAACGCGAAGACGTCCGCCGTGCGGTTGGTCATGACCGCCGGTTCCGGCGGAACCGCAGGGTGGATCATCCTGAGCGAGATCGAGGTCTACGCGAAGGCTCCGGCCGCTTAGGCGACGGAGGCAAGGCGGGTCGGGGCCCGCACCGCGGTCGGCGGTGCGGGCCCCGTCCGTGTTCACGCCGGGGTGGTGCGGGCAGGGGCCCGGCCGTGTCCGTCTCAGTCGGGGTGCGGGCGGAGGTGTTCGGGTCGTGTCCACGCCGGCCGGGCGAGTGCGGAGGGCGCGGTAGTACGAGGCCGGATTTCCGGGGCCGGTTGTCGGTCCTCGGATCTACGCTGGGGCGGTCGGAAGGGGACGCCATGTCAGATGACCCGATCTCGATCTCGCCGCCGGTGCCGATCCTGCGGATCTTCTCGGTGGAGAAGGCGCGCGAGTTCTACGTGGACTACCTGGGTTTCGAGGTGGCATGGGAGCACCGCTTCGAGCCGAACCTGCCGCTGTACATGCAGGTCGAGCGTGGTGCGGCGGTGCTGCACTTGAGCGAGCACCACGGCGACGGCACGCCCGGCACGGCTTGCTTCGTGCCGATGCGCGGCTTGGAGGCGTTCCACGCGGAACTGGCCGCCAAGGAGTACGCCCACCTGCGTCCCGGGATCGAGGACGCCCCTTGGGGGTCGAAGACGATGACGGTGACCGACCCGTTCGGGAACGAGCTGCGGTTCGACGAGGCGAAGTGACCGCGGGCCGCGGAGGGCGCCCGTGGTCACGGCGGGTGCCCGGGGTCCCGGTAGCGGAGGTCGCAGATATCCTCCCCCGAGCAAGCGCCAGCGCCGCGCGGCAGCGTCGCCGGCACGGGCTCGGCAGGACGCCGATCGCGAAGGCGGCCTGAGCAGACGAGCCACGGTCGGCAGTCCGGCAGTCGGCGAGCATCGATCGCGGGGTAGGCGTACACGGGTGCGCCAAAACCGGCGGTCGGCAAGGTGTCGGTTGCGGAGAGGTTCTACGCGAGTGCGCCGAGGTCTGCGATCGCCTCGATCTCGATGCGGAAGCGCGCGTCCACGAGGTTGCTGACCTCGACGAGGCTCGCGGCGGGGCGCGGTTCAGGGACGGCGGCGAGTACCGCCTCGCGGAACGGCCGGAGGTCGCCGATGTCGCGCAGGAAGTAGGTCACCTTGACCACGGCGGCCCAGTCGAGGCCGTGCGTGTCAAGATGCGCCGCGATCTTGGCGAGCACAAGGCCGGTCTGCTCGGTGACGTCCTCGGGCACGGTGCCGTCCTCGCGGAGCGGGATCTGTCCGGAGATGAAGAGCAGCGGCCCGCTCGCGGTGCGGGTGTCGCTGTAGGTGCGCGGGGTCTGGGTCACGGGGACCATGATCCACCCTGCCGGCCTGTCCGCCCGTGCGGGCCGGTGAACGGCCGAGCGAGTTGATGCACGACCCACCGACCTACCGAGCGGGCCGGTCGCCGGCAAGTCCGCATCCGAGACCGTGCGCTCGCCGTGCTGTCGGACCGTCTGCATTCCGAACATCGGCGCACTGTTCGGAGTGCAGACGGAAGGGCGAACGGGCCGGATGACGACCGGCCTCGCCCACGCGCAGACCCTAAGCGCCGAAGGCGTCCGAGAGGGCGGTCAGGCCGTCGGCCTCGTCCGCGGTGAGATCCAGTTCGACCGAGGCCAGGAGCGGGGCGAGCTGGTCGAGTTCGCGGGCGCCCGCGATCGGGGCCGCGATGCCTGGGCGGGTGCGCGCCCACGCGAGGGCGACCGAGGCGATGGCGACGCCGCGGTCCTTCGCGATCTCGTCGAGGCGCTCGATGATCGCCAGGCCGGCGGCGTTCAGGTGCTTGCCCGCGGAGCCGCCGCGCACCGACTGCTCCAGGTCGGCCTCGGTGCGGTACTTGCCGGTGAGGAAGCCGCTGGCGAGCGCGTGGTACGGGAAGACGCTGAGGTCCTCGGCGACGGCGATGTCGCGCAGGCCGGGCTCGAAGGTGGCGCGGCTGACGAGGCTGTACTTGGGCTGCAGGGCGACCGGGCGGGCCGCGCCGATGCGTTCGGCGATGTCGAGCCACTCGCGCAGGCGCTCGGGGCTGTAGTTGGAGACGGCGACATGCTTGACCTTGCCGTCGGTGACCAGGGCGTCGAAGGCGGCGACGGTCTCCTCCAGCGGGGTGTCGGCGTCGTCGAAGTGGGCGTAGTAGACGTCGATGGCGTCGGTGCCGAGGCGCCGGAGCGAGGCTTCGGCGGCGGCCTTGACGTTGGCGGCGCAGAGGCCCTTGTACTCGGGGTGCTGCGAGACCTTGGTGGCGATGAGGAGCCGGTCGCGATGCTTGGCGAGCCAGGTGCCGATGACGGTCTCGGACTCGCCGCCGGCGTTGCCGGGCGCCCAGGCCGAGTAGGAGTCGGCGGTGTCGACGAGGGTGCCGCCGGCGTCGGCGAACGCGTCGAGGATCCGGTGGACCTCGGCCTCGCCGGTGGTCCAGCCGAAGGTGTTGGTGCCGAGGACGAGCGGGTAGATCTCGATGCCGGTCCTGCCGAGCGTGGCCATGCGTGACCTCCGTGGTCGATTCCCGGGGCGCGCGGTCGCGCGCCGCCGCGGCCCGGCGGGACCGGGCCGATTTCCGAAGCGATTCTTTCATACACCCTGGGCACGGCGCGCCGGAATCCAGACGGCCGTGCGAGTGACCTGTCCGGCGAATCGCCGCGTCAGAGGTCGAGCAGCGAGAGGTGCAGGCGCGTCTCCGTGCCGAGTGCGCTGGTGTGGGTGCGCAGGAGGTCGACCACGGAGTTGACGAGCAGCAGCCCGCGCCCGAAGGGCTGCGCGGCGTCGACCGGGCGGCGCCCGGCGAGGGGGTCGGTGATGTGGCCGGCGTCGGTGACGGCGCAGACGAGGTCGCGGTCGTCGGTCCAGATCCGCATCGCGGCGGTGCCGCCGCCGTGGAGGACGCTGTTGATGAGCAGCTCGGTGACGGCGATCTCGAGGTCGATGAGCTGTATGCCGGAGAGGCCGGCGCGGCGTCCGAAGGCGACGGCGAACCAGCGGGCGTTGTCGATCGTGGCGGCGTCGACCTCTCTCGCGATCGCGCGCTTCGGCGGCGGTTCGAGCGGGGCGTTGCACTCGCTGACGATGCGGCCGGGGTCGAACTCGTCGCTCGCGCGGTCGCCGGCCCGGTCGGTGAGGTGCGGATGGGTGGCGCGGAGGTCGGCCAGCGCTCGCGTGCCGAGGCCGGCGACGTCGTGGGGGCAGAGCATGGCGACGTCGCGGCCGGCGAACGCGTAGTTGATGAGCGCCTCGTGCTGAGCGCACGCGGGGTACTCGTCGTCGGTGCGGCCCGGCCAGGTCGACTCGCCCACCACCCAGGCCCGCCGGCCGGCGTATGCGTCGGTGAACGCGCGCAGCACGCCGGGGATGATGCGGCCGGGGTTCGCGCCGACCTCCGACATGTTCAGCAGCCTGACCCGGTCTACGTCGCCGCCGAGGGCCTTGCGCATCAGGTCGAAGCGCTCGACGGGGACCGCTATCGCGACCGGGGCGTCGAGGACGAGCGCCTGCTCGATGAACGCCATGGTCCCGGTGAGGTATTCGTCGTCGCCCGAGTACTGGAGTGCGGTGTGCCTGAAGGGATCGCCGGTCGCGGGACCGGCAGCGGCGGTCAACTCGGATCTCCTTCGATCGCAAGGATGCTGACGGGGATCTGCTCCGGCGTCGGGAATCGGAGCGAGGTGGAGCCTTCAGAATCAGTCTAAGCGGCGGTCCACGGCGGGACGATGTGGCACACCCGGGGGGTCTACGCCCCCGTGACAACGCCGCCGCCCGGGGTTACGGTGGAGGTCACAGTGGAGAGTTTCGGGTACCCGCGCGGGCCAGTGCTTGCGATGCCGGCCAGGTGCGGGGAACGGTCGTCTGAGCGCTCCAGCGGACTCCGATCGGTGGCGGGCCCCGTGCCCGCCTCGGGAATGGGCCCCTCCGCAGCGGGCCGCCCGCAGCTCACCGGTGTCCGCCGGGCCGCGCGCGGCCCGCTCGACGAAGACCCGGCCGCGCGCCGGGAACCGAATCGACCGCTCAAAGGCGGTGCTCCACCATGAACTCACGACATTCCGAAGACCAGTACATGCTCGGCCGCGGCGGCGACCGGACCCGGAAGGCGCTGTTCGCCCGGATCGCGGCGCTCCCCGAGGGCGACCCGGAGCGCCTGGCGTTCCGCGACCGGCTCGTCGCCGGCCACCTGCCGCTGGCGGCGCACATCGCGAAGTGCTACTCCGGCAAGGGCCTCTCCGAGGAGGAGCTGCTCGAAGCGGCCTCGGCCGAACTCATCGACGCCATCGACCGGTTCAACCCGGCCTGGGGCGACTTCCTCACCTTCGCGATCCCCTCCATGATGGATGCGGTGCGCCGGCGCTGCCGCAGGACGACCTGGCCGCAGGACGTCCCGCACCACCTCGCGGAGCTGCGCGCGGCGATCGCGCACGCCGACGCCGCCCTGGCCCAGGACCTGGACCGGCCGGTCACCACGGCCGACATCGCCGAACGCCTGGGCACCACCGAAGCCCGCATCGAGGCGAGCCGGGAAGGGGGCCGGGAGTTCCCACCCGACCCTCTGGACCGCCCGCCGAAGGCTGAGGCTTCTCCGGTGCCATTCTCCCGCCTCCTGGAGACGACACTGGAGGAGCTCAGCCGGAGCCTGCTCGCGGCCCCCGTCTCCGGGGCGCTGCGGACGAGCCACCGCGACCGCTGGACGGACGGCGGCGGCTAGAGCCGGCCCGGTCGCCGGGAGTCGACGGGGGTCGACAGGACCGCAAGCAGTGTGCGGCCCTTCGGGACCATTGCGGGCGCGTGAGTGTGATCAATCACTAACTCTGCCGGAATTGCCCGTACTGGCTATGATTCACGCCCATGACGTACCTCTTCGATGTGACCACCTGGGGCCGCGACGGGAACACGCTCGACGGGCGTCTGACGAGCCTCATCGGCAGGGACGCGAGGTTCTACCGGGGCCCGGAGTTCGGGCTCCAGCTGCTCATGGACGCGTGGTTCCAGGGCTTCGGCGCCGTCGACATCGACGCGGCCACCGCCAAGGAGTTCGAGGAGTGCTTCGAGCTGTTCCTCGGCAAGCGGGTGTGGATCGACGCGAAGGGCTTCGTCCTCGACGAGCACTCCAAGCAGCCGCTCGAACCGAAGGTCAACGCGTACAAGGCGTACGAGGGCCAGCTCGACGGCAGCGCGGGCGCGTGGGGCCGGTACACGATCCTGACGACCAAGCCGCGCGGCGAGGAGTTCCTCAAGCGCACCGAGGCGATCATCGCCGCGTTCCGCATGGACCCCGAGGGCGACGGCGAGCACGCCGAGTTCTCCATCGAGGTCACCGACCCGAAGTACCTGGCGCACATGGCAGGCCATGCGAGCTTCGAGACCGCGTTCACCGGTCGCGTGCCGCAGTAGGGATCGCGCCTCTTGGTGCGGCGCGGTTGTGGTCAATGCCGCCTTCTGCCGCACGGTCGATTGCGGCGCTTGGGGAAACGCCGCCGAATCGTGCCCTGCCGAACGGCGCCGCACCGGTAGGCTCCTGCGGATGACCTCCTGGGAATGGGACGAGACGCTGTACGCCGGCGCCGCCGCCCACTACGGCACCGGCCGGATTCCGTACCCCGCTGCGCTCGCCGACGCGGTGCGCGACGCGCTCGGCCTCGACGGCACGGGACGGCTCCTCGACGTCGGCTGCGGGCCCGGCCCCCTGACCGTCCTCCTCGCGCCGCTGTTCGCCGAGGCCGTCGGCGTCGACGCCGACCCGGACATGATCGCCGAGGCCCGCCTCAAGGCGCCGGGCATCCGCTGGGAGCGGATGCGGGCCGAGCAGCTCCCCGCCGGGCTCGGCACGTTCCGGGTCGTCTCGTTCGCGCAGTCCTTCCACTGGATGGACCGCGACCTCGTCGCCGAGCGCGTCCGCGGGATGCTCTGCCCCGAGGGTGCCTGGGTCCACATCGGCGCGACCACGCACCGCGGCATGGACACCGGTGAGCCGCTGGCGCACCCGGCCCCGCCGTGGGACGGCGTCGACGACCTCGTCGCCCGCCACCTCGGCCCCGTCCGCCGCGCCGGCCAGGGGCTCCTCCCCCACGGCACCGCGTACGGCGAGGACGAGGTCATGCGCCGCGCCGGGTACGCCGGGCCCGAGGTCATCAGCGTCGGCGAAGGGCGCGTCGAGGAGCGGACCGAGGACGAGATCGTCTCCTCGGTGTTCTCCCTCTCGAGCTCCGCCCCGCACCTCTTCGGCGACCGGCTCGCACCGTTCGAGGCCGAGCTGCGCGAGCTCCTGCGCGGCACGTCGCCCGACGGGCGCTTCGCCGAGCGCTTCCGCGACGTGGGGATCTACATCTGGCGGCCGTGACAGGCACCTGCGAAGACGGTCGGCACGCTTCCGGTCGTCGCCCCCGCCACCGGCTCACCGACGGCACGCCCGCCCGCGCCGAAGGCGGCCTCCCCATGGCGTCAGGCGCGCGGACGTGACCGGGCCGAGAGCCACGGCGCCAGCTGGATCGCACCCCAGGAGACCTCCACGATGAGGAAAGGCCACAGGAGGTCCGGACCGCCGCTCGCGAGGGCGTACGCCATCCACAGGGAGAAGAGGACGCGGGCGGCGGCGTCGAGGAGGCCGTGGAGGCGCTGGGGGCGCGCGAGGCGGAGCAGCGACCACACCACGACCACCGAGCCCATGAGGTTGGCGTAGAGGATCTGCATGGGGTCGAGGCCGGGGAACGCGTCGAGCCCGAGTGCGCCGCTGAGGGCGTTCAGGCCGGCGTGGACGAGTGCGAAGGTCCAGGGCGTGGCGAAGCCCGCTGTCACGACGAGGTCGTAGGCGGCGCTGGCGCGGACTACGGTGAGGTATGAGAGTCGTTGCGGCGCAGCGGCTTCAGTGAGGATCGACATGGTGTCTCCGTTCGTTCGGTCGCGCTACCGTAAACGGTGGAGTGCACTCCAGTGTCAAGTCGGAAGGAGCGGCCCGTGCGGATCGGGGAGCTGTCGGAGCGGTCGGGCCTGAGCCGGGACGCGCTCCGGTTCTACGAGCGGATCGGGCTGGTCGAGTCGCACCGGTCCCCCAACGGGTACCGGGACTTCGGCGAGCAGGTGCTGCCGTGGCTCGACTACGTGCGCACGGCCCAGCGCCTCGGGTTCTCGCTCGCGGAGATCGCGCGGCACGGCGAGGAGCTGCGCCTGGTCCCCGACCAGGCGGCGGCCCTGTCGGCGCTGTTCGCCGAGCGGATCGCGGCGGTGGACGCGAAGATGGGCGAGCTCGCGGCGCTGCGCGCGGAACTCGCCGAGCGGGCGGGGACCGGGTGCCCGCTCGAACCGGACCGGGTCAGCCCTCGACCGTGAGCACGGTCTTGCCGCGCGACCGCCCGGCCTTGAGGCGGTCGAGCGCGGCGGCGGCGTCCTCAAGCGGGGCCTCGTGGTCGATGCGGAGCCGCAGCTGTCCTCTCTGGACGGCGTCGGCGAGGGACGCGAGCGTCGCGGGCCGGGCGTTCGCGTAGAGGTTCGAGCCGCGCAGGCCGCGGGCCTCGAACAGGTCGCGGTCGATCGCGCCGTTGGCGGAGACGATCGCGCCGTTCGGTTTGAGCAGCGCGGCGATCGCCTCGATCTGGTCGGGCGTCGAGACGAGGTCGACGACGGCGTCGATGCCGTCGGGGTGGGCCTCGCGGACCTGGTCGGCGGTGGGCCCGGCCGTGAAGTCGACGGTCTCGGCCGCCCCGAGCTCGCGTAGCAGCGCGGCCGTGGCGGGGTCGGTCGTGGCGATGACGCGGATGCCCTGGGCCGCCGCGAGCTGCACGGCGGCCTGGCCGACGCCGCCGGAGGCGCCGTTGACGAGGAGGCACTGGCCGGGGCCGGCGCCGGTGCCCTCGACGAAGTCGTGGGCAGCCGCCCCGGCCGTCGGCAGGGCCGCGGCGGTGTCGAAGTCGAGCGCCGCCGGGAGGCGGGCGAGCTTGGCGGCCTTGGTGATCGCGTAATCCGCGTAGGAGCCGCGGCCGAGCTGGACGTCCATGAACTGGCCGAAGACGCGCTCGCCGGTCTCGAAGCGGGTGTCGGTCAGGCCCGGTTCCCCGGCGCTCACCACGGTGCCGGCGCCGTCGGAGCCGAGGACGAGCGGGAACGCGTGGTGGACCGAGTCGCGCATGGCGCCCTCGATCACCTTCCAGTCGAACGGGTTCACCCCCGCGGCCGCGATCTTGACCAGGACCTCCCCCGGCCCCGGCTCGGGCACCGGCATCTCGGTGAGGCTCGGCTGGGTGTGGAAGTCGGTGACGACGACAGCGCGCATCTCGGGGGTCCCCCTGGTTCTCGCCCGGCGGGCGCCCGGCTGCGCCCGGCCTGAATCTACACCGAGGCGTACCCCGATGCGGCGGATCGAATGCGGAGCGCACGGAACGCTTTCGCCCCAACGGGATCGACACGTACCAATCGGGGCGTTTCGCCAGCGCACAAGGGCCTTGTACGCTTCATCGTGGACACGGCACCCCCTCTCCGCCGGCCTTGCGCGCGAACGCGTCCGCCCTTGACCCGACCCCTCCGGAGGAGGCCCCCATGCGTGCTTGGAGGGACCGCGTGCTCCGCGGGCGCATCCACGGACGCTCGCTCCTGGTGCTCATCGCCGTCGCGGCGCTCGTCTCGGCCGCCGCGGTCTGGCAGTTCGGGTCGCTGCGCGACGATCACGACCCCGACGTGGCCGACGCCGAGCTGACCGAGGCCCCGCGGTTCACCGCCGAGGCCGAGAGCGCGGCCCCGAGCTCATCGGCGCCGTCGTCGGCGGTCCCCGACCCGTCGGCCGAGCCCGCGAGCGCCGAGCCGACCACAACCGCCGAGGCCGCGACCTCGGAGGCGACCGAGGCCGCGGTGGCCGGGCCGGTGTGCACGGCCTCGCTGACGCTGGCCGACGAGTGGTCGAGCTCGATCTCGGTGTCCGTGGAGGTCGCGAACACCGGGACCGAGCGGATCGACGGCTGGGAGGTCGTGCTCGACCTCGCGGGCCTGGACGTGACGGCGCTGTGGGGGCTCGACCACGTGGACGGGGACCGCTACGGCGACATCATGTTCAACGCGGGGATCGACCCCGGTTCAAGCGTCGGCCCGAGCTTCCAGGCCGACGTCGAGGGCGAGTGGACGCTCCCGGCGACCGTCCCGTGCACGCCTGAGGCGTAGGGCTCAGGCGGCGACGCGGGTCGTGGGCTCGTGGCGGACGGGGAAGTTCACCGAGTTCGCGATGAAGCAGGTCTTGTTGGCGTCGTGGTGGAGCTCGGCGGCGCGCTCGGCGTGCGCGGGGTCGGCGATGGTGACGACCGGGGCGAGGACGACCTCGGTGAAGCGGCCGCTGTAGCCGCCCTCCTCGGTCATGGTGCCGGTGGCGGCGTCCTCGTAGGCGGTGACGACGATCTTCTCGCGCGCGCACAGCGACATGAAGGTGAGCATGTGGCACTGCGAGAGCGAGGCGAGGAGGAGCTCCTCGGGGTTCCAGCGGTCCTTCTGGCCGCGGAACGCGGGGTCGGCGCTGCCCTGGATGAGCGGCTTGCCGGGGGCGGCGATGTCGTGGTCGCGGCCGTATCCGAGGTAGGAGGCGGTGCCCATGCCGGTGTTGCCGGTCCAGGTGACGGTGACTTCGTAGTGGTGCTCGCGGCCGGTCATGCGCGGCTCCTTCCTGGTCGTGTCCGGGAATCGTAGCCGGGGACGCGGCCCGCGGGCCGGTTCAGGCGCCGGGCAGGAGGACGGTCTCGTGGTCGGGGAGCTTGTCCCACCAGTGGCGGTGGCGGCGGTAGACGTCGGGTTCGCGGTCGGCGAGGAGCGCGGTGAGGCCCTTGGCCTCGGCGGCGAGGGCGTCCCAGACGTCGTCGGGGAGGGGATGGAACGCGGTGGCCTCGACGCCGCCGTCGACGGTGCGCCAGACGCCGGCGGCGAGGCCGTCGACCAGGAGCATGGGGAGGACGTCGCCGTTGTTGCGGATGAGTGTGGTGCGGTACTCGGGCGGCACGGTGCGGCTGCGGTCGTGGAAGGCGAGGAACACGTTGTCCCACATGGCCATCAGGCGCGGAGGGGCCGGGACGTCCTCGTCGGGGAGGGTCGCGCCGGGGAGGTCGTGGAGGACCTCGCCGTTCGGGCCCTGGTAGAGCTCGAGGTCGAGGGTGGTGATCGCCTGCTTGACGCGGGCGCGCTGGACCATCGCGAACTGGGCGACGTCGGCGACGCTGACGGGGCCGAAGCCCTCGATGTGGCGGCGGATCAGGGTGGCGAGCGCGGCGTCGGCGGCGTCCCGGTCGCGGAGGGTCGGCCGGTCGGGGAGGGCGGCGTAGGCGACGGTGTCGGCGAAGCCCCAGGGGCCGCCGTTGGGGGCGCGCAGGACGGGCGCGTACTGGCGGAGGCCGGGCCAGACGGCCTTCGCGGTGGCGGGGTCGAGGCGCTCGGCGAGCCAGTCCTCGCATTCGCGGGCGGTGCGGACCTCGCCGTGGGCGAAGAGGGCGTCGAAGAGTGCTTCGGCGAGGTCGTACGCCTCGGGGCCGGTGATGCCGGACTTGGCGATGCGGCCGCCGAGCTTGGCGGCGTACAGGGACGGCTCGGTGGCCTCGCGGAACGGCCGGTACTCGTCGGCGGCCACGGTGTGGAGGGTCATGCGCACGGGGTTGCCGCGCAGGACCCGGCCGTCGGCGTACGCGGCGTCGAGGTCGGCGGGGTCGAACCCGGCGACGCGGTTCCACAGGCCGATGTACGGCGAGACGGGCGTCTGGGCCTGGACGGCGACCGCGCCGCGCACGGCGGTGACCGCGTCGGTGTCGGCGCGGCGCAGGAGGGACTGGCGGTCGAGGGTGGCGCGGTTCAGCCGCCTCGTCGTGAGCTGCATGGGTCAGAGGCTATCCGGCGCGGCCGACATCCGTCGGCGGCCGGAGGAGCGGGGCGGTGGCCGGCGCGGACGTTCGCGGAGCGGGCGCGCGGCGGCCGGTACGGCCTGCGGCGCGGTGCTCATTAGGCGGGGCGGGCCCGCACGGGACGGGTGCGGCGCTCAACGCCCGTTCTGAGTTGGTTCGAGGCGGCCGGTTCGGCCGCCGCGCGGGCACGCGGCCGCGGTGGGACGGCCGTCGGGCGGTCGGCCCGGCGTCAGCGCGTCGCGAGGTACTCGCCGAAGGTCATCGGGGGCGTGCCGGTCAGGCGCTCGACCTCGCCGGGGGCGGAGGCGAAGCGGCCTTCGCGGACGGCGGTGAACATGCTCGCGTAGGCCTCGATGAGCCAGTCGGGCTCGCCGTCCGCCTGCAGGCGGGCGCGGTAGTCGGCGTCGTCGACCGGGGTGTAGCGGACCGGGACGCCCGCGGTCGCGGTGATCGCGGCGGCGATGGCGGCGCCGGTGGCGTCCTCGGGGCCGGTCAGCTCGACCACGCCCTCGGTCCCGGCGAGCGCGGCGGCGGCGAGGGCCCGGGAGACGTCGGCGCGGGCGATGAGGGACATGCCGGCGTCGCCGAGCGGCAGCGCGAGCTCGCCGGTGCGGAGGGCGTCGCCGAGCCAGACGTCCGCGAAGAAGTCGGCGAAGACGGAGGTGCGGGCGACGCAGTGGGGGCGGTCGGCGAGGAGCGCCTCGGTCGCGCGGTGGCCGGGCGCGTAGTAGAAGCGCGTGGCGGGGTCCGCGTCGATGATGCCGGTGTAGACGACGCGCTTGACGCCGGCCGCGTCTGCGGCGGCGATCACGTTGCGGTGGTGGCGTTCCATGGTCTCGGCGAGGCCGTCGCTGGAGACCATGACGAGGGTGTCGAGGCCGCGCATCGCGGCTTCGAGGGAGGCGGGGTCGTCGTAGTCGGCGCGGCGGGCCTCCAGGCCCGGCGCGGGCGGGACCGCCTCGGGACGGCGGGCCAGCGCGACGACGTCGCCGCGGCCGGCCTCCAGGAGGCGCCGCACGGTCCCCGAGCCCACGCCGCCGGTCGCTCCGGTGATGCCGATCATCGCCGCCTCCTCGGTTCCATTCGGTGGCAACGATAGCTCCACGGAACCGGGGCCGGACCTCGCCGGTCCGGCCCCGGTACCTCCGCGGGGGGTCAGATCTTCACGACGTACTCGGCGTGGGAGGCGAGGAGCATCTCGCTGCCCTGCTTGGCCATGTCGTGCTCCTCCTGGGTGGCGAGGGTCTGCGAGAGCACCAGGCGGGTGCGGTCGCCGCCGAGGTCGGTGAGGTCGAGGCGCATGACCTCCTCGCCGCCGCCGGGGGTGTCCATGCCCATGACGAGCAGCTCGTTCTCCACGACCTCGATGTACCGGCCGGTGATCGGGAACTCCTGGCCGTCGGGGGTCACCACGGTCGCGGTGTAGCGGCCGCCGGGCGTCACGTCGAGTTCGACGGAGCCGGGCTTGGAGTAGCTCCACGCCTCGTAGTGCGGGTTCTCGGTCCACGCGGTCCAGACGGTGGCGACGGGGACGTCGACCTCGGAGGTGAGGGTGTAACCGAAGCCGTTCTCGTTGGCGGTCATGTCGTTGCTCCTGTGCTCGATGCGTGCTGCTTATGTCGGTGTAGACGCGTCGGGCGGCGCCGATTCATCGCGTCCGCCGAAGATTCTTCCCGGTTTGGGCGCGCGGCGGTGTCCGTTCGCGTCCGTTGCGGCGGTTTGCCAGTATGGAGGCCCCCTCTCGAACGGAGTCCCGCGATGGCGAACCGCTCCCCAGGCGGACCCGGGTCCGCACCGGCGCTCCCCGACCGGCGGCGCCCGCGCGAGCTGTCGCTCGTGCGCAGCCTGCTGTGGTGCGCGATGACGCTGTGCCTGCTCGGGGCCGCCGGTTCGATCTACTCGCTGGCGTTCGAGGTGACGACCACGGGCGTGATCGCGGCGGTGGCGACGACGTACTTCGCGGCCCAGAGCATGGCCGCGCCGGTGCCGCTGGAGCGCGGTTCGCGCGCGGGGTGGGCGTGGGCGGTGGGGTCGAGCCTGCTGGGCCTGGTGAGCGGCATCCCGGTGATCTCGACCGGCCTGCGGTGGATGGAGTCCAACGCGGTCGTGCTCACGACCGGTCTGGTGTGGACGGTCCTGTACGCGGTCCTGCTTGCCGCGCTGTGCACGCCGGGGATGCGCCGGTGGGTGTTCGCGTGAAGGGCGGGCGGTAGCGGTGCGGCTGCCCGACGGCGCGAGGTCCCGCGCCCTGCTCATCGGCACCGCCGCGAACCGGCACCTGGACCCGGTGCCCGCGGCGGGGAACAACGTGGCGAGCCTGCGGCGCGCGCTCGCGCTGCACGCCGGGCTCGACGGGTGCGAGACGCTCACGGACCCTGAGGATCTGAGCGTGGTCGGCGCCGCGGTGGAGCGGGCCGCGGCGGAGGCGGAGGACCTGCTGCTGGTGTATTTCAGCGGCCACGGCCTGGTCGACGACGCCGGGATGCTGCACCTGGCGCTGCCGCAGACCTCCCGCGAGCTGCTGCCGTGGAGCGGCATCCCGTTCGCGCTGCTGCACAAGGCGGTCCAGACCTCGCGAGCCGAGGCGAAGGTCATCATCCTCGACAGCTGCTTCTCGGGGATCGCGACGCAGGTGCTCGCGGACCGGGAGTCGCTGATCCTGGGCCAGATCCGCGTCTCCGGGCACGTGACGCTGACGTCCTCGCCCGCGAACTCGGTCTCCTACGCGTTCGAGGACGAGACCCATACCGCGTTCACGCAGGCGCTCCTCGACGTGTTCGAGCACGGCAGCGCGGCGGCCGGCGGGCTCCTGACGCTCGACGACATCTTCCTGGAGCTCGACCGCTTGGCCGTCGAGCGCGACCTGCCGCGGCCGCAGAAGTGCGTGACGCACACCGCGGACAAGCTGGCCCTGGCGGCGAACCGGCACCGCCCGGCCGAGCCGGTCGGCGCGCCGCCACCTGAAACCGTTGCGCCGCAACCGGACCCGATCGAGCCGGAGTCGCACGTCCCGGCGGGCGAGCTCATCTCGGCCGAGGAGGTGCGGGACGTCCGGTTCAGGGTGGTGCACCTGGTCGAGGGCTACGACGAGGACGAGGTGGACGCGTTCCTGGACCGGGTCGTGCTGGCGCTGCTGGAGCCGGCCGCGGGGCCGCAGCGGCTCGGCGCGGACGACGTCAGGACCGCGGAGTTCACGACCACGCGGATGCGCGACGGCTACGAGATGGAGGACGTGGACGCGTTCCTGGACCGCGTGGAGGCCGAGTTCGAACGGCGCCAGGCGATCGCGGTGCGAGGCGACCGGGGCTAGGGCCGGTCCGGTGCGTCCCGGCGGTGCGGAACCCGAGTCCGTCGGTTCGCCCGCAGGGCGGAGGGGCCCGTGAACACCGGTCAGGACAGGCCCTAGGGCCCGGTCGGGTCGGCGGGCCGGCCGCCCGCTTCGAGGGCGGCGACCATGGCGGCGACGAGGGCGCGGACGCGGTCGGGGTCGGCGCCGGGGAGGACCGGGGAGCCGACGACGTCGCGCATGACGCCCATGCCGAGGAGGAGCGCGCCGACGAGTTCGGCGCGGAGCGCGGCGTCCTCGCCCGCGAAGCGGTCGGCCATGTCGGCGAGGTAGCGGTCGCAGACCTCCTCGTGGAGGCGGGCGCGGACCTCGGGGCGCCCGGCGGAGCGGAGCATGAGCAGCAGCGGGTGCTCGCCGCCGCCGGCGGGGGCGTCGCCGAGGACGACCTCGCGCACGAGCGCGTCGGCGAGCTCGGCCGGTCCGGCGCCGGGCGCGCCGAGGCCTTCGGGCACCTCGCCGTTCGCGGCCTCGTCGAACAGGTGCCGCTTGGAGCCGAAGTAGCGGAAGATCAGCGTCGCGTCGACTCCGGCGTCGGCGGCGATCTCGCGCACCCCGGTCCCGTCGTAGCCGTGCTCGGCGAAGCGCCGCCGGGCGGCGTCGAGGAGGGCGGAGCGGGTGGCCGCGCGGTCGCGGCGCTTGGGCGCGTTCATGAAGTCAGCATAAGTCATCACTTGTTGACATAGCGGGCGGTCCGCGCTAGCGTAGTCATCGATCGATGACTTATCTCTCGAGAGGCGGCACCCCGTGCGCACGTACCTGATCACCGGCGGCACCGACGGCATGGGCCGAGGGCTCGGCCTGCACTTCCTGGAGCGCGGCGACCGCGTCACCGCCGTCTCCAGCGGCGAGGCCAAGGGGCGGGCGTTCCTGGAGGCGGCCGCGCGGCTCGGCGCGGCCGACCGGGCCCGGTTCCTGCGGGCCGACCTG
Source organism: Glycomyces endophyticus (assembly GCF_039531525.1). NCBI lineage: Bacteria > Bacillati > Actinomycetota > Actinomycetes > Glycomycetales > Glycomycetaceae > Glycomyces > Glycomyces endophyticus. The sequence continues at coordinate 363,277 of NZ_BAAAQF010000004.1, forward strand.
AGCACGGTCGCCGGGATGAACGCGGTCGTCGCCGACGTCGCGGCGGCCGAGGAGCGCCTCGACGGCATGGTCTTCGCGACCCAGCGTTTCCAGCAGACCCGGACCCTCACCGCCGACGGCCTGGAGTACACGTTCGCGCTGTCCTACCTGAGCCGCTTCGTGATCGGCCACGGCCTCGTCGGCCTGCTCGACCGCGCGCCGCGACCCGTGGTCCTCAACCTCGGCGCGCCCGGCGGGTTCCCCGGCACCGTCTTCTGGGACGACCTGCGGTTCGACCGGGAGCCGTACAAGGGCATGAAGGCCGCGACCCAGGCGTCGCGCGCGATCGACCTCCTCGCCGTCGACTTCCCGCGCCGCCACCCGGACTCGCGCGTCAAGTACGCGGTCTACAACCCGCTCTTCGTCAAGACCGGCATGGCCGCCCCGCTGAGCCCGGTCAAGCGGGCGGCGACGAACGGGCTCGCGACCCTGTTCGCCCAGCGCGTGGAGCGGGCGATCGTCCCCATGGCCGCCCTCATCGACTCGCCCCCGCCGGAGCCGGTCAGCGCCTGGCGCCGCACCACTCGGCTCCCGCTGGAGGGCGAGGCCTTCGACCCCGACCGCGCCGACCGCCTGTACCGGCTGACCGAGGAGATCTTGGAGCGCATCGACGCGTGAGGCGCCGGAAGGCCGCGCCCCCGTGGGGGGGCGCGGCCTCGTCCGTCCTCGATCGAGGGTCTAGTCGACGTCCTCGTCGAGGTCGATGAGGTTCTTGACCGCGTCCACGCGGCGGGTGGCCTCCTCGGGGTCGACGGTCTGGCGGTCGATGAAGGCGAGCTGCTGGTTGGCCTCGACGAAGGGACGCATGCGGGACTCGTAGCGGGCGAAGGCGACCGCGTGGTCGTCGGTGCGGCCCAGCTCGTAGGCGAGGACGTACGCGCCGACGAGCGCGAGGCTGGTGCCCTGGCCCGAGAGCGGGGCGGCGCAGTGGGCGGCGTCGCCGACCAGGGCCACCCGCCCGGTGGACCAGGCGTCCATCTCGATCTGCGCCATGGAGTCGAAGTAGAAGTCCTCGGCCGTCGCCATGCGCTCCAGGAAGGTCGGCACCTCCCAGCTGAAGCCGGTGACGCGCTCGGCCACGAGCCGCTTCTGCGCCTCGGTGTCGCGGTGGTCGTATTCGACGGGGTCTGAGGCGAAGCCGAGGTAGATCCGCAGCTCGGCGTTGTCGCGCACGGTCATCACCGCGCCGCCGTTCGTGCCGTCGTTGAACCAGGTCTGCCAGCGGTCCATGCCGAGGTAGTTGTCGGAGCTGAAGACCGAGAGGTAGGTGCCGAGGTGGTTGATGTACGCCGACTCGGGCCCGAACGCGAGGCGGCGGGTGTTGGAGTGGAGGCCGTCGGCGCCCAAGACCAGGTCGAAGCGGCGCGGGGCGGCGTGCTCGAACTCGACGGTGACCGCGTCGTCCTCCTGGTGGATCGCGGCGATCGAGTCGCCGTAGAGGTACTCGACGCCGTCGTTCCTGGCGTGCACGAGGTCCACGAGGTCCTCGCGGAGGATCTCGACGTCGTCGGAGTCGAGGCTGCCGGAGGAGAGCGCGAACTCCTCGGAGCGGAACAGCTCGTTGCCCTCGGGGTCGAGCATCGACATGCCGTTGGAGTGGTTCTTCAGGGCGCGGGCCTGGTCCTCCAGGCCCATGCGGCGCAGGACGGTGAGGGCGGCGCCGCGGACGTCGATCGCCTGGCCGCCGCGGCGCTGCGCCGGGGCGCGCTCGACGACGACGGGGGTGAGGCCCTGCTCGCGGAGCCAGTAGGCGAGGGCGGTGCCGGCGACGCTGGAGCCGGAGATCAGGACGGTCTTCATGGGGTTCCTCCGAGATGCGTGATGCTTCCTTGACTGGGACCACCGTAGAAAAATCAGCTCTGACCTGCAAATACGCCCGGAAACTGCGCTAGGACAGCCGGCCCCGCCGGGACCGGTCCGCACTAGGATCTGTCGTAGGACAGACCGAGGAGGGGGCCGACGTGGCCGAGACGACCGAGCCGCCGTACGCGCGCATCGCCGCCGAGCTGAGCAGGCGCATCGCCGACCGGGAGCTGGCGCCGGGCGACCGGGTGCCGTCCACGCGCCAGGTCGCCCAGGAATTCGGTGTGGCTCTCGCCACAGCCGCGAAGGCGCTGGACGTGCTGCGGACCGACGGCCTGGTCATCACCCGCCCCCGCTCGGGCACCGTGGTCGCCCCGCGGCGGGCCGCGAAGGACGCCGGGCCCGCCGAGCTCACCCGCGAGCGCGTCGTCACCGAGGCCGTCGCGATCGCCGACGCCGAAGGGCTGGAAGCGGTCTCGATGCGCGCGGTCGCCGGCCGCTGCGGGGTCGCGCCGATGTCGCTGTACCGCTTCGTGGAGGACAGGGAGGAGCTGGTGCACCTCATCGCCGACGGCGTGTACGGCTCCGAGCCGTTCGACGTGGACCCCTCGGCGCCGTGGCGCGAGCAGGTCGAGTCGATCGCGCGGACCCTGTGGCACCTGCACCGCGCCCACCCGTGGCTCGGCCGCATCCAGCCGCTGACCAGGCCGCTGCCGCTCCCCAGCGTCGTCCGCCTCGGCGACCGGATGCTCGGCGCCCTCGAAGGGCTCGGCCTGCCGCCGCGCCTCCACTTCGACGTGCACGTGCTCGTCTACAGCCACATCACCGGCCTGGCCGCGAACTTCGAGCGCGAGGACGAGGCCGTCTCGCTCACCGGCGTCTCCTCCGAGGAGTGGACCGACCTCCAGTACCTCCCGAAGTTCGGCGACGACTCGTTCATGGCCTCGGTCCCCCACTTCGCGAAGCTCTTCGGCCGCACCGGGGCCATGCCCGACGGCTACGACATGGACCTGGACGCCCTCTTCGCCCTCGACCTCGCCGTCTTCCTCGACGGCGTCGAGGCCCTGGCCGAGCGGCACCGCGCGGCCGATCCGGCCCCGTGAGCGGCGGCGCCCCGAGCCGCTACCGATCCGCACGGTCAAGTGCCCGAAGCGGACTGGGCCCGGCGCGGCGGCGTCGGACCGTCTGGAGCGCGGCCGCTGTATAACGAACGGACGCAACGAGAAGGAGCGATCCGATGACCGATCTGCACGTCGTCCTCGGCGCCACGGGCGCCGTCGGGGCGGCCGTCGCCGCCGAGCTGGCCGCGCGCGGGCACCGGGTGCGGGCCGTGTCGCGGAACGCGGGCCCGGGAGGCTTCGCCGCCGACGTGACGACGCCGGAGGGGGCGGCCGCCGCGTGCGAGGGGGCCGCCGTGGTCTACCAGTGCGCGCAGCCGCCGTACGCGGACTGGCCCGCGGAGTTCCCCGGGTTCACCGACGCGGTGCTCAGCGGGGTCGCGGCGGCCGGGGCCCGCCTGGTCATGGCCGACAACCTGTACATGTACGGGCCGGTGCGGGGCCCGCTGACCGAGGCGCTGCCGTACGCGGCCCGGAACCCGAAGGGCCGGGCCCGCGCGGAGGTCGCGAAGCTGATCCTGGACGCGCACCGCGAGGGCCGCGTGCGCGCGACCCTCGGCCGGGCGTCCGACTACTTCGGACCCGGCGGGCGCAGCACCATCCTGGGGCCGAACGTGTTCGCGGCGGCCGCGGCCGGGCGGACCGCCCGCTGGGTCGGCGACATGGACGTCCTGCATACCGTCTCGTACCTGCCGGACGTCGCGGCCGGCCTGGTCACGCTCGGGGAGCGCCCCGAGGCCGACGGCCGCGCCTGGCACCTGCCGGTGCTCACCGCGCCGACCGGCCGGGAGTTCCTGGACATGGTGTGGGACGCCGCGGGGGCGACCGGGCGGAGTGCCGGGATCGGCCGCGGCGCGCAGCGGGTCCTCGGGCTGTTCGACCCGGTCGTCAAGGAGCTGGGCGAGACCTGGTACCAGCGCGACCGCGATTGGGTCGTCGACGACACCGCGTTCCGCGCGGCGTTCGGCGAGCCGCGCCTGACGCCGCACGAGGACGCGATCGCGGCGACGCTCGCCTGGTTCCGCACCCAGGGCTGATTCGGCCGAAACGCCACATACCGGTCTCAGGGCTTCGTACACTGCGCTCATTTCCGTCTCCAATGGAGGGCATCATGACGCAGGAATACGGGCAGCCCGGAGCTCCGGCGAGGGCGCCCCGGGAGATGAACGGGCTCGCGATCGCGGCCTTCGTGCTCGCCATCGTGGGCTGGTGCAGTCCGATCGGCATCCTCGCGCTGATCCTCGGCTACGTGGCCAAGGGGCAGATCGTGCGGCGAAACAACTCCGGCGAGGGGCTCGCGCGGGCCGCGATCATCCTCGGCTGGATCTCGATCATCGCGTTCGTGATCATCCTCATCGCCGGCATCGCGGGCGGCATGTTCGCGAACTGGGACGAGTGGCGCCAGGACTGGAACGACCAGTACAACAACTAGGTCGCCCGGGCGGGGCCGCGGCCCCGCCCGATTTCCCCGATCCCCCGCCCGCCCCGCGGCCGTCCCCTACGCTTCGGGGCCATGGGAGACAGGACAAAGAGGACAGTACTCGCGTTCGCGGCCGGGGCCTTCGCCGCGGCCGCGCTCACCGCCGTACCCGCCCCCGCGGCGGCGGCCCCGCAGTACCGCGCCGACCAGATCGCGCAGCTCGAGACCGCCGACGTGCCGCTGGAGGCCGGCGAGGCCCATGAGGTCGCCCATGCGGGCGCCGCGTTCATCAAGGCCCGCTTCGACGGCGTCGTGCTCGGCGCGCGGGACCGCCTCGTCGTCGCGAGCCCCGACGGGACCGAGTCCTATGAGTACGGCCCGGACGACGTCGAGGACGGCGGCCTGCGGGCCCTGTCGATCGAGGGCGACACCGCGGAGGTCGTCCTGCGCGACGCCGACGACGGCACGGCGGCCGCCGCCCGCCTCGCCGCCTACGCGCGGGGCCTGAGCGGGGCCGAGCTCGCGTCCCGGCCCGGGGCCGGGCCCGAGAGCGTCTGCGGCCGCGACGACTCCGAGCACGCCGCCTGCTACCGCGAGACCGACCCGGTCGCGTGGGACGCGAGCCTGTCGGTGGCGCGGCTCATCATCAAGGACGAGTACTACTGCACGGCGTGGATCGCCGACGACTCGAACCGCATCATGACGAACAACCACTGCATCGACACGGCCGGCGAGGCGAAGGCGACCGAGGTCCAGTTCGGGTACGAGTGCCCCGAGTGCGCCGGCGGCGAGGCCGCCGTGCCGCTGAAGGTGCGCGGCGACGAGGTGCTGGCGACGAACTACACGTACGACTTCACGCTGTTCACCGTGGACGATTACGCGGCCATCGCCCACCTGCCGCACCTGGAGATCGACCCGCGGCACGCCGAGATCGGCGAGAAGGTGTTCATCCCCGGGCACCCCGGCGGGAAGCCCAAGCGGATCGCGAGCGAGGACAGCCGGGCCGCCGTCGCCGGCCAGTGCCGGATCGACGACGACCGGGCCTACGGCCGCGGCTACGCCACCGACCTGGCCTACTACTGCGACACCGAGGGCGGGTCCTCCGGTTCGCCGGTGGTCAGCCGGACCACGGGCGCGGTGGTGGGCCTGCACCACCTCGGCGGGTGCCCCAACAGCGCGGTCCGGATGGACCTGGTCTACCCGATGATCGCGCCGTATCTGGAGTGGGACTTCTAGGTTCGCGAGGACGGGCGGCGGGGCACTCCCCCGCCGCCCGTTCCGTTTCCCGGCGCAGGGCGTTTGCGCTGGTTACAGTGGATTCAAGCCGATGTGGAGGTGCCCGTGAGCGAGACGCCGAGCGAGACGCCGAGCGAGGCGGCCGAGGCCGCCGGACCGCAGGAGGAGCGCGAGGGCGGCGGGATCGGGCGCCTGGTGCGCTGGATCGTGGCGATGCTCGCGTGCGTCCTCGCCGTGGTGGCCGTGACGGGGGCCGTGGCGGCCTACTACGCGCGCCTCGAACTCCTGACGACCGACCAGTTCGTGGAGCGCACGCAGCCGATCGCCGAGGACGAGCAGGTCCAGGCGGCCGTCGCGCAGATGATCACCGCGAAGATCGAGGAGTCCCTCGACGTCGACGCCATCGCGAGCCGGGCCGCCGGCTGGGTCGGCGTCGAGAACCCGCCCGCGTACATCCGGGACCTCGTCGCCTCCGCGGCCGAGACCCTGCGCGCGTACATCGAGACCGAGGTGAACGAGTTCGTCGCGAGCCCGCAGTTCGTGACGGTGTGGGACGCGGCGGTGACCGAGGCGCACTCCTCGCTCGTGTCGGCGCTGGAGGGCGAGAACGCCGGGTCGCTCACGGCCGAGGGGACCACGCTCACGCTCGACCTCGGCAAGGTCGTGGAGGTCGTCAAGAAGCGCCTGGCGGAGAACGACTTCGCGTACGCCTCCGACATCCCCGCGGTCGAGGCCCAGTACGTGCTCCTCGACTCCGAGCAGGTCCCCGAGTTGCAGGAGCGGACCGGGCAGCTGCGGTGGGCCGCGACCTGGCTGCCGTGGATCGCGTTGGCGCTCCTGGTGGTCGCCGTGGTCGTCGCCCCGCGCCGGTGGGTCGCGGCGCTCGTCGTCGGCGTCCTCGCCGCGGTCCTGGCCGGGGTCGCGCTCGTCGCGCTGTCGGCGGCCCGCGAGGAGTTCATCGCGCAGGCCGGGGACGCGTCCTTCGCGCCGCTGACGTACGACGCGTTCACCTCCGGCCTCAAGGCCGCCTACCTGGTCATGCTCGTCGCGGCGCTCGTCGTCGCCGTGGCGGCCGTCGTCGCGCTGCTGCTTCGGCGCAGGCGGGCCGAGCCCGAGCCCGAGCCCGCGGCGTTAACCGCGCGAGCCCGAGCCCGAGCCCGCGGCGTTAACCGCGCGAGGTCGCGGCCGCGCCTGGCGGCCGCGACGACCGCGCGCTTGACCGTGTCGTCGACGCCTCCGGTCCGCAGGACGTCCAGCGCCGCGGCGGTGGTGCCGCCCGGCGTGGTGACCCCGTCGAGGAGCTCGGCCGCGGGCTCGTCGCTGGCGTGCAGGTTGAGGCAGGCGCCGAGGAGCATCTGGTCGACCATGACGCGGGCGGCGGCGGGCTCCATGCCGCCCTCGACGGCGGCGCCGGTCATCGCGTCGGCGAGGAAGTACAGGAAGGCCGGCCCGGAGCCGCCGACGGCCGTGATGAGGTCCATGAGGGACTCCTCCACGGCTACGGTGACGCCGACGCGGTCGAACAGGTCCTCGACCTCGGTGAGGTCGGTGCCCTCGGCGGCGGCGAGCGCGGTCGCGGCCTCGCGGGAGCGCGCGGCGACGTTCGTCATGGCACGCACCGCGGTCACGCCCTCGGGGAGGCGCTCGGCCATGGCCTTCAGCGTCACCCCGGCCGCGAGGGAGACGACGACCGCGTCGGGTTCGAGGGCGGGGGCGATCTCGTCGAGGAGCCCCGGGACGACGCCGGGCCGCACGGCCACGAGCACCAGGTCCGCTTCGGAGACGGCGCCGGCGTTGTCGGTGCCGACCTCGATCCCGTAGGCCCCGGCCAGCGCCGCGGCGCGCTCGGCGGGCTGGGCCGTGGCCCAGATCTGGGCCGGCGGCAGCCCCGATTCGAGCAGGCCGATGAGCACGGCCTCGCCGAGATGGCCGACGCCGAGTATCGCGATGTCCATGACGCACCTCCCCCGGAACCGCAATCTAACGGCCCCTGCCCACTACGCTCAGCGTTTCGGACGAATCGGACGTTATCGGAGCGCTTCGGCCATGGCCGTGAGCCACCGCCCGGTCGCGCGGGTCTGGACGAGCCGGGCGGCGGGCGCCGCGAGCCGGCTCGCGAGGGTGCCCGGGACGGAGAAGGACCGCACGGTGAAGCGGGTGCGGTCGCCCCGGGCCTCCAGGAGGAACGCGGCCTCGCCGCGTTCGGGGTGGCCGGGCAGGGAGCCGTAGCCGAAGCCGGCGCGGTCGGGGGTCTCCTCGGCCCACACGACCTGGCAGGGGATCGCGAGGACGCCGGCGAAGCGGAGGGCGACCTCGACGCCGGGGGCCGCGCGGGGCGCGGAGGCGCGCGGCCGCAGGCCGCACCGCTCGTGGAGGCCCCAGGTCATGAGGATCTCGGCGGGCCGGTGGAGCGGGGCGTCGAGGACGGTCTCGCGGCTGAGGTGGCGGTAGCCCGGGGGGAGGTCGCCGCCGCGGGTGGCGCCGACCTCGGGGTAGTTGACCTTCAGGTCCACGGGTGCTCCGTTCGGGGGTTGGGGGCCTCGAAGAGGACGTGGTCGCGGAGGCGGCCGGTCGCGAGGGAGTAGCAGGGGGTGAGTCCGATGCGGCGGAAGCCGTTGCGGGCCAGGACCTTCTGCGAGGCGAGGTTGTCGGGGAGGGTCTCGGCGCGGAGCTGGTCGAGGGCGAGTTCGCCGAAGGCGACGTACTTGGCGAGGCGCACGGCCTCGGTGGCGATGCCGCGGCGGGTCTCGGCGGCGGCGACCCAGTAGCCGACGCTGCACGTGCGCAGGTAGGGGCCTTGGACGATGGTGTTGAGGAGGAGGCCGCCGACCGGTCGGCCCTGTTCGAGGATGACGTAGGAGCGGCCGGTGCCGGCGGCGGTGCGGGCGAGGGCGGCGTCGATGGCGTCGCGGACGCCGGGGAGGCCGTACGTGGAGTCGTCCTCGTCGGGCTCCCAGCGGGCGAGGTGGTCGCGGCTGGCGGTGCGGAGCGCGGCGATGTCCTCGGCGTCCTCGGGCGCGATGGGGCGGAGGGCGATCACGGGCGGGGCGGGGATCTGGTCGAGCACGGTTCTCCCCCTTCGGTCGATGCCGGTCAACCCTAGTCCTCCGGAACGCGGTCGGCGCGACCTTCGGATGGGGTGCGCCTACTTCGGTCTCGGATCGGGCGGGAGCGGTTGGCCGGGCGGCGCGCGGGGGCTAGGTTCGGCGCATGGGTGCGGAGCGGCGCGGGGCGCGCGGGTGGGCGGTGGACGCGGCGCTGTTCGCGTTCGGCGTGTTCTCGTGGCTGTACCTGAGCGGGGACCGGATGCGGCTGGGCCTGCCGTCGCCGCCGTGGCTGTTCGAGCTGGACCAGCTCGCGGGGATCGCGGCGCTGGGGCTGCTGTGGCTGCGGCGGCGGTGGCCGACGCAGGCGGCGGTGGTCGCGGTGGTGCTGTCGACGTTCTCGGAGACGACGGCGTTCCCGCTGGTGGTGCTGCTGTTCGGGGTCGTGGTGCGGCGGCCGCTGCGGACGGCGGCGTGGGTGTTCGGCGGGGCGGTGGCCGCGGCGGCGGTGTACGCGGTGCTCCGGCCCGCGGAGATGGGCGTCCTGGGGAGCCTCGTGTTCGCGGTGGTGCTGTACGGCGGCGTCGCGGGCTGGGGCATGTTCACGCGGTACCGGCGGGCGCTGCGGGCGCGCGCGGCCGAGCAGGAGCGCGACGAGCGGGAGCGCGCCCGGGCGCGGGCGCGGGAGGAGCTGGCGCGGGAGCTGCACGACCTGCTGGGGCACCGGCTGTCGCTGCTGAGCCTGCACGCGGGTGCGATGGAGTACCGGGCGGACCTGTCGCCGCAGGAGCTGGCGGGCGCGGCGGGGGTGGTGCGGGAGCAGTCGCATCTGGCGATGCGGGACCTGCGGGAGGTGATCGCGGTGCTGCGGGCCCCGATCGGGGAGCTGCCGCAGCCGTCGATGGCGGACCTGCGGGCGCTGGTGGAGGAGGCCCGGCCGGGGTCGCGGATCGCGTTCGCGCAGACCGCGGAGGGCGAGGCGCCGGAGCGGTCGGGGCGCACGGCGTACCGGATCGTGCAGGAGGCGCTCACGAACGCGCGCAGGCACGCCGAGGGCGCGGCGGTCGCGGTGACGGTGTCGGGCGGGCCGGGCGAGGGCCTGGAGGTGGAGGTCGTGAGCGGTCCGGGCCGGGACGGCGGGCCGGGGTCGGGTCACGGGCTCATCGGCTTGGAGGAGCGGACGGCGCTCGCGGGCGGGCGGCTCGAGTACGGGCCGGCCGAGGACGGCGGATGGCGGGTGCGGGCGTGGCTACCCTGGACGGCATGAGCGAGCGTGTGAGGGTCCTGGTCGTGGACGACGACCCGCTGGTGCGGGCGGGTCTGCGGATGATCCTCGGCGGCGGCGCGGGCGTCGAGGTGGTCGGCGAGGCGGGTTCGGGCGCGGAGGTGCCGGCGCTGGTGGCGGAGGTGCGGCCGGACGTGGTGCTCATGGACCTGCACATGCCCGGCGTCGACGGGCTCGCGGCGACCGAGCGGCTGCGCGCGGTCCCGGGCGCGCCGGAGGTGCTGGTGCTCACCGCGTTCGAGGCGGACGGCCACGTGCGCCGGGCCCTGCGCGCGGGCGCGGGCGGGTTCCTCCTCAAGGACACGCCGCCCGCGGACATCGTGGCGGCGGTGCGGAGGGTCGCGGCCGGGGAGCCGGTGCTGTCGCCGGAGGTGACGCGTCGCCTCATCGGCCTGGCGGTCGGGGCGGGCGGCGGCGGGGGCGACCGGCGCGCGGCCGCCCGGGAGCGCCTGCGGGCCTTGAACACCCGCGAGACCGAGGTGGCCGCGGAGGTGGGCCGGGGCCGCTCGAACGCGGAGATCGCGTCGGCCCTGCACCTGAGCGTGCCGACGGTGAAGACCCACGTCTCGGCGGCCCTCGCGAAGCTGGGCCTGAACAACCGGGTGCAGCTGGCCCTGCTGGTCAACGACGCCGACCTCGCGAGCTGACTGCTCGCCGACGCACCGGACCGGCGAGCCGGGCGCGGCGCCGGCACGGGACGCGCGGCCGCGTCACCGGCTGACGCTCGGCGGAGATCGCGACGGGCGGCAGACTCGCGAGTCTCCATCATGTTGCGGCCGTGTCGGACCCCTGATGCAGGGTTGCAGCGGGGGGCCCGCGATACCGGTGGTACATCACATGTCACATGGCACCGTAACTCGAATGCTTATTCCAACCGTTGGAAAATAGGTTCCGAATCGTGTCCCCCGCGCGCTAGTGTGCCTCTCGCTGCCCCCCGCAGCCGCAGACCCCGTGAAAGGCACGCCGCATGGCACGCTTCGCTCCCCCGCGCGACCCCGGCGGGCCCCTCGCGCACCCGAACGACGCCGCGGCCGTCATCGGCTGGCTCTTCAGGTCCCAGTGGCGGATGCTCCTGGCGAGCACCCTCGTCTCGTTCGCGTTCCTCGGCTGCCAGCAGTTCGTGCCGTACGTGGTCGGCAGGGCCGTCGACGAGGGCCTCGTCGGCGGCGACCGCGCCGCGCTCTACCGGTGGTCGGCGGCGCTCCTGGTGTGCATCGGCATCGCCACGGTCACGGGCGTCGCGAGCTTCGTGTACATGATGTACAACCAGATGGACTCCGACTTCCGGGTCCAGCGGCGGCTGGTCGACACCGTCGTCGCGGTCGGCTCGCGCCTGCGGACCCGCGCCGACGCGGGCGAGCTGGTGGCGATCTCCGCGGCCGACTCGCACGCCCTGGCGTCCCTGTCGATGATGTTCGGGCGCCTCGCCTCGGCGCTCCTGGCGTTCGCCTTGGCGCTCACCATCCTCGCGGGCATGTCGTGGTGGTTCGTGCTCGCCGTCGGCGTCGGCGTCCCGGCCATGTTCGCGACGCTGCGGCCGCTGTTCTTCCGGCTCGAGGCGCGCGGCCGGGACCTGCGCGGGCGCATCGGCGAGCAGACCGGGATCGGCACCGACGCGGTCGCCGGACTCCGGGTCCTGCGCGGCATCGGCGGCGAGGCCCACTTCAACGGCCGCTACCGGACGGCCTCGCAGGCGTCGATGGAGGCGGGCGTCAGGGTCCGCCGCACCGTCGCGCTCCTCGAGCTCGCGCGCCTGGCGCTGCCGGGGACCCTGCTGGTCGCCGTGCTGTGGACGGGCGCGGTCATGACGCTCGACGGGACCGTCACCGCCGGCGAGTTCGTGGCCCTCTTCGGCTACCTCATCGCGCTGACCAGGCCGCTGGGGTACACGATCCAGGGCGTCGACGCGTTCACGCGCGCCGTCGTGGCCTCCTCGCGGTTCCGCCGCCTCCAGGACGAGCACCCCGGTCCGGCCCCGGCGAACGCGATCCCCTGGCCCGCAGGGGAGGCGCTCCACGACCCGGTGAGCGGGGTCCGGATCGAACCGGGCCTGACCACCGGCGTCGTCACCGCCGACGGCCTCGGCGCCACGGGCGTCCTCGACCGGCTCGGCGGCTACGGCGACGAGACCGCGCACATCGGCGCGGTCCCCTTGGCGGCCTTCGACACCGCGGAGGTCCGCTCCCGCGTGCACCTCATGGAGGCGCGGGCCCAGCTGTTCAGCGGCCCCCTGCGCGACCAGCTCGACGTCGACGGGAGGCGCACCGACGCCGACATCATGCGGGCCCTGCACACCGCGTCCGCTGTGGACATCGTCGGCGTGGACCGCTCGCTCCTGGAGAGCGACGAGGTCCCCTCCGACGGCTACGACCTCGGCGCCGTCGCGGGCGAGCGCGGCCGCAACTTCTCCGGCGGCGAGCGCCAGCGCCTCATCCTCGCGCGGGCGCTCCTCGCCGACCCGGAGATCCTCATCCTCGACGACCCCGCCAGCGCCTGCGACGCGCAGACCGAGGCCCGCATCGCCGAACGCCTGGCGCGGCACAGGAAAGGACGGACGACGGTGATCGTCACGAACGCGCCGCAGCTCCTCGCGGTGTGCGACCGGGTCGAGTTCCTGGGGGACGGCGTCGTCTCCGGGACCCACGCCGAGCTCCTCGCCCGCGACGCGTACCGGGAGGCGGTCGCCCGATGAGCACCCTCCCGATCGCGACCCCGGCCGAGACCCGCGCGTACCTGCGGGCCCTCGTCGGCCGCCACCGCGGCCGCTTCGCGCTCGTCGTCGCGCTCACGGTCGCGGCGGCCCTGGCGGGCATGTCGACCCCGTGGGTGGTGGGCCGCATGACCGACGCGTTCGCGGCGTGGGCGCGCGGCGACGGCGGCGACCCGGGCGCGGACCTGCCGTGGCAGATCCCGCTCATCCTCGTCTCCGTGCTGGCGCAGGCGGTCCTGACGTGGGCGTCGTACCGGAACCTGGCCGTGCTGTCGGAGCGGATCGTGGCCGACGTGCGCGAAGAGTTCATGGAGCGCACGCTCGCGCTGCCGCCGGCGCAGGTGGAGGCGGCCGGGACCGGGGAGCTGCTGTCGCGCACGAGCCTGGACGTGGGGCAGGTGCAGCACTCGCTGGTGCAGGCCGCGCCGCAGTTCTTCACGGGGTTCGTGACGGTGGCGGTGTACGTCGCCGGCGCGTTCGCGGTGTCGCCGGTGCTGGGCGCGGCGGTCCTGGTGGCGGTGCCGCCGATCGTGGTCGTCATGCGCTGGTACTTCAAGCGGGCGTTCCGGATCTTCCACGCGGTGCAGGCGGCGCGGGCGGACCTGACGTCGGCGGTCGCGGAGACGATCGACGGCGTGAAGACGGTGGAGGCGCTGGGCTGGCAGGCGCGGCGCGTCGCGCACACCGACCGGGCGATCGACCGGCTCCTGGAGGCGCAGTTCGTGTCGATGCGGTTGCGCGGCAGGCTGTTCCCGGTGCTGGACTTCTCGGCGTTCCTGCCGTGCCTGACGACGCTGCTGCTCGGCGGGGTCCTGACGGCGAACGGGCAGTTGACGATCGCGCAGACGACGACGGTGGTGCTCATCATGCAGCTCGCGGTGGCGCCGGCGATCGAGATGATCCTGTCGCTGGAGTGGGTGCAGAACGGGAGCATCTCGCTGGCGCGGCTCATCGGCGTGCGCGGCGGGGAGGCGGCCGCGGGCGCGGCCGAGCCGGAGCGGGACGCGGCCGAGATCGTGGAGCTCAAGGGCGTCACGTTCGGGTACGACCCGGCGAAGCCGGTGCTCAAGGGCGTGGACCTGGCGCTGCGGCGCGGGGAGCGGCTGGCGCTGGTGGGGCCGACCGGAGCGGGCAAGTCCACATTGGCGCGTCTGATGGCGGGCATCCACCGGCCGGACCGGGGGGCGGTGCGGATCGGCGGGGCCGACGCGGGCGAGATCGGCGAGGCCGCCCTGCGGCGCTTCGTGATCCTGGCGACGCAGGAGTACCACCTGTTCAACGACACGCTGGCGTCGAACCTGCGGCTGGGGGCGCCCGGCGCGTCCGACGAGCAGCTGCTCGAGGCGCTCGCGGTGGTCGGCGCTGGCGACCTGCCCGGGCGGCTGGCCGGGGGCCTGGACACGAAGGTCGGGGGGCGCGACCACGCGCTGACTCCGGCGGAGGTGCAGCAGGTGGCGCTCGCGCGGGTGATCCTCGCGGCGCCGGAGGTGATCGTCCTCGACGAGGCGACCTCGATGCTGAGTCCGAACGCCGCCAGCGACATCGAGCAGGGTCTGAACCGGATCCTGGCCGGGCGCACGGTGGTGAGCATCGCGCACCGGCTGAACACGGCGCACGACGCGGACCGGGTGGCGGTGGTCGAGCGGGGCCGGATCACCGAGCTGGGCTCGCACGACGAGCTGATCGCCCGGGACGGGTCGTACGCGGCACTGTGGAGGCGCTGGCACGGGTAGCCGGGGCAGGGGGCACGGGCCGGTAACGGCCCGCACACTGGCACAATGCTGGCACCGACGATCCCTCACCAGACGGAAGCCCCATGAGCGACACCGACGCACTTCGCAAGCGCCTCAACGAGATCCGATGGCAGCTCCGGGGCGAGGCCCGCCTGGCCGCCCTGGAGGAGCACCTGGCGGCCGTCGAGGCCGACGGCGACCGGCCGCTGCTCAACGCGACCCTGTCGGCCCTGGTCGACTGCTACGAGTACTCGACCGACTCGACGCGGCTGCTCGTGCCGTACGCGCGGCTCCTCCACCACCTCGACACCGCGCCCGAGCACTTCGACGGCGCGCTGCTGCGGTCGGTGTACTGGCAGTTCAAGTGGATCGTGTACAAGCTGCGCGACCACCCGGACGTGCCGCTGGCGTCCATCGAGGACGCGCTGACGCAGTTCCGGGAGCGGTACGCGGAGGCGGGGCACTCGCTGCACCCGTACTACGAGGCCGAGCACTGGTTCGCGTACTACGTGGGCGACGACGAGCGGGCGGCCCGCGCGGCGGCGCTCGTCGCGGCGACCGAGCCCGACGGCATGAGCGACTGCGAGGCGTGCCGCGTCAACGACATCGGCGACATGGCCGCCTGCGCCGGGGACGACGAGGCCGCCGTCGCGGCCTGGCGTCCGCTCCTCGACGGCGAGCTGCGGTGCGCGCACGAGCCGCACAACACCCTCGCCGACTCGCTCCTGCCGCTCGCGCGGCTGGGCCGCCTCGACGAGGCCCGCGCCAACCACCACCACGGCTACCGGATCAGCCGCGACAAGGACGACATGCTCGGGTACATCGCCCGGCACCTCCGGTTCTGCGCGCTCACCGGGAACGAGGCCCGCGGGATCGAGATCCTCGCCGCCGACCGGCGCGCGTACGAGATGGCGCTCAGCCCCGACACGCGCCAGGAGTGGCTCGAAGGGGTCCAGGCCCTCGCCGCGGCCCTGCGCGCCCGCGGCATGGGCGGCACCCTCCTGGCCGGGCCCGAGGGCCGCGACTGGACCGCCGACGACCTGCACGCCTGGGCCGACGCCGAGCGCCGCGAGCTGTGCGCCCGCTACGACCGCCGCAACGGGTCGACCGTCCACTCCGACCGGTCGCAGGAGCGCGTCGAGCCCGCCGTGCGGCACCCGTACGTCCCGTTGGGACTCAAGGCGCTCCCGCAGGTGGAGGAGCCGCAGGACGAGCCGGCCGCCGCGGACGCCGGTCCTGCGGCGCTGGAGGCCGCCCTGGTCGCGGCCCGCAGGGCTGTCGAGGACGCGGCCGAGGACCGCGAGGAGCGGTGGCTCGAGGTCGCCCTCCTCGCCGACGCGCTCGGCGCCTCGCTCGACCCCGCCGACGAGGCCGAGACGCTGCTCGCGAAGGCCGACCCGGACGACGGGCTCGAAGCGGCCCAGGACCTCGCGGCGCTCGCCGGGACCCTCTTCGCCGAGGCGGGCCTGCCCGGCCGGGCGCTGCTGTGCCGGATCGCCAAGGCCGCCTGGGGGATGCGATCCGATCCCGCCGTCTTCGCGCCCCTCGCGCCGGGCCTCCTCGACGAGGCCGACGCGCTCGCGGAGTCCTCGCCCGCCGACGCCGCCCGCGCCCGGGCCCAGGTGCTCATGGCGCAGCTCCAGTCCGGGCTCATGCTCGGCGAGCGGCCCGGCGACGACCTCGCCGCCGCGTTCGCGGCGACGGACGCCGAGCTCGCGGCGATCACCGGGCACCGCCGGGCCGCCCTCGCGCGCACGCATCTCGCGATGATGCTGCCCGAGTTCGAGACCGAGCCCGAGGGCCGGATCGCGGCCCTGTGCAAGGCCTTCGAGCTGGCCTCGGGCAACGGGTTCCGCTACGAGACGTTCATCAGCGCGTTCCAGTACGGCTCCATGCTCAACCAGGCGGGGCGCCTCGCCGACGCGCTCGCGGTGGCCGAGACCGGCATCGCCGCCGTCAAGGGCGACTACCCGGCGTTCCCCGTCGCCGCGCTCCACCTGACCGCCACCGAGTGCTCGATCAACCTCGGCGACGCCCGCTCGGCCGAGCACTACGCCGTCCAGGCCGCCCACTGGTACGACCGCGCCGGCGAGACCGGCTGCGCGGGCGTGGCCCGGCACCTGCTCGGCAAGGCGCTCGCGATGCAGGGGCGCGGCGAGGAGGCCGTCGTCATCCTCGAAGCGGCCCTGGCGGACCTGCCCGAGATGCACGAGGAGGAGCACTGGCGGCTCGTGGACGCCCGCTACCTGCTCGCCGAGAACTACCAGCGGACCAACGACGCCCGCGTCGGGGTCACGCACATACTGGAGTCCCTGCGGCTCATGGACGGCGGCCTCGCGCACCCCAACCCGGCGTTCTACGCCCAGTCCGCGCACCTCGCGGGCGAACTCCTGGAGCGCACCGGCGAGGAGCGGTCGGCGCTGGACGCCTACGGGCGCTCGGCCGAGGCCTGGCGCGAGCTCGGCTCGCTCTCGGCCGCCGCCAACCCGATCCGCGCCGCCCTGTGGGCCCGCCTGCGCGGGGAGGACGCCGACGCCGGCGCCGTGGTCGCGGAGATGCGCGCGCTCGCCGCCGAGCTCGAAGCCGACTGGCGCGACGAGGAGCACAACCCGGAGTACCGGAACTCGTGCCGCCACGAGTACGCGAAGACCCTCGCGCAGGAGTCGCGGATGCTCGGCGACGAGGAGGAGTCCGAGGAGGCCTGGGCGCGCCGCACCCTGGACTCGGGCGCCGCGGTGCTCGCCGTCGCCGAGGACGGCGACTTCCTGGTGGAGATCGGCGTCCAGACCGCGCACGGCATGATCGCCGCCCACGAGGAGCTCGGCGACCTCGACGCCGCCGAAGCCCTCGTCGACCGCGTCACCGCCCGCCTCGACGCCGACGGCCACGAGGGCCCGCGGCGGGCGCTGCGCAGGCACCTCGACGACGCGCGCGAGCGCACCGCGGAGGACGAGGCATAAGGCCCGCGCGGCGCGCCGCGCATGGTGAACCCGTTCCGGCGCAGCCGCTTCGGGAGTGCCACCGCCGGACCGGAGGCGGTGCCGCTCGGCGGCGGGCGCACGACGCTCCCGTTCCGGCGCAGCCCTTTCAGGAGCACCGCCGGACCGGGAGCAGCGGCGGGCGCACGGACCGCTGCGACGGGCCACCGGGTTCGCGAGCGGCGGTGCCCGCTACTTGCGCGGGAGCGTCTCGGCGAAGGCCGTGCCGCGGTCGATCCACGTGCGGAGCTCGACGTCGGAGGCGCAGATGTCGTCGCCGAGCCTGATCCAGCCGGTGACGGTGCGCCCGCCCATGACCATGGGCCCGGCGCCCGGCTCGGCGAGCAGGTCCTCGTAGTCGTCCTTGCCGACGCGGACCATCGCCCCGCCGCCGCCGAGCGCGGCGGCGGCCATGTTGCCGTGCACCATCCAGCCGAGCCCGCCGAACATCTTCCGCTCGAACACGTACGGCCGGTTGTCGAACGCGTCCCTGATCCTGTCGGCCAGTCCCTCGTCGTACGCCATCGGGCCATCCTGCCACCGGGGTGCGACAGCCGGCGGGGTTCAGTCGCGGGCCGCGGTGCGGAAGCGGTTGCGGTACTCGGTCGGCGTGGTGCCGAGGCGGCGGCGGAACGCCCTGATCAGCGTGTCGACGGTGTTGAAGCCGCACGCGCCCGCGATGCGGTCGAGGGTGTCGTCGCCGCCTTCGAGGCGGTGGCGGGCGGCCTCGACGCGCGCCTCCTCCACGTACGCGGCGGGCGTGCGGCCGAGCTCGGCCTTGAAGACGCGGGTGAGCTGGCGCTCGCTCAGGTGCGCCGTGCGCGCGAGGTCGCCGATAGCGAGCGGGTCGGCGAGGTGGCCCGCGATGTGGTGGCGCAGCTCCTCGACGCGGCGCGTGGTCGAGACCGGTTCGAGCGGCACGCTGAACTGGCTCTGGCCGCTCGGGCGCTTCAGGTACATCACCAGCTGGCGGGCCACGCGCAGCGCGGCGGCCTCGCCGTGGTCCTCGGCGACCAGGGCCAGCGTCAGGTCGAGGCAGGCGGTGATGCCCGCGCCGGTCCACACGTGCCCGTCGCGGATGGAGATCGGGTCGGCGTCGACCTCGACCGCCGGGTGCTCGGCGGCGAGCTGCTCGGCCGTCGACCAGTGCGTGGTAGCGCGGCGGCCGTCGAGGAGCCCGGCCTCGGCGAGGAGGTGGGCGCCCACGCACACCGATGCGACACGCCTCGTGTTGCGCGCCAAGGCTTTCACGTGCTCGACCACGTCGGGGTCGGTGACGGCGCGGACCCGGCCGCCGGGCTCGGCCTCCACGCGGCCGGGGACGATCAGGGTGTCGATCCGCTCCCGGGCCAGCGCCGCGAACGTCGTGTCGGGCAGCACGCGGACACCGGCGAACGTGGTCACGGGCGCGTCGGTAGCGGCCGCGAGCACGACCCGGTACCCGGCCGCGTCCCCGATATCGCGCTCGAGCAGCGCGAACACCTCGGGCGGGCCGGTCACGTCGAGAAGGTCGACCCCGTCGAAGAGCACGATCACGACCAGGCGTTCGGTTCGGTCCACGGCTGCGACCCTAACCGCCGATGTCCGGATCTGCAAGTCGCACGACATTGCGGACACGCCCGGCCGGTCGTAGCGTGGACTCCGGTCGCCGCGGGGGCGGCCGGAACCGCTAGGAGGAACCCATGGGCGCCACCACGTTGCGCGAGATCATCGGCCTGGACCAGGCCCCGGCGTCGCTGTCGGACGCGACGCTGATCCTGGTCGACTACCAGAACACCTACACGCGCGGCGTCATGGAGCTGGAGGGCTGGGAGCCCGCGCTCGACGCCGCGGCGGACCTGCTCGACCGGGCCCGGCGGGCCGGGGCGACGGTGGTGCACGTCGTGAACGACGGCGGCCCGGGACCGTACGACTACCGCGCGGAGATCGGGCAGATCCATCCGCGGGTCGCGCCGGCCGAGGGCGAGGCCGTGGTGGTGAAGTCGGTGCCCGACGCGTTCGTGGGGACGGAGCTGGGCGCGGTGGTGGACGCCGCCGGGCACGGGGACGTGGTGGTCGCGGGGTTCATGACGCACATGTGCGTCCAGTTCACGGCCCAGGGCGCGTTCCTGCGCGGGAACCGGCCGACGGTGGTGGCGGACGCGTGCGCGACGCGGCCGCTGGGGACCGCGGTCGCCGAGACGGGTGCGGCGGCGCTGCACGAGGCGGCGCTGGCGACGGTCGCGGACCTGTACGGGGTGGTCGTGCGGACGGCCGGGGACCTGGGCTGAGGTGCGCCGCGCCCGGCCGGGGCCGGGCGCGGTGGACGCATCGGGGACGGGCCGTCAGGCGGCGGGGCCCTCCCAGGCGAAGCCGTCGGGGTCGGTGAAGGTCCCGCCGGTGCCGCCGACGGCGATGCGGTGCGAGCCGGTGCCGGCGGGGTCGACGAACGCGGTCTTGGCGAAGGCCTTGCGCGGGTAGAGGGCGAACTTGACGGCGCCCTTCCCGGCGGCGAACTCGGTGTACTTGCCGCCGTAGCTCTTGGCGACCTCGAGGCCGTGCTCCTCGTAGAACTTCTTGGAGGCCTTCATGTCGGTGGTGCCCATGAGGAGGACGACCTCGTCGTAGGCCTTCCGGGCGGGCGCGGTGTCCTTCTTGGAGGAGGAGACGAGCTTCATGACGACCCCGTCGGGGGTGCGCAGGACGCCGCCGTAGCCCCAGAAGGACTTGACGGGGGCCTTGACGACCTCGGCGCCGCCGTCGACGGCCGCGGCGAACAGCAGGTCGACGTCGGCGGGCTGGGCGGCGATCAGGTCGAGCGTGAAGCCGCGGAAGCCGGTGGTGGGCTCCTCGGAGGCGCGGAACTTCAGCGGGAGGTCCGGGCCGAAGGCGGCGGTGTAGAAGTCCTCGGCGGCCTGGGCGTCGGCGGCCTCGATGGTGATGTCCTCGATGTAAGTCATGCTCCAAGGCTATTTCCGGGACGGGTCCCGGCGCTTCTCGATTCGTGATCGCTTCGGCGCCCGTCCCGGAGCCGCGGGTCAGGAGGTGACGCGGAAGGTGGCGTCGCCGCGTTCGGTGGCGGTGGAGACCGGGTCGAGGCGGAGCAGGTAGTTGTAGTGCCTGAGGTACCTGGTCGGGTAGTTGTACGAGGTGAACGAGCTCCAGGAGGCGTCGGCGAGGCCGGCGACGCGGTTGAAGGTGGCGTCGGCGCTGTACTGGGCGGTGGTCTCGCGGGGGGCGAGGACGAAGTCGTAGTTGACGTGCCGCAGGTAGTACCCGGGGAAGTTGACCGACTCGAAGGAGACGGCGCTGGAGGAGGCGAGGCCGGGGACGAGGCGGAACTGGGCGTCGGCGGCGGGGCTGACGCCGGGGTCGATGCGCACGTCGAGGTTGGCGTGGCGCACGTACCGGTCCTGGAAGTTGTAGGACTGGAGGCGGTTCCAGGTGGGGGCCTGGTAGCGGCCCAGGACCCGGGTCTCCTCGGCCTGGGTGAGGTTGAGGACGAAGCCGTGCCGCTTGAGGTTGGCGCCGAGGCTGTAGCCGCTGGTGGTGCGGTAGCCGGAGACCGCGGCGGGGTTGGTGGTGAGGACGGGCATGTAGCCGCGGCCGGTGGCGTACTGGTCGAGCCAGAGGGCCCATTCGGTGCGGTCGTTGAACTTCTGCCACATGGGGCCTTCGACGCCGCCGCCGGTGAGGTTCGCGAGGTCGCCGAGGCGGGTCCACGTGCCGGTGAGGGCGTTGCTGCCCTCGATGACGATCTGGGTGGTCTTGGAGGCGCGGTAGTAGCGGTAGCCGCCGGTGCTCGCGGGGACCTCGACGATCTGGGTGTCGATGAGCCCTTCGGTGCCGGCGAGGTTGATGTACACCTGCGGTGCGGTGATGGTGCGGAAGTCGGTGGTGCGGGCGCTCCAGATGCGGTGCTTCTTGACGCCGTTGAGGGTGGAGTTGGTGGCCCAGTAGAGGAGGAAGTTCCCGGCGGCGGCGTCCCAGATCGCCTCGGGGGCCCAGGCGTTGCCGGCGTCGCCGATCGAGTTCGCGACCCCGAGGAGCCAGGGGGTGGACCAGTTGACGAGGTCGGTGGACTCCCAGACGACGAGGTTGCGGCTGCCGTTGTTGGCGGCGTCGCCCCAGGAGGTGCCGGAGCCGATGCGCAGGTCGGTGGCGACGATCCAGTAGCGGTTCCCGGCCTGGTTGCGAACGATGATGGGGTCGCGCACGCCCTGGGTGCCGATGGGGCTGCGGAGGACGATCTGGCTGCGGTTGAGGTCGGTCCAGTTGAGGCCGTTGTCGCTGTGGGAGAGGTAGATCTGCTCGCCGCCGGTGCCCTCGCCGATGAAGTGGGCCATGAGGTAGCCGGTGTAGGCGGTCTGGGCCGCCGCGAGCTCCGGGAACGCGGCGACGAGCGGCGCGGCGGCGGCCGCGGTGAACAGTCCGCGGCGGCTGAGGCGCGCGGAACGGGATGCTGACATGGCCACTCCAATAGGGGTTAGGCAGCCGGAACAGGTGATGTGAAGGCTAACATCAACACATTGAAACAGTCAACATCTTCGATTTCGTGTATTGGAGATCGATCGCCGGACCCGCCGATCAGGCCGCCGGTCCGCCGATCGAGCCCGCGAATCTTGCCGGGGTCGTGCCGACGACGCGCTTGAAGTGCCGCGTCAGGTGCGACTGGTCGTAGAACCCGGTGGCCGCGGCCACCGCGTGGACGGGCCGCCCGGCCAGCAGGAGGCGGCGGGCGCGGTCGACGCGGCGGGTGACCAGGTACTGGTGCGGGGCGATGCCGAACTCGCGGCCGAAGGCGCGCACGAGATGGGCCGGGTGGGCGTGCAGCTCGGCGGCGGCCTCGCGGAGGCTCAGGCCGGCGTCGATGCGGCGGTCGAGCAGGTCGCGCATCGCGTGTGCGAGCCGCCGGTCCCGCATCGGCTCGGCGACCGGGTCGCGGCGGCGCAGGTGCCTGCGGAGGCGGTCGGCGACGAGCTCCACGCGGCTCTCGGCCTCCAGCTCGTCGCCGGGCAGGCGCAGCGACTCGTGGAGGCGGTGGATCTGGTCGCGCAGCGGGGCGTCGGCGATCTCGGGGCCGTCGACCGCGCAACCGATCAGGGCGTCGTCCAGGAGGGTGCCGTCGAGGTAGAGGACGCGCTTGCGGAATCCGTGCGGGGTCGCGGACTGGCCGTCGTGCGGCACGTGCGGCGGCAGGAGGGTCACGATCGGCGCGAGCGCGCCGTGCTCGTGCCGGTCCAGGTCGTAGCGGACGGCGCCCTCGTCGATGATGAGCAGGGTCCACGTGTCGTGGACGTGCATCGGGTAGGCGTGGTCGGTGAAGCGGGCATGGAACGCCTCCGCGACCCCGCCCACGGCGGGCCGCCACGCCCGGACCTCGGCCACCACGCTTAGAACGTACAAGACACCGGGCCGCGCCGGTTCGTAGCGTTGCCCGCATGGATCAAGAAGCACCCGTCCGGTTCGACACCAAGATCGCGGTCCTGCTCCGCGGCGACCTCGCCGTGTGGCAGCGCCTGAACGTCACGGCGTTCCTGGTCAGCGGCCTCGGCACGGCAGAACCCGAAGTCGTCGGCGAGCCGTACGAGGACGCGGAGGGCAACGCGTACCTGTCGATGTTCCGCCAGCCGGTGATGGTGATGGAGGCGACCGCCGAGCAGCTCGCGGCCTCGCACGCGAAGGCGCTCTCGCGCGGACTGCGGATGTCGCTGTTCACGACCGAGCTGTTCACCACCGGCAACGACCGCGACAACCGCGCCGCGGTCCGCGCGGCCGGGAAGCTCGACCTCGCCGGGATCGGGCTCTACGGCCCGAAGAACGCGGTCGACCGGGTCGTCAAGGGCGCGACGATGCACCCGTGACCTGAGACGGCGCCGTCCCGGGCGGTGGCGCGCCCGGGACGGCGTATGCGCGCAGGGGCTAGTCGCCCCAGTTCGCGGCGGCCTTGCGCCGCCGCACCGCGAACACGGTGACCGCGCCGGCGACCGCCAGCGCGGCGGCCCCGGCGATCGCCGCGGTGAGCGCCGCGCCGGTGGTCGGCAGGCTCCCGCCGCCGCCCGGCTCCTCGACGTCCTCCACGAACTCGGCGATGCCCCAGTTGGCGTTGGTGTTCCAAGAGAGGCCGGTCGGGTCGTACCAGGTGTGGACGGCGGTGCGGGCACCGTCGGTGCCGTCGTTGACCTGGAGTTCGAGACCGTGCTCGGTGCCGACCGCGGCCTGCTCGGGGGCCATCGCGACGGCGACCTCGACGACGTAGCCGGTGTCGGTCGCGGCGGCGGCGCTGGTGAGCACACCCGCGTCGGGTCCGTTGCCGCCCACCGAGACCGCGTTGGTGAAGCTGACGCGGTACTGGCCGTCGGCCTCCTCGTAGCCGCCGCCGCGGGTGTTGCCGGGGTTGAGGAACACCTCCACGGAGTCCTGCTCCCACGGGTTGGCGCCGGCCTCGTCGAGGCTCGGGTCCGTGACCTCGAAGAGCGCGTACAGGCCGGCCTCGTCCCACAGCAGCGAGACGTCGGCCTTCGCGCCGTCCGCAGAACCCTCCACATTGACCTCAGTCGCCACAGTGGACGCCTCGTCCCAGGCGGCCTCCCTCGCCCCGTCGATCTCGGGCGCCGTGTCCGCCAGCGGCACTTGGACGCGCGCGTACTCGGGCTCCTCCTCGTCGGGGATCTCGGGCAGCGCGCTCGGGTCGACGATGCCCCAGTACGCCCACTTCGACTGGAGCGTGTCGCTGAAGACCAGCGGGCTCTCCAGCGGCCGGGTCTCCGATCGCAGCCAGGAGCGGCCGTCGTGCAGGCCCCACACGGTGACCGACTCGAGGAGGTCCCCGTGCTCGCGGTACATGGCGAACAGGTCGCGGAAGTAGTGGCCCTGCTCGATGAGGCGGGCCTCCAGCTGCGGGAACTCCTCCCCTTCGCCGGGCGCGCCGATGGCGACGTCGAGTTCGGTGACCGCCTGCAGGACACCGAGGCCGGCGAACTTGAGCAGGCTCTCCTCGATCTGGTCGATCGAGGTGTTCAGGTTGATGTGGGTCTGGTGGCCGACGCCGTCGACCGGCACGCCCGCGGCGAGCATGTCCTCGACCAGGTTGTAGAGGTTGTCGCGCTTGCCGGGGTTCTCGGTGCCGTAGTCGTTGATGAAGAGCTTGACGTCGGGTGCGCCCGCGGCGTCGAAGGCCTCGCGGGCGATGCGGAACGCCTCGTGGACGTACTCGGGCCCGTCGAAGATCTCGTACCAGCGGCTGTGCCGGTAGACCTCGGCGTTGTTGTCGCTGATGACCTCGTTCACCACGTCCCAGGCCTGGATCCGGTCGCCGTAGTGCTCGGCCAGGGCCCCGATGTGGGCCTCCAGCCGCTCGATCATGATCTGCCGGTCCTCGTCGGAGTTCCCCAGGGGCGCACCGGCGTTCGGGTGCCCTTCGGGGTACTGGAACCACCACTCGGGGACCTGCCCGGTGTGCCACAGGAAGGTGTGGCCGTACACCTCCATGCCGTTGGCCTCGGCGTACTCCACCAGCTCGTCGGCCGCGCCGAACGTGAACTCGCCCTCGGTCGGCTGGATCGCGTCCGGCTTCATGTGGTTCTCGGCGGTGACCTGGTTGAAGTGCTTGCTCAGCAGCTGCCCCGAGGACTCGACCAGGTCGCGGTCGTCGATCGCGGCCCCGATCCGGAAGTCGTCGGCGAGGACGTCCTTGAGGTTCGGGATGTCGGGTTCGATCCCGGGCGGCTCCAGTTCGGTGACGGTGAAGTCGTCGATCCAGTACGAGGCGTCCACAGTGGGCGACTCGATGTAGAACGTCAGGTTCGTCGCGGCGGAGGCGATCGAGTACTCCCCCGAGAGCGACGTCCAGTCGGCGCCGGCCGGCGCCTGGTAGACGACGCTGTCGTAGGAGGTGCCGTCGGCGGTCTCCCGCTGCACCGTGGCGGTGAGCGCGTCGCCCGCGCTCCCGTCGGCGAACCGCACCGAGACCGAGATCCCGTAGACGCCACCGGGTTCGACGACATCGGTCAGGTCGACCGACGGCCCGTGCCACTCGGCCGAACGCCCGGTCGTGAGCAGCGCGCCGTCCTCGACGGCGAGCGTGACGGGCCCGCGCGGGACCCAGTCCCCGGGGGTGCCGTCCTCGAAGTCGGAGGCGTAGACGACGTCGTCCTGGGCGGCGGCGGCGGGGGCGAACACGAACGCCGCCGCGGGCAGGAGCAGCGCCCCGCCCACCAGCGCGGGCAACCGCCGACGCCGTTCGCGTGCTTGAAGATTCATGACTTGCAGGCTCCATCGCGGAGGAGGGATACAGAGGCTCCGAAAGTTTCGGTATCTTCATGAAACTTTCAGGTGAGGGTGGGGCCATGATATGCACGACGTCGACGCCTGTCAATCTCCCGCGATGAGGGAGCGGAGGCCCGATGGCGCTCCGCTCCCCGATGACGACTCGCGCGCTTCCGGTCAGTCCAGCGGCGCCGCCTCGTCGAGGGCGAGGTTGAGCTCGACGACGTTCACCGCGGGCTCGCCCATGAACCCGAGGAACCGGCCGGTGGTGTGGTCCTCGACCAGCGCCTCGACGTCCTCGGTGCTCACGCCGCGCTCGGCGGCGACGCGGGCGGTCTGCAGCTCGGCGTACTCGGGGCTGATGTGCGGGTCGAGCCCGGAGCCGGAGGCGGTGACCGCGTCGGCCGGCACGGCCGGCTCGCCGGGCGCGTCGCCCTCGATCGGGGTGATGATCGCGGCGGCGTGGTCGTCGCCGTATGCGGCGCATTCGACCTGCACGCCTTCGTATTCGGCGAGGAACGGTGCCTCGACCGCGCCGCACTCCTCGTTCAGGCTGACGACACGGGTGACCGTGCCGGTGGTGCCCTCGGAGTAGTACACGCCCAGGACCGCGCCGACCGCGGCGTCGCCGGACTCGGTGCAGTACGGCCGCGAGCCGTCGACGCCCTCGCGCTCGCCGATCGCGTACGAGCGCTCGCACACCTGCGTGAGCAGGCTCTTGGCGGCGTTCTCGTCGCCGTCCCGGCCCAGTGCGGGGTCGGGGAGCGTGTCGACGACGTTCTCGGGCCCCAGGTTCGAGGCGCCGGTGACGAGCGGGTCGTAGTCGCCGGTCTCGCCGGCGGCCATCGACGGGCGGGACTGGAAGTACGCGCCGAGCGCGTTCCCGTCGTCGTCGGTGAAGGACTGGCCCAGCAGCGAGGAGCCGATCACGTTCCCGGCGTCGTCGTAGAGCAGGGACCCCTCGGCCTTGTCGTTCAGGCCCGGTACCTGGGCGACCGCGAGGACCGCGAGCGGGTAGAGGATGCCGGTGATCGCGGTGAGCACGAGCAGTGCCCGCAGCGCGGCGAGGTGCTGGGAGATCCAGCGAGGGAGACGTGCCATGGCTATGCGATCCCTGGGATGAGAGCGACGACGAGGTCGATGAGCTTGATGCCGATGAACGGCGTGATGATCCCGCCTACGCCGTAGAGCAGGAGGTTGCGGCGCAGCAGCGCCGAAGCCGGCCCGGGCTTGTAGGCGACGCCCCTGAGCGCCAACGGGACCAGGGCGATGATGACGAGCGCGTTGAACACCACCGCCGAGATGATCGCCGACTCCGGGCTGGCGAGGCGCATGACGTTGAGCGCGTCCAGTCCGGGGTAGATCACGGCGAAGATCGCCGGGATGATCGCGAAGTACTTGGCGATGTCGTTGGCGATCGAGAAGGTCGTCAGGGCGCCGCGGGTCATGAGCAGCTGCTTGCCGATGGCGACGATCTCGATGAGCTTGGTCGGGTCCGAGTCGAGGTCGACCATGTTCCCGGCCTCCTTGGCCGCGGACGTGCCGGTGTTCATCGCGACGCCGACGTCGGCGGCGGCGAGCGCGGGCGCGTCGTTGGTGCCGTCGCCGGTCATGGCGACCATGCGCCCGGCGTCCTGCTCGCGCTTGATGAGCGCCATCTTGTCCTCGGGCTTGGCCTCGGCGAGGAAGTCGTCGACGCCGGCCTCGGCCGCGATGGCCTTGGCGGTGCGCGGGTTGTCGCCGGTGACCATGACGGTGCGGATGCCCATGGCGCGCAGGCGACTAAAGCGTTCGGCCATGCCCTCCTTGACGACGTCCTTGAGGTAGATCACCCCGAGGACGCGGGCGGTCTCGCCGTCCTGGTGCTCGGCGACGACCAGCGGTGTACCGCCCTCGCGGGACACCTGGTCGACCAGGTCGTGCACACGCTGGTCGGGTTCGCCGCCGGCGGTCTTCACCCACTCGATGACCTGCACCGCGGCGCCCTTGCGGATGCGGTGGACGGAGCCGTGCTCGGTGGTGTCGACGCCGGACATGCGGGTCTGGGCGGTGAACTCGATCCACTCGGCGCCGGTGAGCTCGCCGGTGTCCCGTTCGCGCAGGCCGTACGCCTCCTTGGCGTAGACGACGATCGAGCGGCCCTCGGGGGTCTCGTCGGCGAGGCTGGAGAGCTGCGCGGCGTTCGCGAGGTGCGCGGCGGCGACGCCCGGGACGGCCAGGAACGATGACGCGCGGCGGTTGCCGTACGTGATCGTGCCGGTCTTGTCGAGCAGGAGCGTGTCGACGTCGCCGGCGGCCTCCACGGCCCGGCCCGACATGGCGAGCACGTTGCGCTGCACCAGCCGGTCCATGCCGGCGATGCCGATCGCCGACAGGAGCGCCCCGATGGTGGTCGGGATGAGGCACACGAGCAGGGACACCATGACGATGCCGGTGACGCCGTTCCCGTCGAGGACGGCGGTGTCGGGCGCGGCGGCCATGTAGTCCTTGGAGAAGATCGCGACCGGCTGCATGGTGACGACGGCGAGGATGAAGATGATCGTCATCGCCGCGAGCAGGATGTTCAGGGCGATCTCGTTCGGCGTCTTGCGCCGCTCCGAGCCCTCGACGAGGGCGATCATGCGGTCCAGGAAGGACTTGCCGGGTTCGGCGGTGATCCTGACGACGATCCAGTCGGACAGGACCCTGGTGCCGCCCATGACCGCCGAGCGGTCGCCGCCGGACTCGCGGATCACGGGCGCGGACTCGCCGGTGATCGCCGACTCGTCCACGCTCGCGATCCCGGTGACGACGTCGCCGTCGCCGGGGATCGTCTGACCGGCCTCGACCAGCACGAGGTCGCCGCGCACCAGTTCCGGTGCGGGGATCTCGACGGTCTCGACCTTCGGGGAGGCGATGGCCGGGTCCTGCTTCGCGAGCTTCCTCGCGACCGTGTCGGTCTTGGCCTTGCGCAGGCTGTCGGCCTGGGCTTTGCCGCGGCCTTCGGCGATCGCCTCGGCCGCGTTCGCGAACAGCACCGTCAGCCACAGCCACACGGTGATCGTCCATGCGAACGGCGACGGTTCGAGGGCGGCGAGGACGGTGGTGAAGACCGCGCCGATCTCGACGATGAACATGACCGGGTTGCGCCACATGACGCGCGGGTCGAGCTTGCGGAACGCAGCGGGTGCGGACGTGATCCACTGCTTGGGGTCGAGCAGCCCGTTGCGGGGCCGCGTCTCCTTGCCGCGTGGAGCCACAGTTGCCATAGAGGACATCGCGGGGAACTCCTATTGGAGCCCGTCGGCCAGCGGGCCGAGGGCGAGGACGGGCAGGAAGGTCAGCGCGACGAGGATGACGGTCACGCCGACGACCATGCCGACGAACAGCGGTTGGTGGGTGGGGAAGGTGCCCGCGGTGGCCGGCACCGGCCTCTGCTTCGCGAGCGATCCGGCCAGGGCGAGCACCAGGATGATCGGGATGAACCGGCCGAACAGCATGCACAGGCCGAGCGCGGTGTTGAACCACGGCGTGTTCGCGCCGAAGCCGCCGAACGCGGACCCGTTGTTGTTCGAGGCCGAGGCGAAGGCGTACAGCAGCTCGGAGAGCCCGTGCGGACCGGAGTCCTGCATGGAGTCCAGGTTGACCGGGAACGCGAACGAGGTCGCCACCCCGATGAGCAGCAGTGCGGGGGTCACCAGGAAGTACATGCTCGCGAGCTTGATCTCCCGCGCGCCGATCCTCTTGCCCAGGTACTCGGGGGTGCGCCCGACCATGAGGCCGGCGATGAACACGGTGATGACCGCGAGCACGAGCATGCCGTAGAGTCCTGCGCCGACGCCGCCGGGCGCGACCTCGCCGAGCATCATGTTGAGGATCAGGACGCCGCCGCCGAAGGACGTGAACGAGTCGTGGAACGAGTTCACCGACCCCGTCGAGGTGAGCGTGGTCGCCGCGGCGAACAGGCCGGAGTCGGCCACGCCGAAGCGGACCTCCTTGCCTTCGAGGGCCGCGGTCACCGCCTGCGGGACCGTCCCGTTCGCCATCGACTCGAAGCCGACGACGAGGGTCGTCGAGACCAGGGCGATGACGCCCATGACCGCGGCGATCGCGTAGCCCTGCCGGTTCTGGCCGACCAGGCGCCCGAAGGTGCGCGGCATGCAGAACGGGATCACCAGCAGCAGGTAGATGATGACGAAGTTCGTCCAGGCGGTCGGGTTCTCGAACGGGTGGGCGGCGTTGGCGTTGTAGTAGCCGCCGCCGTTGGTCCCGAGGTTCTTGATGGCCTCCTGGGTGGCGACGAGCCCGCCGGTGACGGTCTGGGTGTCGCCGCCGGTGGTGATGGCACTGGTGAAGTCGGTGAGGTTCTGGACCGCGCCGCCTGCGACGAGGACGATCGCGGCGACGAAGCTCAGCGGCAGGAGGACCCACAGCGTGATGCGGGTGAGGTCGACCCAGAAGTTGCCGAGCTTGTCGGTGGCCCTGCGGGCGAAGCCGCGCACGAGCACCACCGCGACGGCGATGCCGACCGCGGCCGACACGAAGTTCTGCACCGCCAGGCCGGCGGCCTGGACGAGGATGCCCATGGTCGACTCGCCGGAGTACGCCTGCCAGTTCGTGTTGGTCACGAAGCTGACGGCGGTGTTCCACGAGACGTACGGGTCCACCCCGGCGAAGCCGTTGTCCAGCGGCAGCGCGCCCTGGGCTCGCTGGAACAGGAAGAGCAGCACGATGCTCACGGCGGAGAAGGCGAGGACGCTGCGCGCGTATCCGGCCCAGTTCTGCTCGGTGTCCGGGCGGGCGCCGATGACGCGGTAGATCCCGCGCTCGACCTTGTAGTGGCGCTCGCGGGTGACGACCCGGTAGAGGTAGTCGCCCAGCGGCTTGTAGGTCGCGGCGAGCGCGACGAGCATCGCGGCGATGAAGAGCACGCCTGCGGTCGTGGAGCTCATCAGAAGCGCTCCGGTTTCAGCAGTGCGATCACCAGGTAGACCCCGATGAGGACGGCGAGGACGAGGCCGATGGCGTTGACGGCGCTCACAGCTTCTCCACCGCCTTCACGAGCAGGCCCAGGACGATGAAGCAGACCACCGTCAGCGCCAGATAGGCAAGATCGGGCATTGCATCCTTCTTCTCAATGGACTGGGGAGGCGCGGACTCCGCCGCGCCGACGACTGGGGTTAGGTCGCCTGGGACCGAGTGAACGCCGTTCCTGGCCGGTTGCACAGACCGCTTGACGTCATCGATACGACCCGGATGTGAACCTTGATGAGGCCTTGACAGCGCGCTCCGATCCAAGGCGGTTCGGCCTCGCGATCCGGACGACGGGCCCTTGAACTGGGCAGATGCATAGCGATGGGCGAGGGGTGCCGGGTACAGCACGGCACTCCGGGGCGGGCGCAGCGCATGGCGGGACGCCGCGCCGGGGCCCGTCCTCGGGGTCGGAGCGTCCGCTATCGGGCCTGTTCGGTCCGGCCGCGCGCGAGCGCGGCGGCCGATCCGTCAGGCCCGGCCGCCCGAGACGCTGCCGGGGAGCGCGCGGGCCAGGCGCTGGAGCGGCGTGTCGGGATGGGCCCACAGGAAGCGCTGTACGGCGAGGGTGGCGATCCCGGCGAGCAGCAGGCCCGCGAGGTTGGCCCCGAGCTGGATCGCGGAGGCGCCGACCTCCTCCCAATGCCGCAGCGGGATCGCGACGGCGAGGTTGCCGATCGCGGGCACCGTGGTCACCGAGATGAAGACGCCGACCAGGGTCGAGGACTTCCTCGCGGTCATGGAGAGGATCCCGGCCACGCCGGCGAGGACGGCGACCACGAACGACCAGCGGTCGGGGTGGATGATGAAGCTCGTCAGCGGCCTGTCGTCCAGCATGGACGGCTCGATCCAGCCGATCAGGTAGCTGCCGTATGCGAACACCAGGGTCACCGCGATCGCGACCGCGAAGCCGACGAGCAGGGTGCGGACCGCGGCGCCGACCAGGCGCAGATCCCGCTGGAGCACCCCGAAGCACAGGGCGGCGACCGGCCCGAAGTCCGGGCCCAGGACCATCGCGCCGACGATGAGGATCGGCTGGTCCAGCAGCGCCCCGATCGAGGCGATCTGCACCGCGAGCACGAGGAACACCAGGTACGACCAGGTCAGGCGGGTCTCGGCGGCGGTGCGCGCGGCGAGCTCCTCCCACACGACGGCGTCCTCGGGGTCCCCGGGCGCGGCCTCGACCGCCTCGGCGGCGGCGTCGGAGATCGACAGGTCGACCTCCTCGATGCTGATGCTGCCGGTCTCCTTGAGCCCCAGCGCCTGCAGCCGGCTCAGGACCGTGTTGGCGCCCTCCCGGGCGACGTCGAACTCGACGCAGTCGCCTGCGGGCGAGTAGGCGACGCCGGGCAGCCGGATGACGTTGGCGACCCCCTCGTCCTCGACGGCGATGCGCACGACCGCGTCGGAGAGGTCGGCCGGGGTGATGACTCGAACATGCAGCACGACAGCATTGTGCCGCAGCGGCGCTCGGCGGCCCGGTTCACCTCACCCCGCCTCGGTCGCGAGAAGGCGGGCCTCGGCGTCCGGCGTCGGAGCGGTGCTGCCGCGCCTGCGCAGGCTGAGGGCGATCAGTCCGGCGCCCGCGAGGGCGGCGAGGAGCGACCCGGCGAGCACGCCGATCTTGGCCTCGTCGGCGAGCGGCCCGGTCCCTTCGAAGGCGAGCTCGGTGATGAACAGCGCCACGGTGAACCCGATCCCGGCCACCGCGGCGATGCCCGCCATGAGCGGCCAGGCGGCACCGGTCGGCAGCCGTCCGGCTCCCGTCCTGACCGCGATCCACACGGCCGCGGTGATGCCGACGGTCTTGCCCGCGACCAGCCCTAGGACGATCCCGAGCGTCACGGTCGAGGCCGCCGCGGTCGCCAGCAGGTCGCCCGAGAGTGCGACCCCGGCGTTCGCGAGGGCGAACAGCGGCAGCACCACGAACGAGGCGAACGGGTGGTGGGCGTGCTGGAGCCGCTGCGCGGGCGGCTGGGCGTCGCGGGTGAGCTTGACGAGTCGCTCGGTCTCGTGGAGGGTCAGGCCGTCCTTCGCCAGCTCCTGCGCCTGCTCGTGGGCGAGGCGGGGGTCGAGGAGCGGTTTGGCGGCCACGATGAGGCCCATGGCGACGCCCGCGACGGTCGCGTGGATGCCCGATTCGAGGACCGCGAGCCACAGGGCGACACCCACCACCAGGTACACCGGGCCGGACCAGACGTCGAGGACCCGCAGCAGCACGGCGAGGGCCAGCAGCGCCCCGGCGGCGGTGAGCCAGGGCAGGGACAGGTCGTCGGTGTAGAACACCGCGATGACGGCGATCGCGCCGAGGTCGTCGACGATGGCGAGGGTCAGCAGGAATATCTTCGCGGCCGAAGGGATGCGGGAGCCGAACAGGGCGAGCACGCCGACGGCGAACGCGATGTCGGTCGCCATGGGGACGCCCCAGCCGTGGGCGCCCTCGCCTCCGGCGTTGAGGACGGCGTAGACGAGCGCGGGGACGGCCATGCCGCCGATCGCTCCGGCCACGGGCGCGACCGCGTTCCGCGGACTGGAGAGCTCCCCGGCGACGATCTCGGACTTGATCTCCATGCCGACCACGAAGAAGAACACGGCCATCAGGCCGTCGTTGATCCACTCCCGGAGCGTGTGGTGGAGCTCGAAGTCACCCGCGTGGATCGTGACGTCGAGACCCCAGAGCGCGTCGTAGGCGGGCGCGAAGGGCGAGTTGGCCCAGGCCAGCGCCACGACCGCGCAGACCACGAGGACCACGCCGGCGGCCGGCTCGATCGTGAGGAACTCCGCGGCCGGGCGCCCGACGTATCGGGCCAGCGGTCTGCGCGAGTAGAGGAACGACGGGCGGGCTCGCCAGATGGAGGACTTCCAGGGCTCCTTGGAGGCGGTGGGCACGGGGACGGGCTCCGTTCGGGTCGCTGACAGGACTCGCCGACCAGCCTTCCCGGCACACCGCGGCCCACCCTACCCGACGACCCCTGCCGTCGCCGAGTTCGACGTCACGACCCGGGCCGCTGCGCCTCCGCCCCGGGCGGCGACTCGAATTCGGGCGAGACGGGTGCGGCACGGCGCCGCGGCGGGCAAGATCGAGGCAGCGTCCCCGTGGGAAGGAGGAGGCATGGCATCGCGTCCGTCCGCCACGGCCGGCACGGTCCTGGCGGCACTGCTGCTCGTCGTCGCCGGAGTGTGGCAGGTCCTCACCGGCTTCGCCGCGGTCGTGCGCGGCGGCTACTTCACCGCCCCCGCCGACTACCCGTTCGCGTTCAGCGTGGCCGCCTGGGGCTGGGTGCACCTGATCGTCGGCGCGTTCGCCGTCGTCGTCGGCGTCGGGCTGTTCACCGGGGCCGTCGTGTGGCGCGTCCTGGGCATCGCCCTCGCGTGCTGCTCACTGGTCTCCAGCTTCCTGTGGATCCCGTTCGAGCCCTGGTGGTCGGTGCTGGTGATCGCCCTCGACGTGCTCGTCGTCTGGTCGCTCCTGAACGCCGGCGACCGCTCGATCCGCGACCGGCTCGCCGACCGCTGAAAGGCCACCGCGCCGGACCTCCGGCGCGCCCCAGGCCGGGCGGCCGGGATTCGCGGACAGCGGTCAGAACGTCTTGGGCAGCGCGAGGATCACGACCGCGGCGCCGAGGAAGGTGGCCACCGCGGCGCCCGAGAGGATCCACTGCGACCGGCGGGTGCGCATCCGGCCCGCGACGCCCGCGAAGAACAGGGCGAGCGCCAGGACCACGGCCATGAACACGTAGTTGTCGGAGCGCTGGTTGTTCGCGTGCGCCTCGGCGGTGGCCGCCTCGGCCTTCGCGACGAGTTCGTCCGCGAGCGCCTCGGATTCGAGCGTGTACTCGGGCATGTCGAACGGCGTGGCGGGCGCGGCGGCGTTCACGAGCGGATGCGTGGCGACCCAGCCGTCCACGGCCGGCTTGAACTCGGGCCGGAACCGCTCGTACAGGAACCCGGAGACCTCGTCGGAGTCCGGCACGTAGTCGCCTTCGGGCCGCGGCGAGGTCCCGGCGATGATCTCCTCCTGGAGGGCCCCGATCCAGGAGGTGTACGCGACGAGGTCCTTGAGCCGGTCCTGCCCGGCGTCGGTGGCGGCCTTCGCCGACTCGGTCCGGGCGGCCCCGGCCTCGGCGAACGCGATCGCCTGGAAGCCGCTCCACTTCGCACTCTGGAACCCCGCCCAGGCGGTGCCGACGGCCGCCAGCGCCATCACGATCGTCAGCACCAGGTCCATCCAGGACGGCAGCTTCCAGTCGTCGCCCATTCCGCCGCCCCTCCTCGTACCGCTGGTGCCGAGGGTAGCGGCGCGAGCGGGCGCGCGCCCCGGATCAGCGCAGGATCGCGGCCGCGTGTCGCCGGGGCGGCGCTCACCGCTCGGGCAGGGAGCCGTTCGCGGCGAGGACGGCTGT
The DNA here is from genome assembly GCF_039531525.1 of Glycomyces endophyticus. Taxonomy (NCBI): domain Bacteria; kingdom Bacillati; phylum Actinomycetota; class Actinomycetes; order Glycomycetales; family Glycomycetaceae; genus Glycomyces; species Glycomyces endophyticus. The sequence continues at coordinate 398,303 of NZ_BAAAQF010000004.1, forward strand.
CCACGGCCGGTTCTTGGGCGCGTCGACGAGGAGGGCCTTGACCAGCAGCGTCAGCGGGATGGCGAGCACCGCGCCGAGGCCGCCGATGAGCCAGGTCCACACGAGGACGGCGGCGAACGACGCGGTGACGGACAGGTCCACGGCGTCGCCGACGATCTTGGGCTGGACGATCGACTGGAGCACGAAGTTGACCGCGCAGTAGACCGCCACCACCCACAGCATGGTGCCGACGCCGCCGTCGAGGAGCGCGAGCAGCGCGGGAGGGGCGAGGCCGATCACGAAGCCGATGTTGGGGATGTAGTTGGTGACGAACGCCAGCAGCGCCCACAGCAGGGGCAGCGGCACGCCGAGCAGCCAGAGCGCGACACCGTCGAGCACGGCGACGGCGAGGCCGAAGACGGTCGCCACCAGGAGGTAGCGGCGCGTGCCGGAGGCGAAGGCGCGCAAGGCGTCCGCGAGTTCCGGTCGGGTCTCGCCGATCGCCGCGAGGCGGGGGCCGACGCGTGCCGCGTCCACAGTCATGAAGAGCAGTAGCGAGACGAGGAGCACCAGGCCGCCTGCGACGCTGACGGCGGACCCGAGCGCCGACGCGAGGCTGCGGACGACGGCGACCGGGTCGATGCGGGCGCCGAGGGCGGCGGCCTCCGTGCTGCCCAGGCCCAGCCGTTCGAAGGCCGCGGCGGCCCGCTGTCCCAGCTCGGACGCTTCCTCGGCGTACTGGGGCGCGAGTTCGGCCAGCTCGACCATCGACACGGCGACGGTCAAGCCGAAGGCCGCCAGAAGCGCGGCCAGCGTCAGGTAGACCGCAAGCGCGCCGGTCCAGCCGGGCCAGCCCCGCGCGATCAGGGTGCGGCGCAGCGGATCGACCACGAGCACCAGAACGCCCGCCAGCGCCGTCGGCGCCACGATCCACGCCGCCGCATGCACCCCCAGCGCGGTGACCACCAGGCCCGCCGCGGCGACGAGCGCCACCGCCGGGCCTCCCAGGGAACGCGGCTTCGACATCCCAGGCTCCTCCCGCGACCGGCCGATATCAGTCCGGTGTGGATTGATTATGCGCCCGCGGGAGCCGCACCGACCGCGAACAGGGAAGTGCCGCGGCGAGCGGTCGTGTCACCCGCGGGCGCGTACATGATGACCGCGACGCCGACCAGGCACACCGCCGCGCCGATCACGTCCCACCGGTCGGGGCGGAAGCCGTCGACGACCATCCCCCACGCCAGCGAACCGGCCACGAAGATCCCGCCGTACGCGGCCAGAACCCGCCCGAAGTTCGCGTCGGGCTGAAACGTGGCGACGAACCCGTACGCGCCCAGAGCCATGATCCCCGCGGCGATCCACAGCACGCCCCGGTGCTCGCGCACCCCCTGCCACACCAGCCAGGCCCCGCCGATCTCAGCGAGCGCGGCCAGCAGAAACAACGGAATCGAACGTGCGATGTCCACAGGGCCACTCCATCTGCGTAGAGAATGAATCCGGCCCCGATCCACTCAGAACCGCGACCCACGCCGGGCATGATACGCAGCATCGCGGCCGCCTCCCGCGGCTCCCGTGGAGTCAACTCCGCTTCCTACGCGCCCCGCGCTCAGTGCTCCAAACGCTGCCAATCCAGCGCCGTCTCCGCGCAGTACGCCTCTAGCACCTTCATGCTGCTCGCGGCGGCATGCAGATATAGGCCGGCATCGTTCCTTCGAGTTCCTCAACGCTCCTGAACCGATCCTGGCTCCGAATCAACGCATCGACACGCCCCCAGGAGAGGAGCACTTCGGCCAGAGGGGCCGGCAGCCGCGTTCCGAGGCGCGATTCGGCGGCTTCAAGCTCTACCGCCGAACAGCCCGCCGCGGCCGGCATCTCCAGGCACCAACCGCTGGCGATCGCCGCCAGCGAGGCCGCAAGGCTTCGAGTCCCTGACGGATCCCCGAGCTCGTCCACCCACGTCGGCGCCATGCCACTCCCCCTCTTTGTCCGCCGAAGGTCACCTTGTTGACAGCCGGATGGCCAGCCACGCTAAACGGGCGACATCGAGGCAATCCTCGCACCGTACAAGCCGGTCTATGAACGCTTCGAAGCTGTCCGCAATGGGGTGGACCACTCTGTCGTCGTCCAGGTATACGATTCTCGGCGAATCCGGCTGAACCGCCGATGAATAGTCGAGCATCACCGCGTCATGACCGCCCGAGGGAGTACGAAAGGCGACCACCCCTATGTCCGGGAGACCCCACTCCTTGATGAGATACCGACTCCCTCCGACTTGCGCATCAATCCCCCATGATCCACCGATTCCTCGAACTGCAGCGATCGCAAAGTGATCTTCGCTCCACGATGTCGGGAAATCGGTGTAGCAGCATCTCCTGAACGGCACACCGCCGTTTTGAACACGAAGTATCTCCAGGTACGCCCGCGGCAACTTCACTCCCAGCTGACGTTCTGCCGATTCGACCATTCCCACGTCAAGAGGAGGAGAGGTGTAGTAGTTCATTCCCTGCTCGAAGAAGAAATCCATCGCCATTTCTCTTCCCATATCGAATACCCGCCGGTGAGGCGAGTCGCGTCGTGGAGTGCTCATTCTGAGCGCCCCTTGACACCCACCGCGCGGCCATGAACCAGCATTGGGCCAGGGCCCGAAATGAGGAGCAGCCGGGCACTGAGAAGGAGACCGGTTGCAGCTTACTGCAGCTCGATGAGCACGGGCCGACCCACTGATCATCGTAATCCGTTGCAGCGCAACAGATTCAACAGAAGAATTCCTAAGTTCGCGAACACGACCTAGGATGTGCGAGTGTGGAAGCCATCGATGCACTGATCCCGGCCGCCCGTCAGGCCGACGCGGTTGGCCTGCTCGAGGTCGACGTTGACGAGCTTGCCCGATACGTGATCGACACGGCACACCCGTGGTGGCGTCGCAAGCCTTGCGTGCTCGCGCTCGCAGGACGCATTCCCTCAGCGTTCGTACCGGCGTTGATGGAACGCCTGCGCGATCGTGGTGACGTGAGCGAGGTGCGTATCGCTCTCCTCGACCTCCTGGGAGACCGAGAAGAGCTGCTGCCGTGGCTTCGACACGAGGGAAAGGCCGAAAGGTCGTTCGGGATGCATGAGGCGATCTTGAAAGGCCGCGGTGTACTCGGTGATCGCACCGCCGCGTCCGAACTGGCGACGCTTGCACATAGTCCGTGGCCGCGACACCGAGCGGTCGCCGAGGCTGGACTGAACGCGCTGGTGGCTCGATACGGAGTCGAGGTGATCCTCGCTGATCTCGGTGAACGGCCCGAAGACCGTGCGTTTCGCGTGCGCGTGCGCCACCGCGCTGGAGGCGACGTGACCGAAGCGTTCGCGGATCCCGATGTCGGCGTTGCACATCTCGCCCATTCCCTCGCCGACGATGCAGAAAGGGTTCGGGCCTATGTTGATCGAGCACCGACAGTCGATGCCAAGATCTGGGCCGCGTGCACGCTGTATCGTCTCGGTTGCAGCGTCGCCGAGGTTCGGGCGATCGACGACTCCTTGGGACGGCCTCGTGTTGACGTCACCGGCCTCGACGACGAGATCCGCGGCGCAATCGTCGGCGAGTACGCATCTCGCAGCCAAGCACGGACCGACCCGCGTTGGCGCCTCGAAGCGATCTGCGCCCGGCCGGTGCCTCCGCCGGACGAGGACGACCAACTCCGAGGAGTGACAACCGCACTCGTGTCGGCGAACCTTGAACCGAAGTGGCCGGTCTCGTGCGGTGAGGAAGCCGGTCAAGGCGGCGGCACCTATCATGTGATCGAGTATCGGGACGGCAGCATTTGGGTCAGCACGCTTGGTCGATTCGTCACCGGCGAAGACGACGACGTTGCCGCGCGGGGAGTGCTCGAGGCAGCGGGCTTCCGCTGGATTGATCGAGATCTCGGTTCGATCACCGTGACTGGTCTCTGCGTCTACCACTTCGGTGAACGCGCACCGCTCAACGTCGGCACCCTGCCTTTCTACTGGCAGGACTGAGGTTCTCCAACCACCTGCGCCCGCGCGCGACGAACGTGCTCGGCTTGACGGGAGAGTCGGTAGCCGAGCAGACGGTGTAGGCAACAATCTTGCGCTCCGACAATCCGAATGCTCTCCTCATGACTTCGCAACCGTTCGCTCCATGCTTCAGCAGGTGATTCGGGGCGGGCAGAGTCGGTACACTTCCGGTGATGGACACCCCTGCACCTCTATTGCAGCGCCTGCGCCGCGGGCAGGTGTGCACCGGGACCGTGGTCGAGATCGCGAGTTTCGGCGTCACCTTCGTCGACATCGGCGGCTTCATTGCGATGATCAACATCTCTGAGCTCTCCTGGCGGCCACTGCGACACCCCTCCGACATCGTTTCCGTTGGACAACAGCTCACCGCCCTGATCCTCGACGTCGACCAGCAACGCCAGCGCGTCTCGCTCTCATTGAAGGCCCTGCAGGAAGATCCAATGGCGGCGCTCGTGCGGCGAGTGGGCGAGGTCATCACGGGCCCGGTCACCAAGGCCGTGCCGATCGGCGTGTTCGTCCGCGTGGAAGACCGCCCCGACGGCTTCGAGGGCCTGGTGCCGGATGTCGCCTTCGAAGTTGGTGCGATCCTGTCCGTGACAATCATTGAGGTCGACCCCGTGCGGCGGCGCATCCTCCTCGCACCCCATCCCGCACAACCCCGATGACTCCAGCCGTACCACCTATCAAGTAGTCGGCTACTGCACGACACCAGGCGCGAAGACCCGAATACCAGACCCTGAACAGCAAGTTTGGGCAGCCGGTCACCGACTGCCCACACATAAATCATATTTATGACTATTAATACACTGTCGGGACGACAGGATTTGAACCTGCGACCCCTCGCTCCCAAAGCGAGTGCGCTACCAAGCTGCGCCACGTCCCGTTCCGACCGCAACGCGGCCTCAGCAAGGGTACAGCACCTCTGCCCCGTGGTGCTGCCCGGTGGCGTGGGCGGTGGGGTGGGGGTGGGGTGGGAAATCGGGGGTTGACCTGGGGTGGAGGTCGAGTCAGCGCTTGGGCGCGTCGGGGCCGTGGAGGAGGCGCTTGGTCAGGCGGGTCGCGATCATGGCGATGAGGAGAACGAGGGGGAGGCTGAGGAGGGCGAAGAGGATGACGAGGGGGACGTACATGGCCCAGTCTCGTGAGCCGGTCTCCCAGGCGCGGGGGTCGTCGTAGCCGATGAACGGGGAGGGGCGGCCCGGCATGAGGCGGGCCTCGACCTGCTGGCCGGTTTCGCAGGCGCCGACGACTTCGATGCGGGTCTCGACGGCGGGGCCGCCGTCGTCGGGGGTGAAGGTGCCGGTGCAGACGCGTTCGCCGCGGCCGTTGTAGGCGGTCTCGACGAGGGCGGTGCCGGGGACGCCGGCCTGGCCGTGTGCGGCGCGGTAGCCGTCGACGAGGGCCGTGACGTTGGCGTGGAGGGCGAGGGGGAACGCGAGGAGGATCGCGCCGACCACCGTGAGGAGGACGGCGGTGACGGCGGGGTGCGGCCGTCGCCGGTCGTCGGCGCCCATGTCGGCTCCCTTGGTCGGTGCGCGTCGGTCGCGTGCATCATGCACCGGCGATGCAAGGGCGTATCGGGCGGTTCATACGGTTGTTGTGTGACCTGCTGCAACGCAACGGGGTCGAGACGGGGAGCTTATTGTCGGCCGGGTGCTCGCGGGAGAGGACGAGTTCGGGAACCACGTCCTGAAGGCCGTGACCTGGGAATGCGACCAGGGGCCTCTGAAGCCGGGCCCCGCCCTAGTCGTCCTCGCCGCAGTGGTGGTGGGCGCACAGGATCGGGTGCATGAGGTGTGCGAGGTCGTGCTGGCCGGTGACCGCCCGCGCGAACTCGAGGCGCACCCAGCGGCCGCGGCCGAGTTCGCCGGAGCGTTCGCCGAGGTCCACGACGAAGCCGTACCGGTCCAGCCGCATGACCTGCGGCGGGCCGTCGGCGAAGGCGGTCGCCTCGCCGAGGAGGCGGCACAGGTAGCCCTCCAGCTGGGGCGAGTGGTGGTCGGCGAGGTCGGCGAGGAGGTCCTCCTCGCATTCCTGGAGCGGGTCGGGTTCGGCGGCGGCGTAGGCGTCGAGGTCGACGAGGTCGACCGCGCCGCCGCGGCCGAGCGTCACGCGGGACGGCGAGAGCCGGTGGATCGCGACGCCGTCGCCGACGTCGAAGAGGCCGGGGTCGGGGTTGGAGCGGGCGTATTCGAGGACGGCGTCGCGCACCTCGTCTTCGGGCACGGGGCGCAGCTCGCCGACGACGCGGACCCGGCCGAGGCTGGGGGCGCCGGGGCGCGGCGGCACGTCGTCGACGCTGAGCGAGACGCGCGGGGCGTCGAGTCCGCGGAGGCGGGTCGCCAGCTCCTCCCCTGCCGGGGCCAGCAGGAGCGGTCGCCCGAGGCGGTCGGTGGCGTGGCGGACGCCGGTGACGGCGACCCCGTCGTCGAAGCGCACGAGGCCGGTCAGCCGGCCGCGTGCCAGCGTGCGCGCCGTTTCGGCCGCCGATGGACGCATGGCGACTCCTTCCGTCAGGGCCGTTGAAGTTAGCTGAGCCTACATGAACTTAGGTACACCTAACAAGCGTGGTCCGCGGCGTGTCCGCGCCGGAACCGGCCATGTGGCTGAAGCGCGGGCGCGGGGCCCGCGCCCAGGATTGCGGTATGGACACTCCCCACCCCCGCCGAAGTCGCGAATGGATGATCGCGGCCGGCCTCATCCTCCTGGCGCTCGTGCCCTCGATCGCCGGGGCGTTCCGCGTCGGCGAGATCGCCTCGGGCGCGGCCGAGACGCCCGCGAACGCAAGGTTCGTGCAGATGCCGCTGCCGGTCGTGCTGCACATCGTCGGCGCCCTCGTCTACTCGATCGTGGGCGCGTTCCAGTTCCTGCCGGGCCTGCGGCGCAGACGAAACGGGTGGCACCGGTTCGCCGGACGGTATCTGCTGGTCCCGGCCGGGATCGTCGTCGGCGCCACCGGCCTGTGGATGACCGCGGTGTACGACGTGCCGGCCACCGACGACGGCCCGGTCGCGGTCTCGCGGTACGTCGTGGGCGGCCTCATGCTGGCGTTCATCGGCCTCGGGGTCGCCGCAGTCGCCCGCCGCGACTACTTCGCGCACGGCTCGTGGATGATCCGGGCGTACGCGCTCGCGATGGGCGCGGGCACGCAGGTGCTCACCTCGGGGCCGGCGCTGCTCCTGTTCGGGGCCCCGGACGAGATGTTCCGGCTCATCCAGATGGACGCGGGCTGGATCATCAACGCGCTGTTCGCGGAGTGGGTGATCGCCCGGCGGCGCGCGGCCGCGCGGCGGCCTGCGACGATCGGGGCGTGAACGGCATGAGCGCTCTCGGGCACCGGATCGGCGCCGCGTGGTCGCGCCCGCGCGCGGCCGGCGCCGACGGTCCGCGGCCCCGCGACGGCGTGCTCGTCGCCGCCTTCGCCGCGGTCGCGGTCGGCGAGGCCCTGGTGCGGCCCGACCTCGTATGGCCCTCGGCCGCCTTCCTGGTGACGGTGGCGGTCCTGCCGGTGCTGCTGTGGCGGCGGACGCGGCCGCTCGCGGTGGTCGTGGCCGTGAACTGCGCGACGACCGGGTTCGCGCTCGCGCACGTGATCGGCGGGATCGAGCCGAACGCGCTCGTGGCGACGGTCGCGTTCCTGACCGTGCCGTACGCGCTGTTCCGTTGGGGCTCAGGGCGCGACCGCATCGTCGGCGCGGCGGTCGTGGCGGCCGGGCTGCTCGCGTCGAGCTTCCTCGGCTCCGACCCGATCGCCGACACCGCCGCCGGGGTCGCGTTCATGGGCGGCGCATGCCTGCTCGGGGCGCTGCGGCGCGAGCGGGTCGAGGCGCGGGAGCGGCGGATCGACGCGGTGCGGGCGCGGGAGCGCGAGGCCCTCGCGAGGGACCTGCACGACACCGTGGCGCACCACGTCTCGGCCATCGTGATCCGCGCGCAGGTCGCCGGGGCGGACCCGGCCGACGCGGCGCAGGTCGCGGAGTCGCTGCGGGTCATCGAGACCGAGGCGCAGGCGGTGCTCGCCGACATGCGCGCGCTGGTGCGCACGCTGCGCGCACCGGCCGACTACAAGCCGACGCCGGGTCTGGAGGAGCTGGCGCGGCTCGCCGAGCCGGGGCCGCCGCCGGTCGCGGTGGCGGTGGACGCGGCGCAGGAGCTGCCGAGCATCGTCGCCACGACGCTGTTCCGGATCGCGCAGGAGGGCGTCACGAACGCGCGGCGGCACGCGCGCGGCGCCACCGCCATCAAGGTGGAGGTCACTGTGGACGAAATGGAGGCGGGCGTCGTCGTGCGCGACGACGGCGGGCCCGCGCGCCCGGACTCGGGCGAGGGCCACGGCCTCCAGGGCATGGCCGAGCGCGCGGCGCTGCTGGGCGGGAGCGTGGCGGCCGGACCCGATCCGGCCGGCGGCTGGACGCTGCGGGCAGTGATCCCGTTGGGAGGGAACCCATGATCCGGGTGATCGTGGCCGACGACCAGGAGCCGGTGCGCACGGGCCTGCGGCTGCTGCTGGCCTCGCTGCCCGACGTCGAGGTCGTCGGGGAGGCCGCCGACGGGCTGGAGGCGGTGCGGCTCGCGCGCCGGGTGCGGCCCGACGTCGCGCTGCTGGACATCCGGATGCCGGGCCTGGACGGGATCGAGGCGACGGCGATGCTCGCGGGCCCGGCCGTGGCGGCACCGGTCGCGGTCGTCGTCATCACCACGTTCGACCGCGACGAGTACGTGCACGGCGCGCTCCGGGCCGGCGCGAAGGGGTTCCTGCTCAAGGAGTCCGGGCCGCAGCTCATCGGGGAGGCGGTGCGGGCCGCCGCGAACGGCGACGCGCTCATCTCGCCGCAGGTCACCGCGCGGCTGCTGGAGGAGTTCTCGCGGCCGGTCCGCAAGGCGCGGGAGCCGTCGTCGCCGCTGACCGGCCGCGAGGAGGACGTGCTGGCGCTCCTCGCGGTCGGCTTGACGAACGGCGAGATCGGCGAGCGGCTGTTCCTGTCGCTGGGCACGGTGAAGACCCACATCGCCGGCGTGCTCGCCAAACTCGGGCTGCGAAACCGGGTCGAGGCCGCGATGTGGGCGTATGAGACCGGCCGGGTGCGCGGCGACGCACCCGGCCGGTGAGCGGTCAGCGGGCCGCGGCGGCGACCACGTCGCGGGCGGCGTCGGCGATCGCCTTGAAGTCCTTCTTGAGGATCAGGTCGTGGTTGCTGGCGACCTTCGCGAAGACCTCGACGTGCTCGTTGCGGGCGACGTACTTGTCGAGGGCGGCGCGGATTACCTCCTGCTCGTCGCCCTTGCTGCCGAACGAGGCGCCCGAGGCGAGGACGTAGCGGGTGGGGACGGCGAGGCCGTCGATGACGGGGCCGAGGTTCTTCTCCAGGGAGATCCTCCCGAGCTCGATGTTGCACTCGGCCTGCTGGACGGCGCTGAAGTTCGGGGTGAGGCCGGTGGGCCGCAGGATCGCGGTGACGGGCCGCAGCCGCTTGAAGAGCTTGCGGATGCGCGCCTCCATGGCGTCGGTGAGCCAGTCGTGCGGCTCGGCGCCCTCGACGAGGACCGCGCCGACGGTCCGCTCGGGGTTGCGGTGGGCCCAGTGGGCGGCCACGAAGGCGCCGTAGGACCAGCCGGCGATGACGACCGGGCCGGTGACGCCGCGGGCGGCGAGGACGGCGTCGACGTCCTTCACGCAGGTCTCGAACGAGTAGTCGGCGGAGGTCTGCGACTTCTTGCCGCGGGCCCGCTCGTCGAAGTTGATGTGGCGGAACCCGTCGCCGAGCTCGGCGACCGTGTGCTTCCAGTAGCCGAGGGTGGCGAACTGGCCGTTGCAGTAGATGATCGGCACGCCGTCGCCGCCGGTGTCGGTGACGTAGAGGGCGGTGTCGTCGACCGGGACCATGCCGGACCAGGCGGTGGCGGCGGAGGAGTTCGCGGAGGAGCTGTGGTTCGTCATGCCCTGAACTGTGGGCGGGGGCGCTGACACGGTGCTGACACCGGTCTGACGCACGCGTCCGCCCCGGCGGGCGGCCGGGGCGGACGGTTCCAGGGGCCGGGTCGGCGCTAGAAGGCGGCGTCGATCGTCGGGGCGGCGAACGCGGTCAGGGCGAAGGCGGCGGCCAGCAGGCCGAGTCCGACGCCGCGGGTCCGGCGCGCGCCGAGCGGCAGGGCCGCGATGACGAGCAGGATGATCGCGATGAGGTAGAAGAGGGCTTGGAAGGTAGCCATGTCGGCCTCCCAGCGGCGGGCGGAGGGCCGGTGCTCCTCCCGTCGCCGCACTGGCGGCTGCGATCCCGGCCTGCCTGTCCTGTACCCGAAGTGGAGCGCCGCTGAACATGTTCCGGAGTGCTTTTCAGAGGGTGGCCGCCGGAAAGTCACGGTCTGACCTGAATACGCGAACGGGAAGGGGCCCATCGCTCCTTCCCACTTCAGTTTATATCGCACCGGTTCCGGCAAAGGGTGCATCGGGGTGCTCACACCCGCTCTGACCTGCTGCACAATGGCTCCTCCAAGCATGAAACGCACGGAGACGGGAGCTGGACATGCGAGTGCTCATGACGACCTTCGGGTCGCGCGGCGACGTCGAGCCGATCGCGGGACTCGCCGCGGAACTGGCGGCGCGGGGCGCCGAGGCGGTGGTGTGCGCGCCGCCCGACGAGGAGTTCAAGCGCCGACTCGACGGCCTCGGCGTCGAACTGGCGCCCCTCGGGGAGCCGGTGCGGCCCAAGCTCGACGGGGACGGCCCGCCCAAGCCCTCGGACGCGCCGAAGATCGCGGCCGGACTCGTCGACGCCCAGTACGAGTCGGTGCTGCGCGCGGGCGCCGGCTGCGACGCGATCGTGGCGACGGGCCTGCCCCCGGCCGGGGCCGCGCTCGCCGCCGAGCGGCTCGGCGTGCGCTACCACTTCGCGGCGTACGTCCCCGGCGCGCTGCCCTCGCCGCTGATCCGGCCGCACGGGCGCCCCGGGAAGCCGTTCCCCGAGGGCGAGACCGACAACCGGGTGCTGTGGGAGATCGACGACGAGAACCTGCGGGCCCTGTACGGCCCGGCCCTGAACGCCCGCCGCGCCGGACTCGGCCTCGCGCCCGTCCGCGACGTGCGCGGCTACATCCTCACCGACCGGCCCTGGCTCGCCGCCGACCCGGTCCTGGGGCCGTGGCCCCCGGCCCCGGGGTACGCGGCGGTGCAGACCGGCGCGTGGTTCGTGCCGGACGAGCGGCCGCTCCCGGCGGACCTGGAGGCGTTCCTCGACGCGGGCGACCCGCCCGTGTACGTCGGCTTCGGGTCGATGCCCTGGCAGGCGGGGAAGGACGCCGCCGCGACGGCGATCGAGGCGGTGCGCGCCCGCGGCCGCCGCGTCGTCGTCTCGCGCGGCTGGGCCGGTCTCGCCGCGACCGGCGGCGACGCCTTCGCCGTCGGCGAGAGCAACCACCGGAAGCTGTTCTCCCGCATGGCCGCCGTCGTGCACCACGGGGGCGCCGGCACCACTCACAAGGCCGCGCTCGCCGGTACGCCGCAGATCGTGGTCCCGCAGATCGCCGACCAGCCGTACTGGGCCGGCCGGGTCGCCGCGCTCGGGATCGGCGCGGGCCTCGACCGGGCCGTGCCCGACGCGGAAGCGATGGCGCGGGCCGTGGCGACGGCGCTCGCGCCCGAGACGGCCGCGCGGGCCGCCGAGGTCGGCGCGCGGATCACGACCGACGGCGCGGCGAGGACCGCGCAGATGCTGATCGAAGGGACCGATGTATGAACGCACCGCACGAGAGCGCCTTCGACCTGCCCGAACGCCTGGCCGCCAAGGCGGACCCGGCGCTCATCGCCGCTGACGAGCGGCACTTCGCGGCCATCGCCGCGAGCCTGGAGACCTCGATCGCGGACCTGTCCGACCAGCTCGCGGCCGCGCGCCGCGCACCGGGCGGCACGGGCCAGCACGCGGCCGACCGCGACCGCGAGATCCACCGGATCACCGCCCGCATCGCGACCCTGCGCCGGTACGGGCTCGACCTGTGCCTGGGCCAGGCGGTCGACCGCGATGGCGGCACCGTCTACATCGGCCGGATCGGGCTCATCGACGGCCAGGGCCGGCGGCTGCTGGTCGACTGGCGCTCCCCCGCCGCCGAGCCGTTCTTCGGTGCGACGCACGCCGACCCGATGGGCCTGGAGAGCCGCCGCAGGTTCCGGTGGACGGACGGGCGGATCACCGACTACTGGGACGAGGCGTTCACCGCGGACGCCTTCACCGGCCACGCCGCGGCGCTCGACGACCAGTCCGCGTTCATCGCGAGCCTCGGCACCGAGCGGTCCGAGCGGATGCGGGACGTGCTGGGCACCATCCAGTCCGACCAGGACGCGATCATCCGGGCGGGGTCGGCCGGCGCGCTCGTGGTGGACGGCGGGCCCGGCACCGGGAAGACCGTGGTGGCGCTGCACCGCGCGGCCTACCTGCTGTACTCCGATCCGCGCCTGGGCCACCACCGCGGCGACGTGCTCGTGGTCGGCCCCAGCGACCCGTACCTGGCGTACGTCTCCGACGTGCTGCCGAGCCTCGGCGAGGAGGGGGTGCAGACCTGCACGCTGCGCGACCTCGTGCCCGGCGGCGCCGACGCGCCCGCCGAGGACGACCCCGAGACGGCGCGGCTCAAGGCGTCGGCGGCGCTGGTGCGGGCGGTCGAGCCCGCCGCGCGCCGCTACGAGCTGCCGCCGAAGCGGGGCATGGAGGTCGGGACCCCGTGGGGCGACGTGTACCTCGGCGCGGCGGACTGGGCCGAGGCGTTCGGCGCGGCCGAGGCCGGGACCGCGCACAACGAGGCGCGCGACCTGGTGTGGCGGGAGCTCGCGGCGATCGTGCTCGCGAAGCTCCCCGAGGACGCGGACGCCGCCGAGGGGCCGCTGCGCCGCGACCTCGCCCGCAACCGGGAGCTGGTGGCGGCCTTCGACAAGGCGTGGCCGCTCATCGAGCCGGCCGACCTCGTCGCGGCGTTCTGGGCCTCCCCGGAGTTCCTCAAGTGGTGCGCCCCGCACCTCGGCGACGACGAGGTCACGCGGCTCCAGCGCGAGGACCCGTTCGCGTGGACCGCGTCCGACCTCCCGCTGCTCGACGCGGCCCGCCGGCGCCTCGGCGACCCCGAGTCCTCGCGCCGGGCCCGCCGCCGGGAGGCCGAGATCGCCGCCGAGCGGGAGGTGATCGACAAGGTCGTGGGCGACCTCCTCGAAGCCGACGACGGCGACGTGGAGGGCATGGTCATGCTCCACGGCGCCGACCTCCAGGACGCCCTGGTCCACTACGAGGACCTCGAGACCGCCGACCCGGACCTGCTCGCGGGCCCGTTCGCGCACATCGTGGTCGACGAGGCGCAGGAGCTGACGGACGCCGAGTGGCAGATGCTGCTCCAGCGCTGCCCCTCGCGGTCCTTCACGATCGTCGGGGACCGGGCCCAGGCGCGGCACGGCTTCACCGAGTCGTGGACGGAGCGGCTGGAGCGGGTCGGCATGGGCCGCATCGAGACCGCCTCGCTGAGCATCAACTACCGCACGCCCGAGGAGGTCATGGTCGAGGCCGAGCGGGTCATCAGGGCCGCGCTGCCCGACGCCAACGTGCCGACCTCGGTGCGCCGCGGCGGCGTTCCGGTCGGGCGCGGCACGCTGGCCGATCTGGAAGGGCTGCTTGAGGAGTGGCTGGAGGAGCACCCGGAGGGCACGGCCTGCGTCATCGGCGGCGAGGGCTTCGCGGCGCGCCCGCGGGTCCGCTCGCTCACGCCCGAGCTGTCGAAGGGACTGGAGTTCGACCTGGTGGTCGTGGTCGATCCCGACGCGTTCGGGGACGGCATCGAGGGGGCGGTGGACCGGTACGTGGCGATGACCCGCGCGACCGGGCGGCTGGTGGTGCTCGCCGGTTGAGGGCGGGAGACGGGCGGCGGCCGCGAGCGCGTTCGTGACGGCGTCCGGGGTGCGGCTGCGACTGCGGTTGCCGCGCATGCGAAACGGGCCACCGCTCGCCGACCGGAGCCGGGTCAAAACGGTGGCCCGCAAGCACCATCGTACGCGGCCCCGGCGGCTACTGCGACAGGGTGTCGTAGAGGTCGTCGGGGTCGATCTGCGCCCGGTACTTGAACATGAGCGCGACCTCGGTGCCCAGGGAGCCGAGCCGCTCGCCGGGTTCGGTGATGAACTTCGGCTCGGCCCACTGCTGCGCGACGACGGCGGTGGGCCGGCCGTTCACCTCCAGGACCCAGGTGGCGCGGCCGCCGGCGATCTGCGCGAGGAACTTGCGCTGCCGCAGGTAGGCGACGGCCTCCGCGATCGTGCTCGACTCCGGCAGGTCCACGGTCTCGGCGTGCGGGTACACGTCGTCGCCCATCGCGACGCTCGAGCGGTCCACGTTGACGTTCATCGTTCGCCCTCCTCGGCTCGGTTCGATTCTGCCCGGGCGGGCCGCCCCCCGTCAGCCCGTCCCGGATCGGGGATTCCCGCACGGCGATGATTCCAGTCGTCCAGTCTCGTCCTATCCCCAGGAACCCACTGGAATCGAGGAGACGCCATGACCGAGCCGAAGACGTTCACACTGGACGCGCCCGGAGCCGAGCTGCACTACGACGTCCGTGATGGCGACGGGCCGACCCTGCTGGTCATCGGCTCGCCGATGGCCGCCGCGGGCTTCACCACGCTCGCCTCGCACTTTCCCGACCGGCGCGTGGTCACCTACGACCCGCGCGGGTCCGAGCGGAGCCGGCGCACCGACGGGGCCGCCGAGTCGACGCCCGAGGAGCACGCCGACGACCTGCGGCGCGTGATCGAGGCCGTCGGCGGGCCGGTGGACGTGTTCGCGAGCAGCGGTGGCGCGGTGAACGCCCTGGTGCTGGTCGCGAACCGGCCCGACCTGGTGCGGACCCTCGTCGCGCACGAGCCGCCCGCCGCGAGCGCCCTGCCCGAGCGCGAGGTGGCCTTGGCGGTCACCAAGGACATCCGCGACACGTACCTGGCCGCCGGCTTCGGCCCGGCCATGGCGAAGTTCCTCGGCCTCGTGTCCCACGACGGGCCGCTGACCCCCGAGTACCTGGAGCGGCCCGCGCCCGACCCGGCCGCGTTCGGGCTCCCCGCCGACGACGACGGCGCCCGCGACGACGCGCTGCTTGGCCAGAACATGGTCACGTGCGGCGCGTACGAGCACGACTTCAAGGCGCTGCGCGCCGCCCCGACCCGCATCGTGGTCGCGGTCGGCGCCGACTCGGGCGACACGTTCGCCGCGCGCGGCGGCCGGGCCGTCGCCGACCGGCTCGGCCTGGAGCCCGCGGTGCTCCCCGGCGACCACGGCGCGTTCCTCGGCGGCGAGTACGGCCAGACCGGCAAGCCCGATGAGTTCGCCGCGGCTCTGCGCGACGTCCTCGAGCAGTAGGGGCGGGCGATGAGGAGCGAGGTCTGGCCGCTGGTCCACGCCGAGCGCGCGGCGCTCGCCGAGGACCTGGCGCTGCTCGACGACGCGCAGTGGGACGAGCCGTCCCTGTGCGCGGGGTGGACGGTCCGCGACGTGGCCGCCCACCTGGCGGACTCGGCGCGGGCCACGCGGCCGGGCTTCCTCATCGACATGGTCCGGGCCCGGTTCGACTTCGACCGCCAGAACGCCCGCGGCATCGAGCGCGAGCGCGGCGCGAGCCCGCGGGAGACGCTCGCGCGGCTCCGCGCGGCCGGGCCCCGCACGACGGCTCCGCCCGGACCGCTCGGCACGCGCCTGGTCGAGGAGGTCGTGCACGGCGAGGACATCCGGCGGCCCTTGGGGATCGAGCACGCCTACGACCCGGCCGCGGTCGTCGGGGCCCTGCGCACCCACACCGGCATGTCCGCCTCGATGGGCGGCGCGAAAGCGCTCGTCGCGGGCCTCAGCCTGCGGGCGACGGACGCGGACCTCGTGATCGGCGAGGGCCCCGAGGTGCGCGGCTCCGCTCTGGCGCTGCTGCTGGCGACCTCGGGCAGGCGGGTGGCGCTGTCCGAACTGGAGGGTCCGGGGCTGGAATGGCTGGCGTCGGGCTGACGTGCGCGCTCGCGGCGTGGACGGGAAGCCGGCGGTGGCGTCGGAGGCGTTCTGCGGCCGCGAGCCGGCGGCGCTCGCGCCGAGTCCCGCGATGCCGAAGCGGCCCGGGGTGAACCGTGCGGCAGCCGCCGAATCGGGGCCGCACGGCAATTCAGGGACTCCGCCGCCGCGGGTCGCAGGGCGGGCACCGAACGGAGCCCTCGCAGACGCTCGCGGCCTTAGACTGGCGCGCATGACGAAAGCGGAGTCCCGGTGCCCGGCTGGCTGAGCGCGGGCGGGTGGGGGCTGCTGGCCGGGGCGGCCCTGGTCGCCGGGGCGCTCGTCGGCTACCTGGTCAAGGTGCCGCAGACGGCGATCGCCGGGATCATGGCGTTCGGGTCCGGGGTGCTGTTGTCGGCCGTCTCGTTCGATCTGATCGCCGACGCGAACGAGCGCGGCGGCCTCGCGCCGACCGCGCTCGGGGCGGTCGCCGGGGCGCTCGCGTACACGCTGTCGAACGTGGCCCTCGCGCGCCGCGGCGCGCGGCACCGCAAGCGCTCGGGGACGCAGCAGCCCGGCGAGGGCGACCATCCAGGCTCCGGCACCGCGATCGCGCTCGGGGCCCTGCTCGACGGCGTCCCCGAGTCGATCGTCATCGGCACCAGCCTGCTCGGCGGGGGCCCGGTCAGCGCCGCCACCGTCGCGGCCGTGTTCGTGAGCAACGTGCCCGAGGGGCTCTCCAGCGCCGCGGGCATGCGGCGGGCCGGGCGCGGGCGCGCCTACGTGTTCGGGCTGTGGAGCGCGATCGCGCTCGCGAGCGGCCTCGCGGCCGCCGCGGGGTACGCGTTCCTCGGCGACGCCCCCGACGCGCTGCTGGCGGCGATCACCGCGCTCGCGGCGGGCGCGATCCTGGCGATGATCGCCGACACGATGATCCCCGAGGCGTTCGAGGACGCGAGGCTGTGGACGGGGCTGATCGCGGTCCTCGGCTTCCTAGCCGCGTTCAGCCTCGCCCAGTGGTGATGATCTAGGAGTGGGCCTCGTTGTAGCGGGCGACCACGCCGTCGGGGAGCTTGCCGCGGGCCTTGACGGGGAGGTCGTGCTCCTCGGCCCAGCGGCGGATGTCGCGGTTGCGGTCGCGGTCGTCGCGGGAGGTGGTGCCCCGGCTCTTGACCGGGAGGACCTTGCTGGCGTGGTAGCGGCCCAGCTCGGTGCCGAACTCGCGGTAGGCCGTGAGGCGGTCCCGCAGCTCCTCGGCGTGGGCCTTCGAGAGGTCGACGCTGTAGAGGTAGCCGTCGATGCCGAACTCGATCGTCTCGGCCCCTTCACTCCCGTCGATGTCGTCGAACAACGTGACCACGGTCTTCTTCGCCACTGCGTCGCCTTCCTAACAGGATTATGACCATCGCGCACCGGGTGACGACTCGCCTGCGAACGACGACGCGGCAACGGGTGCGGGAGACGTACCGTCCCTCTGCGGAGAGCGGCGGTTCCGCACATACTAGCGAAACCGATTCCCACCCGGACTGACGCGGGCCCCCCGGTCAGGCGCGGCCGGGATCGCTCCCCGCGGCCGCCGGTCCGGCGTGCACCGCGTGCGCGAGCCAGACGAGTGCGGCGCCGCTGACGACGTGCACGGCGCTGACGAACAGGGTGTCGGGCAGGGGCGCGAGCAGGGCGATGAGCGGGAACGCGAAGGCGTACACGGCGACCGGCACGCGCGGATAGACCCCGGCCCTGAGCATCGCGACGCCGAACAGGACCGTTCCGGCGCTGAAGACGAGGGCGCTGCCGAGGAGCGCGGCCCTCGCGGCGCCGGGGAGGTCCGCGGTGACGGCGGGGTCGAGGTGGACGAGGACCAGGTTGAGGGCGAAGGCCGCGCCGCCGAACAGGCCGAGGCCGACCAGGTTGAGCCCGTAAGCGACCGAGCCGAGCGTGCGGGCGGCGCCGCGGTGGCCGAGGTGGAGGGCGACGATCAGGGGCAGGCCGAGCGCCGGGGCGACGCCGAGGGCGAGGCCGGTCGCGGGGATCTCGCCGGTGACGGCCTCCACGGAGGACGCGGCGGCGATGAGGATGCCGGAGGCGGCGCCGGTGGCGGCGCCGATGCGAAGCGATGCGTTCATGCCCTCGACGCTAGGGACGCCGCCGCCGCAGGGACAGTGCCGCGGGGCCGGACCGGCGGCCAGGAGGCACCGGCGGGGGTGCCCGGCGGCACGTGCCCTCCGGCAGGTTGACCGGTCCCGTTGCGCTGCATATCCTGCGGTCATGCCCCTCCCCCGAGTGCTCCGTCGTCCCGACGGGCTCCCCGCCGTCCCGGTGCCGTGGGTGTCGCCGGCCCTGTACGCGGCCGTCGCCGCCGCGGGCGCCTACGCGGGCGCCCGGGGCCTGGGCGACACGCGCGCGGTGCCGTTCGCGGCGGCCCTGGCGGCGCTGGTCGCGGTCGAGCTGCTCGAGCGCCGCCGCTGGCCGTCCGGGTCGCCGGCGCTGCCCGGCTCGCTCCTGCTGGCCGTGCGGCTGGGACTGTTCCTGGTGGTCGCGGCGGCGGACGGGTCGGGTCTGTCGCGGGTGCTGCTCCTGCTGCTGCCGTTCGGCGCGTACTTCGTGCTGGGCCCGGCGGCGAGCGTCACCGTCGGTGCGGTGTGCCTGGGCGGCATGGTGGTCGGGTTCCAGATCGCGGATCCGGACTGGCACGGCCGGACCGAGGCCGTCGCCGACGTGCTCATGTTCGCGATCGGGCTGGTGCTCGCGGTCGCGATGGCGTCGGTCGCGGTCGAGGAGCAGCGCCAGCGCGGGCGCGTGGAGGCCTCGCACGCGCGGTTGCGGGCCTACGCCGACCAGGTCGCGGACCTGTCCGCGGCCGCGGAGCGGGGGCGGCTGGCGCGGGACATCCACGACGGGCTGGGGCACCACCTGACGGCGATCAGCGTGCTGCTGGAGAAGGCCGAGGCGTACCGGGAGCGCGACGGGGCGGTCGCCGACGCGGCCGTGGCGGACGCGCGGCGTTCGGCGCAGCGGGCGCTGGAGGAGGTGCGGGCGTCGGTGCGGACGATGCGGGCCGACGCCGAGCCGTTCCGGCTGGCGGCGGCGCTGGAGGAGCTGGCGCTGCGGTCGGGGCGGGGGCCGGCGGTGGCGGTGGACGCCGCGGGTGAGGAGCGGCGGTTCGGACGGGACGCGCTGGTGGCGCTGTACCGGACCGCGCAGGAGGGGGTCACGAACGCGCGCAGGCATTCCGGGGCGGCGCGGGTGGAGGTCCGGCTGCGGATGGACGGCGAGCGGGCGCGGCTGGTGGTCGCGGACGACGGGCGCGGGTTCGCGGCGGGGCCGGAGGGCGCAGGGCTGGCGGGGATGCGCGAGCGGCTCGAACTGGTCGGCGGCACGCTCGCGGTGGAGAGCGCGCCGGGGGCGGGGACCCGCCTGACGGCGGTCGTCCCGCGGCGGGGGGCGGCGTGAGCGGCGAAGGGGCGCAGGCGGTCCGGGTGGTGGTGGCGGACGATCAGCGGCTGGTGCGCGAGAGCGTCGCGGCGCTGCTGGACCTCCAGGAGGGCATCGCGGTGGTGGGGACGGCGGCCGACGGGAGGGAGGCGGTCGAGGTGGCGGTGGCGTGCGCGGCGGACCTGGTGCTCATGGACGTGCGGATGCCGGGGACGGACGGGATCGCGGCGACGCGGGCGCTGCGGGAGCGGCGGCCGGAGTGCCTGGTGGTCATGCTGACGACCTTCGACGACCGGGACAGCATCGTCGAGGCGATGCGCGCGGGGGCCCGGGGCTACCTGCTGAAGGACCGGCCCTCGAAGGACCTGGCGGATGCGATCCGGACCGCGTGCACGGGGGTGGTGCAGTTCGACCCGGCCGCGGCGGCGAGCCTGACGGCGGCGCTCACCTCGGGCGGGCCCGGGCCGGAGCCGGTGTCGGACCGGTTGTCGGGCAGGGAGGTCGAGGTGCTGCGGCTGCTCGGGGCGGGGGCCACGAACCGGGAGATCGCGGCGCGGCTGTTCCTCAGCGAGGGCACGGTGAAGAACCACGTCTCGCGGATCCTCGCGCGGCTGGGCCTGCGCGACCGCACGCAGGCGGCGATCTACGCGCGGGACCGCGGGCTGCGCTGAGGGTCGGTGCGGCCTTCACGCAAGCCGGAGCGCGTCCGCGGGGCACAGCCGCACCGCGTCGGCGACCTCGTCGTCGCAGTCCTCGGCCTCGTCGGCGAGGAGCAGCACGAGGCCGTCCTCGTCGTCCTGGTCGAAGTGGCCCGGCGCGGTGAGCGCGCACATGCCGGACCCGGCGCACCGGTCGCGGTCGGCGACGATCTTGACCATGGCTTGCTCCTCACTGTAGTACGTATATTCATACTATACGTATATCGGAGCGCGGAGGTCCGCCCGGGCGCTCGGAACGCCCCGGCTCAGTCGGCGAGGGCCGTCGCCGCCGCGATGAGGTCGGCCAGCGCACCGGAGGGCGCGGTGCCCTTGGGCCACACCAGGGCCACCGTGCTCGGGCCGACGCCGGAGACCTCCCGGTAGGCGATGTCGGGCCGGGCGTAGTAGCGGGCCGCGCTCACCGGGGCCAGTGCGATGCCGTCGCCGTTGGCGATGGCGGTGAGCCAGTCGTCGGGGTGCTCGGTGACCGCCCCGACCTTCACCGTGCGGCCGCCGCGGGCGTCGGCCGCGACCCAGTGGTCGCGGAAGGCGCCCACCGCGCCGGGCGCGGCCACGAACGGCTCGTCGAGGAGGTCCTCGAAGCGCAGCGAGTCGTGCTGCGCCAGTGGATGATCGGCCGCCATGGCGATGCAGCGGGCCTCGGTGAGCAGGACCGCCGTCTCGAACTCGTCCTGGCGGGGGAACGGCAGCCGCAGGAACGCGGCGTCGACCTCGCCGGAGACGAGCCCCGCGACGGGGTCGCCCCAGCTCGCCTGGCGCAGTTCGATCCGCCAGCCGGGGCGGCGCTCGCGGAAGGCGGCGATGATCGGCTGGGTCTTCTCGTTGGCGGCGCTGGCGAGGAAGCCGACGCGGAGCACTTCGGCGGCTTCGGTCTCGGCGGCGCGCACGGCGCGGCGGGCGCCGTCCCAGGCGTCGAGGACGGCCGGGACGGCGGCGGCGAGCGCCTCGCCGGGGCCGGTGAGGGCCATGCCGTGCTTGGACCGCTCGAAGAGGACGGCGCCGAGCTGCGCCTCGAGCTGGCGGATCTGCTTGGTGAGCGCGGGCTGGGAGACGTACAGCCGCTCGGCGGCGCGGGTGAGGTTGCCCTCGTCGGCGACGGTCTGGAAGGAACGCAGCAGCCGCAGGTCGACATCCATAACCACAGGTTATAGACACTGGTATTGGACGTGTGCGCGGATCGGCACGAGACTGGGGGCGTCCGGCGGAGGGTCCGCCGGGCGGGAACCGGAGGTCTGCCGCGATGTTCATCGCCTTGGTGGTCGTCAACGTGCTCGCCATCGCCGCCAACGCGATCGAGTCGGTCGCGAACTTCGCGGGCGCGGCGTGGGTGAAGCGGAACTCGCGGGCGGTGGGGGTGCCGGACTCGTGGCTGCCGTTCCTCGGCGCGGTGAAGGGCGCGGCGGCGCTGGGGCTCGCGGCCGGGTTCGTCTGGCGGCCGCTGGGGATCGCGGCGGCGGTGGGCCTGGTCGTGTTCTTCGTGCTGGCGACGGCGCTGCACGTGAAGGCGCGGGTCTTCCACAACTTCTACGGCCCCTTGGTGTTCCTGGGCTTGAGCGTCGCGGTGCTGTGGCTGTTCCTGGCGGTCTGAACGGCGAGCGGCCGGCGGAGGACCGGGACGGGTCCCCCGCCGGCCTGGCGGGTCAGACTGCTTGCCGGATGCCTAGTCCAGCCCGGCGGCGATGGCGTTCATGAGTTCGCCGTTGGCGGTGTCGCCGGACAGCTCCCAGGAGAACGCGCCGCCGAGGCCCTGGCTGTCGAGCCAGGTCATCTTGGTCGCGATCGTCGCGGGGGTGTCGTAGCTCCACCACTCGTTGCCGCACTTGGCGTATGCGGTGCCGCCGACGGTCCCGGTGGCCGGGCACTCGGCCTTGAGGACCTCGTAGTCGTCGATGCCGGCCTCGTAGGTGCCCGGGGCCGCGCCGGTGGCGGAACCCCCTGGCGCCGATTGCGTCACGCCGGTCCAGCCTCTGCCGTAGAAGCCGAAGCCGAGCAGGAGCTTCTCCGACGGGATGCCGAGCGCTTTGAGCTTGGCGATCGCGGTGGCGCCGTCGAAGCCGGCGATCGGCTGGCCGCTGAAGCTGTTGAGCGGCGAATGCGGGGCGGTGGGCCCGTCGGCGTCCCAGGCGCCGAAGTAGTCGTAGGTCATGACCATGTAGAAGTCGATGTACTGGGCCGCGGCGTCGTAGCCGCCCTTCTCGATCTTGCCGCCGGACGTGCCGTCGGCGGTGATCGCGGAGGTCACGAGGGCGTTGGCGCCGAACTTGGCGCGCAGTGCCTTCATGAGGTTGGGGTAGGCCGAGGTGCCGGAGGTGTCGCAGGTGAGACCGCAGGCGTTCGGGTACTCCCAGTCAATGTCGATCCCGTCGAACAGGCCGGCCCAGCGGGGGTCGTTGACGAGGTTGTAGCAGGACTGCGCGAAGGCGGTCGGGTTCTGCGCGGCCTGGGTGAAGCCGCCGGACCAGGTCCAGCCGCCGAAGGACCACACGATCTGGATGTCCGGGTACATCTCCTTGAGCTTGAGCAGCTGGTTGAAGTTGCCGCGGAGGGCGCCGGTGTCCCAGGTGTCGGCGACGCCGTCCACCGAGGTGCCCGCGTCGTAGAACTTGTCGATGGCCGCGTAGGAGTCGCCCATCGTGCACTGGCCGTTCTGGACGTTGCCGAACGCGTACACGATGTGGGTGAGGTCCTCGGCGGAGCCGGAGGTGACGAGGTTCTTCACGTGGTAGTTGCGGCCGTAGACGCCCCACTCGGTGAAGTAGGCGGCGTTGATCGCGCCGCCGGTGCCGGGGTCGCCGGTGGGTTCCTCGGTCGGCTCCTCGGTGGGCTCCTCGCTGGTGGGCGGGTCGCCTCCGTCGGTGCAGGCGCCGAGGGACTGCCAGACGCCCCATTCGCCGGTGGTGCCGGGGGTCTCGTTGGTGGTCCACCACTTGGCGCGGTACTCCACGCTGTTGTGGCTGACCTGGTCGCCGCCGACGTAGACCTCGGAGGAGACCCACGGGTCGGAGCAGACGGTCTCTGCATGTGCGCTGAAGGGGTTCGCGACGGTGTAGATGACGCCGGTCGTGACCACGGCCAGAGCCGCGGTGACGAGGGCGATCAAGCGCCGGGTCCTCAGTCGTCTCAATGTTCCTCCCAAAGGTAAAGAGACTTAACTGATAGGTATCTTTATTGTTATGGGAGGGCCTCGCGAAAGTCAAGCATTCACATCGAAAAATTTCAATGGCGGCTTTGTTACCGAAATGGGAGCGCGGCCGCGGCCCACACGGACCGTCACCATCGGCTCGACGCATTCGCTTTGCGGCGGTTCGCTATGGTGTTCAACGAAGGCAGGCAGGGCCGGAGGGGCGGATCCGCCGCGCAGGGGCATCGTCAGCGATGCGGCGCACGGCGGGTCCGCCCCTCGTCCTCATCCATTGCGATTCAAGGACATCGATCCGTAACAGCCAGCCGTTCCGTTTGAAACCGCGATGCAGTAGCACGCACACCACCACCATCGCGGCCAGCGCGAGCGGATACCCGACCGCCCAGTGCAGTTCCGGCATGTCGTCGAAGTTCATGCCGTAGATCCCCGAGATGATCGTCGGCGCGATCGCGATCGCCGCCCACGCCGAGATCTTCTTCGTGTCCTCGTTCTGCCACGTCCCGATCTGGCCCTGGTGGGCGGTGAGCACGGTCGTCAGCAGGCTCATGCAGGTCTCGAGCGCCGCGTCCACCCGGATGAGGTGTCCGCCGACGTCGCTGAACCCCTTGTGCGCGAACACGTCCGCGTCGGTGCGGCGCTCGCGCAGCGCGTGCGCGAACGCCACGAGCGGGCGCACGGCGTTCTGGAACTCCAGCGTCTCGCGGATGAGGAAGTAGATCTCCTGGTTGCGGTCGTCGCGCTGCCCGGAGAAGACCAGCCGCTCCAGGTCGCTCACGTCGTCGGTGAGGTCCTCGACCGCGCCGTCGTACTGCTCGACCACGGCGTCGAAGAGCGCGTGGACGATCGCCGGCACGCCGCCGGCGCGGAAGTCGCCGTCTCGGAGTCGTTCGCGCACATGGGGAACCGGGTCGACCACGCCGCGGCGCACCGTCACCAGCGACCGCCCGTCGGTGAACAGCGTCAGCTCCCCGGTCTCCACCTGCTGGGTCGCCTCGATGTACCACACGGTCTTGACCAGCAGGATCACCTCGCCCTCGATGCGCTCCACCTTGGGCCGCGGGTGCACGGCGTTCACCGGGAAGGCGCCGAAGCGGTCGAGTCCGAGCGCGGTCAGCGCCTCCTGGACGCCCTCGGCGTCGGGGCTGTCGAACTCGACCCACGCGAACGCCCCGTCTGCGGCGGCGTCGGCCCGCAGCCGCGCGCCGTCCCCGCTGCGCTCCTCGGCGCCCCCGGCCGTCACCACGGTGTAGTCGATCATCCGCTCCCCCAATCCGCGTCCGGGTTCCGAGTCTAGGGCCTGTCGGGTGCATCCCGTCCGGATGCGCAGGACAAGTCCTAGGTGCCGTAGACGATCCGGTGCGCCGCTTCGTGTGCGCGGCGGGTCAGCCGCAGGTAGTCGTTGAGGAACCGCTCGGTGTCGTCCCCGTACTCGAGGGTCTGCGCCAGCGCGGCCAGCTCGGGCCCCGAACGCGGCAGGTCGTCGCGGGGGACGCCGCGCGCCAGCGTCATGTCGTTGCGCACGCGCGACACGAACAGCCAGGCCTCGCGCAGCGACAGCAGGTCGGCGGCGTTGAGGTGCCCGGCGGCCGCGGCGGCCTCCAGGGCCGGCACGGTGCGGGTGGTGCGGATCGCCGGGTCGTCGGCGTGCTCGAGCTGGAGGAGCTGCGCGGTCCACTCGATGTCGACGAGGCCGCCGCGGCCGAGCTTGGTGTGGCCGTTGGGGTCCGCGCCGCGCGGCAGCCGCTCGGCGTCGACCCGGGCCTTGACGCGGCGGAACTCGACGCGCTCGGCCTCGGTGAGCCCGCCGGGCCGGTACCTGACGCCGTCGGCGAACTCGGTCCAGGCCGCCGCGAGGCCCTCGTCCCCGGCCACGGGCCGGGCGCGCAGCAGCGCCTGGCGCTCCCAGAGGCGGGCCCGGTCGTCGTAGTAGCGGCGGTAGGCGGCGAGGCTCGGCGCGATCGCGCCGCCCTTCCCCTCGGGCCGCAGGTCGAGGTCGATCTCCAGGGGCGGGTCGGCGGTGGGCGCGGCCAGGAGCGTGCGGACCGAGCCCACGATCTTCGACGCGGCCTTGCGCTCGGGATCGGTCGATCCGTTGTGGACGAACACGACGTCGGCGTCGGAGCCGTACCCGGTCTCGCGGCCGCCCAGGCGGCCCATTCCGATCACGAGCATCGGCGGCGCGTCGTCGAGTCCGCGGGCCCCGATCTCAAGGGCCGCTTGGAGGACGGCGTCGGTGAGGTCGGAGAGCGCGAGGCCCACGGCCTGGTCGTCCAGGAGCCCCAGCAGGTCGGCGGCGGCGATGCGGATGAGCTCGCGGCGGCGGATCGCGCGGACGGCGCCGATCGCGGCGGTCGGGTCCGAGTGCCGGGCGGCGGCCTGGCGCATCCCGGTCGCGATCTCCTCGCGCGGGCGCGGGGTGAGGTCGGCGTTGTCCGAAAGGTACCGCAGCGACTGCGGCACGTGCAGCAGCAAGGAGGTGAAATAGCGGGAGGTGCCGAGCAGGCGCGCGAGCCGGACCGCGGCGGGGCCGCCGTCGCGCAGCAGCCGCAGGTACCAGGGCGTGGTGCCGAGCTTGTCGGAGACCTGCCGGTAGGCGAGGAGGCCGCGGTCGGGCTCGGGCGAGTCGGCGAGCTCGTGCAGGATGATCGGCAGGAGGGCGCGCTGCACGGTGGCGGTGCGGGAGACGCCCGCGGTGAGCTTCCCGATGTGGGTGAGCGCGCTCGCGGGGTCGTTGAAGCCGAGCACGGCGAGGCGGCCGGCGGCCTCGGCCTCGCTCATGCGCAGTTCGGGGGTGGGGACGCGGGTGACGGCGTCGAGCAGGGGCTTGTAGAGCAGCTTCTCGTGGAGGCGCCGCGCGGTGGTGGCGTGGGCGCGCCACGCGGCGAGGAAGCCCTCGTCGGTGGTGTAGCCGAGGGTGCGGGCGAGGTGGTGGAGCGGTTCGCCGCCGTCGGGCACGCGGTGGGTGCGCAGGAGCCGCTGGAGCTGGAGGCGGTGCTCGACGGTGCGCAGGAAGACGTACGTGTCGGCCAGGTCCTCCCCGTCGCGGCGCGCGAGGTACCCGGCCGCGACCAGGACCTCCAATGCCTCCAGTGTGGACCGGACGCGGAGCGAGGGGTCGCCGCGCCCGTGCACGAGCTGGAGTAGCTGCACGGCGAACTCGATGTCGCGCAGGCCGCCGGGGCCGAGCTTGATCTCGTACCGCCGCTCGGCGGCGGGCACGGAGTCGACGACCTTGCGGCGCATGTCGCGGATGTCGGCGACGACGCCGGGCCGGTCGGCGGCGCCCCAGATGAACGGCTGCACGGCCGCGAGCCACTCGAGCCCCAGCTCCAGGTCGCCGGCGGCGGGCCGGGCCTTGAGGAGCGCCTGGAACTCCCAGGTGCGGGCCCAGTCCTTGAGGTACGCGGTGTACGACTCGACGGTCCGCACCAGCGCGCCCGAGCGGCCCTCGGGCCGCAGCCCGGCGTCGACGGGCCACGTCGCGGGGCCGACGATCTGGATCATGCGGGCGGCCTGGCGGGTGGCGAGGCCGAGGTCGCCGTCCGCGACGAACACGACGTCCACGTCGGAGACGTAGTTGAGCTCCTCGGCGCCGGTCTTGCCCATGGCGATCACGGCCAGGCGCGCCTCCCCCGGGTGCTCCTCGCGGGCGAGTTCGAGCCCGCGGGCCAGGACCGCGTCGGCGAGGCGCGAGAGCGCGTCGGAGGTGGCCCGCAGGTCGGCCCTGCCGGTGAGGTCGGCGGCGGCGATGCGGAGCAGGTTCTCCTTCCAGGCGGCGTTCAGCCGGAAGGGCCCGGCCTCGCGCACGCGCGCGAGGCCGGCGTCCTCGTCCTCGGTGAGCGCGGGCTCGGACTCGGGGTGCGCGCGCAGGTGGTCGGCCAGCGCGTTGCTGGCCGCGACGACGGCGAGGCGCGCCTCGTCCGCGTTCAGGGCGTGCTCGCTGTCGGCCATCAGCGCTCGCGGAGGTCGAGGAGCGGGAGCGCCTTCTTCTCGCCCGAGGCGACCTTCGCGAACCGCTGGAGGATCGGCTTCCAGGTGAAGACGATGTGCTCGTCGACCTCGGCGGCCTTGGCGAGCGCGGCCTCGTCGAAGGCGCCGAATCCGGCCAGCTGCTCAGGGGTGAACTCGAAGTGCGACTGGACGCCCCAGGCGGTCTCGCGGATGCGGAAGATCTCAAGGGCCCCTTGCGGGGAGGACGCCAGCAGCGTGGCCTCGGCCGGGAGCTCGACGAGCTCCTGGCGGCGCCAGCGGATGACGTCGATGGTCATGGGGGCGGGGCCGAAGACGAGGTCGCGGCCGGCGGCGTCGCGCTTGGCGAGCATCCGCGGGCCGAACGGCTCGTCGCGGTCCTCGACCCTGCCGCCGAACGCGGCGGCGAGGATGCGGGCGGAGGAGCAGATCGCGAGGGTCGGCGTCTGGTCGGCGACGGCGGTGGTCAGGAGCCCGGCGAGGTCGTCGCTCCAGTCCTTCCCGCGGCCGCCCCCCAGGGCGATGAGGGCCTCATGACCCCCGGGCGAGTTCGGCACGGCCTCACCGAGGTGGGGCCGCACCGTGTCGAACTCCATGCCGGCCTCGGCCAGCCATGCGGCGGCCCTGCCGAGGCCCTGCTCCGGATCGTTCTCGATGACGAGTGCGGTGGTCACCCACCCACTGTAATCGGTCAGAGGTTGATGTAGCGCTTGCGTTCGAAGGCCGTCACCTGGGTGCGGTAGTCCTCCCACTCCTGGCGCTTGTTCTTCAGGAAGTAGTCGAACACGTGCTCGCCGAGGACCTCGGCGACGAGCTCGGAGGACTCCATCTTGTCGAGGGCCTCCTCGAGGTTGGCCGGGAGCGGCTGGTAGCCGGCGGCGCGGCGCTCGGCGCCGGTGAGGGCCGAGACGTCGTCCTCGGTGCCCGGGGGCAGCTCGTAGCCCTCTTCGATGCCCTTGAGGCCGGCGCCGAGGAGCACGGCGTAGGCGAGGTACGGGTTCGTGGCGGAGTCGAGGGAGCGGATCTCGACGCGGGCCGAGTTCGGCTTGCCGTAGACGGGGACGCGCACGAGCGCGGACCGGTTGGCCTTGCCCCAGGAGACGTACGAAGGGGCCTCGGAGATCTGGCCGGGCTGGGCGCTGGAGTACAGGCGCTTGTAGGAGTTGACCCACTGGTTCGTGATCGCGGTGAACTCCGGCGCGTGGCGCAGGAGGCCGGCGATGAACGCCTTGGCGGTCTTGGAGAGGCGCTGCTCGTCGCCCGGGTCGTGGAAGGCGTTGTCCTCGCCCTCGAAGAGCGACAGGTGCGAGTGCATGCCGGAGCCGGGCTGGGTGTTGTACGGCTTGGGCATGAAGGACGCGGTGACGTCGGAGGTCATCGCAATCTCCTTGACGACGTGCCGGAACGTCATGATGTTGTCGGCCGTGGTCAGCGCGTCGGCGTAGCGGAGGTCGATCTCCTGCTGGCCGGGGGCGACCTCGTGGTGGGAGAACTCGACGGAGATGCCGACGCGCTCCAGGGCGAGGATGGCCTGGCGGCGGAAGTCGCGGGCGACCGAGTGGGTCGTGTGGTCGAAGTAGCCGCCGTCGTCGACGGGCTCGGGCTTGGCGCCGGTCTCCGGGAAGATGTCCTTGAACAGGAAGAACTCGATCTCGGGGTGCACGTAGAAGGTGAACCCGCGGTCGGCGGCCTTGGAGAGGGACCGTCGCAGCACGTGGCGCGGGTCGGCCCAGGACGGGGCGCCCTCGGGGGTGAGGATGTCGCAGAACATGCGGGCGGACTCGCCGATGCCGCGGCCCTCGAACGGGAAGACCTGGAACGTGGTCGGATCGGGCATGGCGACCATGTCGGACTCGTACACGCGCGCGAAGCCCTCGATGGCGGAGCCGTCGAAGCCGATGCCCTCCTCGAAGGCGGACTCGAGTTCGGCCGGGGCGACGCTCACGGACTTGAGCGTGCCGAGGACGTCGGTGAACCACAGCCGCACGAAGCGGATGTCGCGTTCTTCGAGCGTGCGAAGCACGAACTCCTTCTGCCGTTCCATGGCGGGTCTCCTCTGTCCTGGGGCGGCAATTGTCTCACCTGATTATGTCGCCGAAGTTAACCCGGCCAGGACGACTCCAAAACGTGAGAGGAGGTACATTCGGGAGCGTGTTCGCAGGTGAGATCAGGCAGTTGTGGCGGTATCCGGTCAAGGGACTCAGGGGCGAGTCATTGCGTTCCGCAGTGGTCGACTCGGAGGGTCTGGCCGGGGACCGGCTTCTCGGGCTCTACGAACCCGGCACCGACAAGTCGGTGTGGGGCGGCAGCCACCCGAAGATGATGGCCTGGGAGGCCGCGCACCCCGCGCAGTGCAGCAACGCCGACTCGTCGGCCGGCGACCCCGTCTTCTACGAGTCCGGCGGCGCGGCCTGGGGCCTCGACGACCCCGGGCTCCCGGCGCGGCTGGCCGAGACGATCGACGCCCCGAAGGGCGTCGAGATCCGCAGGACCCGGGGCAGCGCCGGCCGGATGCTGGTGGTCTTCGAGGCGAGCCTGCGCAAGCTCAGCGAGCAGATGGGCCGCGAGATCGAGTCGGCGAGGTTCCGCCCGAACGTGGTCGTGGAGGCGGACCTGGCGCCGTTCGCCGAGTACGACCTCGAGCCCGGCATGCGGATCCGGTTGGGCGACTTCGACTTCACGCTCCAGAAGCCCTGCGAGCGGTGCGTCCTGCCGAGCTGGACCCCCGACGGCTCGAACGAGCGCGACAAGGAACTGCACCGGCACATCATCACCGAGCTGGACAACCACTTCGGGATCTACGTGACGACCGCCGAACGCGCGGTCGTGCGGGTGGGCGACCCGATCGCCGGCTAGACGAGGGACGCCCTGAGCCGGGGATCGGTCGGCTCAGGGCGCAATCCCAGCATAAACGCCGAGTGCGACATGCTGGGTTCACGAGCCCGTGACGCGCGCGACGCTCACTGGTACGCGTGCTACCCGACGGTCGCCCAGCGGTGGATGAACGGGTACAGCTCTTCGAGGGTGCGCGCCGACGCGCTCGCGCGCGGCCACGGCCGGCCGTAGTGGTCGACGTAAGCGGTGGTGCAGCCGCGGTCGGCGGCCGGGGCGAGGTCGTTGACGGGGATGTCGCCGACGCTCAGGATGTGCTCGGGCTTGCGGTCCTCCAGCAGCTCGTCGAGCATGGTCTCCAGGCCGACGGGCTTGGCCGCGTCGCCCACGACCTGGTCGAACAGGCCGTCGAGGCCGAGCCGGTCGAGGACGGGCTCCAGGCTCGACTCCGGGGCGTTCGTCACCAGGCGGACCTCGACGGTGCGCGGCAGGCCCCAGATGAACTCGGCGAAGCCGTCGGGCGCCCAGATCCCGAAGTCCCCCGCGGCCATGCGGTCCCGGGTGGACTCGTAGTGGCCGGCGCGGACCGCGTCGGGCACGCCGAACTCGCCGGCGAGGCGGCGCACGGCGTTGTCGGCGTCGTAGGCGTCGAAGGTGGAGGCGGTGGTGGGCTTGCCCGCGACGAACGCGGCGTGGGCGGCGAGGAAGGCGCGTTCGTCCTCGGGTTCGAGTTCGGCGGCGACGAGGCGGGCGTAATGCGAGGCGTGCTCGGAGCCGAGCCGCACGGTGCCGTCGTAGTCGAAGAGCAGGATGGCGTCGTTCACGTACTGAGACGCTACGCGATCGACGGGCCTTCCCCATAGGGCCGGGCGCGTTTGCGACTCGCAAGCTTCGTCACACGCGCGCCCGGCCCGACCGGAGGTCTGCCCGGCTACTCGAAGCCGTGCTCCTTCGCGGGGAACCCGCCCGCGCGGACGTCGTCGGCGTAGGCCTTGGCGGCGTCCTGGAGGACCGTGGCGAGGTCGGCGTACCGCTTGACGAAGCGCGGCGGCTTCCCGCGGCGCAGGCCGGCCATGTCCTGCCAGACGAGGACCTGCGCATCGGTCTCGGAGCCGGCGCCGATGCCGACCGTGGGGATCGGCAGCCGCTTGGTGATCTCGGCCGCGACCGAGGAGGTCACCATCTCCAGGACCACCGCGAACGCGCCCGCGTCGGCGACGGCGTGCGCGTCGGCCTCGACCTCGGCCGCCTGGGCGTCGCGGCCCTGGACCCGGTAGCCGCCGATGGTGTGCTCGCTCTGCGGCGTGAACCCGATGTGGCCCATGACGGGGATGCCCGCGTCGGTGAGCGCCCGGATCTGGGCGGCCATGCGGCGCCCGCCCTCGAGCTTCACGGCGTGGGCGCCGGCCTTCATGAACCGGACGGCGGTCTCCAGCGCCTGCGCGGGACCGGTCTCGTACGAGCCGAACGGCAGGTCGGCCACGACCAGGGTGCGCTTGGTCGAGCGGGCCACGGCCGCGACCAGCGGCAGCAGCTCCTCGACGGACACCTGGAGGGTCGTCTCGTAGCCGTAGACGTTGTTCGCGGCGGAGTCGCCCACGAGCAGCGCCGGGATGCCGGCCTCGTCGAAGAGGGCGGCCGTGTACTGGTCGTAGGAGGTCAGCATCGCCCACTTCTCGCCGCGCTCCTTGGCCTCGACCAGGTGGCGGGTGCGAACGCGCTTGACCGTGGTGCCCGGCCCGTACAGGCTCGGGATCTCGTCGGGGGTGCTCGATGCTGCACCGTGTGATGAGAGCGTCATCGTCGTGCTCCAGAATCTCCTCGTGGCCGGCTGACCGGTCCCCGGGTGGTTACCGAACAAAACTAACGCTCATCGATATATATGTCACGCGTCCGCAACACCGATGTGACAAATCACCCCGGGGAGGTCCCCCGGGGCGATCCGCCGTCAGGCCCGGCCGGGGCGCCCCCGGAACCGGTTGGTGATCGGCAGGCGCCGGTCGCGGCCGAAGGACTTCACGGTGATCTTGGTGCCCGGCGCCGACTGGCGCCGCTTGTACTCGGCGTTGTCGACCAGGCCCGCGACGCGCTGGACGACGTCGGCCGGGTAGCCCTGCTCGACCAGGTCCTCGCGGCCGGCGTCCCCGTCGACGTACCCGGCGAGGATGCCGTCCAGCACCTCGTAGTCGGGCAGCGAGTCGGAGTCCTTCTGGTCGGGCCGCAGCTCCGCGCTCGGCGGCTTCAGGATCGTGTTCTCGGGGATCGGCTCGGTCTCCCCGAGGCTGCGGGCCTTCTCGTTGCGCCAGGTCGCGAGCGCGTAGACGAGAGTCTTGTAGACGTCCTTGATCGGCGCGAACCCGCCGACGGCGTCGCCGTAGATCGTCGAGTAGCCCACGGCGTACTCGCTCTTGTTGCCCGGCGCGAGCACGAGGTGCCCGTGCTGGTTCGACAGGGCCATGAGCAGCGTCCCGCGCACGCGGGCCTGGAGGTTCTCGACCGCGAGGCCCGAGACGGCGACCTCCGAGAGGTAGGCGTCGACGATCGGCTGGATCGCCTCGACCGAGTACTGGAGGCCGCACCGCCGCGCGAGGTCGGCGGCGTCGTCGAGCGAGTGGCCCGACGAGTACTGGCTGGGCATGGACACGACGTGGACCTTGTCGGCGCCGATCGCGTCGCGCGCGAGCACGGCGGTCAGGGCCGAGTCGATGCCGCCGGAGAGCCCGAAGATCACCGACGAGAAGCCGTTCTTGCGCACGTAGTCGCCCAGGCCCAGGCGCAGGGCCTCCCAGACCTCCTCCATGCGGTCGAGCTCGGCCGCGAACGGCGGCTCGATGCGGGTCGCGACCGCCGCGGGCTCTGCCGAGACGACGTGCAGCGAGGTGCTCATCGCGGTCGCCGAGTGGTTCGCGACGCCGCCGTCCGCGGCGGGCGCCAGCTCCAGGTCGGTGACGAGCAGCTCGGAGCCGAAGCGGCGGCCCGAGGCGAGGAGGCGGCCGTCGGGGGCCGCGATGAACGAGCCGCCGTCGAACACCAGCTCGTCCTGGCCGCCCACGATGTTCAGGTACGCGACGGGCGCGCCGACCTCGGCGGCCCGCTCCCGGGCCACGGCCAGGCGCCGCTCGTGCTTGCCCTGCTCGTACGGCGAGGCGTTCACGTTGACCACCAGACCGGCCCTGGCCTGCGCGGACGCGGTGATCGGGACCCCGCCCCACAGGTCCTCGCAGATGGTGAAGGCGACGTCGACGCCGCCGATGCGCGCGAGGTGCAGCTCGTGGCCCGGCACGAAGTACCGCTCCTCGTCGAACACCCCGTAGTTCGGGAAGTGGCGCTTGTAATAGCGGAACAGGACCTTGCCGTCCTGGATCAGCGCGAGCGCGTTGCGGATGCCCCGCCCGCCGACCGCGCCGATGTTCGCGGGGATCGGGCCGTCGGCGTCCAGGTATCCGACGGCGACCGGCAGCGCGCCGTTCCCGTCGGCGGCGAGTTCGCCGGCGAGCCGTTCGAGGCGCTCGCGGCTGGCCTCCACGAAGGAGTGGCGGAGGGCGAGGTCCTCCACCGGGTAGCCGGTGAGGGACTGCTCCCCGGTGGCGAGCAGGTGCGCCCCCGCCGCGGTCGCCGCGGTCGCGGCGCTGCGGATGAGGTCGGCGTTGCGGTCGAGGTCGCCTACGACCGGGTTGTCCTGGGCGAGTGCGATACGGAGCGTCGGCATGGGCCTATTCTTCCGCGTTTTCGCACGCGGTGTCGTGTGACTTGCGCGAAGTCGTCGCTTTCGGACCGCCGCTACAGCGACCGGACGAGCAGGATCCCGGAGAGGACGAGGCCGTACACGACGATGGCCCAGCGCAGCGGGCGCTCGGGGATGCGCTGGAAGATCCTCGCGCCCACGTACCCGCCGAGGAAGGTCGCCGGGACCAGCACGCCGATGGCCCACCAGGCGACGTCGGCCCACACGCCGTACATGACGCTGGTGACGACGCCGACGATCGTCGTGCAGAAGTTCTTGAGCGCGCCGACCTTGGCGAGCTTCTCGGAGACGCTCATGGCGATGACGGCCATGAGGATCAGGCCGAGCGCGGCGTTGAAGTAGGAGCCGTAGAGGCAGCCCGCGAACACCCCGGCGTGCAAGGCGACGGGGTGCAGGTCGCGGCCGCCGTTCAACGCGGTGACCTTGCGGTTGATCCAGGGCCCGACGGCCATGAGGAGCGTCGCGGCGAGGACCAGGAACGGGACGATGGCCTCGAACACCGAGTGCGGGGTGTTGAGCAGCAGCAGCGCGCCGCAGACCGAGGCGGCGAGCGCGGTCGGGATCAGCGCGAAGGCGCGGCGCTTCTGGGGAGCGAGGTTCTCGCGGGACCCGAAGGCCGCGGCGGCGTAGGCGGGGGCGACGGCGATGCCGTTGGTGGCGTTGGCCTGCAGCGGGGGCACGCCGACGGCCATCAGCGTGGGGTACGTGATGAGCGACCCGCCGCCCGCGACGGCGTTGAGGCCGCCGCCGAGCAGGCCCGCGAGCACCAGCAGGGAGACCTCTATCAGATTCATGGCTCACGCAGCGTACGCTTGACCGCTGGAACGAGATGGCCAGGCGGTCGCGGCAGTGACGGGAGACCACTACTGTCGAGGAACGTCCGGGCTCCACAGGGCAGGGTGGTCGCTAACGGCGACCCGGGGCGACCCGCGGGACAGTGCCACAGAGAACAGACCGCCGGCTTCGGCCGGTAAGGGTGAAACGGTGGTGTAAGAGACCACCAGCGCCGCCGGTGACGGCGGCGGCTCGGTAAACCCCACCCGGAGCAAGGTCAAGAGGGGCCCTTCGGGGCCCTGCGTGAAGGCCCGAGGGCGGCCCGCCCGAGCCCGAGAGGGCGCCTTCACGGGTAGACCGCGCGAGCGCGCCGGCAACGGCGCGCCTAGATGGATGACCGCTCAACGACAGAACCCGGCGTATCGGCCATCTCGTTCCCACTCACACGACCACCAGCATCAGCAGTGCGAATCCGAAGCCGATGGCGGCTCCTGCCGCCGACGAGATGAGGCCGACGAGGACCTGGTCTCGGTTGGCGGTCCAGAACCGGCCGGTGTGGCGGCGGTACTCGGGGACGAGCTGGTTCCGGTTCCCTCCGGCGAGGATCAGCGACACCCAGACGATGGTGGGTGCGAGGACGATCGCGTTCCACACCAGGATCAGGACCTCGGTCGCCACGCCCGCTCTGGGGACGAAGGTGTTCGGAGCGAATGCGACGACGGCGGCGGCGAGCAGGACCGCGATCGCCGTCGTCTTGGACTGGGATCGGCGCCGGCGGCGTTCGAGCACGGCCCGGACGCGGGAGAGGGCCGCCTGGTCGCGGTCGGTGTCGCCCTCGGCCGCGATGACGGCCAGGCCTCGGGAGACCCGGATGTGGATGCCGCCGTCCTCGCTGCTCGCCGTGATCTTGACCTCGTGCAGGGGCGCGGTGAAATGCTCGCGGATCTCGGCGACCGAGACCATGTCGTACTCGCCGCCGTCCTCCTCGGCGGTCACGGTGAGACTCCGTTGGTCGTAGTGCTGCACGGCCTCGACCATGCGCTCCAGGTCTTCGAGGTGGAGTCGGACCGACCCGAACGGCTCGAAGGTGCTCTTGATCCGCTGCTGCATCAACGGCCTCCGTCTTCGGAAGGGGGACTTGGCAACAGGCTAGCGGCATCCCGCTGGGAACGGGGTCCAGAGAGGTCAGGCCGAGGCCGGGGGTTCTGCTGCGGGGTCGGAATCGGCGAGGGGGCCGAGGCCGTAGTGGGACAGGAGCTTGGCGGTCGCGCGGGTCATGTCGGGGAGGGCGTCGGCGGGGTGCCAGGCGGCGTCCCAGACCTCGTGGCCGTCGACGAGGACCTCGGTGGTCTCGGGGTCGCGGACGAGGCGGAAGACGTTGTCGACCCAGCGACCGTTGGTGTGGACGACGGCGTTGGGCAGAGCAGGGAGGAGTTCCGCGAGGTCGGCCTCGATGCCGGTCTCCTCGGCGAGCTCGCGGCGGGCGCCCTCGACGGGCTGCTCGCGGCGGTTGAGGAGGCCCGCGGGGAGGGACCAGCGCTTGCCGGGGGGCTGCTTGAGCATCAGCAGGTGCGTGCGGTCCTCGTCCATGACGAGGACGACGGAGCCGAGGGTGTAGGTCGGCGTGGCGATGCGGACGATCCGGCGGCGCATCGGGTGCGGGAGGCTGTAGAAGACCGTGCCCACGAAGCGCCGCAGCAGAGGCGCTTTCCGGCGCCGCACAGAGGGAGTCACCCGCCACACCCTACAGACGCGCGGAAGGCCCGGAGCATGGCGCTCCGGGCCTTCTGGCGTGGTCTTGCTACTGCGGTCCGAGCTTGCGGGTGCCCGTGTAGTACTCGTAGGTCAGGCCGCCGACGGCGAACAGGACCGCCACGATGCCGGCGGTGATGAGCCAGACGAGCCAGAAGACGAGGCCGAGGCCGGTGAGGACCGCGGCGAGCGCCAGGCCCAGGGGCCAGTACGAGCCGGGGCTGAAGAAGCCGACCTCGCCCGCGACGTCGGAGATCTCGCCGTCGGGGCGGTCCTCCGGGCGCGGGTCGATGCGGCGGGAGATCACCCAGAACACCAGCCAGACCATGCCGGTCAGGAGGCCCGAGAAGATCAGGGCGACGGTGCCGACCCACTCCACCTGGTTCGGGACGCCGTAGGCCGGGTTCTCGTTCAGGTAGGTCCAGTAGCCGTATCCGGCCGCGAAGATGAACATCGTCACGGCCACGATGGCGAACAGTTTGTTCTCGGTCTTCATCGCTGGTCCCCTAGCTCGCTTCGCCCGAGGCCGGGTCGGTGTTGAACGGGTGGGTCGTGGTCGCGTACGGGTCCTGGCCGATGAGCTCCAGCGCCTCGGGGGTGGTCATCCCCTCGACGCGGGCGTTCACGAAGGCCTCGTAGTCCTCCGGCGAGACGACGCGCATCTCGAAGTTCATGAAGGCGTGGTAGGCGCCGCACAGCTCGGCGCAGCGGCCCACGAAGGTGCCCTCCGAGTTGAAGTCGACCTCCCAGCGGGTGGTCTGCGCGTCGGAGCCGGGGATCAGGTCGCGCTTGAAGAGCATGTCCGGGACCCAGAAGGAGTGGATGACGTCCTCGGCGTTGCCGACGAAGCGCACGTCCTCCTGGTTGGGGACCACGATGATCGGGATGTAGTCCGAGTCGCCGGTCTCGGTGACGGGCTGGCCGTCGGCGCCGGTCAGGGCCTCGCAGTTCTCGTCCGTGTACGTGAACTGCCAGTTCCACTTGAACGCCGTGACCTCGGTGCAGGCCGTCGGCTGGTCGCTCATCTCCGTGACGTTGTCCTGGACGACGACCGTGTAGTAGAACAGGATGCCGATGAGCACGAACGGCAGCGCCGTGAAGGTGAGCTCGGCGGGGAGGTTGTACTTGGTCTGGCGGGGCAGCTCGGTGTCGCTGTCCTTCTTCTTGTACGCGGCGATGCACCAGAAGGTCAGGCCCCACACGATGAGGCCGACCGCGAGCGCGGCGACCGTCGACCCGATCCACAGGTCGAACATCTGCTGCGCCTGGTCGGTGGGGCGGGTCCGCGGCCAGCCCAGGTAGAAGGCGTCGTCAAGGCTGCACCCCGTGAGGAGGAGTGGGAGCAGCGCGGCGGTCGCGGTGAGACCTATCGCGCGGCGGGCTCGGCCGCGACGTTCTCGGGACGGTGTTCCGACCACCTGTCTCATGCCTTTCTCAGCGCTCGGCTCCGCGTTGGCCGCCGGGCAGGCGGTATGGCACGGACTTGACGGCAAGAGCCTACTGCTTGGCTCGTGAAGCGGGGCGCAAGGGGTTGGGTTCGGGTTCGGGTGTCTTCTAGATTGGAACCGTGACCGAGACCTACTTCGACGGCGCGACCGCTCAGCCGGTCCATCCGGCGGCCCGCGACGCCTATGCTGCGGCTTTGTCGGAGGGCTGGGCCGGACCGGGCAGACTGTACACATTGGGCCGGCGATCCCGGATGCTGCTGGAGGCCGCACGCCAGTCGGCGGCCGCCGCGCTCGGGGTGAGTGCCGATGAGGTCACTTTCACATCGAGCGGGACACAGGCCGTGCACGCGGGCGTACTCGGCGTCATCGCGGCCCGCAGCGAGCCCGGACCGCTGGTGTACGGCGCAGTCGAGCACTCGGCGGTGCTGCACGCGGCCCAATGGCACGAGGCGCGCGGGGGCCGGTCGGAGGCCGTCCCCGTGGACCGGCTGGGCCGGGTCGACGCCGATCCGCTGGCCGGGGTCGAGGGCGGCGACGACGCGTCGGTGCTGGCGGTGCAGTCGGCGAACCACGAGGTCGGGACCCGGCAGCCGGTCGCGGCGATCGCCGCGAACTCGGGCGGGGTGCCGCTGGTGGTGGACGCGGCGGCGAGCCTGCCGTGGGAGCCGGTGCCCGAGGGCTGGTCGGTGCTGGCGGCCAGCGCGCGGAAGTGGGGCGGGCTGGCGGGGGCCGGCGTCCTGGTGGTGCGCAAGGGGGTGCGCTGGCGCAACCCGTTCCCCGGGGAGGACTCGTCGGTGCGGGAGGCGATCGGGGAGGTCGACGTGCCGGCGGCGGTGGCCGCGGCGGCGTCGCTGCGGGCGGTAGCGGCCGAGCGCGAGGCGCTGTCGGCGCGGATGCGGGCGCTGACGGACCTGATCCGCGAGCACATCGCGGCGACGGTGCCGGAGGTGGAGCTGCCGGGCGACCCGGTGGACCGGCTGCCGCACATCGTGACGTTCTCGTGCCTGAGGGTGGACGGCGAGGTGCTGCTGACGGAGCTGAACCGGGCGGGGTTCGCGGTGTCGTCGGGGTCGGCGTGCGCGTCGACGCGGCTGCGGCCCTCGCACGTGCTCCAGGCGATGGGGGTGCTGAGCCACGGGAACGTGCGGGTGTCGCTGCACCGGGAGTCGACGGAGGCCGAGGTGGAGCGGTTCCTGGAGGTGCTGCCGGGGATCGTCGAGTCGATCCGGCGGATGTCGCGGTGACCTTGGGCCGCATCGGTTGCGAGGGGTCCTCGGACTGAGGTCCTAAGACGATCGGGATCACGGGGCGACCCGTGCCGCCTTCTATTGCAAAGGACTTGCAGTTGTGAAACTGTGGCGACAGTGTTCGAACTGCCGCGACAGAGAGAGGCGACGATGACCGTCTACACGCTTCCGGACCTGCCCTACGACTACGGCTCGCTGGAGCCGCACATCAACGGGTACATCCTCGAGCTGCACCACGACAAGCACCACGCGGCGTACGTCAAGGGCGCCAACGACACCCTGGAGCGGATCGCCGAGGCCCGCGACAAGGGCGACTTCGCCGGGATCGTGGGCCTGGAGAAGACCCTCGCGTTCAACGTCTCCGGTCACGTCCTCCATTCCCTCTACTGGGAGAACATGAGCCCCGACGGCGGCGACCGCCCCGAGGGCGACCTCGCGGAGGCGATCGACGAGTACTTCGGGTCGTTCGAGGGCTTCCACGGGCAGCTGTCGGCCGCGACGACCCTCGTCCAGGGCTCGGGCTGGGGCGTGCTCTCGTACGAGCCGACCTCCAAGCGCCTCATCGTGGAGCAGGTCTACGACCACCACGGAAACGTCGCGCAGACCTCGGTGCCGCTGCTGGCGTTCGACGCGTGGGAGCACGCGTACTACCTGCAGTACAAGAACGTCCGCCCCGACTTCGTGAAGGCGATGTGGGAGGTCGTGAACTGGCAGGACGTGGCCGCGCGCTACGAGGCCGCCAAGCAGGCGTGAGGAACTCCGGGCCGCGTCCGCACCCCCCGTTGCGGACGCGGCCCGGTCGCGTCCCCGGCCGGGCGTCAGACGGCGGTGCAGCGGGCGAGCGAGCCGTTCTCGAGCGCGGCCCAGACCGCGCCGTCGGGTCCGGCGGTGAGGCCGTGGGGTTCGCTGTCCGGCACGGGCAGGCCCCGGAGATTGATCTTGCCCGCGGCGGTGATGCGGCCGATGCGGTTGGCGCCCCACTCGGTGAACCAGAGCGCCCCGTCGGGGCCGGTGGTGATCGCGTGGGGGCGGGAGGCGCGGTCGGGCAGGGGGTGCTCGACGATCGTGCCGGCGTCGTCGATGCGGCCGATCTGGCCGGCGCCGATCTCGGTGAACCAGACGGCCCCGTCGGGCCCGGCGCAGATGCCGACCGGCGCGGCGTCGGCGGTAGGGAGACGGTGGACGTCGAAGTCCCCGTCGACGGTGACGCGCCCGATCGCGTTGGCGGCGTTCATGGTGAACCAGAGGGCGCCGTCGGGTCCGGCCGCGATCGCCGCGGGGGACGCGTCCTTGACGGGGATGCCGAAGTGCGTGATCGCCCCGGTCGTGGTGATGCGGCCGATACGGTGCAGCCCGCCGTCGGTGAACCAGAGGGCGCCGTCAGGCCCTGCGGCGATCCCGAACGGGCGCGCGCTGCGGCTCGGGAGGTCGAACTCGGTGACGTCGCCGCGGGCGGTGACGGCGCCGATGCGCCCGGCGAGGCCGGTGAACCAGAGCGACGCATCGGGGCCGGTCGTGATCACCAAGGGGTCGTATTTGGGGCTGAGCGCGAAGTACTCGGGTTCGCCGCCGGGCGCGAGGCGTCCGATCTGCGCACTGTGGACGAGCGTGAACCACAGGGCCCGATCGGGTCCGGTGGTGATCGCGTACGGGCCGCTCTTGTCGTCGGCGACCTGGACGGTGGTGATGTCGATGCGGGTCAAGAGGTTCGCTCCTATCCGTTGCCGACGGGAGACGATACCCGGCGGCGCGGCGGGGCGCACTCGACTTCCGCGGTCACCAGCGCAGGTCGGCGTCCTCGCGGTGCTCGGCGCGGGCGCGGAAGTGGCCGGCCGCGAGGAGGCCGGCGATGACCGGCAGGCCCGCGGCGGCGGCGATGAGCGGGAGCTGCTCGGCGGGGCCGTACCAGGCGGGCGCGGCGTCCTGGAGCATCGCGGTGAGCTCGTAGCCGGCCCAGTCGCCGAGGGGGAGGCCGTCGGCGAGCTTCGTGAGGCCGAACCAGGCGAGGGCGGCGGTCCCGGCGGCGCTGAGGAGCCCGTTCACGGCGACCGCCCACTGGGGACCGAAGCGGATCGCGACGGCGAGGCTGGCGAACAGGACCGCGGCGGCGAGGTAGGCGACCGCGGAGTCGGTGAAGCGGAACCTGACGATCTCGTCGAGGTGCAGCAGGTACAGCTCGACGAAGTCGTCGCCGCGGGCGCGGAGCCGCTCGGCGGCGCCCGCGCGGGCCTCGGCGGCGGCGATCCAGACGGCGACCGCGCAGACCATGGAGACCGCGGCGATCACCGAGGTCACCAGGAAGGCCGCCCGCGAACGGCGCGGGGCGGGGTCCGGGAACCCGGTCAGTGGTCGGAACAAGGAAGTCTCCGATCATCGGCTGCGCGAACCTCCATCCTACGAGGTCGCGCACACATGGTCCAGTTCGCCGGGGGCGGCACGGCTCACGCCGGGCCGGCCGCCGCGGGCTTGTAGGCTGGGCCGAGCCCGCCCCCGCACCTCGCAGATCGGCCCCCCGTGACCCCTGAATTCCTCCGCGACGCCGCCGGCACCGCCGCCGTCTTCGGCTTCTTCGCCATGGCCTGGTTCGGCTGGGCGCAGGAGCGCCCGCCCGCGAAGTGGCTCCTGTCCCTGCGCGTCGGCTCGGTCCTCAGCGGCCTCACCGCGGTCGCCGGCGGCCTGCTGCTGTGGCGGCACTGGAGCGACGGCTCGGTCATCGACGCGAGCGTCGGCCCGAAGTTCGGCATCCTCGTCGGGATCGAGTTCGCCCTCGCCGGCCTCGGCTGCGCGGTCCTCGCGGCCCGCAAACGGGCCGACCTCATGTCCGCCTGGATCGCGTTCGTCGTGGGCGTGCACTTCTTCCCCGTCGCGGTGCTCCTGGAGATCCCCGCGCTGCACGTCACGGCCGCGCTCGTCTCGATCGCCTCCGTCGCATCGGTGTTCGTCGCCAGGGCCCGCTCGCTCGCCGTCAGCGCCGTCGTCGGCGCGACCACCGGCCCGATCCTCCTCGCCTCCGGACTCCTCGCCCTCGCGGACGCCCTCACCCGCTGACGCCCGGAATCGCCACGGGCGCGGCACCGCTCCACCTAGGCTCGGTTTCAGACCGCGGATACGCGGTACCCGTGGCGCACCGAGCGAATCGAGAGGCGGGGCAATGACCGCGCGAGCGACACCGAAGCCCGAGGACTGCCCGAACGCGGTCGACGACCAGGGCCGCAAGACCGGCCTGTGGGCCGACCGCGACCAGCACGGCGGCCACATGATCGGCGAGTACGAAGAGGACCTCCGCCAGGGCATGTGGCGCCACTACTCCGACGGCGGCCGGCTCCGCTCCGAGGGGCCGTTCCGCGACGGCCTCGTCGCGGGCCGGTGGACCTGGTGGCGCGCCAACGGCGAACTGCTCCAGAAGGGCGGCTTCGACGACCTCGAGGCGAAGCACGGGCTCTGGGAGCGGTGGAACGCCGACGGCGCCCCGATCGACCGCGGCGAGTACGAGCACGGCGAGAAGACCGGCGAGTGGACCGCGTTCAACCCCGACGGCTCGGTGAAGAAGTCGGTGCAGCACCGCCCCCGCGGCTGACACCGGTCCCGATAGCCTCAGCGGATGAGGGTTCTGCATCTTTCGGACACGCACCTGACCGGCGACGGCGCCCCGCACCGCACCGGCGTCGACGCCGCCGAGGCCCTGACGGGCCTCCTCGCCCACCTCGCTCCCCTGCGGCGCATCGACCTCGTCGTGGTCACCGGCGACGTCGCCGACGACGGCTCGCCCGGCGCCTACCGGCTCGCCCGGGACCGCATCGGCGCCTTTGCCGCCGAACGCGGCGCGCCCCTGGTCTTCACCACCGGCAACGCCGACGACCGCGACGCGTTCACCGAGGTCCTCGGCAGCGGCCACCTCGACGCGGACCTCCGCGACGCCGCCGTCGACGCCGTCCACACCCCCGAGCGCGCCGCGGCCACCGCCCGCGACGGCGTCCGGCTCATCACCCTCGACACCCTCGTCCCCGGGAAGGTCCACGGCCGCATCAGCGCCGCCCAGCTCGACTGGCTCCGCGGCCTCCTCGCCGCCCCGGCCCCGCGCGGCACCGTCCTCGCGTTCCACCACCCGCCGATCCGCTTCCCCAACGCCGTCCAGGAGCCCCCGACGCTCGCCAACCCCGGCGACCTCGCCGACGCGATCGCCGGCACCGACGTGCGCGTGATCCTGTGCGGCCACTACCACCTCCAGCTCGCCGGCAGGCTCGGCGACGCCATGGTGTGGACCGGCCCGGCCGTCGTCAACCGCCGCGACCTCGGCTGCGGCGACGAGGCCGTCCGGTACGTGCGCGGCTCCGCCGCCACCCTCATCGACCTCGCCGACCTCGCGGCGCCCGTCTTCCACACCCTCCAACCCGGCGACGCCCTCCGCGAGATCGGCGGCGAGGAACTCCAGGAGGCGTTGCGCGGCAGCAGCCCCGAGGACTGACCGGGAGGCCGGAACCGGGCGGTCCGGCCTCCCGCGCGGGCTACTTCACCGCGTGCGTGACGTCGCGCTCCTCCGCGTAGAAGCAGGCCGCTTGATGTGTACTGCGTTCACTCCGGTTCGGGTGGTGGCGGGCGACGGGCGGGTGTGTCCCCTCGTCGCCCGCGGCGAGCGTGGGGACCTCCTCGGCG
The DNA here is from genome assembly GCF_039531525.1 of Glycomyces endophyticus. Classification (NCBI taxonomy): domain Bacteria; kingdom Bacillati; phylum Actinomycetota; class Actinomycetes; order Glycomycetales; family Glycomycetaceae; genus Glycomyces; species Glycomyces endophyticus. The sequence goes on from NZ_BAAAQF010000004.1 coordinate 442,002, forward strand.
CAGTGCTCGGTGGCCTTCCAGCAGCGGGTGCGGAACCGGCAGCCCGACGGCGGGTTGATCGGCGAGGGCACGTCGCCCTGGAGGACGATCTCCTCGCGGCGGCCGCGCAGGTCCGGGTCCGGGACGGGCACCGCCGAGAGCAGCGCCTGCGTGTACGGGTGCCGCGGGCTGTCGTAGATCTCCGGCCCCGTCCCCCGCTCGACCACCTTGCCCAGGTACATGACCGCGACCTCGTCGGCGATGTGGCGCACCACCGACAGGTCGTGCGCGATGAACACGTACGCCAGGCCCAACTCGTTCTGGAGCCGCTCGAGCAGGTTGATGACCTGCCCCTGGATCGACACGTCCAGGGCCGACACCGGCTCGTCGCACACCAGCACCCGCGGCCGCAGCGCGAGCGCGCGGGCGATCCCGATGCGCTGGCGCTGCCCGCCGGAGAACTGGTGCGGGTACCGGTTGACGTGGTCGGGGTCGAGCCCGACCATGTCCAGCAGCTCCTTCACCTCGCCGGCCCGCCGGTGCTTCGGCACCACCCCGGGGTGGATCGCGAACGGCTCCCCCACGATGTCGCCCACGGTCAGCCGCGGGTTCAGCGAGGTGTACGGGTCCTGGAACACCAGCTGGATGTCGCGCCGGAACGGCCTGATCCGCCGCGCCGACAGGTTCCCGATCTCCCTGCCCAGCAGCTTGATCGAACCCGACGTCGGCGTCTCGAGGCCCACCAGGAGCTTCGCCAGCGTCGACTTCCCGCAGCCCGACTCCCCCACCACCCCGAGCGTCTGCCCCGGGTAGAGCTTCAGGTCGACGCCGTCGACGGCCTGCACGTGGCCGACCGTGCGCTTGACGACGACGCCGCGCTGGATCGGGAAGTGCTTGACGAGGTCCGCGGCCTCCAAGACCGGTTCGGGCCCCGTCTCGGCCTGGCCCAGTTCAGCGTTCATCGGTGTAGACCTCCTCGGCGAAGTGGCAGCGGGAGCCGTGGGACTCGGCGGGCTCGGCCCACGGCGGCACCTCGGTCGTGCACTTGTCCTCCGCCGCGAAGCAGCGCGGATGGAACGGGCACCCGCCGGGGAGCCTCGCCGGGTTCGGCGGGAGCCCGCGGATGACCTCCAGCTCCCGGCCGACGCTGTCGACGCGCGGGATCGCCCGCAGCAGCGCCTTCGTGTACGGGTGGGCCGGCCGCTTGAACGCGTCGCGGATGCCCGCGCGCTCGACCACCTCCCCCGCGTACATGACCGCGACCTCGTCGGCGACGTCGGCGACCACGCCGAGGTCGTGCGTGATGAGGATGAGCCCCATGTGCCGCTCCGACTGGATCCGCTTGAGCAGCCGCATGATCTGGGCCTGGACCGTGACGTCGAGCGCGGTCGTCGGCTCGTCCGCGATGAGGACCTCGGGGTCCAGGGCGAGCGCCATCGCGATCATCACGCGCTGGCGCATGCCGCCGGAGAACTGGTGCGGGTAGTGGCCGACCCGGTTCTTCGCGTCGGGGATGCCGACCTGGTCGAGGAGCTCGATCGCCTTGAGCCGGGCCTCCTTCCGGGTGGTGCCGCGGTGCACGCGGAACAGCTCGCCGATCTGGAAGCCCACCGACCACAGTGGGTTGAGCGCGGACAGCGCGTCCTGGAAGACGATCGCGATGTGGTTGCCGCGCACCTCCCTGCGGGTCTCCTCGTTCTGCGCGAGGAGGTCGACGCCGCGGAGGCGCACCGCCCCGCGGGTGATCTTCGCGGGCGGGGTGTCGAGGATGCCCATGATCGCCTGGGAGGTCACCGACTTGCCGGAGCCGGACTCGCCGACGACCGCGAGGGTGCGGCCCTGCTCCAGGGTGAAGCTCGCGCCGCGGACGACCGGGACGCTGCGGCCGCGGACCCGGAACTCCACGTGCAGGTCGTCCACTTCGAGCAGCGGCGAGTTGAAGTCGGCGCCCGGGAGGGTGTCGCCGATGACGCGGACGGTCTCTGTCACCGCACTCACCTCAGTTTCGGGTCGAGGGCGTCGCGCAGCGCGTCCCCGAAGGTCGCGAACGCGAACACGGTCAAGACGAGCAGCCCCAGCGGCCAGGCGAAGAGGTAGACGTAGCCGCCGCCCGCCCACTCGGTGCCCTTGGACAGCAGCACGCCCCAGCTGGTCGCGGGCGGCTGGACGCCGATGCCGAGGACGGCGAGGGCCGCCTCGGTGACGATGATGCCGCCGATGGTGGTGGGCACGACGGCCGTGACCGGGACGATCGCGTTCGGCAGGATGTGCTTGAACATGACCCGGCGGTCGCTCGCGCCGAGGCACTTGGCGGCCACCACGTAGTCGAGGTTCTTCGTCTCCAGCGTGGCCGCCCGCGTGTACCGGCAGAACTCCATCCACCCGAACAGCGCCAGGGAGATCGCGGCCGGCGCGATGGTCTCGAACAGGTTGTCGGCGGCGACGCGGCCGCGGAAGAGGCTCAGGATCAGGACCGCGCCCATGAGCATCGGGATGACGATGAAGACGTCGAGGCCGCGGGAGATGAGCGTGTCGAGCCAGCCGCCGTAGTAGCCGGCGAGGATGCCGAGGATCAGGCCCACGAACACCGAGGCGACGATGACGACGAGCGCCAGCGTGATCGTGGGCCGCGTGCCGTGGACGAGGGTCGCGGCGAAGTCGCAGCCGAACGCGTCGGTGCCGAGCGGGTGGTCGCCGGTGAACCAGGTGTCGGGGCGCAGCTTGGCCTCGCGGCCGATGCACACCGTGGGGTCCTTGTCGGTGAACAGGCCCGGGAGCGCGGCCATCGCGAACACGAGCAGCAGCACCGCGGTCGCGATGATGACGTCGGGGCGCTTGCGCATGGTGCGGAACGCGTCCGACCAGAGGGACGCCTGCCGCTCGGCGGTCGGCGTCGGGGCGGTCAGCTCACTCATAGCGGATCCTCGGGTCGAGCGCGGCGTAGAGGAGGTCGACGATCAGGCTCACGAAGACGACCACGACCGCCGAGACCGTGAGGCCGACGATGACGAGGTTGCCCTCCTGGCGCTGCACCGCCTGGAAGATCATGCGGCCCATCCCGGGGATGCCCATGACGCCTTCGGTGAGGACGGCGCCGGAGAGCATGAACGCGAACAGGAAGCCGATGCCGGTGATGATCGGGATCATCGAGTTGCGGATGACGTGCACGATCGTGATGCGCATCGGCTTGAGGCCCTTGGCCTTCGCGGTCCGCACGAAGTCCGAGCCGAGGTTCTCCAGCTGGCTGGCGCGGATGAGGCGGGTCATGGTGGCGAGGCCGACGGTGCCGACGATGATGCCGGGGATGATGATCGTCGTCCACGGGTAGTCGGCGTTGTAGTTCGGTCTGAACACCTGGCCCATGAACGACTCCGTGCCCCAGATCCCCCTGGCCCACCTGGTGAGCGGCACCGCCACGATGTACACGTAGGACAGCAGGATGAGGAACACCGGGATCGAGTCGGCGAGGATCGTGGTGCCGCGCACGGTGTGGTCGATGAACTTGCCGCGGTGGCGGGCGGCCCAGGTGCCGAGCACCATCGCCACGGTCACCAGCGTGAGCGTCGCGAAGATGAACAGCCGCAGGGTGTTCGGGATGTAGATCGCCAGGAGCTGGCCGACGTCCCGGTTGCCGTTGAGGGTGGTCCCGAAGTCGCCCTGCACGAAGTTCTGGAGGCGGTCGACGAACGGCGTCAGGCACGGGTCGCCGACCCGCTCGTAGCACTTGTTGTCGAGCCCGTAGAGCCGCTCGACCTGGGCGAGCATGCCCGGGTCGGGGGTGCGGTCGCCGCCGAAGAACAGCAGCGCGGGGTTGCCTCTGATCTGGACGGACAGCACGGTCAGGTAGTGGAGCAGGAAGAGCACGATCCCGAGGGTCAGCAGCGCCTGCAGGAGGCGGCGGAGTATGTAGCGTCCCATGGTTCTTTCCAATTCCAGAGCCCCCGGGCGGGGCCGCCGCGGCATGCGGCCGCGGCGGTCCCGCCCGGGCGGTCTTCAGTTGTAGGCGCTACTCGGCGATCGTGACTTCGCGCAGCTCGCAGTCGCCGCCCGGACCGCTGTAGATCGGGTGGACGTACACGTCCTCGAGCCGCTCGGTGTAGAAGTAGTTGAACCGCTCGCCGAACACCGGGACGCTCGGCATGTCCTCGGCGAGGATCTTCTCCGCCTCGGCGTAGAGCGCGACGGCCTCGTCGAGGGTCGCGGCCGCGCCGGCCTCGAGGATCTTCGCGTCGTAGTCGGCGTTCGCCCAGCCCTGGTCGTTGACGTCGACGCCGCCGCCGTAGATCGGCTCCAGGTAGTTCTCGTTCAGGTTGTAGTCGGGGCCCCAGCCGGAGCGGAACGGGCCGGTGACGTTGTGCTCCTCGCGGGTGGCCAGGAACTCGGGGAAGTCGAGCGTGACGAGCTCGTACTCGATGCCCAGGGACTGCGAGATCGAGTCGCCGATGGCGCGGAAGATGTCCACGTTGTCGGCGGCGTCGTTCACCCAGATCTGCATCTTCTCGCCCTCGGGCCAGCCGCCGGCCTCGGCGAGGAGCGCGGCCGCCGCCTCGGGGTCGTAGGTGCAGTACTCGCCGCAGGCGCCCTGGCCGCCGCCGAGGATGGAGGCGGGGACCCACGAGTCGAGCGGGTAGAAGCGCTCGGGGCCGACGACGTTCGCGACGCCCTCGCGGTCGATCGCCATCGAGATGGCGCGGCGCAGGTTCACGTCCTGGTACTTCGGGTCGTAGAGCGGGAAGGCGAGCATGAGGATGCTCGGGTCGTCCTGCTGGATGTGGCGCGACTCCAGGTCGGGGTCGTTCATGGCGTTCTCGTAGTCGGCCGCGGTCGGGCGGCAGACGTCGATGTCGCCGGTGAGGAAGTCCGCCCAGCAGTCGTCGCCTTCGAGGTAGACCTTCCAGTTGACGGCGTCGATCTTGGCCGGCATGTCGCCCGCGTAGTCCTCCCAGCGGACCGCGGTGCCGCCGGCCTCGATGTCATAGGGCTCTTCGAACATGAAGGGGCCGTTGCCGATAGGCGTGGCCTCGCAGGCTTCGAGATCGGCCAGGCACGCCTCGGCGACCGGGTAGAACGCCTCGTAGCCGAGCATCGTCGGGAAGCCGATGAACGGCGCCGTCAGCCTGACCTCGATGGTGAGGTCGTCGACGGCGGTGACGCCGGAGAGGTGGGTGGTCTCGATCGGAGCCCACTCGGTGACCTCCGGGTCGGCCCACTGGTCCTCCGGCAGCGGGTCGGGGTTCATCTCGGCGTAGCCCTCGAAGGTGCCGAAGAAGTAGTTGAGCGGCAGCGCGTTCGAGGCGTACGCGGTCCGGTCCCAGGAGCGGATGAAGGCGTCGGCGTTCACCGGCTCGCCGTTCTGGAAGGTGAGGCCGTCCTTGATCGTGATCGTCCAGACCTGGTTGTCGGGCGAGGAGATCTCCTCCGCCACCAGGTTCTTGGGCTCGCCGGTCTCCCGGTCGTAGTAGACCAGGCCGTCGTAGACGTTCTTGATGATCCGGTAGCCCTCGGACTCGCCGGAGCCGCCCGGGACGAGGCTGCGGATCTCGCCGATCTGCATGTTGACGGTGCCGCCGCTGCCGCCGCCCTCCCCGTCGACGTCGCCTTCGTCGCCGGTACAGGCAGCGGTGGATACCGCGAGCCCGGCGACCGCCATGGCGGCCACCGTCATTCGCATTCGTCGCACTGGGAGCTCCAGGGTGTGAGTGGGTCGTGGGATAACTCACACCATGGCGCACAACACAACTAAATAAAAGAGTGCGTTGTGAAATCGTTACCCGGCGGACGGTAAGCAGAGACCTTGCAGCTGCAATGTCACGCCGGTATCTCCGTATAAATCCTGCTTTGTGAGACGAGTGTTTCCGTTGCGGGTCAATACGACCCGTGTGTTCACTCGGGCACCAGGTAGGCGGAGGCCTCGGCTGCCGCGGCCGGGCCGTAGGAGCGTTCGAGGCGGTTCACGAAGTCGACCGGGTTGACCGAGTAGCCCTGCGGCCCGACCGATTCGAGGGCGAGGGCGGTGAGCTGGCTGCCGACCTCGGAGGCGCGGCGCAGGCTCATGCCCCAGCCGAGCCCGGCCAGGAGTCCGGCGGTGAACGCCTCGCCGCCGCCGGCGGGGTCGATGATCTCGTCGGCGCGGGCGAACGGGACCCGCACGCGGTCCATGTCGTGGCCGGCGACCTCGACGCCGTCCTGGTCCAGCGTGGTCACGCGGACGCGGACGAGCTCGAGGATCTCGTCGTCGGCGAGGCCGGTCGTGGCCTGGAGCAGGTGGTAGCGGTGCTCGCCGGTGACGAGGAACTTCGCGCCGGTCAGGAACTCGACGGCCTCGTCGCCCTCCAGGTCGCCGGGGTCGGCGCTGAACTCCAGACCGAGGTCGCGGGCCTGGTCGGCGTAGGCGTGCATGGCCTTCGGCTCGCCAGGGCCGATGTGGATGAGGCCGAGGGACCCGCCGCGCTCCATGACCTCGATGAGGTCGAGCTCGTCGCCGCCGAGGACGACCGGGGCCTGCCCGAGGCGGGCCAGGCCGTGGCCCACGGCCTCGGCGGTGGTGCCGGTGACGGCGGTCTTGACGCCTTGCACGACATGTGCCACTTGGAATGGTCCTCGCATCGTCGGGGACGGGATGATCGGAATCGGAAATCGCGGGGCAAAGGTGGATCGCCCGGCGGGGGGCGCTCAGCCTAGCGCACGAAGAAGCCCGGTCGGCGAAAGCGTCCGACCGGGCTTCGAGCGTGTGGCCGGAGGCCTAGTGGAACGAGTCGCCGCAGGCGCACGATCCCTGGGCGTTCGGGTTGTCGATGGTGAAGCCCTGGGCGTCGATCCGGTCGGCGAAGTCGATGCTCGCGCCGATCAGGTACGGGATGCTCATCTTGTCGACGATCACGCCGAAGCCCTCGTAGTCCTGCACGGTGTCGCCGTCGCGCACGTCGGTGTCGAAGAACAGCCCGTAGCGCAGGCCGGAGCAGCCGCCGGGGCTGACCTCGACGCGCAGGCGGAGGCCTTCCTCGCCTTCCTGCTCGATCAGGGCTTTGACCTTGGTGGCGGCGGCTTCGGTGAGCACGACGCCGACCTTGGTGCTGTCCTTGGCGTCGTCCAACTGCTCAGTTCCAGCCTGCTGAGTGGCGCTCACTTGCTACTCCTCGTGATATGTGCGAGACCCGGGTCGCCGGGTCGATTCGACCCGTCAACAGTACCCAACCGGATTGCGTGCGTCCCTATTCCCGTGCTCGTGCGGAGGGATTCGGGAATCGAGTCCGACCTCACTTCGGAGGCGTCGTGACGCGCCGTCTCGGCTGGTCTCCGACGGTACCTATTCCTGCCATTCCTTCGCCACCCGCTCGGCCAGCGCGGTGAGTCCCTCGACCGGTCTGGCCATGGCCTCCTCGGCGCTGCCGAGGAGTTCGGTGACGGAGTACACCCCGGCGAGGGCGGGGTGGGCGGCGACGTCGGCGCGGCCGGCCATGACCACGCAGGGCCGGCCGTGGGCGGCGGCGCCTTGGGCGACCTCGGCGGCGAGCTTGCCGCGCAGGCTCTGGGCGTCGAAGGAGCCCTCGCCGGTGATGACGAGGTCGGCGGCGGCGATCTTCGCGTCGAGGCCGACGGCGTCGCAGGTCAGGCGGGCGCCGGACTCTCGGGAGCCGCCGAGGAGGAAGAGGGCGAAGCCGATGCCGCCCGCGGCGCCGGCGCCGGGGTTCTCGGCCGCGCCGTGGAGGCCGAGGGCGTCTTCGAGGGTGCGGGCGAAGTGGCCGACGGCGCGTTCGAGGCTCTCGACGGCGCGGGCGTCGGCGCCCTTCTGGGGGCCGAAGACGTGGGTGGCGCCGCCCGGTCCGAGCAGGGGCGAGTCGACGTCGGTGGCGGCGGTGAAGATGACGCCGCGGGTGCGGGGCTGGCCTTCGATCGCGTGGACGGAGGTGAGGCCGCCGCCGCCGTAGGGGACGGGTTCGCCGGCGACGTCGCGGAAGACGCAGCCGAGCGCGGTGAGCATGCCGGCGCCGGCGTCGTTGGTGGAGGAGCCGCCGAGGCCGATGACGACGCGGCGGGCGCCGCTCTCGACGGCGTGGGCGATGAGGAGGCCGACGCCGAAGCTGGTGGTGCGCTCGGGGTCGCGCTCGCCGGGGGCGAGGAGGTGGAGGCCGCAGGCGGCGGCGGACTCGATGTAGGCGGTGTCGCCGTCGAGGAGGTAGTCGGCGCGGATGGGGCGGCCGAGGGGGTCGCAGGTGTCGACGGTGCGCAGCCGGGCCTGCGGCTTGGCGCGGGCGAGGACCTCGGTGAAGCCGGGGCCGCCGTCGGCGAGCGGGAGCGTCTCGGCGGTGTCGCCCGGGCGGGCGCGCAGCCAGCCTTCGGCTACGGCGTCGGCGGCCTCGCCGGCGCTCATGGTGCCGGCGAACTTGTCGGGAGCTATGAGGATGCGCACATGTAGAGGGTAGTGGATGGTCTGAGCGGCCTCCGACCATGGTGTAACCGCTTGCCGAACCGGGGTCGCCGCCCGTGCGCTCCCACACTCCGCGACGGGCGGTCCGCATCGCGGATTCGAGCGGCCCGAGGAGTCCTCGGAAGCGACTAGGATTGCGGCCATGACGGGCTTCACTGAACCTGCGAGCACCCAGACCGCGCTCCTGCTCCTCGGCCGCGGCTCCGACGCCGGCTCCGAGCGCGGCGTCGACTGCCCCGGCGAACTGCCCGCCCCCTCCGACCCGGACCTGGTCGAGCGGGCGAAGGCCGCGAAGGAGGCGCTGGGCGGCAACGTGTTCGTCCTCGGCCACCACTACCAGCGCGACGAGGTGATCCAGTTCGCCGACGTCACCGGCGACTCGTTCAAGCTCGCGCAGCAGGCGGCGGCGCGCCCCGACGCGGAGTACATCGTGTTCTGCGGCGTGCACTTCATGGCCGAGAGCGCCGACATCCTCACCGGCGACCACCAGCGGGTGGTCCTGCCGGACATGGCCGCCGGCTGCTCCATGGCCGACATGGCGACGGCCTCCCAGGTCGAGCAGTGCTGGGAGGACCTGAAGCGGGTCGGCGTCGCCGACGCGACCGTGCCGGTCACGTACATGAACTCGACCGCCGCGATCAAGGGCTTCGTGGGCCGCGAGGGCGGCATCGTCTGCACCTCCTCGAACGCCGAGCGGGCCCTGCGCTGGGCCTACGAGCAGGGCGAGAAGGTCCTGTTCCTGCCCGACCAGCACCTGGGCCGCAACACGATGGTCCGCGACATGGGCTACTCGCTGGACGACTGCGTGCTCTACAACCCGCACAAGCCGAACGGCGGCCTCACCGACGACGAGCTGCGGAACGCGAAGATCATCCTGTGGAAGGGCCACTGCTCGGTCCACGGGCGCTTCACGCTCGCGTGCGTCGAGGAGATGCGCCGGGTCGACCCCGAGGTGAACATCCTGGTCCACCCCGAGTGCACGCACGAGGTCGTCGAGGCCGCGGATTTCGTGGGCTCGACCGAGTACATCATCAAGGCCCTCGAGGCCGCCGAGCCCGGCTCCTCATGGGCCATCGGCACCGAGCTGAACCTGGTGCGCCGCTTGGCGAACCGCTTCCCGGACAAGAAGATCTCGTTCCTGGACAAGACCGTCTGCTACTGCTCCACCATGAACCGGATCGACCTCCCGCACCTCGTGTGGGCCCTCGAGGAGCTCGTGGCCGGGCGGGTGCCGAACGTCATCACCGTCGACGAGCGGACCGCCGGCTACGCCCGCGAGGCCCTCGACCGGATGCTCGCCCTGCCGTAGCCGCCGGACCCGGAGTCGTTCGCCACAGGGTGAACGGTTCCGGGTCCCCCGGACGTGTATTCCGTGTGCCGCGGGTGCGCATGATCACCGAGGGTTATCCCGCTACCTGGGCGTTTTCCCTGTGGCTATTCCGTTATCGTTGGTCCGCCACCGCGATGTACGCCTGGCAAGCGGGCGACGTGAGCGTTGACGCCCGGTGAACGACGCTTCGCCGGGAACCGGCCATCGCACCCACGGCGACGCTTGCAGGCCGTAGATTTGCAGAGACGCATCCCGGCTTCCGTACCAGTACTCCACTCCATCCGAGGAGATCTGTTGAGCAGCACCGACGCCACCCCCGAAGAAGACATGCTGATCATCCACGGCGGCACCCCGCTCGAAGGGGACGTCACCGTCCGGGGGGCGAAGAACCTCGTCTCCAAGGCGATGGTCGCGGCCCTCCTGGGCACCTCCCCCTCGGTGCTGCGCTCGGTCCCCGCGATCCGCGACGTCGAGGTCGTCACCGGCCTCCTGCGCGTCCACGGCGTCGACGTGGAGCTCGACGGCGACACGCTCTACATGGACCCCACCTCGGTCGAGTCCGCCGGCGTCGAGGAGATCAACGTCCACGCCGGGACCAGCCGCATCCCGATCCTGCTGTGCGGGCCGCTCCTGCACCGCCTCGGCCGCGCGTTCATCCCCGACCTCGGCGGCTGCAACATCGGCGGCCGCCCCATCGACTTCCACCTCGACGCGCTCCGCGAGTTCGGCGCCGTCGTCGAGAAGGACGCCAGCGGCACCCACCTGTCGGCCCCCAACGGCCTCCACGGCATCCGCTACGAGCTCGACTTCCCGTCCGTCGGCGCCACCGAGCAGGTCCTGCTCACCGCCGTCATGGCGAAGGGCACCACCGAGCTGCGCAACGCCGCGATCGAGCCCGAGATCATCGACCTGATCTGCGTCCTGCAGAAGATGGGCGCGATCATCAAGGTCCACACCAACCGGGTGATCGAGATCGTCGGCGTCGACGAGCTCAAGGGCTACCGGCACCGCGCGCTCCCCGACCGCATCGAGGCCGCCTCGTGGGCGTCCGCCGCGCTCGCGACCGAGGGCAGCGTCTTCGTGCGCGGCGCCCAGCAGGCCGACATGATGACGTTCCTCAACGTGTTCCGCTCCATCGGCGGCGCGTACGAGGTCGACGACGACCCCGTCGAGGGCGGCATCCGCTTCTGGCACCCGGGCACCGCGCTCAAGCCCGTCGCGCTCGAGACCGACGTCCACCCCGGCCTCATGACCGACTGGCAGCAGCCCATCGTGGTCGCGCTGACCCAGGCCGACGGCCTGTCGATCATGCACGAGACCGTGTACGAGAACCGCTTCGGCTACACCTCCGAGCTGCGCCGCATGGGCGCGAACATCGAGCTGTACTCCGACTGCCTCGGCGGGACCCCGTGCCGCTGGGGGCGCCGCAACTTCCTGCACTCGGCCGTCATCGCCGGGCCCTCGAAGCTCCACGCCGCCGACCTCCAGATCCCCGACCTGCGCGCGGGCTTCAGCCACCTCATCGCGGCCATGGCCGCCGAGGGCACCTCGCGCGTGTACGGCGTCGACCGCTACATCACCCGCGGCTACGAGAACTTCGAGGAGAAGCTCCTCGGTCTCGGCGCGAAGATCGAGCGACCTGTCACGAAATAGCCGTGTTCCGGGCGTAGGTATGCTTGGAGGACCACCGCCCGCAGCGAGTTGAGGAAGGCCGATCGTCCGTGGCCAAGAAGTCCGTACAGGAAGCTCCTGAAACCGAGGAACCGAAGCCGGTTTCGGCCACGGACAAGAAGGGGAAGGCCACGCCCAAGCGGCCGAACCAGTCGAAGGCCAAGCCGCCGGTGAACCCCCCGCTGACCAACAAGGAGAAGCGGGAGGCCGTCAAGAAGTCCGGCCCCCTGACCAAGGAGCAGAAGAAGCAGGCGCGCGAGGACGTCAGAGCCGAGCGCGGCCGCATCGCCGAAGGCCAGTGGAAGGGCGACCCGCTCTTCGACAAGTACCACCTCCCCCGCGACCGCGGGGCCGAGCGGCTGCTGGTGCGCGACATCGTCGACGCCCGCTGGTCCATCGGCCAGTACTACATGTTCGGCGCCTTCGCGATCCTCATCTTCTCGACCGCGGGCACGGTCCAGCTCCAGAGCTACCTGTTCATCGGCCTGCTCGCGCTCACCGGCGCGATCGTCATCGAGTCGATCTTCCTCAGCCGCAAGGTCAAGCGCATCGTGCTGAAGCGCTTCCCGAAGACCACGCAGCGCATGGGCGGCCTCTACTGGTACGCGATCCAGCGGAGCATCATGCCGCGCTCCATGCGGAACCCGCGGGCGCGCATGAGCTACAAGGCCACCGAGGACGACCTCGGCAAGATCGTCAAATGAGCGGGCGGGGCCGCCCGGCCCCGCCTTCGACAAGCGATCGTGCCCGGGGTCGCTCGACTGTCCCTCCCCGGTCGCGATGGCTTACCCTCGAAACTGACGTAGCCCTCTCTGACCCCGGAAAGTAGTCAACGTGGTTGATGTCGCGGCGGACTTGCGGGCGGGGCTGTTCCGCGCCCTCGGCCCACTCGATCGCGCCACCATGCGCCACGCCATCGCCGACACCGTCGCGCTCCAGCAGATCCGCGAGGAGGCCGCGCTCCGGCTCGCCCGCCACGCCTCCGAGGCCGACCAGTCGCGGCTCCTCGGGGTGCGGGCCGTCGTCCTGCGGGTCCTCGGGGACTTCGACGGCGCCGAGGTCGACGCCGCCGCCGCCGTCAAGTACGCCGAGGCCGTCGGCGCCGACCTGCTCCTGGCCCCCGCCCGCGCCCGCCTCGCCCAGGTCCTGCGCGTGCGCGGCCGCTACGAGGAGGCCGACCAGCTGTTCGCCCTCGCCGAGGCCGGCGAGCTGCCGCGGACCCTCACCGGCGCCGTCCGCGCCTACGCCGGGCTCTCGTGCATCGCCCAGGGCCGCATCACCGAGTCGCTCATCCACGTCCAGCGCGCCTCCGAGCAGAACCCCCACGGGTTCGTCATGCAGATCGTCGAGACCGCGCTCTCCCTCATCGAGGAGCACGCCGCCAAGTACGGCTTCGGCGCGCCGCCCCGCGGCTGGGCCGAGCGCGCCGGGCATCCCGCGCCCGACCGGTTCCAGGACCCCCAGACCGGCCGCTTCGGCTACCTCGGCCACGACGGCCGCCCGGTCGTGCAGGCCGCGTTCAGCCAGGCCGGGGACTTCCGCGGCGGCGTCGCCGCCGTCTGCCAGGCCGACTGGGGCGCCATCGACAAGACCGGCACCGTCGTCGTTCCGATGCTGTACGGCGCCATGGAGACCCCCACCGCCGACGGGCGCACCGTCACCGGGTTCGTCAACGGCGTGGCCGTCGCCGCCCAGCGCGGCCGCGTGCTCGCCGTCCACAAGACCGGCCGCGTCGTCGTGCCCCCGCGGTACCAGCGCATCGAGGTCCACCCGGCCGGGTTCCTCGTCACCGACGGGTACTCGTGGGGCGCCCTCGGGTTCGACGGCAACGAGCTGGTCCCCGCCCGCGTCGACCGCGCCGAGGCCATGCGCCAGCTCGACGGCGCCGTCTCCATCGACGACGGCCCGCTCTAGACACCAGGCGCGCGCGGGCAGCGCGCGGACGCTGTGATCATGCTTGCGTTTGCCCCTAGCCGCACGGCAGGTAGGCTCTGTACCCATGGAGTTTCGTCATCTCGGCCGCTCTGGCCTCGTCATTTCCGAACTGGTCTACGGCAACTGGATCACCCACGGCGGGCAGGTGGAGGAGGACGCGGCGGTCGCGTGCGTCAACGCCGCCCTCGACGCCGGCATCACCACCTTCGACACCGCCGACGTGTACGCGCAGGGCAAGGCCGAAGAGGTCCTCGGCCGGGCGCTGAAGGGCCAGCGCCGCGACGGCATCGAGGTCTTCACCAAGGTCTACTGGCCGATGGGCAAGGGCAAGAACGACCGCGGCCTCTCGGCGAAACACATCAAGGAGTCCATCGACAACTCCCTGACGCGCCTCCAGACCGACCGCGTGGAGCTGTACCAGGCCCACCGCTGGGACGTGGAGACCCCGCTGGAGGAGACCATGCAGGCGTTCGCCGACGTGGTCCACGCCGGCAAGGCCCACTACATCGGCGTCTCGGAGTGGACCGCCGATCAGATCCGCGCCGGCGCCGAGCTCGCCAAGGAGCTGAAGATCCAGCTCGTGTCGAGCCAGCCCCAGTACTCGGCCCTGTGGCGGGTCATCGAGGCCGAGGTCGTCCCGGCCTCCGAGGAGCTGGGCATCGGCCAGATCGTGTGGTCCCCGCTGGCCGGCGGCGTGCTGTCGGGCAAGTACAAGCCCGGCCAGGCGGCCCCCGCGGGCTCGCGCGGCGCCGACCCGCAGTTCGGCCGCTTCGTCGAGGGCTGGCTCAAGGACGACGTCCTCGAGCGCGTCCAGCAGCTCGGCCCGATCGCCGAGGAGCTGGGCCTGACCATCGCGCAGCTCAGCCTCGCGTGGGTCCTCCAGAACTCGAACGTCTCCGCCGCGATCATCGGCGCGACCCGCCCCGAGCAGGTCGAGGAGAACGTCAAGGCCGTCGGCGTGAAGCTGCCGGAGGAGGTCTACACCAAGATCAACGAGCTCCTGGCGCCGGTGGCGATCACCGACCCGAAGGAGACGACGGCTCCGAACCCGCGCGCGTAAGCGCCTTCGCGAAGAGCTCAGGATCGGCCGCATCGAACCATTCCATGCGGCCGTCCCGTTTGAACCAGGAGCGCTGGCGGCGCACGAAGCGGCGGGTGCCCTGCGCGGTGAGGCGGAAGGCCTCGTCCTCGTCGTACTCGCCCGAGAAGTGGGCGAGGACCTGCTGGTAGCCGAGGGCGCGGGAGGCGGTGCGGCCCTCGCGCAGGCCCTTGGACTCGAGGTCGCGGACCTCGTCGAGGAGGCCGGCGTCCCACATGGTCTGGACGCGGCGCTCGATGCGCTCGTCGAGGGCGGGGGTGTCGCGGTCGACGCCGATGCGGACGGCGTCGAAGTGGGCGCGCGGTTCGGGGAGCGAGGCGGTGAAGGAGCCGGTGAGCTCGACGACCTCGAGGGCGCGCACGACGCGGCGGCCGTTGGAGGGCAGGATCGCGTCGGCGGCGGCGGGGTCGCGCTCCTTGAGGCGGTCCCAGAGGGCCGCGGAGCCGTCGCGGTCGAGTTTGGCTTCGAGGCGGGCGCGGATCTCGGGGTCGGTGCCGGGGAACTCCATCTCGTCGAGGGCGGCCTGGACGTACAGGCCGGAGCCGCCGACGAGGATCGGGCGGCGGCCGCGCGCGCGGACGGCCTCGATCGCGTCGCGGGCGAGGCGCTGGTAGCTGGCGACGTCGGCGGGTTCGGTGACGTCGAGGACGTCGAAGACGTGGTGGGGGACGCCGCGGGCCTCCTCGGCGGTGATCTTCGCGGTGCCGATGTCCATCCCGCGGTAGAGCTGCATCGAGTCGGCGTTGACGACCTCGCCGCCGAGGGCTTCCGCGAGCGCGACCGAGAGGGCGGTCTTGCCCGCCGCGGTGGGGCCTACGACGGCGATCACCGGCGGTTGTAGGGTGGGTGTGCCGCCGAGTTCGCTCCTCAATTGCATGACCCCCTCGAGTCGGGCGGCCCCGCCCCGGCTGGCGGCGACCCGCCGCCCACCGTAAGGTACGGGAAATACGTCCCTAAGTTCGTGTGAAGGATTTGAGATTACCGCGATGAGTGACCTCGGAGACTGGACCAGCTTCGGCCGCATCGACGCCGACGGCACGGTCTATGTGAAGACCTCCTCCGGCGAGCGCGCGGTGGGCTCGTGGCAGGCCGGCTCGACCGAGGAGGGGCTCGCGCACTTCGCGCGCAAGTACGCCGACCTCGTGGTCGAGGTCGATCTCATCGCCGCGCGACTGAACTCGGAGTCGGCCGACGTGGAGCAGGCGGCCTCGCAGCTGCGCAAGCTCCGCGAGGGCCTGGACACCGCCGCGGTGGTCGGGGACGTCGAAGGCCTGGCGACCCGCCTGGACGGCCTGTCCAAGCACGCCGAGGAGAAGCTCGGCGAGTTCAAGGCCGCCAAGGAGTCCGAGCGCGCCGAGGCCGTCGCCGCCAAGGAGGCCCTGGTGGCCGAGGCGGAGGACCTGGCGTCCCGCGACAGCCACTGGAAGGCGTCGGGGCAGCGCTTCAGCGAGATGATCGAGGAGTGGAAGGCGATCCACGGGGTCGACCGGAAGACCGATCAGAAGCTGTGGCGGCGCTTCTCGGCCGCGCGCGACACGTTCACGCGCCACCGCGGGGCCTACTTCTCGCAGCTCGACGCCGAGCGCAAGGTGATCGGGCAGAAGAAGGAAGAGCTCATCGCCAAGGCGGAGGAGCTGTCGACCTCGCAGGACTGGGGGCCGACGGCCGACGCGCTCAAGGGCCTCATGGCCGAGTGGAAGGACGCCGGGCGACTGGCGCCGGACGCCGAGCAGAAGGCCTGGAAGCGGTTCCGGGCGGCGCAAGACGTCTTCTTCAACGCGCGCTCCGAGGTGTTCTCGGCCCGCGACGCGGAGCTGGAGGCGAATCAGACCGCCAAGGAGGAGCTGCTCAAGCAGGCCGAGGCGCTCGACATCGAGGCCGACCCGAAGGCGGCGCAGAACGCGTTCCGCGAGCTCCAGGCCGGCTGGCACGACATCGGCGCGGTCCCGCGCAAGAACCAGGCGAAGCTCCAGCGGCGCCTGCGCACCGTCGAGGACAAGCTCCGCGACGCGCTGGACACCGCGTGGCGCAAGGTCCCGGTCGACGAGAACCCGCTGCTGCTCCAGATGCGCCAGCAGGTCGCCGAGGCCGAGGAGAAGCTCGCCCGCGCGAAGGCCGACGGGAACGCCGGCCGGATCAAGAAGGCCGAGGCCGACCTCGCGGGGAAGAAGCAGTTCTTGCAGCTTGCGGAGGGAACGAAGTAGCACCGCCTGCAGCTTGCGGAAGGAACCAAGTAACGCAGCCTGCAGCTTGCGGAGGGAACCAAGTAAGCGACACCCGCCGTTCATCCGGGGGCGGTCCGGACGCATGAGTGCGTTCGCGGTCGGATCGGGATAATGGGACAGGGCTACGACGGCGTGGACCGCTCCGGTCCGCGCCGTTCGCGCTGCCCCACCGACCATGTCCCCCGACGGGAAGGCACCCGAATGACCCTCGAAACGCTCCCCCAGCAGTTCATCGACGCCGAGAAGGTCTTCAACCTCCGCGACGTCGGCGGCTGGGACGCCGCGGACGGCCGCAAGGTGCGGTCCGGCCGGGTGTTCCGCTCCGACAACCTCGGGATGGTGACCGAGGCCGACCTCGACCTGCTCGTGAACCGGCTCGGGGTCCGCCACGTGATCGACCTGCGCCGGGCCGAGGAGTGGGAGGTCGCGGGGCGGTTCCCCGAGGTCGACGGCGTCGAGTTCCACCACTTCGAGCTGCTGCACGTGAAGTGGGAGAACATCGGCCGCGGGTACCCGTCCGGGGCGGGTGTGGTGCCGTTCCTGCGGCAGCGGTACTCGGGCATGTACGAGGCCGGCTACCAGGCGGTGCGCGACTCGCTCGACGTGATCGCGAGCGGCGAGCCGGTGCTGTTCCACTGCATGGCGGGGAAGGACCGGACGGGCCTGGTGGCCGCGGCGCTCCTGTCGGTGCTCGGCGTCGACGAGGCGGACATCGCCCGGGACTACGAGCTGTCGAACGTGGGGATCGCGCGGTGGCGCACCTGGCGGGACGCGAACCTGGGCCGGCCCGAGAACGAGAGCGGCCTGACCACGCCGGCGGCGGCGATGCTGGAGACGATCGCGGAGATGGGCGAGCGCTTCGGCTCGCTCGCCGAGTACGTGCGGGCGACCGGTTTCGACCGGGTCGAGGCGCTTCGGTCGGATCTGCTGGAGTAGTCCCTGCCCGCTCCGTGAGACGGCGAATGTTAAATTCCGTCGCTATAGCGCTTGCCGGACCCGTTGCGGCGCAACGGGTCCGGTGCCCGATGCCGTTCACACTCGTGTTACTTACCGGTCGGCAGGTGAAATTCGATTGCCGGAAGTCACACCCCGCTCGTAACTTGGAGCGGTGGGCTCAGAGCGGTTGAAAACTCCAGATGCATCCGAACCAGACCTCCCCCCGGAACGTCGGACGGCGCTGACGAACCTGTGGCGGATGAGGAAGTACCTCTACCCGTACCGGTACCGCCTCGCGGTGCTGTGGTCGATGGTGCTGCTCAACATCGTGTCCGGCCTCGCGATCCCGCCGCTCGTCGGCCGGGCCATCGACGGGCCGATCCACCACGGCGACATGCGCGGCCTCGTGGCCATCGTCGGCGCCATCGCCGTCCTCGGCGCCGCCGACGCGATCCTCCAGCTGGCGCGGCGCTACTTCCAGACGACCACCGCGATGGCCATCGAGAAGGACATCCGCGGCGCGCTGTACGAGCACCTCCAGGTGCTCCACACCGGGTTCCACGACCGGTGGCAGACCGGGCAGCTCCTCGCCCGCGTCACCTCCGACCTCGGCATGATCCGGCGCTTCTTCGCCGGCGGCCTGGTCTTCGCGATCACCTCCACCGGGATGATCCTCATCATCATGGGCCAGCTCCTGTTCATCGAATGGCGGCTGGCCCTCATCGTCGCGGCCTCGGCGGTCCCGCTGTTCCTCATCGGCCGCAAGTTCTTCCGCGAGTACCTCCCCGCGGCCCGGTCCGAGCAGGACCAGTCCGGCGAGGTCTCCAGCGCCGCCGAGGAGTCGGCGCTCGGCATCCGCGCCATCAAGGCGCTCGGACGCGGCCCGCTCATGGCGGCCCGCTTCGAGAAGGAGGCCGCCGAGCTGCGCTCGCGCAGCATCTTCAAGAGCATGATCGCGTCCCGGTCCTGGTCGGGCTACGACGCCATCGCCACCGCGGCCGTCGGCGCGGTCCTCGTGCTCGGCGCGACCATGGTCGCCGGCGGCACCCTCTCGGTGGGCGACCTCACCGCGTTCATCATGCTCCAGCTGGCCCTCCTGTGGCCGATCGAGGCCACCGGCTGGGTCATGGCCCACGGCAACGAGGCCATGACCGCCGCCGACCGCGTCTACGAGGTCTTCGACACCGAGCCGGCCATCAAGGACCGCCCGAACGCCAAGGTGATCGAGCGGAGCGAGGTGCGCGGCGAACTCGTCTTCGAGGGCGTGCGGTTCGCGTTCGAGGACGACAGCCGCGAGATCCTCGCCGGCGTCGACCTCCGGGTGAACCCCGGCGAGACCGTCGCCATCGCGGGCAAGACCGGCTCGGGCAAGACCACGCTCGTGTCGCTGCCCTCCCGCCTCAACGACCCGACCGCAGGCCGGATCCTCCTGGACGGCACCGACATCCGGGACCTGAAGCTGGAGAACCTCCGCTCGGTCGTCACCACCGCGTTCGAGGAGGCCACGCTCTTCTCGATGAGCGTGCGCGAGAACCTCGCCCTCGGCCGCCCCGACGCCGACGAGCGCGACCTCGAGGAGGCCGTGCGCGTCGCCCAGGCCGAGTTCGTCTACGACCTGCCGTACGGGCTCGACACCCGCATCGGCGAGCAGGGCCTGTCCCTGTCCGGCGGCCAGCGCCAGCGCCTCGCGCTCGCCCGCGCCGTCGTCGTGCGCCCGGCCGTGCTCGTCCTCGACGACCCGCTGTCGGCGCTCGACGTCCACACCGAGGAGCTCGTGGAGCGGGCCCTGGCGCAGGTCCTGCGCGACACCACCGCGCTCGTGGTCGTCCACCGGCCGTCCACGGTGGCGCTGGCCGACAAGGTGGCGCTGCTCCACGAGGGCCGGATCGCGGCCTTCGGGGCGCACTCCGAGCTGATGGCGACCAGTCCCGAGTACGTCGACGTGCTCTCCGCAGAGTCTGAGGAGGTGGCGGCGTGACCGCGACCGGAAGCGGCGTCGCAGACGTCGAGGGCGCGACCGAGGACGAGCTGGAGCGGCGCGCCGAGCAGCCCGTCGACAAGCACGCGTCCTGGCGCGGCCGGGCCGAGTCGGCCGAGGCCGACCGGACCAGCGCCGAGGTGGACGACGCCGAGTCGATCAAGGAGCTGCGGCTGCAGAGCCGCCGGCTCCTGGGCTGGATGATGCGGCCGCACAAGAAGGGGATCGCGTTCCTGTGCGCGATCCTGGTGGTGCAGAACTTCACCAGCATGGCGACGCCGCTGCTGGTCATGTTCGGGATCGACAACGCGATCCCGGCGATCGCCGACCGCGGCGACTACTCGCTGCTGATCGGGATCGCCGTCGTGTTCGCGGTGGTGTCGGTCCTGAAGTACGTGTGCGTGCGCCTGTACATCGCGCAGTCGGCGAAGGTCGGCAACGCGATGCTGTTCGCGCTGCGCAACCGGGTGTTCCGCAAGTTCCAGGACCTGTCGGTGTCGTTCCACGAGCGGTTCACCTCGGGGCGCGTCACGGCCAGACAGAGCTCCGACATGGAGGCCATCCGGGAGATGACCGAGAACGGCGTGGACGACCTGGTCCTGGCCGCGCTCAACGTCGTCACGATCACGATCGTGATGCTGGTGATCGACCCGCTCCTGGCGGCGGTGGCGCTGCTGACGTTCCCGCTGATGCTGCTGCTGGGCCGCTGGTTCAGCCGGGTGTCGGCGGTGGCGTACCGCAAGGCGCGCGAGACCGTGGCGCTGCTGATCGTCTACTTCGTGGAGTCGATGGGCGGGGTCCGGGCGGTGCAGTCGTACCGGCGCGAGCCGCGCGACCGGGAGCTGTTCGCGGGGCTGAACACCGACAACCAGTACGCGCAGGCCAAGGGCCACCAGCAGAACGCGTTCATGTCCGGCGGGATGCGCGGCATCGGGCACCTCGCCACCGTGGTGGTGCTGCTGTTCGGCGGCTGGCAGGTCATGCAGGGCAACACCGAGCTCGGCGTGCTGGCGGCGTTCCTCCTGTACATGAAGCGGTTCTTCGACCCGCTGAACGAGCTGGTGCAGTTCTACAACGTGCTCCAGTCGGCGACGTCGGCGCTGGAGAAGCTCTCGGGCGTGCTCGACGAGACCGTCGAGGTGGCCGAGCCCGAGGAGCCGCGGTCGATCGCGGTGGCGCGCGGCGAGCTGCGCTTCGACGACGTGCACTTCCGGTACCGGGAGGACCAGGTGGTCCTGCCGGGCCTGGACCTGCGGATCGCGGGCGGGCAGACGCTGGCGCTGGTGGGCGCGACGGGCGCGGGGAAGACCACGATCGCGAAGCTGGTGAGCCGGTTCTACGACCCGGTCTCGGGCTCGGTGTCGCTGGACGGGGTGGACCTGCGGGAGCTGTCCGAGGCCGACCTGCGGCGCAACATCGTCATGATCACGCAGGAGAACTTCCTGTTCAACGGCACGATCGCCGAGAACATCGAGCTGGGGCTGCCGGGCGCGAGCCGCGAGCGGATCGTGGAGGCGGCCCGGGTGGTCGGCGCGCACGAGTTCATCGAGGCGCTGCCGGACGGGTACGACACGCACGTGCGCAAGCGCGGCGGTCGCCTGTCGGCGGGCCAGCGGCAGCTCGTGGTGTTCGCGCGGGCGTTCCTGGCCGACCCGCGGGTCCTCATCCTCGATGAGGCGACGAGTTCGCTCGACATCCCCTCGGAGCGGCTGGTGCAGCGGGCGCTGCGCACGATCCTGGCGGACCGGACGGCGATCATCATCGCGCACCGGCTGTCGACGGTGGAGATCGCCGACCGGGTGCTGGTGCTGGAGCACGGCCGGATCATCGAGGACGGCCGCCCCGACGAGCTCATCGACCACGGCGGCGAGTACGCGACGCTGCACCGCCAGTGGGAGGACTCGCTCGTCTGACGGCGTTCGAGGCCGTCTCCGGGCCTGTCCTGGCGCACAGGACAGGCCTGGGCGGGGGCGAGGCCCCGCGCCTCAGCAGGCGCAGCCGGGGCCCTCGGCCTTCGGGAGGGGCTTGCGGCCGATGGTGGGGATGCCGAGGGAGACGCCGGGGAGCTTGGTGGCCTTGCCCGCGGCCCAGGCGTCGCCGGCGCGGGTGGCGCGGTGGGTGAGGACCTTCCCGTCGGCGACGAGGTGGTGCGGGGCGCCGTAGGTGATCGCCGTCGTGACGACGTCGCCGGGGCGGACGCCTTCGGCGTTGCCGGTCGGGTCGGTGTCGGAGGGCGTGACGTTGAAGTGGACGAGGCGGCCGTCGCGGGCGCGGCCCGAGAGGCGGCCGGTGGCGGCGTCCTTGCGGCCGTCGCCGACGGTCACCAGGACCTCGACCTCGGTGCCTTCGAGGCGGCGGTTCTCCTCCCAGGAGACGCGCTCCTGGAGGGCGACGAGGCGCTCGTAGCGCTCCTGGACGACGGCCTTGGGGATCTGCCCGTCCATGGTCGCGGCGGGGGTGCCGGGGCGGATCGAGTACTGGAACGTGAACGCGCTGGAGAAGCGGGACTTCTCGACGACGTCGAGGGTGGCCTGGAAGTCCTCCTCGGTCTCGCCGGGGAAGCCCACGATGATGTCGGTGGTGATGGCCGCGTCGGGCATGGCCGCGCGGACCTTGTCGATGATCTCCAGGTACGCGGTGGAGCGGTAGGAGCGGCGCATCTCCTTGAGGACGCGGTCCGAGCCGGACTGGAGCGGCATGTGGAGGGAGTGGCAGACGTTGGGGGTCTCGGCCATGGCGGCGATGACGTCGTCGGTGAAGTTCTTGGGGTGCGGGCTGGTGAATCGGACCCGCTCGAGGCCCTCGATCTCCCCGGTCGCGCGCAGGAGCTTGCCGAAGGCGAGCTTGTCGCCGAACTCGACGCCGTAGGTGTTCACGTTCTGGCCCAGGAGGGTCACCTCGGAGACGCCCTCGGCGACGAGCGCGCGGACCTCGGCGAGGATCTCGCCGGGGCGGCGGTCCTTCTCCTTGCCGCGGAGCGAGGGCACGATGCAGAACGTGCAGGTGTTGTTGCAGCCCACGGAGATCGAGACCCACCCGGAGTAGGTCGACTCGCGCTTGGTGGGCAGCGTGGAGGGGAACGTCTCCAGGGACTCGAGGATCTCGACCTCGGCGGCGCGGTTGTGCCGGGCGCGCTCCAGCAGGGCCGGGAGCGAGCCGATGTTGTGCGTGCCGAAGACCGCGTCGACCCAGGGGGCGCGCGCGACGATGTCGCCGCGGTCCTTCTGCGCCAGGCAGCCGCCGACGGCGATCTGCATGTCGGGGTTCTCGCGCTTCGCGGGCGCGAGGTGGCTGAGGTTGCCGTACAGCTTGTTGTCGGCGTTCTCGCGCACGGCGCAGGTGTTGAACACGACGAGGTCGGGCGCGGCGTCGGCCGCGACCGGGACGTACCCGGCCGCTTCGAGCAGGCCCCCGATCCGCTCGGAGTCGTGCACGTTCATCTGACAGCCGTACGTCTTCACCTGGTACGTCTTCACACCGTTGACAGCCACCTCCCCAGGATAGACGCGATGCGGGTCACATCATCAGGGCCGGGAGCGCGACGCACCATGCACGCAGCGTGATCAGTCGACCGCCTACTGTGCACTGTCGTCCGTACGCCCGTTCGGAGCAATTCGACGACAGCGCGGTGTTCTCCCTTAATGAGCACGGTAAAGCCCACTAGTTGACAAAACTTATTCTTGTCCGGTCTTGTGCGTCCCCGACCGTCCTTATAAGGTGGCCTGCGTGCCGCCCTATCCCCCACGAGAGGGTGGCTTCCCCACCAAAGACCCCACCAGCCTCTCTCATCATCATTTCCGATCAAGGAAGAACATGCGCCTCAAATCCACCACTGGCGCGGCCTTGGCCGTTGCCGCCCTGCTCGCGACCGGTGCCTGTGTCTCCCAGGACACGACCGACGCCTCTTCCGACAGCGCCCTCTCGGGCTCCGGAACCGGCGCCGACTGCACCATCGACGAGACCGTCAAGATCGGCGCCGTCTTCAGCCTCACCGAGGCCGCCGCGTTCGCCGGCGCCTACCAGCAAGAAGGACTCGCGCTCGGGTTCGAGGAGGTCAACGCCGCCGGGGGCATCACCTACGAGGTGATCCAGGAGGACGACAAGACCACCGTCGACGGCTCGGTCGCCGCCTTCGAGAAGCTCATCGACCGCGACAAGGTCAGCGCCATCGTCGGCCCGACCCTCTCCAACATGGCCTTCACGACCTACACCGACGCGCAGAGCGCCGGCGTGCCCGCGCTCGGCGTCTCCACGACCGCCGAGGGCATCCCGGAGATCGGCGACTACATCTTCCGCGCCTCGCTGCCCGAGGAGGTCGCCCTCGCCGCCAGCATCCCGGCCGCCAAGGAGGCCCTCGGCCTCGCCAAGGTCGCCGTGCTCTACGACAGCGCCGACGAGTTCACCGCCTCCGCGTTCAACACGATCAAGGACGTCCTCACCGACGAGGGCATCGAGATCGTCGCCGAGGAGACCTTCGAGACCACCGACACCGACTTCTCGGCGCAGCTCACCAGCGTCCTCGACGCGGAGCCCGACGCCGTCATCCTCTCGGCCCTGCCCGGCGCGACCGTCCCGCTCGTCAAGCAGGCCCGTGAACTGGGCATCGAAGCCCCCATCGTCGGCGGCAACGCCTTCAACTCCCCCGTCCTGGTCGGCGCCCTCGAGGACGCCGCCGAGGGCCTCATCGTCGGCGGCGCCTGGAGCGCGGCGGCCGACACCACCGGCAACGCCGAGTTCATCGCGAACTACACCGAGAAGTTCGGCCGCGCGCCCGACCAGTTCGCCGCCCAGGCGTACACCGCCGCGTTCCTGATCGACCAGGCCGTCCGCGCCGACTGCGACGCGAACCGCGAGGCCATCAAGGACAACCTCGGCCAGATCCTCGAGTTCGACTCCATCCTCGGCCCGATCTCGATCGACGAGGGCGGCGAGGTCACCCAGGAGCCCGTGGTCCAGATCATCCGCGACGGCGCCTTCACCCTGCTGTAACCGCCCCGCCGGAACCCCGGCGGGACCCCGTCCCCACCCACCTCGTACAGGAAAACCAGACATGCTGCTGCAACAGTTGGCGAACGGCGTGTTCGCAGGCTCGATCTACGCGCTCTTCGCGATCGGCTTCACGCTCGTGTTCGGCGTGCTCCGACACCTGAACCTCGCCCACCCGGCGGTGTTCACGGCCGGCGCCTTCGTCGGCATCGAGGTCGCGGCGCGGACCGCGATCCCGGTGTGGATCCTGTTCCCGGTGGTGGCCCTGTTCGGGGCGCTCGCCGGGGTCCTGGTGGAGCGCATCGCGTTCCGGCCGCTGCGCGGCCGGGACGACGAGCACTTCGCCGGACTCATCTCGTCCGTCGCCCTCGGCGGCGTCGTCATCGCGCTCCTCCAGGCGCGGTACGGCACCGAGCCGCAGAGCTTCTCGGCGGACTACTTCCCCAACCAGCTCTTCGAGTTCGCGGGCGTCCGGGTCACCCTGACGCAGCTCGTGACACTCGGACTGGCGCTGGTCCTCATGCTCGGGCTCGCATGGCTCGTCTCGGCGACGTCGCTGGGGCGGTCCATGCGGGCCGTGGCGGAGAACCCGACCGCCGCCAAGGTCCTCGGCGTCAACGTGGGGAGGGTGACCGCCGGGACGTACGCGCTCTCGTCGGCGCTCGGCACCGTCGCCGGGGCGCTCCTGGCGCTCAACCTCGGCCAAGCCGGCCGCGACCTGGGCGCCTCGATCGAGCTGGTCGGATTCGCGGTGATCATCCTCGGCGGCCTCGGTTCACTGTGGGGCGCCATGGCCGCCGGGGTGGTCCTCGGCATCGCCGAGGCACTGACGATCCACCTGTTCGACTCCACCTGGAAGAGCATGGTCGCATTCGCGCTGCTCTTCGCCGTGCTCGTGCTGCGGCCGCGCGGCCTCTTCGGCCAGGTCAAGGTCAGGGAGGTCTGATGCTCGCCGGATACGACACCCTCATCACCACGATCGCGCTGTTCGCGATCCTCGCCTACTCCTTCCACGTCGTCCTCATGGCCGGGCAGCTCAGCCTCGGCCAGGCCGGGTTCGCGTCCCTCGCGGCGTACGTCTCCACCCTCGTGGTGCCGACCGAGCCCATCGCCGGATCGCTCTCCCCCGT
This sequence comes from Glycomyces endophyticus, assembly GCF_039531525.1. NCBI lineage: Bacteria > Bacillati > Actinomycetota > Actinomycetes > Glycomycetales > Glycomycetaceae > Glycomyces > Glycomyces endophyticus. The sequence goes on from NZ_BAAAQF010000004.1 coordinate 467,699, forward strand.
CCTCGTCGGACTCCCCGTCGGCGCCCTCGTGGGCGCCGCCGCCGCGTTCGTCGTCGGCCTCCCGGTGCTGCGCCTGCGCGGGGTGTTCCTCGCCATCGCCACCATCGCCTTCGGCGAGATGGTCCGCGTGGTCATCAACAACGCCGAGTGGACGAACGGCGCCCTCGGCGTGCGCGTCGAGAAGTGGGTGACCTTCGACTTCGCGTGGATCATCGTCGCGGTCCTCGCCTACCTGTTCTGGCGCCTCGGACCCTCGCGCTCGGGCCGCGCCTTCGCCGCCGTCCGCGAGGACGAGCTCGCCGCCGGCGCCATGGGCGTCGACGTCGTGCGCACCCGCATGGCGTCCTTCGTCGCCTCGGGCGCCATCGCCGGCGTCTACGGGGTCATGTTCGCCTACTTCTTCGGGCGCATCACCCCCGCCACCTTCGACTTCGCCCTCACCGTCGACGGCCTCATCACCGCCGTCCTCGGCGGCTACCTGGTGTTCTTCGGCCCCGTCCTCGGCGCCGGGTTCCTCACGCTCGTCCCCGAGATCCAGAAGGCCCTCGGTCTGGAGGCCGGCTGGATCCACCCGCTCGTCACCGGGACGCTCCTCCTCGCCGTCGTCCTGTTCCTCCCCGGCGGCCTGTCGACCCTCTTCAGCCGGCTCCGCCGCGCGCCCGCCCGGCCCGGCCCCGACTACGCCCCCCTCGACTCGCTCGACCCGCTGCCCGACCCGGGCACCCCGATCGCGTCCGTCACCGGCCTCGCCAAGAGCTACGGGGCCGTCGACGCCGTCCGCGGCGTCGACCTGGAGATCCGCTCCGGCGAGGTCCTGGGGGTCATCGGCCCCAACGGCGCCGGCAAGACCACCCTGGTCAACATGATCAGCGGCCTGGAGCCGCCCACCGCCGGCGAGGGGCAGATCCTGGGCGTCCCGCTCGGCTCCCGCCCGCACCGCTTCGCGCAGGCCGGCGTCAGCCGGACCTTCCAGCACTCCAAGCTGTTCGAGCGGCTCACCGTCCTCGACAACGTCCTCGTCGGGACGCACGTCGTCAGCCGCTCCACCTACCTGCGGCGGCTCCTGTGGCTGCCGTCCGCCCGCCGCGACGAGCGCCGCGCGCTCGCCCTCGCCTGGGCCCAGCTCGAACGCGTCGGCCTCGCCGACCGGGCCGGGCTCCGCCCCGGGGCGCTCTCCTACGGCGACCGGCGGCGGCTGGAGATCGCCCGCGCCCTCGCGGCCCACCCGACCCTGCTCATCCTCGACGAGCCCGCGGCCGGCATGAACCACGTCGAGGCGGCCGAACTCGCCACCCTCATCCGCGGCCTCGCCGACGACGGCGTGACCGTCCTGTTCATCGAGCACAACGTCAAGATGGTCCTCGAAGCCTGCACCCGCCTCGTCGTCCTCGACTTCGGCGAGGTCATCGCCGAAGGCGAGCCGCGCGAGGTCGCCTCCGACCCGAGAGTGATCGAGGCGTACCTGGGCACCGAGGCCGAAGCGCCCGAGGAGTCCGAACATGTCTGAACCGATCCTCGAAGTCGAGTCGCTCAAGGTCGCCTACGGGCGCGTGCAGGCCGTCCGCGACGTGTCCTTCACCGTTCCCGAAGGCGGCCTCGTCGCGCTGGTGGGGGCCAACGGGGCCGGCAAGAGCTCCGTGCTCGCCGCCGTCTCCGGGCTGATGCGCCCCGGCTCCGGCCGGATCCGCTTCGGCGGCGAGGACATCACCCGCCGGCCCGCGCACCGCCGCATCGCCGCCGGACTCGTCCTCGTCCCCGAAGGGCGCCAGATCCTCGGGACGCTCACCGTCGCCGAGAACCTGCTCCTGGGCGCGCACCGGCGCCGCCGCGTGGCGGCCCCCGAATCCGAGATGTACGACCTGTTCCCCGTCCTGGCCGAGCGGCGGGCCCTGCCCGCCGGTTCGCTGTCGGGCGGCGAGCAGCAGATGCTGGCGATCGCCCGCGCGATGATCGCCAGGCCGAGGGTCGTCCTGTTGGACGAGCCCTCGATGGGGCTGGCCCCCAAGATGGTCGACGAAGTCTTCGCGGTCATCGAGAAGATCCGCGCCTCGGGCGTGACAGTGGTGCTGGTCGAGCAGAATGCCCGCAGGGCCCTGCGCGCGGCCGACACCGGGCACGTCCTGGAGACCGGGGAGATCGCGCACAGCGGCCCCGCCTCCGAACTCCTGCAAGACCCCCGAGTCGTGAAAGCCTATCTGGGCGTCGAATAGCGGCGGCGCCCGCCGAAGGAACCCCTGAGATGAACGATGAGCTAGCCGAGTCCCCGCCGACGCGCAAGAAGCGGCAGCCGCGCGGCGGTCCCTGGTCCCGCATGAGGATCAGGACCAAGTTGACGATCATGCTGCTCGTTCCCGCGCTCACCCTGGCCGGAATGGTCGCGCTCCGACTCGTCGAGTCGGCCGACGAGGCCCGCGACATCGGCGCCACCGCCGACGCCGTCGAGCTCGCCCGCGACGTCAACGCGGTCATCGCCGCGATCCAGGCCGAGCGCGAGGACGCCGCCAGGCTGGTGTACCAGGAGCAGACCGGCAGCTCCGATGCCGAGGCGATCGCGACCTCCTTCACCAACCACGAGACCGCCACCGGGAACGCCATCGAGGAGCTCACCGCCACCCGCGAGAGCCTCGACCTCGACGCGGAGTCCGAGTCGCTCCTGGAGCGCGCCGACGCCCCGCTGTCGCGGCTCGAGACGACCCGCAGCGCGGTCGTCGACGGCACGGTGGAAGCGGTCCACCTCACGGTGTACAACTCGATGGTCGCGCGCCTGTCGGCCGTGCTCGACCACGCGGTCGACCTCGCCGGGACCGCCGAGCTGACCCGGACCGTGCGCACCGCGAGCCTCCTGTCCACCATCGACGAGTACTCCGAGCAGATCCGGATGCTGGTGCTGTCCCTCGAGGACGGCAAGCCGCTCGCCGGCAAGCACCGGACCTTCATGCGGCTCACGGCCGCCCGCGAGGAGTCCCTGAACGAGTACCGCCGCATCGTGGCCCAGACCGACCCCGGCGCCGCCGTGTTCGAGGTGGGCGGCATCGGCTCGTCCGACGCCCGCGAGGCCAACGCGTTCGAGAGCACCATCGCCGGCTCCCGTTCCGACGAGGAGCAGGAGGTCGAGCACTACGCGCTCATGGCCGCCTACGACGCCCGCCACTCGGACACGTCCTCGCTCATCGGCGCGGCGCTCGACGAGGCCACCGAGGAGGCCGGCGCCGTCAGCGCGGCCGCCATCCGGCGCCTGGTCGCCGAGTCCGTCATCGTGGTCGTCGCCCTCGCCATCGCGTTCCTCATCGCCTTTACCATCGGCCGCTCGGTCACGCGCGGCCTCCGCGACCTGTCGGGCTCGGCCCGCCAGATCGCCATGGTGGACCTGCCGCAGGCCGTCAAGCGCGTCGACCAGCAGCAGGGCCTGGGCGGCCTGAGCCCGTTCGAGTACGCCGCGCGCACCACCCCGCCGATGCGGGTCCGCGGCGACGACGAGCTCAGCGAGGTCGGCGAGGCGTTCAACATCGTCCACCGCGAGGCCATCCGCGTCTCGGCGCAGCAGGCCCTCCTGCGGTACCACGTCGGCGCGATCTTCGTCCGGCTCGCCCGCCGCGGCCACTCGCTCACCGGCCGGCTCACGGCCGAGCTCGACGCGGCCGAGCAGAACGAGCAGGACCCGGAGCGCCTCCAGCGGCTGTTCCGCCTGGACCACCTGGCCTCGCTCATCGGGCGCGCGAACGACTCGCTCCTGGTGCTCGGCGGCTCCTCGGCCGCGAAGGTCCGGACCACGGACGCCTCGCTCGACGACGTGCTCATCGCGGCCCAGAGCCGCATCGAGTACTACACCCGCATCGAGGCCGCCGCGGACGAAGGCGCGTGGGTCAAGGCCGACTACGTCGACGACGTCGTGCAGCTCCTCGCCGAGCTCATGGACAACGCGACGCGCTACTCCGAGTCCGCCGCCGAGATCACCGCCCGGGTCCTGACCGGCAAGGTCATCATCCAGGTGCGCGACCACGGCATCGGGATCGAGCCCGACCGCATGGAGCGGTTCAACGACCGGCTCCGCCGCGACACCCCGGTGGACCTGGAGGCCATGCAGGCCATGGGGCTCACCGTGGTCGGCTTCCTCTCGGGGCGGCACGGCATCGAGGTCGAGCTGCGGCCGTCGATCGGCGGCGGCGTGGTCGCCGAGATCGCCGTCCCCGGGACGCTGCTCTCGTTCACGCCGCCCCCGCGCACCCAGCGCCCGCCCACCCTGCCCGGCGGCGCGGCCGGCGCCCGCACCGTCCCGATCCAGCGCCCGCGCCAGAACGCGCCGCTGTTCGGGCGGGCCGACAACCCCGCGCTGACGCAGTCGGCCGACCCGAACCAGGTGCCGCAGCAGCGTCAGCCCGCGAAACACGTTGCGCCCGAACCCAAGGCGCTTCCGGCCGGCCCCAGTCACCGGGTCTCCGCAGTGGACGACACCCGCCCGCTGCCGGTACTCTCCTCCTCGACGACGGCCGTGCTCTCCGAGCTCCCGGAGATCAAGTTCGACGTGACCGTGGTGCACGCTGACCCGTCCCTGCGGGCCGGACACGCGCTGCCCCAACCCAAGAAGGCCCCCACCTTCGGGCCGAACGGCCTGCCGCGGCGGGACCCGATGACCAACCTCGTCCCCGGCGCGGTCGCCCCGAGCCCGGGCCAGGACGGCATGGTCATCGAGCGCAACCCCCGGAGCATCGGCGCGACGTACTCCGCGTACGCCCGCGGCCTTTCGAGCAGCAGGACCGCTGGACCCCACAATGAGAAATGACCCGGAGATCGACCATGACCACTAGCGCGCAACTGGACTTCCTTCTCAACGACTTCGTCGGCCGGGTGCCGCACGTGACGCACGTGATCGCCGTGGCGGCGGACGGTCTGCTCATCGCCTCGAACAACACCCTGCCCCGGGACGAGGCCGAGCGCCTGTCGGCGATCGCCTCCGGTCTGACGAGCCTCCTCGCCGGCGCGGCCCGGTCGCTCCAGGCCGACCCCGTCATCTCCAACCTGACGGAGATGAACGGCGGCTTCATGTTCTCGATGTCGGTGTCGAGCGGCGCGAGCATCCTCGCCCTCGCCGGTCTCAACTGCGACATCGGCCAGGTCGGCCACGAACTCGCCAACCTCATCAACCAGGTCGGCCCCGCCCTCACCCCCGCCGCCCGCCAGATGTACGCGGCCCAGTACCAGCAGCAGCACTGACCCTTTCGTCGGGTCTGCGAATGTGCAGATCGCAGCTACAGGTACACACGGAGAGGCCGGGAACCGCATCGCGGTTCCCGGCCTCTTCAGTTCGGTGCCGGCCAGAGGTGTTACGGCGGAGGCCGGAGGACGGCGATGTCGGTCTGGACGAAGTCGTCGCCGACGCACAGGATCGGCCAGTCCAGCTCGGCGGCGACCCCGTAGACGATGCAGTCGCCGAAGTTGAGCTTCGCCGGGTGCCGCCCCTTGCCGAACCGGCGCCAGGACTCGAGCGCCCGCTCAGTCGACTTGGCGGTCGCATCGACGAGGTCGATCTCCGCATCGCGAACGAACCGGGCGGCGATCCCGGTCTCGCGCGGACCGAAACGGGACTCAAGGTCCATGCCGAGCTCCAGGTAGGTAGCCGCGGGCATGACCGCCGCGGTCGTCTGCGCGAGTGCGTCGGTCAGCCAGTCGGCGCCGGGCTCGTCGCTCAAGATCGCGACGGCGGCTGAGGTGTCGACGACGAGGAAGTCGGCTTCGGTCACGTGGGGAGGCCGTTCTCGTCGTATCCGAGGATCTCGTCGGCGGGGCGGTCGTCGAGGACCGGCAATTGCCGCAGCTCGGCCCGCAGCGCGTCGAGCCGGCGGTGGATGCGCCGGGGACGCGCGTCGTGCGTCTGCCGCTCCAGCCGTTCGCGGATCGCCGTCTCCACGGCCTCGGTCAGGGATTCACCGGTGGCCGCGACGAGCTCGCGAGCGAGCTGGTCGGCCGTCGGGCTCTTGATGCTCAGCGCCATGTCTACCATTCTATCTTTCTTTCTAGAAAGATAGAATCCAATCGTCGCGGCGAGTCCCCGGCACCGAACGACGAAGGCCGGGAGTCGCTGCACGACTCCCGGCCTTTACGTTTCGTACGGTTCCGGGTGGCTCGGTACCGAACCACCCGGATCACCTCGCGGCTACGCCGTCTCGGTGATCTTCCACTACACCAGCGGCTGAACGAAACCCGCGCATCGATTGTCGAGGCCCGATCGCGCAGTTGCTCAGGCAGCCTTGGCGAGCTGGGATACACGCTGCTCCGAGATCCCGAGGACTGCCGCGATATCGCGGCCGGTCATACCTGAGCCCTTGAGAAGCATCACGGTCTCGCGATTGATACGCGAGGCCTGCGCCTGGAGTTCAGCTGCCTTGGCGGCGTCCTCCCGCGCTTCCAGGATGCGCGCGTCGATCTCCGGGGCGATGCGCCAGACGAGGTTGATCGGCACGGTGTCCGCTTCCGCGATGCCGAAGCAGTCGAGATAGTCGCGGACCATCTCCTCGGCACCTCCAGCGGTGGTCGCCTGGGTGACGCCGACACCGGGTACGTCGAGCTCCCACAGGCCGTGAACCCGTGTCGCCGTGACGGTGTATTCCTTCATCGAAGCCACCCCAACCTTTCCGGCCCGAAACACCTATGGCCGGGAGCCGCTTCGCGGCTCCCGGCCATAAACTGCGCTTGAGACTTACGCCGTCTCGGTGATCTTGCGCTGGACCCAGGGCATGAGGTCGCGCATCTTCTTGCCGACCTCTTCGATCGGGTGGTCGTTCTGCTCCTGCTGGAGCTTGGCGTAGTTCTCGCGCTTCTCGGCCTCGGCGACCCACTCCTTGGCGAAGGTGCCGTCCTGGATCTCGCCCAGGATGCGCTTCATCTCGGCCTTGGTGTCGGCGTTGACGACGCGGGGGCCGCGGGTGAGGCCGCCGTACTCGGCGGTGTCGGAGACGGAGTACCACATGTTGGCGATGCCGCCCTCGTAGATCATGTCCACGATGAGCTTGAGCTCGTGCAGGCACTCGAAGTACGCGGCCTCGGGGGCGTAGCCCGCCTCGACCAGGGTCTCGAAGCCGGCCTTGATGAGCTCGGCGGCGCCGCCGCAGAGGACGGCCTGCTCGCCGAACAGGTCGGTCTCGGTCTCCTCCTTGAAGGTGGTCTTCAGGACGCCGGCGCGGGTGCCGCCGATGGCCTTCGCGTAGGCGAGGGCCACGGACTGGGTGTCGCCGGACGGGTCCTGCTCGACCGCGATGAGCGCGGGGACGCCCTTGCCGTCCACGAACTGGCGGCGGACCATGTGGCCCGGGCCCTTCGGGGCGACCATGGCGACGTTGACGTCCGCGGGGGCCTGGATCAGGTCGTAGCGGATGTTGAAGCCGTGGCCGAAGAACAGCGAGTTCCCGGCGGACAGGTTCGGGGCGATCTCCTCGGCGTACAGCTTCGCCTGCGCGGTGTCGGGGACCAGGATCATGATGACGTCGGCCCACGCGGCGGCCTCGGCCGGGGTGAGCACCTTCAGGCCCGCCTCCTCGGCCTTGGGGCGCGACTTCGAGCCCTCCTGGAGGCCGACGGCGACATCGACCCCGGAGTCCCGCAGGCTCAGCGAGTGGGCGTGGCCCTGCGAGCCGTAACCGAGGACGGCGACCTTCTTGCCCTGGATCACTGCCAGGTCGGCGTCGTCGTCGTAGAACACTTCAGCGGTCATGCGATTGCTTCTCTTCCCTTGTTACTGCTGGCTATTCGGTGAGACGTAGCGCGACAGCGAGGCCATGGACTTGGCCCCCCGCCCCAGTGCGACCGTCCCCGACTGGACGAGCTCCTTGATCCCGAACGGCTCCAGGACTTCCAGGAACGCCTCGATCTTGTCGCGGTTCCCGGTGACCTCGAAGGTGACCGTGTCGGGTGTGACGTCGACCGAGCGGGCCTTGAACAGCTCGGCGGCGGCGATCACCTGGCCGCGGGTGGCGGCGTCGGCGCGGACCTTCACCAGCAGCAGTTCGCGCTGCACGGAGGAGCCCGCTTCCAGTTCCACGATCTTCAGCACGTGGACCAGCTTGTTGAGCTGCTTGGTGACCTGCTCCAGCGAGCCGGCCTCGACGTCGACCACGATGGTGATGCGGCTGACGCCGGGGTGCTCGGTCTCGCCGACGGCGAGGGAGTCGATGTTGAAACCGCGCCTGGAGAACAGCGCGGCCACCCGGGCGAGGACGCCCGGCTTGTTCTCGACGAGGACCGAAAGCGTATGCGTGGTCACTAGATCTCTCCCTCGTCGTCGAAGTTCGGGCGCACGTCGCGCGCGTACAGGATCTCGTCGTTGGAGACCCCGGCCGGGACCATCGGCCACACCATGGCGTCGGGGCCGACGGTGAAGTCGACGACGACGGGCCGGTCGTTGATCTCGTTGGCCTGGCGGATGACCGCGTCGACCTCGGCGGCCGTCTCGGCGCGCAGGCCGACGCAGCCGAGGGCCTCGGCGAGCTTCACGAAGTCCGGGACGCGCGGGGACGCCTCGGAGTGGTGGGTCGACAGGTTCGTCTGGGAGTACCGCTGGCCGTAGAACAGGGTCTGCCACTGGCGGACCATGCCCAGGTTGCCGTTGTTGATGACCGCGACCTTGATCGGGATGCCCTCGATCGCGCAGGTCGCCAGCTCCTGGTTGGTCATCTGGAAGCACCCGTCGCCGTCGACGGCCCACACGGTGCGGTCCATCACGCCGAGCTTGGCGCCCATGGCGGCCGGCACGGCGTAGCCCATGGTGCCCAGACCGCCGGAGTTGATGAACGTGCCCGGGGCCTCGTACTTGATGAACTGCGAGGCCCACATCTGGTGCTGGCCGACGCCGGCGGTCCAGATGGTGTCGGCGGGGGCCAGCTCGCCGAGGCGCTGGATCACCCACTGCGGGGTGAGCAGGCCGTCGTCGATGTCGGTGTAGCCCAGGGGGTACCGCCCGCGCAGGTCGTCGAGCGTCTCCCACCAGGTCTTCAGGCGCTCCTTGCCGGGGTCGGCGTAGGCCTCGGTCATGGCGGCGATCGCAGCGCGGCAGTCGCCCACGATCGGGACGTCGACCTCGCGGTTCTTGCCGATCTCGGCCGGGTCGATGTCGACGTGGACGATCTTGGCCTCGGGCGCGAACGTGTCGAGCTTGCCGGTGACGCGGTCGTCGAAGCGGGCGCCCAGGGCCACGATGAGGTCGGACTTCTGGAGCGCGTGCACCGCGGGCACCGTGCCGTGCATGCCGGGCATGCCGAGGTGCTGCGGGTGCGAGTCGGGGAAGGCGCCGCGGGCCATGAGGGTGGTGACGACGGGCGCGCCGGTCAGCTCGGCGAGCTCGATGAGCTCGGCGGTGGCGCCGGACTTGAACACGCCGCCGCCGACGTAGAGCACCGGCTTCCTCGCCTCGGCGATGAGCGCGGCGGCCTCGCGGATCTGCTTGCCGTGCGGCTGCGTCGTGGGACGGTAGCCGGGCAGGTCCATCTTGGGCGGCCACACGAACTCGCCCGGGGTCTGGAGGATGTCCTTGGGGATGTCGACCAGCACGGGGCCGGGCCGGCCGGAGGCGGCCACGTAGAACGCCTCGGCGAGCACGCGCGGGATCTCCTCGACCGTGCGCACCAGGTAGGAGTGCTTGGTGATCGGCATCGTGATGCCGACGATGTCGGCCTCCTGGAAGGCGTCGGTGCCGATCGAGGTCGAGACGACCTGGCCGGTGATGGCGACGATCGGGACGGAGTCCATGAAGGCGTCGGCGAGCGGCGTCACCAGGTTGGTCGCGCCGGGGCCGGAGGTCGCCATGCACACGCCGACGCGGCCGGTCGCCTGGGCGTAGCCCTGGGCGGCGTGGCCGGCGCCCTGCTCGTGGCGGACGAGGATGTGGCGCACCTTCTCGGAGTCCAGGAGCGGGTCGTAGGCCGGGAGGATGGTGCCGCCCGGGATGCCGAAGACCGAGTCGACCTCGAGCTCCTCGAGGGCGCGGACGACGGCCTGCGCGCCGGTGAGGACGGGCGCGGCGGCGGGAGCGCCGAGCGGGGGTGCGGGCCTGGGTGCCTTCGGCCTCGCGGGCTGAGCTTTGGCAGCCTGCGACCCATCCCGTGCAGCCTGCGGCCCTGGCTTGGGTGCCTTCACTGGTGTGCTCATGTCCTTCGTCCAATAGGGAGATGTGGCTGGTTCGACATGCTGCGTCGTTCCCCGGGCAGAAAAAATCGCCCGCGTGCTAGGACGCACGGGGCGAGCGCACCGTCAGGGAACGACGGTGCGCTAGGTAAGTACTACGACGAGCGGCCGGGCGGCGAAGGCCTCGGTCGCGTTCTGGTCGTAGTTCTGCTGCGGCACGTTCCCCATGATTCACGATTCCGGCCCGTGAGTCAACTTTTCTCAGACTCCGGGACGTCGCGCGGCGTGTCGCGGGGACCGGGGACGGGGTACGCGGCGGACGCGAGGGCCTTGGGCTCCTCGGTGAGCCAGCGCGTCAGGTCGTCCGGGTCCATGGGCTTGGCGAGCAGGTAGCCCTGCACAAGCGGGGCTTCGGCGGCGATCATGGCGTTCAGCTGGAGGTCGGTCTCGACGCCTTCGGCGATGACCTCCATGCCGAGGATGCGGCCGAGGGCGACGGTGACCGCGGCGAGGGGGCCGACGCCGCCGTCGTCCTTGGCGATGAGGTCGCGGTCGATCTTGATGATGTCGACGGGGAGGCGTTCGAGCTGGCCGAGCGAGGAGTACCCGGACCCGAAGTCGTCCAGGGCGATCCGCACGCCGGCGCCGCGGAGGGCGCCGAGCTGGGCGATGAGGGTGTTCATCTGGTGGGAGAAGTCGTGCTCGGTGACTTCGAGCACGAGGCGCTTGGCGGGGACGCCGGCGGCGATGAGCGCGGTGTTGACCTCGGTGGCGAAGAGGTGGGTGTGGAGCTCCTTGACGGAGACGTTGACGGAGATCCAGGCCTTGATGCCGCCGTTCTGCCAGGCGGCGAGCTGCTCGGCGGCGCGGTTGACGGTCCAGACGGCGAGGTCCTGGGTGAGTCCGGACTCGGTGGCGGCGGGGATGAACTCGGCGGGGCTGACCTGGCCGAGGCGGGGGTGGTTCCAGCGCAGGAGGGCCTCGGCGCCGACGATGGTGCGGTCGGTGACGTCGAAGACGGGCTGGTAGACGAGGCGGAGCTCGTCGCGGCCGATGGCGCCGCGGAGCTCCTGGCTGAGCTCGTTCTTGCGGCGGACGAGGCGGTCGAACTCGCTGTCGTAGGTGGCGTAGCGGTTCTTGCCGGCCTGCTTGGCGGCGCGGAGGGCGAGGTCGGCGTTGCGGAGGAGGAGTTCGGGGTCGCCCAGTCCCTCTGCGGCCGTGGCGATGCCGACGGAGCCGGTGACGAAGACGGTGGACTCGTCGTGGAACTCGTAGGGTTCGCCGAGGCGGGCGACGAGGGCCTTGGCGGTGGCGACGGCCTCGGACCAGCTGGCGCGCAGGAGGATCGCGAACTCGTCGCCGCCGAGTCGGGCGCCGACGTCGGTGGGGCGCAGGAGTTCCTTGATGCGGCGGGAGACCTCGACGAGGAGTTCGTCGCCGAAGTCGTGGCCGCGGGTGTCGTTGACGTTCTTGAAGCCGTCGAGGTCGAGCAAAAGGAGCGCGGTCTGGTGCTCCTCGGCGGCGACGCCGTCTTCGAGGCTCTGGAGGAGGGCGCGGCGGTTGGCGAGGCCGGTGAGCGGGTCGGAGTAGGCCATGCGGGCGAGTTCGGTCTCGAGGCTGCGGCGGGCGCCGACGTCCTCCATGCGGGCGACGAGGCCGCGCACCTGGGGGCGGCCGCGAAGGTCGGTGACGACGGTCTCGGTGTGGCGCCAGCGGCGGGCGGAGTCGCGGACGCGGATGTTGAGGGAGACCTGGCCGGTGTGGCTGAGGCCGTCGAGGAGGGTCCGGAGGTCCTCCTCGGTGTTGCGGCGGTCGTCGACGTGGACGAGGTCGAGGAAGGAGGCGCCGACGCAGGTGCCGGCGTCGGTGGCGGGCCGCCAGGCGGAGTCCTCGGGGTGCCAGGTGACGGTGAGGTCGGGGTCGAGGACCAGGACGGTGTCGGAGGCGACGCCGACGATGGCGGAGAGGCGGCGCTGCCGGGCGGTGGCCTCGCCGGTGACGCGACGGACGTCGAAGTAGGTGAGGGTGAGGCGGGCGCCGAGGGCGCCGACGGCGGCGAGGCCGAGGAGGGTCGCGTCGAGCGGGAGGTTGCCTCTGGTGGCGCCGTTGATGAGGACGGCGCCGGCGGCGAGGGCGCCCGCGCCGGCCATGACGGTGTAGTGGACGCCGGGGTAGTTCGGCTTGTCGATCGGCGCGGGCTTCTGGCTGCGGGCTAGGTAGGTGACGCCGAGGAGGGCCGCGCAGGTGGCGACCCACAGGACGGACCACCAGAGGACGCGTTCCTCGGGGCGCTGCCACTGCCAGGCGACGAAGGTCGAGAGGCCGGTGAAGTGGACGGCGAAGACGGCGATGTAGGCGAGGGCGTGGCGGCGGCGCCAGCGCTGGATGCGGAAGGTGGTGGTGAAGCCGACGCCGAGCATGACGATGCCCATCATGCCGGGGATGACGATGGCGAGGTCGCCTTCGCCGAGGGGGCCGCGCATCTCGGCGAAGAGGGGGCGGGCGAAGAGGGTCCAGGCGAAGAAGAGGGCGCAGAGGCCGACGAAGGAGCCGTCGACGAGGCGGCGCTGGACGGCCTGGGGGGCCCAGCCGCTGTCGGGCAGGCGCAGGAGGGCGAGGGCCCAGAGGACGACGGAGGCGGCGAAGCCGGTGCCGGCGACGGAGTCGGCGGCGGGGTCGGGGAGCCAGCAGGCGGCGGCGAAGGCGGCGGCCATGGTCTGGATGCCGGCGGCCATGAGCTGGTAGGTGGTGCGGCGTCCGGCGGCGATGCGGCCGGCGGCGCGCCACATGAGGGAGCCGGCGCAGGCGGCGCCGAGGGAGCCGAGGGCGGCGGCGGTGCCGGGGGCGATGGTCTGCAGCGAGCCTTCGACGCCGACCACGACGGCGGCGGCCAGCACGGAGCACCAGACTGCGGTGGTCGCGGTCCACGACAGCAACTGCCGCACGCGACGGGGTGTTGGCGTCATCCACTGGCCCAATCGTAGGAAGCCTCGTGCATTACAGGATGCCGCATGGTCCGGTGTACCGGTATCGGGCCCTCCGCGAATCCCTTCGGCTGTAACGGAACGGCTACTCCGAGGCGCGTTCGGGGAGGGTGGCGAGGAGCCGTTCGAGGGCGGTGCGGTCGGCCTGGTGGGCCGCGGCGGCGGCCTTGTCGGCCTCGCTGGCGTCGGCGCGGGCGGCGAAGAGGGCGGCGCGCAGTTCGGCGAGGCGCTCGTCGCGGGCCTCGGTCTGGCGGCGGGCCTTGGCGGCGGCGCGGCGGTAGGCGATGACCGGGACGACGATCGCGAGTGCGGGGCCGAGGGCGAGGGCCCACTGGCCGAAGGCCGCGGCGACGACGGCCCAGACGCCGAAGACGACCGCCGAGGCAGTGTGGAGCGGCTTCGAGGGGCCGTCCGTGTCGAAGCCGCGGCCGATGCGCGCTTCGGCGAGGGCGAGGGCGGCGGGGTCGTGTCCGGCGGCGGTGACGTCGATGGACTCGCCGCGGCGCCTGACGGCGGTGACGGTGGGCTCGGGGGCGGTCGCGGTCGCCTCGATGTGTGCGAGGCGGGCGCGCAGGAGCGGGGCGGCGAGGTCGAGTGCGAGGCGGCGCAGGGCGACCGGGGCCGCGGGGTCGAAGAGGTCGCGGCGCAGGAGCGCGGCGGGGGTGCCGGCGGGCTCGGCCCAGGAGGGGCGGCTGCGGTCGGGGCCGTCGTCGAGGCCGAGGGCCTCCATCTCGCCGACGATCGGGCGCTCGGCGGGGCTGGGCTCCTCGATGAGCTCTTCGAGGTAGCGGCGCCAGCGGCCGTCGCTGCGTTCGAGTTCGGCGAGGTCGGCGGTCGCGGGTTCGGCGGCGAGGTGGACGCGGAGGGCGTTGCAGGCCTCCGCGAGGGTGGGCGTCTGGCCGTCGGCGGCGCCGAATCCGGTGATCGCGGCGTCCCAAAGCTCGGCCTCGTCCGCGTCGTCCGGGTCGAACAGTTCGCGCAGGCGGCCGGTGAGCTGCACGACCGCGGCGGGCCCGAAGGCACCGAGGGCGGCGTGCTCCCACAGGGCGCGCCAGCCGTTCGCGATGAGCCCCTTGTCGCATTCGCCGAGGTCCGCGGGGTCGTGGATGAGCCGCAGGAACGCGGCGTCGACGAGGACCGCCTGGCCGAAGCAGCGGCCGACGGCGAGGTTGAACAGCTCGGCGCGGACGGCGTCGCGGTCGCGGGCGGCGTCGAGTCCGGTGGTGAGCCCGCCGGCGGGGGCCTTGCCGTCGGCGCCGGGGCGGCCGCGGAACACCAGCGGCAGGATCGCGGCGGCGGCGGGCGGGAGCCAGTAGCCGGGGAGGTCCGGGAGGTCGGGGCGGCGGGCGGGCCGACCTTCGGCGAGGGCGCGGAACGCGCTGCGGATCTCCCTGCGCGCCTGGTACTCGTCGAGTTCGAGGAGCTGGAAGCGCAGGTCGGTCCAGGCGAGGAGGAGGCCGACCCGGTCGGCGACGGCGTCGACCCGCGAGTCGACCCGCTGCAGGCCCTCGCCGATCTCGCTCTGCACGGACTCGAGTTCGCGGCGGCGGGCCCGGCGCTCGGCGCCGACCTCGTCGGTGAGCTCGTTGATCGCGGCGGTCTGCGACCACTCCTGGCTGAAGTCCGACCAGTTCCACTGGCTGACAGTGCGGGCCATGCGGCTGCTCCGGGGAGGGTGAGGGATGAGTGCGGTTTCATTGTGCCCGGTGCACGGCCGCGGCGGAGCCCTCCGTTCGGAGGACCCCGCCGCGGATCGTCTGTCCTAATGCGACAGTGGCTGCTAGTCCACCCTGCGGACGGCGCCGTCGCTGGCGGGGGTCGCCATCGCCGCGTACGCCTGGAGCGCGCGGGAGACGACCCGGTCGCGGTCGACCGGCGTGAACGGCTGCTCGCGCTTCTCCTGGGCCACCCGGCGCTGCTCCAGCACCGCGTCGTCGACCTTCAGCTCGAGCCGGCGGTTCGGGATGTCGATCTCGATCAGGTCGCCGCTCTCCACGAGCGCGATGAGCCCGCCGCCGGCGGCCTCGGGGCTGACGTGCCCGATCGACAGGCCCGACGTGCCGCCCGAGAAGCGGCCGTCGGTGATGAGCGCGCACTTGCGGCCCAGTCCGCGTCCTTTGAGGAACGAGGTCGGGTACAGCATCTCCTGCATGCCGGGGCCGCCCTTGGGGCCCTCGTAGCGGATGACGACCACCTCGCCCTCGACCACGGACTTGTCGAGGATGCCCTGCACCGCGTCGTCCTGCGACTCGAAGACGTGCGCGGGGCCGGTGAAGGTCCAGTTCTCCTCGGGCACGCCCGCGACCTTGACGACGCAGCCGTCCTCGGCGAGGTTGCCGAACAGGACCGCGAGGCCGCCGTCCTTGGTGTACGCGTGCTCCACCGAGCGGATGCACCCGTCCTCGGCGTCGGTGTCGAGGGTCTTCCAGCGGTTCGCGGTCGAGAACGCCTGCGTGGTGCGGACGTTGCCCGGCGCGGCGTGGAACAGCTCGATCGCCTCGGGGGCGGTCTCGCCGCTGCGGATGTCCCACTGGGCCAGCCAGGACGCGAGCGAGTCGGCGTGGATGGCGTGGACGTCGTCGTTCAGGAGGCCGCCGCGGTGCAGCTCGCCGAGGATCGCGGGGATGCCGCCGGCGCGGTGGACGTCCTCCATGTGGTACTTCTGCGAGTTCGGGGCGACCTTCGACAGGCACGGGACCCGGCGCGAGATCGCGTCGATGTCGGCCACGCTGAAGTCGAGTTCGGCCTCGCGGGCGGCGGCGAGCAGGTGCAGGATCGTGTTGGTCGACCCGCCCATCGCCACGTCGAGCGCCATGGCGTTCTCGAAGGCCCCGCGGGAGGCGATGCGGCGCGGCAGGACCGACTCGTCGTCCTGCTCGTAGTAGCGCTTGGCCAGGTCCATGACGACGCGGCCGGCCTCCTCGAAGAGGGCGCGGCGCGCGGCGTGGGTGGCGAGGGTGGAGCCGTTGCCCGGCAGCGAGAGGCCCATGGCCTCGGTCAGGCAGTTCATCGAGTTCGCGGTGAACATGCCCGAGCAGGAGCCGCAGGTCGGACAGGCGGCCTCCTCCATCCGGCGCAGCTCCGCGTCCGAGACGTCGTCGTTCGCCGCGGCGACCATCGGGTCGATGAGGTCGAGCTTCTGGGTGACGATGCCGTCGTTGTCGACGGTCTTGCCGGCCTCCATGGGCCCGCCGGAGACGAACACGACCGGGATGTTCAGCCGCAGCGCGGCCATGAGCATGCCCGGGGTGATCTTGTCGCAGTTGGAGATGCAGACGAGGGCGTCGGCGCAGTGCGCGTTGACCATGTACTCGACCGAGTCCGCGATGATCTCCCGGCTGGGGAGCGAGTAGAGCATCCCCGAGTGCCCCATGGCGATGCCGTCGTCGACGGCGATCGTGTGGAACTCCTTGGAGACCCCGCCCGCGGCGGCGATCGACTGGGCGACGATGTCGCCCATGTCCTTGAGGTGGACGTGGCCCGGCACGAACTGCGTGTACGAGTTGGCGATGGCCACGATCGGCTTGCCGAAATCGGAGTCGGTCATGCCGGTGGCGCGCCACAGCGCGCGAGCGCCCGCCATCTGGCGGCCGTGAGTGGAAGTGCGTGAACGAAGCGCTGGCATGGCTCAAGTCTGCCACGTCTCGGATACCGGGACGAGCCGCCCGCAGGTTAGGATCGCCTATCCTGTCAGAAACCGCGCACCATCGTGCCGAAGATCATCTGCTCCGGGCAGGGCCCGTGGCGGCGCGAGTCCTCCCCCGCCGGGTTGTCGCCGAGCAGGTAGTAGTGCCCGGCCGGGACGGGTTCGGCCGCGCCGGGCGGGACCTCGCCCGGACCGGCGGCGACGCGTTTGATCCACCAGGGGGCCTTGAGCCGCCGCACCTCGGCCCAGCCGAGGTCCGGGTCGGGGGCTCCGACCACCACGACGTCGCCGGTCGCGATCCGGCGGGTGCGCTTGGCGAGGACCTCGTCGCCGTCCTTGAGCGCGGGCTCCATCGAGGCGCCCTCGACCTTGACGAGGACCCAGCGGCGGCGCAGCTGCCGCACGCTCTCGACGGTGAGCGCGACGGCGGCGACGAGCAGCAGCGGGTAGAGCCAGCTAGAAGAGTCCATCGATGCCGTCGTCCTCGGGCTCCTCGCGCTTCTTGCGGAAGCGCTCGAGCACGCTGAAGCTGGTGAGCCCGAGCGCGGCCATGACGGCGAGGATCGCGTAGGCGAACGCGAGGACCACGACGATCATGATCGCGAAGTTGGCGATCACCAGCGGGCCCGACCCGTCTGGAGTGTCCACCCGGCCTCCTTACGGCAGGTCGTTGATGATGTCGGTGATCGTGCGGCGCTTGCCGGTGAAGAACGGGATCTCCTCGCGCACATGGCGCCTGGCGCCGGAGGCGCGCAGCTCGCGCATGAGGTCGACGATCCGGTGGAGCTCGTCGGCCTCGAAGGCGAGGATCCACTCGTAGTCGCCGAGGGAGAAGGCCGGGACGGTGTTGGCGCGCACGTCGGGGTAGTCGCGGGCCATCTGGCCGTGCTCGCGCAGCAGGTCGCGCCGCTCTTCTTCCGGGAGCAGGTACCACTCGTAGGAGCGCACGAACGGGTAGACGCTCACGTACCCGCGCGGCTCCTCGGTGAGGAAGGCCGGGAGGTGGCTGCGGTTGAACTCGGCGGGCCGGTGCAGGGCCATGTTCGACCAGACCGGGGCGAGGTGGCGCCCGAGCCCGGAGCGCCGGAAGTCGGAGTACGCCTTCTGGAGCTGGTCGGAGGTCTCGGCGTGCCACCAGACCATGAGGTCGGCGTCGGCGCGCATCCCGGTGAGGTCGTAGGTGCCGCGCACGACCACGCCGTGGTCGCCGCAGTGTTTCTTGAAGAACGCCTCCATGTCGCTGGCGAGGTCCTGCCGGATCGACGGCATGGGCTCCTCGACGCGGAACACCGACCACAGCGTGTACCGGAGCGTGTCGTTCAGCTCCTTGATCCGAGCGGCGTTGGGATTGTTGGACTGGCGTTCGGTCACGTTGCGGCCCTTCTACTTCTGAAACGAATGCTACTGGCGCGGCGCCGGGGCGAGCGAGGCGGCGACCGCTTCGGCGGCGGCCTGGCCCGAGGCGACGCACGCGGCGATGCCGACGCCGTCGACGGCCGCTCCCGCGATCGCGACGCCGCGGTGGCGGGCCAGCGCCTCGCGGGCGGCGGCCACGCGGGCGACGTGCCCCGGAGCGTACTGGGGCAGTGCGCCGCCCCAGCGGTCGATGCGCTGCTCGACCGGTTCGGGCAGGCGCTGCCCGAGGTGCTCGCCGAGTTCGCGCAGGGCGGTCTTGGCGAGGGTGGTGTCGTCGTACTGGAGCAGGGCCTCCTCGCCGAGGCGGCCCATGGAGACGCGCACGATCTGGCGGCGGCGGCCCAGGTGCGGCCACTTCTTGGAGGCGAACGTGGCGGCCTTGACGGTCTTGCCCTCGGAGGCGGGGGTGAGGAAGCCCGAGCGCTCGGGCAGGTCGATGCGGTCGAACGCGAAGGCGGCCAGGGCGACCGAGGCGTAGGCGACGCCGGAGAGCGCGGCCGCGGCCTCGGGCGCGACGGCCCGCAGGAGGTCGGCGGCGGGCTTGGCGGGGACGGCGAGGATCACGGCGTCGGCGGTGACCCGGATGGGGTCGGGGACGGGCCCGGTGATGACCTCCCAGCCCGCGGCGGTCTCGCGCAGTTCGCGGACGGTCATGCCGAGGCGGATCTCGGCGCGGGCGGCGGCGGAGGTCGCGGTGACGAGCCGGTCGAGGCCGCCGTCGATCGTGGCGAAGACGGGTCTACCGGTGGCGGGCCGCTTGATCTCGGCGACCGCCTCGGTCAGGCGCGCATGGCGTTCGAGCGCGTCGGCGAGCTGCGGCATGACGGCGCGCACGGAGAGGCGGTCGACGTCGCCGGCGTAGACGCCCGCGAGCATCGGGGCGACGAGCCGGTCGAGGACCTCGTCGCCGAGGCGCTCGCGGACCAGGGCGCCGACGGACAGGTCCTGTCCGGGCTCCAGGATCGGGAGGCCGTTGTCGGGGCGCTCCTTGGCGTTCGCGATGGCGGCGACGTCGGCGGGGTCGCCGGGGATGCCCATCATGTGCCCGGCCGGGAAGTCGACGAGCTCGCCGCCGATGCTCAGGGCGGGCTTGAGGGCCGCGGGGTGGACGATGGCGTCGCCGAGGCCGACGGCGCGGGCGAGCCCGATCGCCTCGGGTCGGGCCGCGAGGAGCGACTCGGCGCCGGTCTCGACCGAGCGCCCGGCGAAGTCGGCGGTGCGGATCTTGCCGCCCAGGCGCATCGACTGCTCGGCGACGATGATCTCGGCGTCGGGGCCGAGGAGTTCGCGCAGGCGGTGGGCCGCGGCGATGCCGGTGATGCCGCCGCCCGCGACGAGGACCCGGGTGCGGCCCGGCGTGCCGGTGACGCGGGCGGGCGTCACGGGGCTCATCGCGCGGTGGTTTCGTGCACGCGGTCGACGACGAGCTTGAGCTTCTCGGGGTCGGAGTCGGGGAGCACGCCGTGCCCGAGGTTGAAGATATGGCCCTTGGCGGCCCGGCCGGCGGCGGTGATCGCGTCGGTCGCGGCAAGCAGAGGAGCCTCGTCGGCGAGGATCAGGGCCGGGTCGAGGTTGCCCTGGAGGACCTTGCCGGGCAGGCGCGCGGCGGCGTGGTCGAGCGGGACGCGGAAGTCGACGCCAGAGATCTCGGCGCCGGTCTCGGACATGGCCTCGAGGAGGTGGCCGGTGCCGACGCCGAAGTGGATGCGGGGCACCGACTGCGCGACGCCCGCCAGCGCGGCGGTGGAGTGCGGCAGGGCGAACTCGCGGTAGTCGGCCTCGGAGAGCGCGCCGGCCCAGGAGTCGAACAGCTGCACGGCCTTGGCCCCGGCCTCGACCTGGACGCGGAGGAACTCGCCGCAGATCGCGGCGAGGCGGGAGGCGAGGGCGTGCCAGACGTCGGGGCGGGAGTGCATGAGGGCCTTGGTCTTGGCGTGGTCGCGGGAGGGCCCGCCCTCGATGAGGTAGGAGGCGAGGGTGAAGGGCGCGCCGGCGAAGCCGATGAGCGGGGTGTCGCCGAGCTCCTTGCCGAGCAGGCCGATGGCCTCGGTGACGTAGGGGACGTCGCACGGGTCGAGGTTGCGCAGGCGCTTGACGTCGTCCTCGGTGCGGAACGGCTCGGCGACGACGGGGCCGACGCCGGGGACGATCTCGATGTCGACGCCGACGGCGGCGACGGGGACGACGATGTCGGAGAAGAAGATCGCCGCGTCGACGCCGTAGCGGCGGACGGGCTGCATGGTGATCTCGCAGACGAGTTCGGGCGTGCGGCAGGCCTCGAGCATGGCGGTGCCGGCGCGGGCCCGCTTGTACTCGGGGAGCGACCGGCCGGCCTGGCGCATGAACCAGACCGGGGTCCGGTCGGGCTCCTCGCCGCGGCAGGCCGCGAGGAACGGGGACTCTGACGGAGCAGCAGCGTTGACCACGATGCCATCCTTGCACGCGTCCGGGCGGTCCGCCCGCAGCGGCGAGTGCGATGTGGCCCGCAGCGGCGGGGCCACTGTGAGGGAGGTCGGGCGGCCTGGCCGTCCACCGTAGAGGGCAAAGGGGTGATTCGCCCACTATCGGGTGGAAATCGGTCTCCTGCCCGGCGGGGCAGTAGCGCGCGCAGGTTACCTGCCCGTACGGTGAACAGGTGACCGATCCCCAGCCCGAACCAGAAGCCGCACTCCTCACCGAGCCGCGCGAAGGCATGCCCCCGCTGATCCAGACGTCCGCGGATCTCGCCGAGGCCGCCGAGCGCCTCGAGGCCGGGTCGGGTCCGATCGCGGTGGACACCGAGCGCGCCTCCGGCTTCCGCTACTCGGGCCGGGCCTACCTCATCCAGCTGCGCCGCGCCGGTTCGGGCACGATCCTGGTCGACCCCATCCCGATCGAGGACCTGGAGCCGCTGCGCCGGGCTCTCGCCGGCCCCGAGTGGATCCTGCACGCCGCCAGCCAGGACCTCCCCTGCCTCGAGGAGCTGGACCTGCACCCCGCACGGCTGTTCGACACCGAGCTGGCCGCGCGCCTGTGCGACTTCGAGAAGGTCGGCCTGGCGTCGATCACGGAGCAGCTGCTGGGGTTCCGGCTGGAGAAGCAGCACTCGGCGGCCGACTGGTCCTCGCGCCCGCTCCCCCACGACTGGCTCGTATACGCCGCCCTCGACGTCGAGCTCCTCATCGAGCTGCGCGGCAAGCTCGCCGCCGAGCTCGCCAAGCAGGGCAAGTCCGCGTGGGCCGAGGCCGAGTTCGAGCACGTGCGCACCGCGGGCCCGCCCAAGCCCCGCAAGGAGCCGTGGCGGCGCACCAGCGGCATCCACAAGGTCCGCGGGGCCAAGGCCCTGGGCCGCGTCCGCGCGGTGTGGGAGGCCCGGGACGCCTTGGCGCGCAAGCTGGACCGCGCGCCCGGGAAGGTCCTGCCGGACGCCGCGATCGTGGAGGCGGCGACCGCCGACCCGACCGACTTCGCGGAGATGATGAGCCTGCCGGGCTTCCGGCGCCGGGGCGGTCGCACGAACGCGCGGCTGTGGCTCCAGGCGCTGTCGGACGCGCGCGCCGTCCCGGCCGACCAGCTGCCGTCGACGACGCCGCCCCAGGACGGCCCGCCCGCGACGCACCGCTGGGCCGACCGCGACCCGGTCGCGGCCGAGCGCCTCGCCGCCGCCCGCGAGGTGGTCGCCGAGATCGCCGAGAAGCACCGCCTCCCGGCCGAGAACCTCATCGCGCCCGCGCTGGTGCGGGGCCTGGCGTGGGAGCCGCCGAAGCGGGTCACCGAGCGGCACGTGCGCACGGTCCTGGCCGAGGGCGGCGCGCGCGAATGGCAGGTCGAACTCCTCGCCGAGGGCCTGACCGAGGCGCTCAAGGACTGAGGACGCACCCTCGCCGCAGCACGGAACGGCCCCGCCGAGGCGGGGCCTTCGCTGTATGGTGAGCTGCGCAAACGTTTCCCGGAAGACGGGTTCGCGACACGCCCCGGGGGCCCGTGACAACGAACTTACTTGCGGGTAACATTCTCGGTGACGATGCACACTTTCGACCGCAGGCTGAACGACGCTGCATACCCAAAGGAGGGGCTGGCGTGAACGACACCATCCGCGATGTCGTCTTCGTCGACGGGGTACGGACCCCGTTCGGCAAGGCGGGGAAACTCTTCGAGGAGACCCGCGCCGACGACTTGATCATCCGCTGCATCAGGACGCTGCTGCGCCGCAACCCGGGGCTGCCGCCTGAGCGGGTCGACGAGGTCGCGCTGGCCGCGACCACGCAGATCGGCGACCAGGGCCTGACGCTCGGCCGCACCGCCGCGCTCCTGGCGGGCCTGCCCCGCTCCGTCCCCGGCTACTCGATCGACCGCATGTGCGCGGGCGCGATGACCGCGGTGACCAGCGTGTCCTCCGCGATCGCCGCCCGCCAGTACGACATCGCCATCGCCGGGGGCGTCGAGTCGATGTCGAACCACCCGATGGGCGAGGGCGTCGACCCCAACCCGCGCATCATCGCCGAGCGCCTGGTCGACCCGGACGCGCTCCAGATGGGCTATACCGCCGAGAACCTGCACGACCTGTACCCGCACCTGACGAAGGAGCGCGCCGACGCGTACGCCGTGCGGACGCAGCAGCGCTACGCCGCCGCGGTCGACCAGCTGAGCGCCGACATCACCACGATGGCCGCGCGGTCGGCCGACGACGGCTGGACCGTCGCCACCGGCGACGAGCTGCCGCGCCCGGGCACGAGCATGGAGGGCCTCGCGAACCTGCGCACGCCCTTCCGCCCCCACGGCCGCGTCACCGCCGGCACCTCCTCGCCGAACACCGACGGCGCCACCGCGTGCCTGCTGGCCGACGCCGAGACCGCCGCCGAGCTGGGCCTGCCGGTCGCCATGCGGATGGTCGGCTTCGCGTTCGCGGGCGTCGACCCCGAGACCATGGGCGTCGGGCCGATCCCGTCCACGGAGAAGGCCCTCGCCCGCGCGGGCCTCACCATCGACGACATCGGGCTGTTCGAGATCAACGAGGCGTTCGCCGTCCAGGTGCTCGCGTTCCTCGACCACTTCAAGATCGCCGACGACGACCCGCGGGTGAACCCGTGGGGCGGCGCCATCGCGATGGGCCACCCGCTGGCCTCCTCGGGCGTGCGCCTCATGACGCAGCTCGCCCGCGAGTTCGCCGTGCACCCGGAGGTGCGCTACGGCATCACGACCATGTGCGTCGGCCTCGGCCAGGGCGGCACGGTCATCTGGGAGAACCCGAACTTCAAGGGGGCCAAGTAATGTCCGCGACGCCGCTCGATCTTCCCGACTTCGAGGAAGAGGTCGTCACCGAGTCCCTCGTGCGCTTCCTGGAGCCCCGCGGGCTCGGGGGCAAGGCCGCGATCATCACCCTCGACAACGGCTACGACCACACCAAGCCGTCGTCGTTCGGCCCCGGCGGGCTCAAGAGCCTGTGGCGCGCGATCGACCGGGTCGAGGCCGAGGACGACGTCAAGCTCATCGCCGTCACCGGGAAGCCGTTCATCTTCCTGGCCGGCGCCGACATCAAGCTCATGCCGAGCCTGGAGACCCGCGAGCAGGGCCTCGCCCTGGCGCAGGCCGGGCACGCGCTCTACAAGCGGCTCAAGGACTCCGCGGTGCCGACGTTCGCGTTCGTGAACGGCACGGCCCTCGGCGGCGGCTTCGAGCTGGCGCTGCACTGCCACTACCGCACCGTCTCCAAGACCGCGCTCGGCCTGGGCCTGCCCGAGGTCTCCATCGGGCTCATCCCCGGCTGGGGCGGCTCGCAGATCCTGCCGAACCTCATCGGGATCGAGAAGGCCGCGCAGGTCGTGGTCGGGAACCCGCTGAACCAGAACAAGATGCTCAAGGGCGCCGACCTGGTGCCGCTGGGCATCGCCGACGCCGAGTTCGAGGGCGCGGACTTCATCGAGGAGTCCCTCGACTGGGCGATCAAGGTCGTCACCGGCGAGATCGCCGTCGAGCGCCCCGAGATCGACCGCGACGCGTGGCCGGCGGTCATCGCGGGCGCCCGGAAGCTCGTGGACGAGAAGGTCCACAACGCCTCAGCAGCGGCCGTGCGGGCCCTGGACCTGCTCGAACTGGCGCAGCACGCCACGTTCGAGGAGGGGTCCCTCGCCGAGGACGAGGCCCTCGCCGACCTGGAGGCCGGGCCGCAGTTCCAGGCGAGCATCTACGCCTTCAACCTGGTCCGCTCGCTCGGCAAGCGCCCCGAGGGCGCCCCGAGCCCGGGCCTGGCCAAGGAGATCCGCAAGGTCGGCGTCGTCGGCGCCGGGCTCATGGCCGGCCAGATCGCGCTCATGTTCGCGCGCCGCCTCGAGGTGCCGGTGGTCATGACGGACCTCGACGAGGAGCGGGCCCAGAAGGGCCTCGCGTACGTGCGGGCCGAGATCGACAAGCTGGAGGCCAAGGGCCGCACGTCCAAGCTCAAGGCCGCCAAGCTCCGCTCGCTCGTCGCCGCCAGCTCCGACAAGTCGGTGTACGCCGACTGCGACCTGGTCATCGAGGCGGTCTTCGAGGAGCTGGGCGTCAAGCAGGCCGTGTTCGCCGAGGTCGAGGCGATCGTCTCGGACGAGGCCCTGCTCGTCACCAACACCTCCGGGCTCTCCATCACCGCGATGGCCTCGGGGCTGAAGCACCCCGAGCGGCTCGTGGGCATGCACTTCTTCAACCCGGTGGCCGTCATGCCGCTCGTCGAGGTCATCGCGACCGAGTCGACCGACAAGGAGACCCTGGCGACCGCGTACGCGGTGGCGAAGAAGCTCAAGAAGACCGCCGTGGGCTCGGCCGACCGCCCGGCGTTCATCGTCAACCGGCTCCTGGGCCGCATGCTCGCCGAGGTCACCGGCGCGGTCGACGCGGGCACGCCCGTCGAGACCGCCGACGTGTCCCTCGACGAGCTGGGCCTGCCGATGCGCCCGTTCGCGCTGCTGGAGCTCGTGGGCCTCCAGGTCGCCTGGCACCTGTGCCAGCACCTGAACGAGGACCTCGGGCCGCGCTTCCCCGCCTCGGAGAACCTGCGGAAGATGGCCGAGGCCGGCTTCCCCGTGTTCGACCCGGCGGCCAAGGGCAAGGGCCGGCTCACCGAGGAGGCCAAGGCGCAGATCGTGCTCGGCGACGCGCCGTCGACCGCCGAGGAGGTCAAGGCCCGCGTCCTGCGCGGCCTGACCGAGGAGATCGGCTTCATGCTCGACGAGGGCGTCGTGCCCTCGGCGAAGCAGGTCGACCTCGCGATGATCCTCGGCGCGGGCTTCCCGTTCTGGCTCGGCGGCCTCACGCCGTACCTGGACCGCGAGGGGATTTCGACCGATGTGACCGGAAAGCCGTTCTCGGGCTAGCACCTCGTGCGCCCGGTCACATTATCTTTGCGGCGAGCCCGGACTCCTCCGAACGGACGAGTCCGGGCTCGTCCCGTGTACCGAGCGGGCCGGACGGCAGCGGGGACGCGGTCGGGCGAGGGCGACGATAGGGCCGGTACCCGGCAAAAGCCGCGGAGGCTACTCGCCGGTAGGGAAAACCCTTGCCCCCTTGGAATCCCATGAGAAGAGCGGGTTTGACCTGGGGATTTTCGCCCCTAGGTTTGCCAGGTGCATTTTCGCAAGATCATCGAAGGCGTGACCGGTCCGGTCCGGAGCGCCGCCGCCGCGGCATCCCAGCGGCTGAGCAATTCCTTTGAAGGCTTCCGCGAGCACCGCTTCCGGCGGGTCGCCACGGTCGGCCTCGCCGCCGCGGTCTTCACCGGCTCGGGCGCCACCGCCGCGTGGGCCATCTCGAACACCGAGGAGCCGGTCCAGGAGACCGCCGCCGTGGCCGAGGCCCCGGCCGCCGCCACGGAGGAGGCGACCGAGGAGGCCGCCGCCACCGAGGCCGCCCCCGCGCCCGTCGCGGAGGAGACCACCGAGGCCGCTCCCGAGCCCGTCGTCGAGGAGACCACCGAGGAGCCCGCCGGGCCCGTCGACATCGACGTCTCCGACATCGACGACGAGCAGGAGGCCAACGCCGTCACGATCATCGAGACCGGCCAGGAGATGGGCTTCGACGAGAACGGCTGGGCCGTCGCCCTCGCCACCGCCATGCAGGAGGCGAAGCTCTACAACGCCGCCTCCGAGGCCGTCCCGGAGAGCTTCGAGTACACCGACTCCGACGTCACCTACTCCGACCACGACTCGGTCGGCATCTTCCAGCAGCGGACCTCCATGGGCTGGGGCTCGGTCGAGGAGCTGATGGACGTGTCCACCTCCGCGAGCAAGTTCTACGGCACCCTCGAGGACGTCGACGGCTGGGAGAACATGTCGATCGCCTCCGCCGCGCAGGCCGTGCAGGTCTCGGCCTACCCCGACTACTACGCCCAGTGGGAAGACCTCGCCTGGGACATCATCGACGCCTACCAGAGCGCCGCATAAGACCAATCCTCCTCCCGACGGGACGGGCCTCGCGATCACCGCATCGCGAGGCCCGTTCCCATGTCCGGGAACCGTCGCACCTCTGCGGGGCGATGCGCGGGGGTCGCGCCGGGCGCCCCGCTCGGGCCGCGTCCCGTTTGGAGGAACCCGAGAAAAACGGCGCGGCGCGGCGGCGCGGCGGTTCGGGACACTGTCGGGACTCCACAAAATCTGCCCGATTTGTCTGATTACGGATTTGACATGCTCCCGACACTGAGCGTATGGATCAGCACGTTGCGCAGTCGGAACCCGTTCCGCACCAAGCCCCTCCGCCCCCGGCGGACCCGCCCGGCCGCCGCGCCGAGGTCACCGCGAAGTCCGTCCAGGTCGTCCTGCTGTCCCTCGGCGGACTGCTCCTGGCCGCGGGCATCATCGTCTTCACCGCCGTCGCCTGGCGCCGCCTCGGCGACGGCGGGCGGCTCACCATCCTCGCCGGCGCCACCGGCCTGCTCCTCGCGGTCCCGTTCGCGCTCACCCGGTTCCGGCTGTGGGCGACCGCCGAGACCCTCGCCGCCACCGCGACCCTGGCCCTGTGGTGCACGGCCCTCGCCGGGTACTACCTGTACCTGCCGAGCGGCACCGGGCTCACCGCCCTGCCGGTCGCCCGCTGGACCGCGGCGGTGCTCGCCGCCGCGGTGCTCTACCGGGCCGCCGCCCGCGTCACCGCCCCCGCCTGGGCGCTGCTGCCGCTCGCCGCGACCGGCGCCGCGTTCGCGGCCTTCGGCGACGCGCTCGAGGCCGCCCTGCACATGGGCGCCATCGGCCTCGTCCTCGCCGGGGCCGCCTGGACCGTCACGGCCGCCCCGACCCGCCACGCCGGCTCCGACCGGTGGTCGGCGCGGATCCTCCTGGCCGCCGGGACCGTCACCGTCCTCCTCGCGGGGCTGCGGGCCGCGTACGGCCTGGAGGCCGCGCTCCTGCCGGTCGCGGCCGCGATTGCCTGCCTTCTCGCCGCGGTCTGCATGCTCGCGACCGCCCACGCCCGCTTCGCGGGGGCGTCCCTCCCGGCCGTCGGGACACTGGTCGCCGCCACGGGCGCGCTCACCGTCACCGGCTGGGTGCTCGCGCTCCGCTCCGAGGAGCCGCTCCTCGCGGTCCCCGCCTTCGGTCTCGGCGCGGTCGCCATCGTCGTCGTCTCGTCCTGGGTCGACCCGAACGGGTACGAGCGGCTGCCGCTCAGCGCCGGCGCCGCGGCGGTCGTCGCCTCGACCGCGACGCTGAGCGCGGTGACGACCGGCGTGTTCGAGCTGACCGCGTTCTTCGCCGCCGCGCTCCTCGCACTCGCCTGCTCCCCGATCTTCCCGGCCGCGCTCGCCGGCGCGCTCCGCAACGGCGCCATGGTGATCGGCGCGGCGGTGCTCGTCTGGTGCGCGCTCCTCAGCACGGCCGTGCTCCCGGTCGCCTTCGGCGCCGAGCCGGTCCCGCTGCTGCGCTGGGAGATCCCGGCGCTGGCGGCCGCCGGCGCCGTGGGCGCCGCGCTCGTCCGCACGGGCTGGCGGCGCGACTACCTCGCCGCCGTCGCGGCGGTGGCGGCCCTGAGCGCCGGGGCGCTGTCCGAGGCCCGCTGGGCGCCCGCGGCGTCGCTCGCGGCGGCGACCGGCGCGGCGGTCCTCGTCGCGCTCGCCTCGCCGGGCGCGGCACGGCGGGCCGCCGGCTGGACGGCGGCGTTCCCGGCGCTCACCGCGACCGCGCTCGCCGCCTGGTACCGGCCGGAGGCGAACGCGGTCGACACCGGCCCGGCGCTCGCCGCCACGGTGGGCGCGGCCTCGGTCCTCCTCGCGGCCGCGCACTTCGGACGCGGACGCGACGGCCTCGACCGGATGTGGGCGCGCGCCTGGGCGCATCTCACGATCGCCGTGTGCCTGGTGTGGCTCACCGGTCCCGCATTGTTCGAGGGCATGACGCTGTACGCGCCCTTGGGGTTCACCTTGTACGCGGCGGGTCTCGCGGCGGCGGCGCTCGCGGGCGGGGACGGCCGCCTCGGCCGCGTCCTCGGCTCGGGCGCGGCGGTGATCGCCGCGCAGCTCATGTTCGCCGCGTACAGCGGCACGACCGTGATCGAGTGGTACACGGCGCCGCCCGCGGCCGTGCTGGTCGGCCTGGGCCTGTGGCTGCTGCGCAGGGACGCCGGGACGAGCTCGTGGCTCGCGCTGGGACCGGCGCTCGCGGTCGGACTCGGCCCCTCGCTCGTGACGGCGCTGGGCCCGGACGGCGAGCCGTGGCGGCGCGCGGCCGTCGGCGCGGTCGCGCTCGCGGTGCTGCTGGTCGGCGCGAACCGCCGCTGGCAGGCGCCGCTGATCATCGCGGCGGTCGTGCTGGCGGCCTTGGCGGTCAACGAGATCGCGCTGGTGTGGAGCGTCGTGCCGAAGTGGGTCCCGCTCACGATCGGCGGCGCGGTCCTCATCGCGGCGGGCGCGACCCTGGAGCAGCGGCGCCGCGACCTGGCGCGGATCGGTCGCTCGCTGAAGGCCATGCGCTGACCGGTGCGTCGCGCCGGTCGCGGTGCGAGCGGCGGCGGCGCGGGTCGGGATGGCTGGCTTGGAGGCGCAGCGGGCCCGGGCGGGCGGAGGCCGAGCGGGGCTGCGACAGGATTACCGCCTCGGGACGGCCTCCGCATCGACTTCACCGGTGGTCCGTTTGGAGGAAACCTGAAGAATCCGGGCCGGAAACCGGGCTCGCGGCGACCCTGTGTTGTGCACCGTGCACAATCGGAGTCCGATTCGCCCGATCCCTTATTTGACAGGACCAGCACACTGTGCACATGACGACGTACAACTGCCCGCGCTGCGGGCGCCCTTCGACGGCGGCCGGGTGCCCCGCCTGCGGGCGCGGTCCCGAGCCGCTGCTCGCGCGGCTCGGCGAGCTCGACGCGGTCCTGGCGTCGATGCCCGCGACGCTCAAGAGCCGCGCCGCCGTCGAGACCGAGCGCACCGAAGTCCTCGAGGGCCTGCGCGACCGGGCCGCCGGGTACCTCGCCGAGGCCGAGCGGCACGCCCAGGCCGCGGCCGCCCCGCAGACCCCCGCTACCGCCGCCACACCCGCCGCCGGGTACCCTGCCCCGCCGTCGCCCCAGGGCACGCCGCAGGCTGCCCCGGTCGGCACGACGCCGCAGGGCACGCCGCAGGCCGCCACGGCCGGCACGCCCCCGCACGGCACGCGGCAGGCCGCCCCGAACACCCCGCCCAGCGGCAACCCGCAGGTCCTCCACTACGCGCCGGCCGCGCCCGCGCGGGAGCGCGGCGAGGTCGGGTCCAAGACCGTCCAGACCGTCCTGCTCAGCCTCGGCGGCCTGCTCGTGGCCGCCGCGCTCATCATCTTCACGGCCGTGGCCTGGCGCAACATGGGCAACGGCGGCCGCGCGGCCGTGCTCGGCCTCGCCACCCTCCTGCTGCTGGCGATCCCCTTCCCGTTCAAGCGGTTCAAACTGTGGGCCACCGCCGAGACGTTCGCCGCGCTCGGCGCGCTCGCCCTGTGGTGCACCACCCTCGCGGGCTACTACCTGTACCGGCCGCCCGGGACCGAGTTCGGGCCCGACTCGGTCGGCGCCTGGACCGCGGGCGTGCTCGCCGTCCTCGCCGCCTACCGGGGCATCGCCCGGCTCAGCGCCACGAGCTGGGCCCTGCTCCCCCTCGCCGCGATCGGCGCCTCGTACGCCGCCGCCAGCGATCTCGGCCTCGCCGTGCTCCTCCTGCTCGCCACCGCCCTCGCGCTCGGCATCGCCGCATGGCTGACCGCCATCTTCCCCGGGCGCTACGCGCGCTCGGACCTGTGGGCCTCGCGATTCCTCACCTGCGCCGCCGTGGTCGCCGCCTGCTCCGCGGGTCTGCGGGCCGCGTTCGGCCTCGACGACCCGGTCGTGCCCGCGGTCGCCGCGGGCGTCGCCGTCCTCGCCGCCGCGAACCTCGTCGGCGTCGGCTTCGCCAAGCGCCTTCGCGTGTCGACCACGGGCATGCTCGTCGCCGCCTCCGCGGCCGGGTCGCTCGTGCTGTGCGCGTGGACCCTCGCGATCCGCTCCGGGTCGACCGAGCTCGTCGTGCCGTCGCTCGCCCTGTTCGCAGCGGCCGTGATCCCCTTCGCCACCATCGGGTCCCGCGACCACACGTGGGGCTTCGCGAGCGCGCAGGCCGCCGGGCTCGCCTCGCTCGCCGTGTTCGCGACCGTGGCGTTCGGCGCGCCCGACCTGAGCGCCTACTTCGTCGCGTTCCTCGCCGCGCGCCTGGTCGCGCCGCTCATCGGCGAGCCGCTCGGCGGCCCGCTGCGGATCGCCTCGTACCTGATCGCCGGCGGGACGGCGCTCGCCGCCTCGCTCATCACGCTCGGCGGCCTCGGGGTCCTGTGGTGGGACGCCGC
Organism: Glycomyces endophyticus; assembly: GCF_039531525.1. Classification (NCBI taxonomy): domain Bacteria; kingdom Bacillati; phylum Actinomycetota; class Actinomycetes; order Glycomycetales; family Glycomycetaceae; genus Glycomyces; species Glycomyces endophyticus. Next base: position 498,637 of record NZ_BAAAQF010000004.1, read on the forward strand.
GCCCGCCGGCGTCTTCACCTGGGAGATCCCGATCGTCCTGGTGGCCTTGGGTTTCGCCGCGGTGCTGCTGCCGGTGAAGTACCGGGTGCAGGGCGCGGCGCTCGCGGTCACGTTCGCAATCGTCTCCGCCTCGATCCTGCTGTGGCACGAGGACCCGGCGCGATGGGACGCGGTGCCGTTCCTCGGGTTCGCGCTGTGCGCGGTCATCGGCCTCGTCACGGCCCTGGCGTCGCGGACGCTCGCGGGCCGGTGCTGCGGCTGGGTCGCCCTCGCCGCGTGGGCGCCGATCGCGGCGCTGTCGGCGTCGTACTCCGACACGGTCGACCCTGGCGAGGGCTGGATTCCGTTCTGGCTCAACGCGACCGCCGCCGCGATGCTGCTCACGGCCGCGGGTGCGCCGCGCCGCAGCCGCCCGGACCGGGTCCTCGCGTCGGTGCTCGCGCACGTCGTCGCGGCCCTGGCCGCCGCGGGCGGCGTGTACACGTACGTGGACGCGCTCTGGGAGGGCGAGGGCATGTGGATGCTCCTGCCCGCGCAGTTCGGCGTGTACACCCTGGCGCTGGCCGGGACCGCGATGATGGTCCCGGTCCGCAAGTGGGGGTACGTCATCGCGGCCCTGTGCACCGGCACGTTCGGCTGGTGGCTGCTGCTGGCCGGGCAGGAGGTGACGACGATCGAGTTCTTCACCGCGCCGCCCGCCGCCGTGCTGTTCCTCATCGGACTGTGGCGTCTGGAGCGGCGGCCGCAGGCCGGGTCCTGGTCGACGCTGGGGCTGCCGATCCTCCTGGGCCTCGCCCCGAGCCTGCTCCTGGCGCTCGGCGACGGCGAACCCGCGCGGCGCGTGGGCGTCGGCGCGGCGGCGATCCTGGTGATCGTGGCCGGGCTGGGGCGGCGCTGGCAGGCGCCGCTGGTGTTGGGGTCGATCGCGCTCGCGGTGCTCACGGTCAACGAGCTGGCGCTGGTGTGGCACTACATCCCGGTGTGGATCCCGCCGGCGATCGGCGGCGTCATCCTCATCGGGGCGGGCGCCACGTTCGAGAAGCGCCGCCGGGATCTCGCCCGGATCAGGAGCGGCCTGAAAGCGATGCGGTGACGGTGCAACCGATCGGCGCCGGACGGCGTCTTAACGGATAGCACCGGGCGCGGCGGACCCAACAGGTCCGCCGCGCCGCTGTCGTTCCCGGGCTGCTCCAAGGCGCGGTAGTACATCACGTGTCACACGTGACACGGCGCCGCGGCGCACGTGAACCAGAACCAAGTCAGGCGCGGTGCACGTGGACCGGCACCACGTCAGGCGCGGCGCACATGGACAAGAACCGCGTCAGGCGCGGCGCGCCTGAACCGGCACCGCGTCACGCCGACCGCTCCGCACCTGTTCGGCGCGGGCCGCGGCGTACCTCGGATCAGTGGTGGTGGTGCCCGTCGTCCTCGCCGCGGCGGTGGACCTCGGCGGCGAGGCGCTCTGCGATCGCCTCCGGGGTGAGGCCGAGGTCGGCGAGGAGCTGGTCGCGGGTGCCGTGCTGGTGCCAGCCGCGCTCGACGGCGAAGTCCACGAGCGGGACCTCGTCGCCGGAGTCGCGCAGGGCCTGGGCCAGCGCGTCGCCGAAGCCGCCGGTGCGGATGCCGTCCTCGAGCGTCGCCACGAGCGGGTACTGGCCCGTGAGCTTGACGAGCGCGTCGGGGACCGGGGAGATCCAGCGCGGGTCGACCACGGTGGCCCGGATGCCCTGCTCCGCGAGGAGGGCCGCGGCCTCGACGGCGATGCCGGCGAGGGAGCCGCAGGAGACCAGCAGGAGCTCGTCGTCCTCGTGCTTGACGAGCACGTCGAGTCCTTCGTGGACCTCGACGGCCGGGATGTCGGCCTCGGGAACCGCGCCGGTCGGGAAGCGCACCATGGTGGGGGCGTCGTCGACCGTGAGGGCCTCGGCGAACTCCTCGCGCAGGCTCGCGGCGTCGCGCGGGGCGGCGATCCGCAGGCCCGGCACTACCCGGAAGATCGAGGTGTCCCAGATGCCGTAGTGGCTCGGCCCGTCGGGGCCGGTGATCCCGGCGCGGTCAAGGACGAACGTGACCGGCAGCCTGTGCATGGCGACGTCGAGGACGGTCTGGTCGAACGCGCGGTTCATGAAGGTGGAGTAGACGGCCACGACCGGGTGCATGCCGTTCATGGCGAGGCCCGCGGCCGAGGTGACGGCGTGCTGCTCGGCGATGCCGACGTCGAAGACCCGCTCGGGGTGGCGCTTCATGAGCTTGTCGACGCCCGTCGGGCCGGGCATGGCGGCGGTGATCGCGACGACCTCGGGCCGCAGGTTCGCCTGGGCCACCAGCTCGTCGGCGAACACGCCGGTCCAGCGGCGCTTGGAGGAGCCGGTGGACTCGCCGGTGATCGGGTCGAACGCGGGCGGGGAGTGCATCTGCTCGGCCTCGTCGGCGCGGGCGGGGGCCCAGCCGCGGCCCTTCTCGGTGAGGGCGTGGACGATGACGGGCCCGCCGAAGCCCTTGGCGCGCTCCAGGGCGAGGGTCAGCTCGGTGAGGTCGTGGCCGTCGACCGGACCGACGTACTTGATGCCGAGGTCGGAGAACATGCCCTGCGGGGCGAGGGCGTCCTTGAGGCCGGTCTTGGCGGCGTGGAGGCCCGCGTACGCGGCGCGGCCGAACACCGGGATGCGCTCGACGAGCTCCTGGATCTTGCGCAGCGCCGGCTCGTAGCCGGGGTTGAGGCGCAGCGCGGAGAGGCGTTTGGCCAGGCCGCCGACGGTGGGCGCGTACGAGCGGCCGTTGTCGTTGACGACGATGACGAGCTTGAGGTCGTCGCGGGCCGCGATGTTGTTCAGGGCCTCCCAGCACATGCCGCCGGTGAGCGCGCCGTCGCCGACGAGGGCGACGACGTGCCGGTCGGAGCCGGAGAGCGCGTGGGCCTTGGCGAGGCCGTCGGCGTACGAGAGCGCGGTCGAGGCGTGCGAGTTCTCCACGAGGTCGTGGGGCGACTCGGCCTGGCTCGGGTAGCCGGTGAGGCCGCCGCGGCTGCGCAGGCCGACGAACCGGTCGGCGCGCCCCGTGAGGGCCTTGTGGACGTACGACTGGTGCCCGGTGTCGAACACGACCTGGTCGTGCGGGGAGTCGAAGACCCGGTGGATCGCCATGGTCAGCTCGACGACGCCGAGGTTGGGGCCGATGTGGCCGCCGGTCCGGGCGACCGCGTCGACGAGGAATCCGCGGAGTTCCTCGGCCAGCTCCGGCAGGTCGGACTCGTCCAGCGACTTGAAGTCGGCCAGCCGGCCGATGCCCGACAGCAGCGGGCCGATCACGGGTTCGTCGTGCGGGTTCATAACGCGGAAGTCTATCCGTGACACCGGGTGGACGAAACCTCCGCGAGTGCGGCTGGGACGTGTCTCATGAGGGCGGGGAGGCCGTGATCAGGCGGTCGGCCGGAATTTCATCCGTTGGGGGGACGGCCAGGCGCAGTGTCGGAAAGCAGTCAGTCCTCGAAAGGGACACGCCGTCCGAAAGACCGGCTCCTTCGTGATCGAAATGTGATCATGCCGACATGGACCTCATCGACCTGCACCAGAACACGGAATGGCCGGCGCGCCTCGATCAGGTGTTGAGCTCCTCGCCGGTGGACTGGGGCGACCGCCGCGACAGCGTCAAGGGCGTGGCCCCGGGCCTGGCCCGGCTCCAGCGGATGTCGGCGGTGCCTCGGTTCGACCTCGACGTGGTCGACCCGGAGGTCTACGAGGGCATCCTCGTCGACGCGCTGGCGGCCGCCGCGCGCGGCGGAGCGGTGTACACGGAGCTGCGGCTGCCGCAGGAGTCGGTGGTGTACCCGCAGTTCATGGAGCGGTTCGAGGCGGCGCGGGCGCGGGTGGCCGAGGACTACCCGGAGTTCGACGCGGGCGCGGTGCTGAGCATGAACCTGTGGGACCCGATGCTGCGGGAGCTGTGCGACGCGTTCGCCGACGCGTCGGCGGCGGGCCTGGCCGGGGTCGAGATCATCTACGTGCCGTACGCCGCGGAGGCGGACTGGTCGCGGGGCCGGGTGGTGGCCGAGGCCGCGGGTGCGGCGGGCCTGGGCGTGACGGTGCCGGCGGGGGCGTTCAACGCCTCGAACCTGGCTTCGCTGGCGGAGATCGAGCAGATCGGGCGGATCGGCCACGCCGTGGGCGCGGCGACCGACCCGGGGATCATGCGGCTCCTGGCCGAGCGCGGCGTGACCGTCGAGGTGTGCCTGACGTCCTCGGTGGTCCTGGGCATGGTGCCGACCCTGGAGGCGCACCCGCTGCCGCTGTTCCTGGAGGCGGGGATCGCGGTGGTGCTGGGGACCGACTCGCCGATGCGGATGGGGACGAACATCGCCGGGGAGTACGAGAAGGCGCGGGCGCTGGGGCTGAGCGACGCGGACCTGGCGGGGATGACCGAGCGCGCGAAGGCCTCGCGGCTGTAGGCGACCAGACGGTCACGGAACCGCATCGGAGTGGTCTCCGCGCGATCTCGACTCTGTCGAATGTCAGTTTGTAGACAATACAACCGACGACAATCTGTGATCGCATTTCACGTCCCTTACCTGCGGAAACATTGCGCCGCAACGGGTCGTGTATACCTTCTCACGCGCTGTTCGGGTTGAAAAAGCACTGGTGTTGACTACTGTTTCCAGGGTTGCCGCCCCGAGACGCCCAAGCCCGGCCGCTCCGCGCCGTCCCCGCCGCGAGAGCACTCCCCCAGGCCGGGACGTGAAAGGAAGCAATGCCAGCGATCGAAGTGGAGTCCCTGTACAAGGTCTTCGGCAAAGGCGCCAGAGGCGCCGTCGCCCAGCTCGAGGCCGGAGTCCCCCGCGACGAGCTCAAGCACGTGACCGCCGCCGTCATCGACCACGACTGGGCCATCGAGCCCGGCGAGACCTTCGTGGTCATGGGCCTGTCGGGATCGGGCAAGTCGACCCTGATCCGAATGCTCAACGGCCTCATCAAGCCCACGTCCGGCACCATCCGGATCGGCGGTGTGGAGCTCGGCTCGCTCTCCGCCCGCGAGATGCGCCGCCTGCGCCGCGAGAAGATCTCCATGGTCTTCCAGCACTTCGCGCTCCTCCCCCACCGGACCGTCGTCGAGAACGTGGCGTTCGGCCTGGAGATCAAGGGCCTCGGCAAGGCCGAGCGGCTGGAGCGCGCGAGGGAGGCCGTCGAGCTCGTCGGCCTCGCCGGCCACGAGGACAAGCTGCCCGCGCAGCTCTCGGGCGGCATGAAGCAGCGCGTGGGCCTGGCCCGGGCGCTCGCCGCCGACACCGAGATCCTGCTCATGGACGAGGCGTTCAGCGCCCTCGACCCGCTCATCCGCCAGGAGATGCAGGACCAGCTCCTCGAACTCCAGGCGAAGCTCGGCAAGACCATCGTGTTCATCACCCATGACCTCAACGAGGCCATGCGGATCGGCGACCGGATCGCCATCTGCGACGGCCGGGTCAAGCAGCTGGGCACCGCCGAGGAGATCCTGCTGCACCCGGCCGACGACTACGTCGCCGAGTTCACCGCCGACGTCGACCGCACCCGCGTCCTCACCGCCGAGGCCGTCATGGAGCCGTGCGGCACCCGCGACACCAGCGCCTTCCCGCAGGTCGAGTCCGACGTGCCCGTGAACGAGCTGTACGAGCCGGTCCTGAGCTCCAAGGCGCCCCTGCTGGTCGTCGACGACAACGCCGACCCGCTCGGCGTGGTCACGCCCCGGTCCATCATCAAGTCGCTGGCGCCGGAGAGCGGGCCCGAGGACGACGGCGCACCGCGGTCCGGCCGCGCCCCCGACGACCGCACACCCGATTCGGACGGCGCCGCGCGCGCCGAGCAGGAGGCCCAGCCCGCATGATCGAGTACCTCCGCGACTGGTTCTGGACCTACATCTGGAAGCCCCTGCCCGACATGCCGTTCGGCGACTGGATGGAGACGTTCATCCGCTGGGCCCGCGACGCGTGGGCCGCCGGGTTCGACGCCGTCGACGCCGGCCTGGAGTTCCTGTACCTGCACCTCGCCGACGGACTCCTCTGGCTCCCTTCGGGGGTCATGGTCCTGCTGTTCGCCGCGGCCGCCTGGGCCGCGCGGGGCTGGAAGCTCGGCGTCGGGATCGGCGTCGGCATGTTCGTCGTCGCGTGGACCCCGTACTGGGAGCAGACGATGCAGACCCTGTCGATGGTCCTGGTGGCGGCCGCGATCGCGATCGTCCTGGCCATCCCCCTGGGGATCGCCGCCGCCGAGAGCCGCGCGTTCTCGGCCGTCGCGCGGCCGGTCCTGGACTTCATGCAGACGCTGCCGGCGTTCGTGTACCTCATCCCCGTGGTGATGCTCTTCAGCGTGGGCGTGGTGCCGGGCATCATCGCCACCATCATCTTCGCGATGCCGCCGGGCGTGCGCCTCACCGAACTGGGCCTGCGCCAGGTCGACGGCGAGGTCGTCGAGGCCGGGCAGGCGTTCGGCGCCTCCCCCGCCCGCATCCTGGCGCGGATCAAGCTGCCGCTCGCGCTGCCGACGATCATGGCCGGGCTCAACCAGGTCATCATGCTCGCACTGTCCATGGTGGTCATCGCGGGCCTGGTCGGCGGCGGCGGGCTCGGCGCGGTCATCTCCGGGTCCCTGGGCCGCCTCGACATCGCCGCCGGGTTCAACGCCGGCCTCGCCGTGGTCCTGCTCGCGATCCTCCTGGACCGCGTCACGCAGGGCCTGTCCGTCCGCACCCCCGTCGCCCGGGCCGCGAAGCTCGCCCGCTAGACCCCCGAACGCCCCCGAACAGGGCGCGCGTGCTCGCGCGCGCCGGAAAGCAGGAGACATGCAACGACGTTCGATCATGAAGGGCGCCTTCGCCACCGGCGCGACCGCCTCGATCGCCCTGGCCGGCTGCTCGGTCGAGCAGGAACCCGGCGACGCCGCGGCCGAGGGCGTCGACTTCGGCCTGCCCGAGGGCGAGGGCGAGATCGTCATCGGCTACATCAACTGGGACGAGGCCGTCGTCGCCACCGAGCTGTGGCGCCAGGCCCTCGAAGCGTCGGGGTACACCGTGACCGCGCAGGAGTTCACCGAGGTCGGGCCGCTGTTCGAGGGCCTGTCCTCGGGCGACCTCGACGTGTTCCTCGACGGATGGCTCCCGATCACGCACCAGACCTACATGGACACGTACGGGGACCGGCTGGAGCAGCTCGGGACCTGGAACGAGAACGCCGCGCTCACCGTCGCCGTGCCGACCTATGTGGATGTGGATTCGCTGGCCGACCTGAACGCGAACGCCGAGCTCTTCGGCGGCCGCATCGTCGGCATCGAGGCCAGCGCCGGACTCACCGAGGCGGTGCAGCACAGCGCGATCCCGACGTACGGCATCAGCGACCTGACACTGGAGACCTCCTCGACCACGGCGATGCTCACCGAGCTCGACTCGGCGATCGCCGCCGAGGAGCCGATCGTGGTCACGCTGTGGCAGCCGCACTGGGCGTACGCGAAGTACGACCTGAAGAACCTCGCGGACCCCGAGGCGACCCTGGGCGAGGCCGAGACGATCAACGTTTTGGCGCGCACCGGGTTCAGCGAGGAGTTCGCCGACGTCGCCGAGGCCCTGGGGACCTTCGCCATGAGCGACGAGCAGCTGGCGAGCCTGGAGAACCTGGTGTTCTCCGAGCACGGCGGCGACGTCCAGGCCGGCGTCACGGCCTGGCTCGCGGACAACGCGTTCACGGACCTGGTGGCCTAGGCCCTGCATGAGCCCGCCGCCTTCCCCGCAGGAGGCGGCCCCCGGTGCGGGACCGGCCGATCCCCGGTCCCGCACCGAACCTCGGATGCGATGCGTCGGGATCCGTGCATTTGCATTGAAATATGTTGATGGATCAGTTATTATGTGACGTGGCAATCGGTCTCCGGGCCGATCGCCGCAGGTTGGCGGTGGCATTCCCCGGCATCGCGCACCGCATGGCGCATTGGAGCACCATGTCGATCGACGACCACGACACGTCCACATCCCCTGACCGGGGCCGCGAGGCCCCCGGTCCGCAGCTCAAGCGGCGCCGCCTCTTCCAGGGCGCGGTCGCCACGGGCGGCCTGGCGGTCGCCGGAGCCGGCGGCCTCGGCCTCGCCGCCGCGCAGGAGCCCGCCGCCGAAGAGGTCGGCGCCCTCGCCGTCCACCCCGGCATGCTCCACACCCAGGCCGACTTCGACCGCATGCGCGCCAAGGTGAACGCGGGCCTGGAGCCGTGGTTCTCGGGGTGGAGCAAGCTCATCGCGAACTCCCGCGCCCAGTCCACCTGGACGGCCCGGCCCACCGCGACGATCATCCGCGGCGGCGACGGCCAGAACTACCCGCAGCTGTACAACGACATCCACGCCGCGTACAAGAACGCGCTCCGCTGGCGGGTCGCCGGCACGACGGCGCACCGGGACAAGGCGATCGCGATCCTCAACGCGTGGTCGAACACGCTGACGACCGTGGGCGGCAACGCCGACCGGTTCCTGGCCGCGGGCATCTACGGGTACCAGTTCTGCGCGGCGGCCGACATCGTGCGCGGCCAGAGCGGGTTCGACCTCGGCGCGTTCCAGGACATGATGACGAGCGTGTTCCTGCCGATGAACGATGCGTTCCTGACCGGCCACAACGACGCGTGCATCACGAACTACTGGGCGAACTGGGACCTGTGCAACATGGCCTCCAAGCTCGCGATCGGGATCATCTGCGACGACGACGGCGTTCGCGACGAGGCGATCGACTATTTCTGGAACGGCGAGGGCAACGGCTCGATCGGGAACGCGATCCCGTTCGTGTACGCCGGCGGGCTGGCGCAGTGGCAGGAGTCCGGGCGCGACCAGGGGCACTCGATCATGGGGATCGGGCTCATGGCGTCGTTCATGGAGATGGCCTGGAATCAGGGCATCGACCTGTACGGGGCGAACGGGAACGCGTTCGCGAAGGCCGCGGAGTACGTGGCGCGCTACAACCTCGGGCACGACGACCTGCCGTTCACGCTGTACAGCTGGGGCACGGGCCAGGACTGCGCGTACCGCGAGCAGACGGTGATGGGTTCGGGCGGCCGCGGGCAGGCGCGCCCGGTGTGGGAGATGGTGTTCCACCACTACACCTCGCGCAGGGGCTTCGCGATGCCGAACGTGGCGGACCTGTGCGGCGCCAACAGCCCCGAGGGCGGCGGGGGCGACTACGGCACGACCTCCGGCGGCTTCGACACCCTCGGCTTCGGGACGCTCGCGCACGTGCGCCTGACCTGGGATGAGATGCCGGACGACCTCAAGCCGCTCGGCTGACCGTCGCGTGCGGGGGTGGGTGGGTGGGGACGTCCATCCCTAACCCCCACCCGCCCGGGGAAGAGGATAGGCCCCGATCCTCCCCCTCGGGTCCGACAAGAACCCGCCCCCGCGCCGCCGAAGTCGCCCGATCGAGGGAAGTTACGTGAGCGACCCTCGGCGTGAACGACCCGGCGGAAGGCGGAGGGGCACGCCCGCGGAGCTGCGGGGCGGGACCGAGCGGGGCCGGGTACAGCGGGGCCGAGCGCGGCCGGGCCAAGCTGGGCCGGGCCAAGCGCGGCTGGGCCAAGCGAAGCCGGGTGCAGCGAGGCGGGTCGAGGCCGGGCGCTGCGAAGCGGAGCGGGCACAGGCGGAGCGAGGCGAGGCGAGAGGAGACGGCAGAGCGTTCCACAGCGCCGCAACGGCTTCGGTGCCCTCCAGGAGACACGTGTACCCCTCGCCTCAGTGGCGACCGGTAGCATCCCCGGGCAGGACCCGCCTTCAGCCGCCGACTCGTCGGTGCGCTGCCGACGAGCTAGGAGACCCGTTGTTCGGCATGCTCGCCCCCTGCCCGTCCCGCACCCCCGACGACCTCAAGCCCCGCTGGATGGGGCACTTCTGCGGCCTGTGCCTCGAACTGCGCGACGACGCCGGGCAGCTCGCCCGGCTCACCACCAACTACGACGCGCTCGCCCTCTCGGTCCTCGTGGAGGCCCAGATCGGCGACGAGGCGGACTCCCGCCACGCCGGGCCGTGCGCCCTGCGCGGGATGCGGCGCCAGACCGTCGCCGCCGGCGCCGGTCCGAAGCTCGCCGCGACCGCGTCACTGCTCCTCGCCTCGGCGAAGATCCGCGACCACGTGGACGACGGCGACGGGTTCGCCGCCCGGCGCGGCGCTCGCGGTCTCGCCGGTATGACCTCTGACCGGCTGCGCGCCAAGGCGATCGGGCTCGGGGAATCGATCGGGCTCGACGTGGACCCGCTCCTCGCCGCCGTCGCGGGCCAGCGCGCGGTCGAGGCGGACTGCGGTCCGGGCACCGCGCTCACCGAGGTCACCGCGCCGACGGAGGCGGCCACCGCCGCGCTGTTCGCGCACGCCGCGGTCCTCGGCGGTCGGCCCGAGAACGCCGAGGCGTTCCGGACCGCCGGGGCGGCCTTCGGCCGCCTGGCGCACCTGCTCGACGCGGCCGAGGACTTCGACGAGGACGCCGCGCGCGGTGCCTGGAATCCGCTGGCGGCCACCGGCACCGGTGTCGAGGGCGCGATGCCGCTGGTGCGCGGGGCGCTCGACGGCCTGCGGACCGCGCTCGAATCGGCGGCGCTGCTCGACCGGACCATGACCGCCCTGCTGCTCGACCGCTACGCGCACCACGCGGTCGCCAAGACCTTCGGCTCGACCTGCGCCACCTGGCCGCGCGCGGACCGGCGCGAGTACCGCGAGTATCGGGAGCGCCGTCGCTCGCGAGACCACTACGACCACGACCGCTACCGGCCGGAGCCGCGCGGGTTCTTCTCGGGGCTGTGCGCGTTCACGGTCCTGTGCTGCACCTGCCAGATGTGCTGCCGGGACCACTACGAGGGGCCGTGGTCCCGCCGCCGCCGCTCGGGCTGCTGCCGGGACGGCTGCGACTGCTGCGAGTGCGACTGCTGCCCCTGCGGCTGCGACTGACCGCAGCGGGCGGACCGGAGTTCGCACTCCGGTCGCCGCTCATTTGCTCTCCGGACTCCGCAAGGGCTCCAACACGACCGCCGTCTGAAACAGCATCGGGACCGGACCGCTCTCGCGGCCGGTCCCGTTCGCTTCGCCTCGGCGGCTGCTCGCGCTACCGGGGCGGCTGCGGCCAGCCGTTCGAGGCGGCGGGGCCGTTCGCGGGCGGGCCGGGCTGGGCCGGCGGCTGGTAGCCGTACGGGCTCTGGGCGCCGGGGCCGGCGGGGTCGCGCCATTGCGGCGGGGGCGCCTGCGGGGCCAGCGGCGCGCCGGCGGCGGGCTCCTGGGACTGCTTGGGACGGTTACCGGGACGCTCCTGGAGCCAGGCGCGCACGGGCCGGGTGAAGGCGAGCACGAGGACGAGCAGCACCGCGGCGAGCTGAAGGAGCGCGGGCACCAGGGTGAAGACGCTGAAGCAGCGGTAGAGCGCGGCCACGGCCAGCACTCCGAGTCCGATGTAGAGCGGGAGCTTCGGGTCCTCGGAACCGAAGCGGCCCAGCTGCTCCCGCGCCACGGCCCAGATCAGCACCAGGTTGACGGCGGCGGCGAGCAGTCCGAAGACGACGCTGAGGGCGGCCACGCCGGTGAGCCCGAGCAGGGTCGCGACCAGGGTCGCGGCCAGGTGGAGCCACAGGGCTTGGAGCATCACCGTGACCTGGCGGGGGCGGTCGTCCTTCGGGAGGACGCCCCAGCGCTGGCCCCAGGTGGGCGGCGGCGGCAGCACCGGGCCCGCGGGCTGTCCGTACTGGACGTCGCCGGGGTCCTGCGGCCGGTACTGGAACGACGGCCCGCCCTGGGGCGGCCGGTTCGGGTCGGGCGCGGGCCCGGACGTGTAGGGAGAGTTGGTCATCGATCGGCTCCGAGGAGTGCGGTCTGTAGAGGCGACAGGCTACCCCACGGGGCCGACGCCCCCGTCAGTCGACCGGTTCGAACAGGGCGACCGTCTCGAAGTGCTGGGTCATCGGGAACGCGTCGAACGCGCGGAGCCGGGTGAGCGCGTAGCCCTCGATCGCGAGGTCGCTCGCGTCGCGGGCCAGCGCGCCGGCGTCGCAGGCGACGTAGCAGATCGCGCGGGGGCGGGCTTCGCCGAGCGCGACGACGACCTCGGCCCCGGCGCCGCTGCGGGGCGGGTCGAGGACGACGAGGTCGACGGAGCCGAGGTCGGGGACGATCGCGGCGACGTCGCCCTCGATGGCGCCGGCGTTCTTGAACGCGGCGAGGTTCGCGGCGGTGCGGGAGGCGGGGGCGTTCTCGACGGCGACGACGCGGCCGGTGTCGCCGACGGCGGCGGCGAGGCCGGTGGCGAAGAGTCCGGCGCCGGCGTAGAGGTCCCAGGCGGACTCGCCCTCCCGCGGGGCGAGGAGTTCGAGCGCGGTGGCGAGGAAGGTGGGGGCGGCGGCCGGGTGGACCTGCCAGAACGCGTCGAAGCCGATCTCGTACTGCGTGTCGGCGACGGTCTGGTGGACGAGTTTGGGCCCGCTCTTGTGGTGGGGGCGGGCGGTGCGGCGCAGCTGGGTGTAGACGGCGAGCTCGTCGTCGTCGGCGTCGACGACCCCGACGGCGCCCATGCCGTCCCAGCGGGCGGTGAGGACGTCGGCCTCGCGGATGCGCTCGGTGGCGATGCGGCACCAGTCGATGTGCACGAGATCGTGGGACTTGTGCCGGCGGAGGCCGGGCCGCCCGGCCTCGTCGACGGCGTACTGCATGCGGGTGCGCCAGGCGAGGGCGCCGTCGTCCCACGGGAGGGCCTCGACCTCGACGCCCTCCAGGAGCGCGGGGTCGATGCCGCCGATGCGGGTGAGCTGGTCGTACAGGACCTTGGCCTTGAGGCGGCGTTGGGCCTCGGGGGTGGCGTGCTGGAAGTCGCAGCCGCCGCACTTGCCGGGGCCGGCCCACGGGCACGGGGGCTCGACGCGGTCGGGCGAGGCCTCGAGGACCTCGACCGCGTCGGCGAACGCGAAGCGCTTCTTGCGGTCGGTGATCTCGATGCGGACTCGTTCACCGGGCAGGGCGTGGCGCACGAAGTACACCTCGCCGTCGACTCGGGCCACGCAGTGGCCTCCGGCCGCGACGTCTCCGACGGTGACGATCATCGATTCCCTCTCCCCGAGCTGCGGCGCGCTGGGCGCAGCGGGCCGCACGCCAGGATACGGGACGGGCTATCTGGCGACGCGGCGCAGCGGCGGGGGCTCGGTGCCGTCACCGAGGATCCAGGGGACGGTGCAGACCATGACGCCGGGCTCGTACTTGAGCTGGCGGCGCAGGGCCTTGGTGGTCTGGTTGTGCAGCAGGCTGGTCGACCAGTTGAAGTACCCGCGCGAGAGGCGGCCCTTCTGGGGGCGGAGGCCGACGACGTACTCGGGGAGGTAGACGGTGACGACGTCGCGCGGGGCGTCGCGGCGGCGGGCCTTGACGTACTCGGCGATCGGGCCGGTGATCTCGCGGTACGGCGAGTCGAGGACGGTCAGCGGCACGCCGATGCGGCGGCGGTCCCATTCGGCGACGAGGCGGCGGGAGGCGGCCGCGTCGACGTTCACGGTGAGGGCGGTGATGGTGTCGGGCCGGGTGGCCTTGGCGTAGGAGAGCATCCGCATGAGCGGGAGGTTGACGCTGGAGGCGAGGACGATCGCGTGGCTGCGGGAGGGCAGCTGGGGTTTGCCGCGGGGCAGCTCGATCTCGTCGCGCACGGCCGCGTAGTGCGTGGCGATGGCGCGCATGAGCAGGTAGCAGCCGCCGATGATGAGGATCGCGATCCAGCCGCCGCGCCGGAACACGGTGAACGCGACGATGGCGAGGACGACCGCGCAGGCGAGGACCGCGGCGGCGGCGGTGGCGCGGGCCCGGCGGGCGCGGGCGCGCCGGCCGGGGTCGCGCTCGACGTCGAGGACGCGCCGCCAGTGCCGGGTCATCGCCGCGTGCGACAGGACCATGGAGAGGAACACGCCGACGACGTACAGGCCGATGAGCTCGTACGCGCCGCCGCCGGAGAGGACCACGAGGAGGGCGGCCGCGACGGCGAGGATGAGGATGCCGTTGGAGTAGACGAGCCGGTCGCCGCGCTTGTGGAGCTGGCGCGGCAGCAGGGAGTCCTCGGCGAAGACGGAGGCGAGCTGCGGGAACCCGACGAACGCGGTGTTGGCGGCCAGGAGCAGGACCCCGGCGGTGGCGAGCAGGACCGGCCACCGGGCGGCGGGCGAGCCGCCGAAGACGGTGTCGGCGAGCTGCGCGACGAGCGGGTACTGGAGGGCGCCGTGGCCCGCGGGGGCGGTCTGCGCGCCGACGAGGAACGCGAGGACGACGATGCCGGTGAACAGGGCGACGGTGGCCGCGCCGACGGCGGTGATCGCGGCGGCGGCGTTGCGGCCGCGCGGGGGCCGGAAGAACCGCACCCGGGTCGTGAACGTCTCGACGCCGGTGACGGCGACCGATCCGGCCGCGAACGCCCTGGCGCACAGCAGGAACAGGGCCGCGGACGTCCACTCGCGCTGGTCTTCGGCGGTCTCGTGGGACGCGGAGGCGGCGGTGAGGTCCTCGCCCGCGGCGAGGCGGACGAGGCCGGTGAGGACGATCGCGGCGATCCCGGCGACGAACGCGATCGTGACGCCGGCGGCGACGCGGCCGGAGACGCGCAGGCCGCGGAGGTTGAACGCGGCGAGGATCGCGATCGCGGCGGCCGCGATCCACTCGCGCCACGGGTGCAGCGCGGGCATGAGCGCGTCGAGGGCCGCGACGGCGGCGGCGACCGAGACGGCGACGGTGAGGATGTAGTCGAGGACGAGCGCGGCCGCGGCGAGGCGGCCCGCGCCGGGCCCGAAGTTCGCGGCGACCACCCGGTAGTCGCCGCCGCCGCCCGGGTAGGCCTGCACGGTGTACCGGTAGGACGCGATGACGGCGCACATGACCGCCGCGACGGCGAGGCCGGTCCACGGCGAGTAGGCGTACGCGGCCGTCCCGGCGAGGCCGAGCACGAGGAACACCTGCTCGGGCGCGTACGCGATCGACGAGATGGGGTTGACCGCGAGGAGCGGGATCGCGTACCGCTTCGAGAGCACCAGGGAGGACCCGCGCCCGGAGGCGAACGGCTCGCCCACCAGCAGCCGCTTGAGGACTGCCCACGACCTTGTCACGGCCGTAGCGTAGCGTCCGCCGGCCCGCGCCGGGGCCGCGAGTTTCCCCGCGGCCCCGGCGGTCGGGACCGGGGAGCCGTCCGAGCCCCCCTCAGCCGGTCTCAGTTGCGGACCGCGGCCTCCACCGTCAGAGTGCCCGCGGCCGTGTCGAGCACGGCCTCGGTGCCGAGCGGGACCACCCGCGGGTCGAGGTCGTGGCCGACCTTGAGGCCGCCCAGGACCGGCACGCCGAGGCCGCCGAGCTTGTCCATGATGACCTCGTTCATCGTCCACTCGCCCGGCTTGTACTCGTCGAGCGGATGGGGCACGAACTGGCCCACCGCGATGCCGGCGAGGTCGTCGAAGTGGCCCGCCCGGATGATCCGCGTCAGCATGTTGTCGACGCGGTAGCGGGCCTCCTCGACCTCCTCGATGAGGAGGATCGCGCCCTCCATGTCCGGCCAGTTCGACCGGTCCGGTTCGGCGGCCATGAGCGAGAGGTTCCCGCCCAGGAGCTTCCCGGAGGCCGTCCCGGCGACCTCCACGGCCGAGGTCGGCTCGGCCGGGTCCCGCTCCAGGACCACCGGGTCGGCCGTCATGATCGCCTTGCGCAGGGACTCGGCGGTCGCGGCGGTGTTGTTCGAGGACCACGCCATCATCGGCGAGTGCAGCGACGGCAGGCCGGTCTGCTCGGCGACCGCGAAGTGCAGCGCCGTGATGTCGGAGTACCCGATGACGATCTTCGGGTGGTCCTTCAGGGCGTCGACGTCGGCGTCGTCGATGATCCGGGTGGTCCCGTAGCCGCCGCGCACGGTCATGAGCGCCTTCGCCTCCGGGTGCGCCAGCGCGTAGTTGAGGTCCGCGAGCCGGTCGGCGTCGGGGGCGGACAGGTAGCCGAACGTGTCGAGCGCGTGCTCGGTGAGCTCGACCCGCAGGCCCCAGCCCTCCAGGATCGCGATGCCGCGCCCGACCGCGGCGGCCGTGCTGGGGCCGCCGGGGGCGGGGACGACGACGAGGTCGCCGGGGACGAGCTTCTTCGGCTTGCGGCCCTTGGCGGCGGCCGGCGAGGCGACCGCCGCGGCGGCGACGGCCCCGGCGGCGACGCCGCCGATGAGGGCGCGGCGGGACAGGGACGGGCGACGTTCCATGTGGAACTCCTTTGTGGTGAGCGGGTCCACTGTCTAGACGCTTTGGGGCGCCGTTCGATGCACCTCTTCGCCGGATTTTTCCGGCGGATTCCGGAGTGGAAGCGTCCCGGGCGGCGGCGGGGGCCCGCGCGGTAAGGTCACAGCACGTCAGATCGAGGGGTGGTGCCGGTGCACGTGGTGATCATGGGGTGCGGGCGCGTGGGCTCGTCCCTGGCGCGGAGCCTCGTGGAGCGCGGGCACACGGTCGGGATCATCGACCAGAACCCGAAGGCGTTCCGCCGCCTGGGCCCCGACTTCGACGAGACGACCGTGCGCGGCGTCGGGTTCGACCGGGAGGTCCTGGCGAAGGCCGGGATCGGGCGCGCGGACGCGTTCGTGTCGGTGTCCTCGGGCGACAACTCGAACATCATCGCGGCGCGGGTGGCGCGCGAGAACTTCGGCGTGCCGAAGGTGATCGCGCGGATCTACGACCCGCAGCGCGCGACGGTGTACGAGCGGCTGGGCATCCCGACGGTGGCGACGGTGCGGTGGACGGCCGACCGGCTGCTGCGGCACCTGCTGCCGGAGGGCCAGGACCCGCTGTGGCGGGACCCGACGGCGACGCTGTCGATGGTCGAGGTCGTGTGCGACGAGGCCTGGTACGGGACGGCGCTGGCGGTGCTGGAGCAGGCGACGGGCCACCGGGTGGCGTACATCAACCGGTTCGGGCGGGCGACGCTGCCGACGGCGTCGACGGTGCTGCAGGACGGCGACCAGGTGTTCATGCTCGTCGGCGACGGCGACGAGGCGGGCATCCGGCGGATCGCGGGCGCGGCCCCGCAGGGGGGTGCCTGATGCGGGTGGCGATCGCCGGGGCCGGGAACGTGGGCCGGTCCATCGCGTCGGAGCTGGTGGGGAACGGCCACCAGGTGCTGCTCATCGAGCGGGACCCGGACTCGATGCGGCCCGAGCGGGTGCCGGAGGCCGAGTGGCTGCTGGCGGACGCGTGCGAGCTGGAGAACCTGCGGCAGGCGCACCTGGAGACGTGCGACGTGGCGGTAGCGGCGACCGGCGACGACAAGGTGAACCTGGTGGTGAGCCTGCTGTCGAAGACGGAGTTCGCGGTGCCGCGGGTGGTGGCGCGGGTGAACCGGGCCGAGAACGAGTGGCTGTTCAACGAGGAGTGGGGCGTCGACGTCTCGGTGTCGAAGCCGCGGCTGCTGGCCGCGCTCGTCGAGGAGGCGGTGAGCGTCGGCGACCTGGTGCGGCTGCTGACGTTCCGGCAGTCGCAGGCGAACCTGGTGGAGATCACGCTGCCGCTGGACGCGCCGCACGTGGGGAGCCGGGTCGCGGAGGTGCCGCTGCCGCACGACGTGGCGCTGGTGGCGATCATCCGGGGCCGGCGGGTCATCGCGCCGACGCCCGACGACACGGTCGAGGCCGGCGACGAGCTGGTGTTCGTGTGCCATGAGGACGCCGAGAACGCGACGCGCTCGGTGATGCTCGGCAAGACCCGCTGAGCGCGGTTCGCAAAAGGTCGCATTCGGACTTTACAGGCGGGCCCGGGGAAGTTACATTGATAAACATCGATTTCTTTCCCCTTCCGATTGGGAGCGCTACCATGATCCGTACCGCCCGACATCGAGCCAGAAAGCTCATCGTCCTCGTCGCCGCCCTCGCCGCCGCGGGAGCCTCGACGTTCTTCTTCCTCCAGCCAGCGGCCGGCCACGGCACGGCCACGAGCCCCCCGTCCCGGCAGTACAGCTGCTGGGAGCGGTGGGGCGACGACCACCTCAACCCCGACATGGGCGACACCGACCCCATGTGCGCGCAGGCCTGGCAGGCCAACCCCAACACGATGTGGAACTGGAACGGCCTCCTGCGGGAGGGCATGGCCGGCCAGCACGAGTCGCGCATCCCCGACAACCAGCTCTGCTCCGGCGGGCGGGCCGAGGGCGGCCGGTACAACTCGCTCGACGCGGCGGGCGCCTGGCACACCACGCCGCTGAGCAACAACTTCACGCTGCACTACGAGGACACCGCCGTCCACGGCGGCGACTACTACTGGGTCTACGTCTCCAAGCAGGGCTACGACGCCACCACCGACTCGCTCGACTGGGCCGACCTCGAGCGGGTCGTCTCCACCGGGGTCTACGAGCCGGGCGAGGAGATCGACATCCCCGTGAGCGCGCCCGGCCGCACCGGCCGGCACGTGGTCTACGTGGTGTGGCAGGCCAGCCACATCGACCAGGCCTTCTACTCCTGCTCGGACGTGTGGTTCGGCGGCGGCGGTCCCACCGACCCGCCGACCGACCCCACGGACCCGACCGACCCGCCGACGGACCCGACCGATCCCCCCACCGACCCGACGGACCCGCCGGCCGACCTGAGCTGCGCCGCCACCGCGTCGGTCAACAGCTGGGGCTCGGGCGCCACGGTCACCGTGACGGTGGCGAACACCGGGACCCGCACGGTCAACTCCTGGATGCTCCACTGGGCGTGGGCGTCCGGCTCGACCGCGGCGGTGAGCAGCATCTGGAACGCCTCGCACTCCACGATGGGCGGCATGCAGATGGCCGCGCCCGTGGGGTGGAACCAGACCATAGCGGCGGGAGGGTCGGTCTCCTTCGGGTTCAACGTGAACGGATCGTTGAGCACGATGCCCGAGATCGACTGCCTGCCTTCATAGCGACTCGACCCCGACGGCGGGGGGGCCCGGGCCCNCGCCGTGCCCGGGGAGGGAATTCGACGGGTCGGACGACAGAAACATGGCCGCCGGGGTTTACATCCGCAGCTCAAGCCGGTTACATTGAAAGTTCTCAATGTTCCTATATTTTGGGAGCGCTTACATGCTCAGACTCCGCAATCTCCTCATGCACCGCGCCGACCCGCCCGGACCGGGCCGGCGGCGCCTGCGCACCGCCCTCGTCGCCGTCGCCGCGCTCGTCGCGGCCGGCACCGCGGCCGTCCTGTTCGTCCAGCCGGCCTCCAGCCACGGGACCTCCATCGCACAGCCCTCGCGGCACTACAGCTGCTGGGAGCGGTGGGGTTCGGACTTCCAGAACCCGGCCATGGCGACCCAGGACCCGATGTGCTGGGCCGCATGGCAGAACGACACCAACGCCATGTGGAACTGGAACGGCCTCTACCGCGAGCAGGTCGGCGGCAACCACCAGGCCGCCGTCCCCGACAACCAGCTCTGCTCCGGCGGCAGGACGGGCGGCACCCGGTACGCGGCCCTCGACACGCCCGGCGCCTGGAAGACCACCCAGGTGAACAGCAGCTTCACGTTCACCAACTGGGACCAGGCGAACCACGGCGCGGACTACTACCGGATCTACGTCACCAAGCAGGGGTACAACGCCCAGACGGACGCGCTCGACTGGGCCGACCTCGAACTGCTGAAGGACACCGGGGACATCAACCCCGGCGTCGGCCGGACCCCGCCCTCCGGCGGCGGCACCCTCGTCGACATCCCGATCACCGCGCCGAACCGGACCGGGCACCACGTGGTGTACATGATCTGGCAGGCCAGCCACCAGGACCAGTCGTTCTACTCCTGCTCCGACGTGTGGTTCGGCTCCGGCCAGCCGCAGGAGCCGACCGGTGAGCCCACTGAACAGCCCACCGAGGAGCCGACCGACGACCCGACCGAGGAGCCCACCACGGGCACCCCCGCCGGGTACGCCTGCACCGCGACGGCCACGGTCAACTCCTGGGGCTCGGGCGCGACGGTCAGCGTCAAGGTCGCCAACACCGGATCGCAGGCCATCCACAACTGGATGCTGCACTGGACGTGGCCGGGCTCCGGCGTGACGGTCAGCAACATCTGGAGCGCCGAGCACTCCACGATGGGCGGCATGGAGATGGCCGGGCCCGCGGCCTGGAACCAGGCCATAGCCGTCGGCGGGCAGATCGAGTTCGGGTTCAACGTCAACGGATCGCTGTCGACCGCTCCGGCATTCGACTGCCTCCCGACGTAGCGGACCGGACGGAAGCGGCCCGGGGCGCGAGCCCCGGGCCGTTCGTCAGTCGGTCTTGACCAGTTCCGGCGGCTCCTGGCCCACCGCGCGCATGTGGCGGCGCACCGCCCAGATCGTGAAGGCCGTCAGCGCGATCGTGACGGGCCAGCCGCCGAAGAGGGTCATCATCCCCAGCGCGTTGTCCGCGTCGATCCAGTACAGCCAGATCCGGACCGCGTTCTTGAGGAGGAAGACGATCCCCCACAGGATCGTGATCTTGGAGAGGATGTCGACCAGCGGCCGGTTCTGCCGCCACTCCTTCTTCCCGCCCTGGGCGACGACCGCGTAGATCCAGCCGATCACCGGGTGGCGCACCAGCGCCGAGACGATGAGCAGGACCCCGTAGATCGAGCCCTGAATGATCCCCGGCAGGTAGAAGTCGCGCGCGTCCGTGGACCGCCACGCGAGGAACGCGCCGAGGGCGATGCCGAACAGGCCGTTGAGGGCGTGCCGGATCGACTCCTTGCGGGCCGCGCGCCACGCGGCGATGCCGAGCGCGCTCGCCGCGGAGAGGACGATCGCCCACTGGAGGCCGCTCAGCGGCCCCATGCGGTCGGGCAGCAGCGGGTTGAGGACCACGAACAGCGTGATCGGCACGGCGGCCTCGACCACGCCCTTGACGCCGCCGAGCTGCTGGGAGAGCTGCTCGGTGAACGGCGGGAGTTCGTCCGGGTCGGCGCCGTCGCGGGGCTCGGCGTCGGGCTTGCGGCTCGGCGTCTCGGTGCTCAATGCGGGCCTTCCAGTTCGATGTGGCCGGTCCGCGCTCAGGGGCGCAGCTCGTAGGTCGGGTTGTAGATCGCGAGGCGTCCGTCGCCCAGCTGGGCGACCCGTCCGCGGGCGACGAGCCTGGTCCCGGCCTCCAAGCCCACGATACGCCGTCGGCCCATCCAGACCAATGCGACCTGACCGGTGCCGTCGTAGAGTTCGGCCTCCACCGAGGGCGAGCGGCCGTCGGTGCGGTGCACGACCGACCGCAGCCGCCCGGCGGCGACCGCGAGATGCCGGGCCTCGAGGTCCCCGAGCGGCACGGCGTCGGCGTCGAGGCCCTGCCGGATCTCGGCGGCGAACAGCTCCTGCTGTGGGACGGCCAGGCGCCTGAGCCACTCGCGCAGCCCGGTGCGCCCCTGCGCGGGGACCACTACCGCTTCGGGCGCGGGGAGGGCTTGCGCCGCACCTGCGGCCGCGGGGTGTCGCCGGCGGCGATGATGGCGCGGCTGCCGTCGCCGCCCTCGGCCTTGCGCTGCGCGATGCGGGCGGCGGCCTCCTCGGCCATCTTCGGGGGGAGCTTCAGCGGCAGGACCTCGCGCACCGGCATGGCGATGGAGCCGCGGTCGATGACGAGGTTCCGGAGGGCCTCGTCGAGTTCGGGGGCGGCGTCCTCGTCGAGGGCGCGCTGGCCCTGGAAGGTCGCCTGCACGAACCAGCGGGGGCCGTCGAGGCCGCAGAAGCGCACCGAGTTGGTGCCCTTCTTGGTGGCGACCTTCGCGATGAGCTCGGTGCCCCAGCGGCCCTCGACCTCCTCGACCTGGCCGCCCTGCCCGACGACCGTGCCGGCGAGCTCCTCGCGGATCTCCGGCCAGATGCCCTCGGAGCGCGGGGCGGCGCGCACGAGGAGCTGGAGCGCGGAGGAGCCGGTGGTGAGCAGGACCTGGCTGATGTTGCCCTTGGCGTCGGTCTGCGCCTGGAAGCCCACGCCCTTGGGGACGGGGAGTCGGATCGCTCCCAGGTCGATGCGCCGGATGTCGTCCTCGGGGGCGTCGGCGACGTCGTAGGGCCCTTCGGTGGCCTCACGCTCGTAGGTGTCGCCGCTCTCGGCCAGCGAGTCGAGGACCGCGCCCTCAGCGGGGCGCTGCTTCTTGGACCCCCGTCGCCGTTTAAACACGTTCGCTCTTCTCCTCTGCAAGTCGGCGGTGCCCGCCGGTGGAGCCGTGGCCGTCCGCGCCGCGCTGCGTCGGCGCGAGATCGTCGACCTCGGTGAAACGGGCTCGCACGACCGGTTGGACTACCAATTGTGCGACACGGTCGCCGCGTTCGATGACGGCGGTCCGCTCGGGATCGAGGTTGACGAGGTTGATCTTGATCTCACCGCGGTAGCCGGAGTCGATCGTGCCGGGGGCGTTGACGATCGTCACGCCGAGCCGGTGGGCGAGCCCGGAGCGCGGGTTGGTGTACCCGACGTGCCCGTCGGGGATCGCCACGGCCACGCCGGTCCCGACGAGGGCCCGCTGGCCGGGGGCCAGTTCGACCCCTTCGGCGGCGTACAGGTCGGCGCCCGCGTCGCCCGGGTGGGCGTAGGCGGGGACCGGCAGGTCGGGGTCGAGCCGCCGCAGGGCGACCGGGACTTCCGCGGTCATCGGGTTCCTCTCGCTCGGGCGCGCGCCCGCGTGCGGAGCGCACGTGCCAAATCTACGGCTCCGCGCCGGCGTGGGCCGGTCCGCGGCGGCCGACGGCTGGATACGCGTCGCCGGGGGCCGGGGATATGGTCTCAGACATGAGGAACGGGGAACGGTACGCCGAGCGCATGCGGCTGCCCCTGGCCGGCTGGCTCGCCGTGGCGGCCCTGGCGGTCATCGCGGCGGCCCTGTCGAACATGGGCGACATGCGCTGGTGGCGCCTGGCCGCGAGCGCGGCCGTCCTGGTCGTGCCGGTGGTCGGCGCCTGGTGGCTGGGCCGGCTCCCGGTCCGGGTGGTCGAGGAGGCCGACGGCCGGTGGCTGCACGTCGACGACGCGCGGCTGCCGATGTCGGCGGTCGCCTCGGTCGAGGTCCTGGAGCCCGTCGCGTACTCCGACGCGCTCGGCGTCGCGCAGCACCCGCTCGCCTTCGTCGTGCAGCGGCCCTGGATCAACCGTGGCGTGCGGATCGTGCTCGACGACCCCGAGGACCCGACCCCGTACTGGATCGTGTCCTCACGGGCGCCTGAGCGCCTGCGCGGGGCACTGCTGGCGGAGAGCCGGGTCTGACCCGGACGAGCGAGACGGCCCGCGGGGCTCCGCTGTCGCGAAGGCCTCCCACGAGCCGTGCGCTGTCCGAGGGGTCGCTCCCGCGCTTACGCGCAGTCCTTGCAGATCGGCTGCCCGTTCTTCTCCTTGGCGTACTGGCTCCGGTGGTGGACCAGGAAGCAGGAGGAGCATCGGAACTCGTCGGCCTGCATCGGCAGGACCTTGACGGACAGCTCCTCGTCCCCCAGGTCGGCGCCGGGCAGCTCGAAGTTCTCGGCGACCTCGGCCTCGTCGACGTCGACCGACCCGGACTGGTCGGTGCGCCCCTTGGCCAGCGCCTCGATGCCGTCGGGGCCAGGGGTCTCTTCCTTGTCCCGGCGGGGGGCGTCGTAGTCGGTTGCCATCGTTTTCCACTCCCATTGGTGTTGCATCTGCGGCACCGGAACCGGACTCGGGGTGCCGCCGGCGTGCTCGGGTGGCACGGCGGCTCGGCTCGGGCCCGGCCGGCTCGGTTCCTCCGTGCAGGCGGCGTACCTTACCGCGTGCAGTCCATTCCTATACACGAAGCCCCTCGCTTTTTCATCCCCATTGTGGCGAGAAACACTTTCGCGGCGAGGGCTGCGAGTGTACCGCCTCTCGCCCACGGAGACGTCCCGCGCACGATAGCCTTCCCATGGCAACGTTTGCGGGACGTCGGCTCGTCTAAGAGCCGGAAGGCGAACCGCTGGGGTTCGAATACTCGGGGAGGCAAGCCGTGCGTATCGCTCGTATCCGCGCTTTGGTAGTGCTGTGCGCATTGGCGCTGGTCGCGGGCCTGGTGACGCTCTGGGCGATCAGGAACGACTCGCAGTTGTCGGCGAGCAGCGACTGCGAGCCCGGCGCGGTGGAGATCAAGACGGCGCCGATCCCGGACCCCTCGGAGATCGAGGTGATCGTGCTGAACGGGACCGACCAGTCCGGCCTCGCCGACCAGGCGGCCTCGCAGCTGGCGGACCGCGGCTTCGTGGTCGTCGAGACGGGCGACGCCCCGGAGGCCTACGACGGGACGGCGCTGATCCAGTACGGGCCGGAGCAGTACGCCGCCGGGCTTCACACGTACGCGTACTTCTACGAGGGCCGCGACGGGTTCGACCTCGAGTGGGACCAGCCGATCACGATCACGCTGGGAGACGGTTTCCGGGAGGTCAGGTCCGCGTCGGACGCGCGGCAGTCGTTCGCGCAGAGCGGCGGCATCGAGGCGCCCGAGGGCACCTGCACGGTAGAATAGACCGCCGTCACCCCCGACGCTCACTGAAAATGCGGAAACACAGCTCGAAACGGCATCACGGACGGGCCGCAGGCGATTTTCGGCGCTACAATTCACGCCTGCCCGGTCGTTGTGCCGACCTGGGCTGCCGACCCAATATCCAATGCTCACCCGCTATGGAGCCCGGCTGCGCCGTGCCCGCCATTGCCTCGGAAGGTTGCTCGTGACTGACGCACGTCCCACCGGCACAGACGTCAATTCCCTGACCGACTCGCTGCTCGCTCTGGCCCGAGAGAGCAACGGGCAGCTGACGTCCGCGACGGTCGCCCAGGTTCTGGAGTCGGCGTCGGCCTCCCCCGCCGAAGGCAAGAAGGTCCTCCGCGCACTCGCCGAGGCCGATGTCACCGTGGTCGTCGACGGCTCGACCTCGACGCGCAAGCGAGTGCCGGCCGCCCGCACCGCCACCTCGTCCCGGACCACCACCGCCAAGGCCGCCAAGAAGGCCGCGGTGAAGAAGGCCGCCGTGAAGAGCGCCGAGGACGACGAGTCCGGCGCCCCGGCGAAGAAGGCCGCCAAGAAGACCGCGGTCAAGAAGGCCGCCGTGAAGAAGACGGCGAAGAAGGCCGTGGCCAAGAAGGCCGCCGTCCCCGGCGAGGAGGAGCCCGACGAGGCCGACCTCGCCGCGGCGGCCGCCGCCGACGACGACGCGCTGGCCGAGGCCGCCGCGGCCGCGCCGGCGAAGAAGGCCACCCGCAAGAAGGCCGCCAAGAAGACCACCGCCCGCGGGAAGTCCAAGAAGGACGGCGACGAGGACGACGACGAGGAGTCCGGCTTCGAGTGGGACGAGGAGGACTCCGAAGCCCTGAAGCAGGCCCGCAAGGACGCCGAGATGACGGCCTCGGCCGACTCGGTCCGCGCGTACCTCAAGCAGATCGGCAAGGTCCCGCTCCTCAACGCCGCGCAGGAGGTCGAGCTCGCCAAGCGCATCGAGGCCGGCCTGTACGCCGTCGAGCGCGTCAAGCTCCTCAAGGAGGGCGGCGAGGAGATCCCGACGCAGATGCGCCGCGACCTCGAGTGGATCGTCCGCGACGGCGACCGCGCCAAGGACCACCTCCTGGAGGCGAACCTCCGCCTCGTCGTCTCGCTCGCGAAGCGCTACACCGGCCGCGGCATGGCGTTCCTGGACCTGATCCAGGAGGGCAACCTCGGCCTCATCCGCGCCGTCGAGAAGTTCGACTACACCAAGGGCTACAAGTTCTCCACGTACGCCACCTGGTGGATCCGGCAGGCGATCACCCGGGCCATGGCCGACCAGGCGCGGACCATCCGCATACCGGTCCACATGGTCGAGGTCATCAACAAGCTCGGCCGCATCCAGCGCGAGCTGCTCCAGGACCTGGGCCGCGAGCCCAGCCCGGACGAGCTCGCCAAGGAGATGGACATCTCGCCGGAGAAGGTCCTGGAGATCCAGCAGTACGCGCGCGAGCCGATCAGCCTCGACCAGACCATCGGCGACGAGGGCGACAGCCAGCTCGGCGACTTCATCGAGGACTCCGAGGCCATCGTGGCCGTCGACGCGGTCTCCTTCTCGCTCCTCCAGGGTCAGCTCCAGCAGGTGCTCCAGACCCTCTCGGAGCGCGAGGCCGGGGTCGTGCGGCTCCGCTTCGGGCTCACCGACGGCCAGCCGCGGACCCTGGACGAGATCGGTCAGGTCTACGGCGTCACGCGCGAGCGGATCCGCCAGATCGAGTCCAAGACGATGTCCAAATTGCGACACCCGTCCCGCTCGCAGGTGCTCCGCGACTACCTCGATTAGCGGCGATCCGTTCGCTGTCGGCTTACACGGCACCCGAAGTCGCGATCACCCCAAGCCCCGGACCTGGTGTGTATCACCCGAACGGGTGGGTACCTGAACAACGCACCGGGTTGTCGATCGCCGTTCCGTGGGCTACGGTGTGGAACAACTATCCCGACCGTCAAGGGCGAGTGAGCCGAGTCTCAGTCGGTCGATGTCGGGAAGGGGTAGTACAGTGCAGGCGTTGAACGGAACGAGCCGGTCAACAGGCCGACAGAACACCTACGTTGTGTTGAAAGCACAGCGACCGAACGCAGCGGAGGACCTGGTATGACATCCACCCTGACGCCCCCGCCCCAGACGGAGGAACGTCCGATCGCGGGCGAGCGCTGCGATCGGTGTAGCGCCGCGGCGAAGCTTCGCGTGACCCTGGCCGAAGGCGGCGACCTCGTCTTCTGCGGCCACCACGCGAACCAGTTCGCCGAGAAGCTCGTGCCGATCGCCATCGACTTCACCGCCGACCCCGAATTCGAGTGGCGCGGCACCGACCTCATGGCCTCGGAGAACTAGCCCGGAACACATCAAGACTTCAAGGGCCCGAGCGGTTGTCCGCTCGGGCCCTGCGTCGTTCTCAGGAGGCGGGCGGGGCCCCCCGGNCCGGCCGTCCGCGCTACCAGGAGCGGATCGCGGCGATCCGCTCCTCCAGCTGCTCGATGGTCGCCTGGGCGCTCGGCGGGCCGCCGCACTTGGAGCGCAGGGCCGCGTGGATCTTGCCGTGCGGCTCGTTCGTGGCGAACGAGCGGGCGCCCACGAGCGCGTTCAGCTGCTTGCGGAGCTTGAGGCGCCGCTGCGCGTTCGTCATCGGCGGCTCGGTGGCGGCCGGGCGCTCGGCGACGTCGGTGCGCGCGCCGCCGCTCTTCTGCTTCGACATCTGCTCGCGCTGGCGCTTCTGGAGCAGCAGGTGGATCTGCTCGGGCGTCAGGAGCCCCGGCAGGCCCAGGTACTCCTGCTCCTCGTGGCTCCCGGCCTGCACCGGCAGGCCGAACGAGCCGCCGTCGAAGATCACCTGGTCGAGCTCGGCGCTCGACTCCAGGGTCTCGCGCTGGCCTCCGAGCTCGGTGCCCTCGTTGAGGACCCGCTGCGCCTGCTCCAGGAGCAGCTCCGGGTCCTGGTCCTCGGACTTCGGCTTGATGACGTGGTCGCGGTCCTGCTCGAGGTTCTCGGCCAGGCTCAGCAGCGGGACGACGCTCGGCAGGAACACCGACGCGGTCTCACCCGTCCGCCGCGACCGCACGAAGCGGCCGATGGCCTGCGCGAAGTACAGCGGGGTGTGCGCGTTCGTGGCGTACACGCCGACCGCGAGGCGCGGGATGTCGACGCCCTCGGAGACCATCCGCACCGCGACCAGCCACTCGTCCTCGGACGCCGCGAACTTCGCGATCTTGTCGGAGGAGCCCGCGTCGTCGGAGAGGACGATCGCGGCGCTCTTGCCGGTGACCCGCTTCAGGATGCCCGCGTAGGCGCGGGCCGAGTTCTGGTCCGAGGCGATGATGAGGCCGCCGGCGTCGGGGATGCCCGCGGCGCGCAGCGACGTCAGGCGCCGGTCGGCGGCCCGGATGACCTGCTTGATCCACTCCCCCTCCGGGTCCAGCGCGGTGCGCCAGGCCTGGCTGGTGATGTCCTTGGTGAGCGGCTCGCCGAGGCGCACGGCGAGCTCGTCGCCCGCGCTGGTGCGCCACTTCGCCTGGCCGGAGTAGGCCATGAACATGACGGGCCGGACCACGCCGTCGGCGAGGGCGTCCCGGTAGCCGTAGAGGGAGTCGGCGCGCGAGCGCCGGGCGCCGTCGTCGTACTCCTCGTACTCCACGAACGGGATCGGGTTGTCGTCGCTGCGGAACGGCGTCCCGGTGAGCGCCAGGCGGCGCTCGGCCTCGTCGAACGCGGTCTTGACGCCGTCGCCCCAGGAGCGCGCGTCGCCGGCGTGGTGGATCTCGTCGAGGATCACCAGGGTCCGGCGGGCGAGGGTGCGGCGGCGGTGCACGGCCGGGTCGGCGCCGATCTGCGCGTACGTGAGGACCACGCCGTGGAAGTCGGCGGCGCTGTGGACGTGCGAGTTGCGGAAGGCCGGGTCGAGCTCGATGCCGAAGCGCGCGGCCGCGCCGGCCCACTGCACCTTCAGGTGCTCGGTCGGGCACACGACGGTGACCGTGTCGACGGTGCCGTCGGCGAGCAGGTCGTAGGCGATGCGCAGGGCGAACGTGGTCTTGCCGGCCCCCGGGGTGGCGACCGCCAGGAAGTCGCGCGATTGACCCCGGTGGTACGCGACCATGGCCTTGCGCTGCCAGACCCGAAGCGACGGAAGCGATTCGGGTGGGGCGGCCGGGATCATGCGGGCTCCTTCCGGTGGACGACGGACCCGGATGATTCTAGGCCGCGGCGCCCGTCCCGGCGGCCGCTTGCCGCCCGGACATCGGGGCGGTCACGTTCAGCGCTCCAGGATGACGGTGTTCGGTCCGACGTTGACGCTCGCGACGCGCATCATGGCGCCGAACCTCCCCGTCTCGACATGCGCGCCCAGGGCCCGCAGGCGGGCCGCGACGGCCTCGACCAGGGGCTCGGCCACCGGTCCGGGCGCCGCGGCGTTCCAGGAGGGCCTGCGGCCCTTCCTCGTGTCGGCGTAGAGGGTGAACTGGCTGACCAGGAGGACCGGGGCGTCCAGATCGGACGCCGACCGCTCGCCCTCCATGATGCGGAGGCTCCAGATCTTCTCGGCGATCCAGTGCGCCTCCGCGTCTCCATCCGTGTGGGTGACCCCGACCAGGACGAGGAGGCCCTCGCCGATCGCCCCGACCCTCGCCCCGTCGACGGTGACCTCGGCCTCGGCGACGGTCTGGACGACTGCTCTCATGCCCCCGATCCTCCCCTATGGGGCAGGCGTACGCTCGGAGGGTGGGTCGGCGTGAGAAGACAGCGGTCATCACCGATGCGGCGATCTCCTTGGAAGAGGAGCGCCGGTACCGGACGGTCCGCTACATCCTGATGATGTCCGTCCGCGGGTTCCTGGTGATCCTGCTGGGCGTCCTGGTCATGGCCGACGTCCCGTACCTGTGGGTGTGGCTCCTCTTCGGGGTCGCCGGCATGGCGGTCCTGCCGTGGCTGGCCGTCCTCCTCGCGAACGACCGGGTGGTCAAGCGCCCCGGCGCGTTCTTCCGGCGGCAGCGGCGGGCCGAGACCCTGCCCGCGCCCGACCGGCCCATGATCGATTCGGAGTGAGCGCCCCGAGCGTGGCAAGATTGACGGATCTTGCCCGCGCGACGAGGAGTGGATCAACGTGAGCGGACTTCCCGAGACCGGGACCGGCGGTCTGGACGGCGGCGGCTCCACCCTGCTCGAAGAGCAGACCCAGACGCAGCCGAACTACACCTACGAGGACGGCGACGAGGACCGGTTCTCGCACTACGTGCCCAAGGACAAGCTCATGGCCGCCATGGTCGACGGCGTCCCGGTGAAGGCCCTGTGCGGGAAGATGTGGGTCCCCACGCGCGACCCCGACCGCTTCCCGATCTGCCCGCAGTGCAAGGACATCTACGAGAAGATGCGGAAGTAGCGGGCAACGCCGCTCTCACCTTCTCGCCGAGCGCCGGTGTGACCTGGATCTGCCTGCTATAACGCTCAGGTGGAGACTGACATCGACGGCGGGACCGTGACGCTGGTCGCCGAGCTCGCCGGCATCGCCGTGTTCGCGGCCTCCGGCGCGAGCGCCGCGGTCGGCAAGCGGCTGGACCTGTTCGGCGTCGTCGTCATCGGGGCCCTGTGCGCCCTCGGCGGCGGCGCCCTGCGCGACGTCCTCATCGACGCGAAGCCCCTGGCGCTCACGGACTGGCGGTACCCGCTGGTGGCCGTGGTCGCCTCCCTCGTGGTGTTCCGGTTCCACCCGGCGCTGTCGCGCATCCGCCCCACCATGCTCGTGCTCGACGCGGCCGGGCTGGCGCTGTTCACCGTCGTCGGGACCTTGAAGGGCCTCGACTACGGCTTCGCGGTCTACGCGGCTTGCATCGTCGGTGTACTCTCCGGAATCGGCGGGGGCATCCTGCGCGACATGCTGGTCCAGGAGATCCCTGCGGTGCTCCGCGAGGACTTCTACGCGATGGCGGCGGCCGTCGGGTCGGTCATCGTCGCGGTGGGCGCCCGGTGGGAGTCCCAGATCGGGCACTGGACCCTGATGCTGATCGCCATCGCGACGATCTTCGTTGTACGGCTGGTGGCGATCAGGTATCGCTGGGAGGCCCCGAAGCCGAATTTCTGATCGTGTCTCCCGGGTTCGTGCCACCCTTCGCGCCGGGGGATCTGAAAACGTGAAAACCGCTGCAAGCTGGTAAACCCAAGCCCGGTGCCCGCCGGGCCTGGTGCGGGTTCCCCGACCCGCACGCGAGGGAATGCAGCGAAAGGCGAATCCGATGGCACCTGTCGACAGCATCCGTCAGCGTCCGGCCCAGCGACCGGCGCAGCGGGCCACCGAGTACTCCGGCGACCCCGTGCGCGCCTATCTGAACGGCATCGGCAAGCACCGCCTGCTCACCGCCTCCGAGGAGGTCGAGTGCGCCAAGGCCATCGAGGCCGGCCTGATGGCCGAGTGCCGGATCTCCGAGACCACCGACCCCGACCGCCGCTCCGACCTGGCCCGCGTCGCCGCCGACGGCCGCGCCGCCAAGCAGCGGATGCTCGAGTCGAACCTGCGCCTGGTCGTGTCCGTCGCGAAGCGCTACTCCGGGGCCGGGATGAGCCTGCTCGACCTGATCCAGGAGGGCAACCTGGGCCTGATCCGCGCGGTCGAGAAGTTCGACTACCAGAAGGGCTACAAGTTCTCCACGTACGCCACCTGGTGGATCCGCCAGGCGATCAACCGGGCCGTCACCGACCAGTCCCGCACGATCCGCGTCCCCGCCCACACCGTGGACCAGATCAAGCGGATGAACCGGGTGCGCCAGGACCTCATGGCCGAGCTGGGCCGCGAGCCCCGCTACGAGGAGATCGCCCGCGAGCTCGACACGACCCCGGGCAAGGTCCTGGAGCTCATGTCCTACGACCGCGAGCCGGTGAGCCTGGACCAGACCGTCGGCGAGGACGACTCGACGGCCCTGGGCGACCTGGTCGCGCACCTGCCGCGCGAGCGGGCGAGCGACGACGCGGTCTCGTACGCGCTGCTGCGCCGCCACATCGCGAACGTGCTGGCCTCGCTGCCCGAGCGGGAACAAACGGTCCTCCGCCTGCGTTTCGGTATCGATGACGGGCGCCAGCGCACGCTCGAGGAGGTCTCGGCCGATTTCGGGCTCTCGCGAGAGCGCGTCCGCCAGATCGAGAAGAACGCGCTGCACCGCCTCCGCCAGCCCGACTACGCGGGTCGGCTCGCCGACTATGTGGCCTGATCGCCGTATACCATTGGTGCAGACAGGGGGTCTGGCGGCTACTTGACCCACCCCGCCCGGTGCCCTGCGGGCGGACAAAGTGAAGGAAACCAAGCTGTGACCACGGACCTCGTCGACACCACCGAGATGTACCTGCGCACGATCCTCGAACTCGAGGAGGAGGGCGTCCCGGCGCTGCGCGCCCGGATCGCCGAGCGGCTCGAGCAGAGCGGTCCGACGGTCTCGCAGACCGTGGGCCGGATGCAGCGCCACGGACTGCTCAACGTCAAGAGCGACCGCCACCTGGAGCTCACCGAGGAGGGCCGCCGCCAGGCGGTCGCGGTGATGCGCAAGCACCGGCTGGCCGAGCGCCTGCTGGTCGACGTCATCGGGATGTCCTACACCGAGGCGCACGACGAGGCGTGCAAGTGGGAGCACGTCATGAGCGACACCGTCGAGAAGCGCGTGTACGAGCTGCTCCAGCACCCCACCCGCTCGCCGTACGGCAACACCATCCCCGGACTGTCGGAGCTCGACGCGGACGCCGTGACGGCGGCGCACGAGGCCGACGAGCGGCCCATGAGCGTGGTCTCCCCCGGCGCGAAGGTGCGCGTGACGCGCCTGTGCGAGTCGGCGCAGACCCACCCCGACCTGCTGGCCTCGCTGCACGAGGCGGGCGTGGACCCGGGCGCCGAGGTGGTCATCGACCGCCAGGACGGCGAGGTCGCGGTGACCTCCGGCGGGCGCTCGCTGCGGCTGTCGGTCGACGACGCCGCGAAGATCTTCGCCGTTCCTGTCGTTTAGTCCGATTCGCTTGCGTCGCAAGCGTTTTCGTCGACATGACGATGCGTTTAAGGCACGTGACGGAGTCTTGACCACCGGACTACCGGGGAGTAGGCTGACCAAAGCGTTGGAAACGGTTTCAATCGCGCGGTAGCTCCACTCCCGAGCCGACCCGCCCGAAACCCCCCGAACTGCACTCCGCACCTGAGCGCCCTCCCCGCACCCCCGGCGGGGAGGGCGCTCGCGTGCGGAGAGGAAACGGCCGGCGGACCGAGGGTCCGGCGGCCGTGCTCGCGCCTGCGGCTACCCGGCGGCCTCGGCGTGCGCGGCCGAGATGCCGGCGCCGATCGAGGCGAACCCGTTCACCAGGCCCTCGACGGCGGCCGGGTCGGTGTCGACGGGCGTGGTGTACCGCATCTCGAAGATGGTGCCGCCGTCGTACCAGCCCATCTCCAGGGCCGGGCCGGCGCCGGTGTCCTCGGTGTGGACGATCCAGTAGGCGGCCTCGCCGAGGCCGTCGACCTCGGAGGTGCCGTCGGCCAGCTCCTCCTCGTACACCTCGACGCTCGCGTCGGTGCCGATGATGAACACGGTCAGGTCCGGGTAGGCGGCCTCACCGGTCTGGACGGCGCAGGTGAGCTGCGCGGGGGCCTCCTCGCCCTCGACGGCGCCGGGCCCGCCGGAGGCGAAGCGGAAGTCCTCGCCGGTGGTCGAGTTCAGCAGCTCGGAGTCGATGAACGGGCACGCGCCCGCGGCGTCGGCCAGGTCGAGCTCGACCGGCGCGGAGCCCGTCTCGGCGGCGTCGCCCTCGTTCGCGGCGGTGTCCATGGACCCGTCGTCGGCGGGGTCGGCGTCGTCGCTGCACGCGCCGAGGGCCAGCAGGAGCGCCGCCGGGACGGCGACCAGGAGGCGGTTCACGACTCCTCCCCGCGGGCGACCTCGCGGTCGCGGGAGGTCCAGTCGCTCCAGGAGCCGATGTACAGCGGCGGCGTGGGCCGGCCGGCGGCGGTGAGCGCGAGCGCGCTGCGGGCCGCGCCGACGCCGGAGCCGCAATAGAACGCGGGCGCGGCGAGGGGCTCGTACCGGGTGCGGACGGCGTCGAGGTCGCCGAGGTCGTCCTCGCCGAGGAAGCGGTTGACGGCGCCGGGGATGTGCCCGGCGACGGGGTCGACCGGCTCGAACTCGCCGCGGTAGCGCTCGGGCGAGCGCACGTCGACGAGGTCGTGCTCGGCGGCCCAGGCCGCGGCGCCGTCGGCGTCGAGGACCGGGAGGCCCCCGGGGCGGACGGTCAGGCCGCCCTCGGGGCGCTGCGGGGCCTGGGTCTCCAGCGGCAGGTCCGCCGCGGTCCAGGCGCCGATGCCGCCGGAGAGGACGCGGACGTCCTCGACGCCGGCCCAGCGGAGCGTCCACCAGGTGCGGGCCGCGGACATGCCGTCGCCGTCGTCGTAGACGAGGACCGGGTCGCCGTCGTTCAGCCCGGCGGTGCGCAGGACCGCTTGGAGCGCTTCGGGATCGGGGAGCGGGTGGCGGCCGCCGACTGGGCCGGGGGGCCCGCAGACGTCGCGGTCGAAGTCGAGCCAGACGGCCCCGGGAAGGTGCCCGGCGGCGTACTCGGCTTCCTTCGGGGGCCCGCCGAGCGTCCACCGGACGTCGATGCGGACCGCCTCCGTCCAGGCGGCGGCCTGGTCGGCACTGATCAACAGTGAGCTGCGCAATGGCCTCATGGCCACAGGTTATAGGAGGTGCGCGTTGGGGGCTTCGGCCGCCGCCGCGAATTCGGGCATCTCGGTCACGAGCACGCCGTTCTCGCGCAGGTACGCGTCGCCGCCGGGCGCGTCGACGAAGTTCGCGGGCTCGGGCAGGGCGTAGGCGACGCGCGCGACGCCCGCCTCGGCGAGGAGGCGCGCGCAGGGCCGGGGCCGGGAGGCCCGGCGGGCGCACGGCTCCATCGAGGAGTAGGCGACCGCGCCCCGGGCGGCGGGCCCGGCCTGCCGCAGGGCGACCTCCTCGGCGTGGTCGTGCGAGTCCTCGGCGCGCGACCAGCCCTCGCCGACGACCTCGCCGCCGGCGACGATCACCGCGCCGACGCTGAACGCGGTGTCCGACGGCGGGCAGCGCCGGGCGAGGTCGCAGGCCCGCGCCATCCACCTCCGGTCGTCCTCATCGGAGGGTCGTCGGGCGTCCGGGGGCGTCGTCTCCGCATCGTGCACGCCGCCCACCGTACCGGCAATCCGTACGGCAGGGCGGCTGCCCGCGTCCGTTGCCGCGGGCCGATACCATGTGGGAGTCCCCCGACACTCCTGCCACGGTGACGTGCGCGCGGCGGAGACAGATGAGTCGAATTCGAGTTGAGGTGCAGCAGTCTTGGCCGTCCAGTCCCCTCCAGCTCCGACCCAGGCGCCGCCTGCGGGCGGCCGCTCCGTGCAGCCCGCCCCCGGCGCGGCGCCCGGGCGGCGGATCGACCGGGTCGCGGCCGCGCTGCGGCAGACGCCCGGCCAGCTGCGGGGCGTCCTCGCGATCCTGGCGGCGCTCATCCTCGGCGCCGGGATCACCGGCATGACCTCGATCCTCGCCAAGTCCGCGGTCATCGAGGAGACCACCAGCCAGTCCGGCCGCCTCTCGGTCGCCGCGCTCCAGCTGTACCAGGCGCTCTCGCAGGCCGACGCGACCGCGGCCTCCTCCTACCTGACGGCGGGCACGCCGACGGAGGAGGTGAACGACGCCTACCGGACCGCCCTGCGCGACGCGACCGTGGCGCTCGCGACCGCCGCGGGCGAGGTCGAGACCGCCGCCGACATCGACCTGGTGGCCGAGCTCAACGCCCGCCTGCCCGTGTACACGGGCCTGGTCGAGTCCGCCCGCACCCTGAACCGGCTCGGCGAGCCGGTCGGCGCGACCTACCAGGAGCAGGCGTCGACCCTCATGCGCGAGCAGATGCTCCCCTCCGCCCACGCCCTCCAGGAGAACGCGCTCGCGCAGCTCACCGAGTCCCGAGACGACGCCGCGGCCTTCCCGTACGCGGCGGCCGCGCTCGTCCTGGCCGCGCTCGCGACCCTCGTGTGGGCCCAGATGTGGCTCTCGCGCAAGACGAACCGCAGGTTCAACCTCGGCCTCGTCGGCGCCACCGTCCTGCTCGTGGTCTTCGCCGGATGGCTCGCGATGGCCTCGTTCGCCTCCGCCGGCCACACCGACCGGTCCCATGAGGACGGCTCGCGCCCGCTCGAACTCCTCGCGCAGGCCGAGATCGCCGCCCAGCAGGCCCGCGCCGAGGAGTCCCTCCTGCTCATCGCCCGCGGCGAGGACCAGCCCGCCGCCGACCGGTACGCCGAGCACATGCAGGAGCTCGCCGCCGACGGCGGCCTGCTTGACCAGCTCGACGCCGCCTTCAGCGGCGACCCCGAGCTCGCGGCGTCCATCGACACCGCCCGCGACGCGGCCACCGCCTGGAGCAACGGGCACAGCGAGGTCGTCAAGCTGGCGCAGGAGGGCAACTACACCGGCGCCGTGACCCTGGCCGTCGGCGAGGACGAGACGAGCCTCCAGACCTCGTTCAACGCCCTCAACGAGGCCCTGACGTCGGCCACCGAGACCAGCGCCGACCGGTTCGTGGAGGCCACGGTCGACGCCCAGCGGTCCCTCTCGGGCGCCGCGGCGGGCCTCGCGGCCCTGTCCCTGGCGGCGCTCATCAGCGCCGCCGTCGGCATCCAGATGCGAGTGGCGGAGTACTACGCATGATTCGATTCGCAAGAACGGCGCTGACCGCGGCCGCGGCGTGCCTGGTCATGGCCGCCTGCACCAGCCCGGCGAACATGGAGCCGCCGCAGGTCGACGTCCCCACCCCGCTGCCCGAGGGCATCGACTTCGAGCCCGACGCCAGCCCTGCCGCGCCCGACACCAGCTGCGACCCGCTCGCCTCCTACTCCCCCGGGTCGGTCACCGCCGAGCAGGCCCGGGCGACCCTGGACAACCCCGAGCAGATCAGCATCGGCATCAGCCAGTCCACGAACCTCATGGGCTACCGCGACCCCGAGACGAACGACCTCGCCGGCTTCGACATCGACATCGCCACCGCCATGGTGGAGGCCGTCATGGGCGACGCCACGAAGGTCCGCTGGGTGCCGATGACCTCCGGCGAGCGCGAGCCGGCCCTCGCCGAAGACCGGGTCGACCTGGTCGTGCGCACCATGTCCATCAACTGCGAGCGCTGGCAGAACGTCGAGTTCTCGACCGAGTACTTCCACGCCGGCCAGCGCCTCCTGGTCGCCCGCGACTCCGGGATCGCGGGCCTCGCGGAGATGACCGCGGACCAGCTGGTGTGCACCGGCGCGAGCTCGACCTCGGTCGGGAACATCGCGACCGTGAACGCCGAGGTCCAGCCGGTCACCGTGCCCGACTTCAACGACTGCCTGGTGCTGCTCCAGCAGGGCACCGTCGACGCGGTCGCCATCGACGACACGATCCTCGCGGGCATGGCCGCGCAGGACCCGACCCTCCAGGTCGTGGGCGAGGCGTTCTCCGTGGAGTCGTACGGGATCGCGGCCCAGAAGGGCAACACCGACCTGGTGCGGTTCGTCAACGGCGCGCTCGCCGCGATGATCGCGGACGGCCGCTGGCAGAGCGCCTACGACTCGTGGCTGGCCGGCCCGCTGGCGACGGACGCGGCCGCCCTGACCACCAAGTACCGGGATTAAGGGGAGCCGCATGAGCGACCAGCAGCCGCCGCCCGAGCACACCCAGCGGTACCAGCCCGGGGTCTACCAGCAGCCGCCGGCCGAGGAGAGCGACACGCTCGCGGTCCGCCGCCGCATGTCCACGCCTCCGGCCGTCCCGCCGCAGCCGGGCTTCGCGCCCGCGCCGCCGGCCCCGCCCGGGACGGCGGCCCTGTCGCCGCCGAGCCTGACCGCGCCCGTGGGCCCGCCGCAGGCGTACGCCAACCACCACCAGGTGCAGGGCGCGCCGCAGGCGCAGACGGCGCTGTCGCAGCAGGTGGTGCCCGCGAACGCGGTCGTGTCGCCGCCGCCCGCGCCGTACCGGGCCCCGGCCGCGCCGATGCCGCAGCCGATCACCGGCCCGGTGACGCGCTCGACCACGTCCAGCACCCGCCAGCGCGGGGGCCTGTCGGACATGCCGCCGGTGCCGCCGCGCGACCCCGCCGAGGCGGTCATGGCGGACCCGCAGGTGCCCGAGCACAAGCGGTTCTGCTCCTCGTGCGGGAAGCCCGTGGGGCGCCCGCAGGCGGGCCGCACGGGGCGCGTGGAGGGCTTCTGCCCGTACTGCCGCGCGCGGTACTGGTTCACGCCGTCGCTGAGCCCCGGGGACCTCCTGTCGGAGCGGTACGAGGTGCTGGGCGCGATCGCGCACGGCGGCCTCGGCTGGATCTACCTCGCGAACGACCGGAACTTCGCCGACGACCTGACGCAGCGGTGGGTCGTCATCAAGGGCCTCATCAACACCTCGGACGAGGACGCGATCGAGGCGGCGATCAACGAGCGGCGGTTCCTGGTCGGGGTCGACCACCCGAACGTGGTGGACATCCACGACTTCGTGACGGCCGTGGACCCGCGCTCGGGCCAGCTCCAGTCGTTCATCGTCATGGAGTACATCGCCGGGAAGTCGCTGCGCGACATCCGGGACGCGGTCGGCGAGGACGGGGAGCGGCGGCCGCTGCCGCTGGAGCAGGTGCTCACCTACACGGCCGAGTTGCTGCCCGCGTTCAGCTACCTGCACGACCGGGACCTGCTGTTCTGCGACTTCAAGCCGGACAACATCATCCACGTGGAGACCTGGCTCAAGCTCATCGACCTCGGGGCCGTGCGGCACGCCGAGGACATGGAGTCGGCGATCTACGGGACGCCGGGGTACTCGGTGCCGAACGACGAGATCCTCTCGGTCGGCCCGTCGGTGACCTCGGACCTGTACACGATCGGCCGGTCGATGGCCGTGCTGGCCTTGGACTTCAAGGGCTTCACGAGCACGTACCGGGACCGGCTGCCGCCGGCGTCGGAGGCGCCGCAGTTCGCCGAGTACGGGTCGTTCCACCGGCTCCTGCTGCGCGCCTGCCACATCGAGCCGCGGTCGCGGTTCCAGGACGCCGACGACATGCGCACCCAGGTGCGCGGGGTCCTCCACGAGGTCCAGTCGGTGCTGCGGGCGGAGCCGCGGTCGGAGCCGTCGACGCTGTTCTCCGGCGAGCAGTCGGTGTTCGGGGAGCCGGACGTGGAGTACGACCTCCACGCCGTGGGCGACCCGTTCGACGTCGCGCACGCGCTGCCGACGCCGATGGTGGACCTGGCCGACCCGATGGCGGCGTTCCTGGCGACGCAGCAGGCCACGGACGTCAACGGCATCCTCACGGAGCTGAGCTCGGCGCCGCAGCAGAGCCCGGAGGTGCAGCTGCGGCGGGTGCGGACGCTCGTGAACGCCGGCGAGCTGCACCAGGCCGCGGCGGTGCTCGACCAGTTCGCGCAGCGCGAGGGCAACACGTGGCAGGTGACGTGGCTGCGCGGGATCATCTCGCTCCTGGCCGCTGACTTCGCGACGGCCGCGGCGCACTTCGACGCGGTCTACTCGCACCTCCCCGGGGAGCTGTCGCCGCGCCTGGCCCTGGCCGCGTGCGCGGAGCTGGCCGGGCGGGCGGACCTGGCGCTGCCGCACTACACGCGGATCTGGGCCTGCGACCACCGGTTCGTGTCGGCGGCGTACGGGCGGGCTCGCCTGCTCGACCTCGAGGGCAACTCGACCGACGCGATCACGACGCTGCACCAGGTCCCGAAGACCTCGGCGCAGTACGGGATCGCGCAGACCGCGGCGATCCAGACGGCGCTGCACTCGCGCACCGCGCCGCCGTCGCTGCTGGACCTGCACCACATGGCGGGGCGCCTCGACGAGCTCAAGCTCGAGCCGCGGCGCCGGCACCTGGTGTCGACCCGCATCCTGCACCTGGCGCTGGACACGGTCGGCCGCACCGGCCCGGCCGGCGAGCCGCCGATCTTCGGGGCCCGCCCCGAGGAGCGGGAGCTGCGTCTGGCGCTGGAGCGGGCGTACCGCGACCTCGCGCACGCCTGCACCCGCAGGGAGGACCAGGTGTACTACTTCGACCTGGCCAACCGCCACCGCCCCCGCACGATGCTGTAGCGAAGGAGCCCTATGCAGCCCTCACCGACGATGGGCGCCGCGAAGCGTTGCACCGCTTGCGGACTCACGGCAGACCTCGGCAAGTACTGCGAGGACTGCGGCGGGGAACTGGAGGAGTTCGAGATCCCCGCCGAGTCCGTCCCGTGGCGCTCCTCGGCCGCCGCCGAGGAGAACCCGGACCACCCGGGCGGCTCCGACGACCACCTGTCGTTCGAGCTGCCGGGCATCGGCGCGGCGACGGACGTCGGCAAGCGCCACCACTACAACCAGGACTCGATCGCGGTCGCGCTGGCCGACGACGGGCGCAAGATCGCCGTGGTGTGCGACGGCGTCTCGGGCGCCTCGGACTCCGAGCGCGCGTCACTCGCCGGAGTGGAGGCGGCCGTGACGGAGATCCGCTCCGCGCTGGCCGAGGGCCTGTCGGCGGAGGACGCCTCGCGGCGCGGGGTGGGCGCGGCCCACTCGGCGGTGGCGGCGGTCGGCAAGCAGTACCCGAACTCGCCGCCGTCGTCGACGTTCGTCTCGGCGGTGGTCGAGGGGAACCAGGCGGTGCTGTGCTGGGTGGGCGACTCCCGCGCGTACTGGGCCGGCGAGAAGGAGGCCCGGTGCCTGACGGTGGACGACACCATCCAGGCCCGCCTGGAGTACCAGGGGGTCGACCCGGCGGACGAGCGGTACAAGAACCCGTATGCGAAAGCCCTGCTGGCGTGGCTCGGAGCGGACGCGCCGACGCTGAACCCGAACCTCCTCCGCGTGGATCTCGGCGGCGGGCATGTCGTAGTGTGCAGCGATGGTCTGTCGCGCTATTTCAATGACGATCACGACCTTCTGCCACTGCCGGACGGCACTGTTGGCGAGAAGGCGGTAGCGTTGACACGACAAGCGCTCGCCAACGGCGGGCATGACAACATCAGTGTCGCGGTGGTGGAACTCGAATCCCCCGGTTCGGTCCAGGTCGACGAACGTGCGCGCGAGCGCGCGGACCAGGGCGCTCCGAACGGGCAGAACGGGCCCGCCCCGCTGCTTGATGTCGTCAGCGAGGCCGAGTACACCCAAATGCTTGGAGGGGGACGACCTTGACCTACCAGCCGACCTACGGCGGTGCCCCACAGCCGGGCGGGTACCAGTGCGCGTGCGGGGCGTTCCCGCAGGCGCAGTTCTGCGAGCAGTGCGGGACCCCCAACCCGGCGTGGCAGCAAGGCCAGCCCCCGCAGTCCCCCGCCGCGTTCGGGCAGGGCTACGCGTCGAACGACCCGTACGGCCAGCCCGACCCCTACGGCCAGCAGCAGCAACAGCAGGGCTACGGGCAGGACCCGTACGGCCAGCAGCCGCAGCAGGACCCGTACGGGCAGCAGCAGGGCTACGGCCAGGACCCCTACGGGCAGCAGTCGCAGCCGCAGGGCGGGTACGGGCAGGACCCGTACGGCCAGCAGCCGCAGCAGGGCTATGGACAGGACCCGTACGGCCAGCAGCCCCAGCAGGGGTACGGCCAGGACCCGTACGGGCAGCCGCAGCAGCAGGACCCCTACGGCCAGCAGCCGGGTTACGGGCAGGACCCCTACGGGCAGCCCTCCCAGCCGCAGGACCCGTACGGCCAGCCGCAGCAGGACCCCTACGGGCAGCAGCCCGGCGGGTACGGGCAGGACCCGTACGCGCAGCAGTCGTACGCGCCGACCTCGGCGCCCCCCGGACCGCCTCCGGGCGTGCCGGCGGCGCCGTTCGGCGCCCCGACCTCCGCGCCGCCCTCGACGGGCACCGGCGGGTTCTCGATGCCGGACGCGCAGCCCGCGGACCTCGCGTCGAAC
The DNA here is from genome assembly GCF_039531525.1 of Glycomyces endophyticus. Taxonomy (NCBI): domain Bacteria; kingdom Bacillati; phylum Actinomycetota; class Actinomycetes; order Glycomycetales; family Glycomycetaceae; genus Glycomyces; species Glycomyces endophyticus. The sequence continues at coordinate 539,963 of NZ_BAAAQF010000004.1, forward strand.
TACGCGCCCTCCCAGGCGGCCACCCGCTGGGGCGTCGCCGTCACCGCGGACCAGGGCTACTTCAACAAGGTCGCGGCCTCGGACGGGGCCTCGCAGCTGCAGTACCCGTCGTTCGCGAAGCCGCGCCGGTTCCCGCTCGACAAGGGCGACCTGACGATCGGGCGCTACTCCGCCAAGCGGGGCATCACCCCGGACGTCGACCTGTCGGGCGACGTCGCGGACCCGGGCGTGAGCGCGCAGCACGCGCGCCTGTTCGCCAAGCCCGACGGCTCGTGGACGATCATGGACGTCGGCTCCTCGAACGGCACGTTCCTCAACGGCTCCGACGAGCCGCTGGCGCCGAACGTGGAGTTCCCGGTCGGGGACGGCACCTACATCAACATCGGCGCGTGGACGCGCCTGACGATCCACTACGAGGGCTAGCAAGCACAAGCACATGCGAGAGGGCCGGGTCTGCGACCCGGCCCTCTCGCTGTGTCTCAGTGCCCCTTGACGAACTGCGTGACGGCGCTGCTGACGGCCGGGCTCACCAGGATCTTGCGGTGGCCCAGGCCCTCGGTGGCCATGAGCTCGGCGTTCGGCCAGGCGGCGGCGATCGCCTCGCCGTGGCGGAACGGGTTGGGGCGGTCGCGGCGGTCGTGGACGACGAGCGCCGGGGCGCCGACCTCCAGGCCGCGGAGCGAGAAGTCGTCGAGCTTGACGCCGGCCTTGGCCTCGCCGAGGGGCGCGAGGCGGTCCATGATGCGCGGGCCGACAGGCACGATCGCGCCGATCGTGTCGCGGAAGCCCTCCTTGCCGCCGATGAACGGCGCGAGCATCGCCAGGCGCACGGCGTCGACGTCGACGCCGTTCATGAGCAGGCCGTGGACGGCGCTGAGGCAGCCCATGGAGTGGCCGACGACGGCGTGCGGGTCGCCGAACTTCTGGTGGACGGCGCTCATCGCCTCGACGAGGTGGAGGCCGTTGGCGTGCCGGTCGCCCCACGGGCCGGGGCCGGAGTTGCCGTGGCTGGGGGCGTCGAAGGCGACCACGCGGTAGCCGGAGGCGACGAGGTTCGCGGCGATGAACTTGAAGTCGCCGGTCGAGCCGCCCCAGCCGTGGACGAGGTAGACGAGGGGCCCGTCGCCCCAGTCGTAGCCCCACAGGGTGGTGCCGAGGCTGTCGAGCTCGAAGACCGAGGCGCCGGCCGGGGCCGCGCCGCGCAGGCGCTTGTCGGGGCCGGCGGGGAGGCGGAACCACATCTCGCACAGGAACTTCGCGGCCGGGCCGGGCGCGACGTGCTCGGCGGCGGCGAAGACGGTGCGGATGTGCCAAGGAGCACGAACGGTCGTGCTTTTCTTGGCGCCTGACGTGCTCGTGGAAGTGGATGCCATGGGTGCGGGGCCTTCCTAGGTGCGGGTCTCGTCGAACGACGACCGGTAGCTGTCGATCAGCCGGTTGAACGCCGCCCAAGCGCGGTCGGCGGCGTCCGGATAGGACAGGATGCGGCTCATCCAGTTGTAGGACAGCAGGACGCCGAAGACCTCCTGCGCGACCTGGAAGACGTCGGTGTCTTCGGGGAACTCGCCCTCGGCGACCGCCGTGGCGCCGACCCGGGCGAGGGACTCGAGGAGCAGCCGCTGGTCGCGGACCATCTGATCGCGCAGCGGGCCCGTCATGTCGTCGAACTCGGCGCTGGCGGCCAGGAACAGGCAGCCGCCCGGATGCGAGTACCACTGCATCCAGTGCTCGACGATCGCCTGGAGGCGGGCCACCCCGCGCGGCTTGGCCAGCGCGGGACGGAAGACCTCCTCGGCGAACTGCTCGGCGTTGCGCTCCATGCACGCGAGCTGGAGCGCCTCCTTGGACCTGAAGTGGGCGTAGAGGCCCGACTTCGACATGTCCGCGGCGGTGGCGAGCGAGCCGATCGTCAGGCCGGAGAGCCCGCTGAAGCGCGCCATCCTGACGGCCTCGTCGAGGATGGCCTGCCTGGTGAGTTCGCCCTTGCGCACGCCCCAAAAATAGCACGAGCGTGCTTTAAAAGCTAGGCCGCGGCGTACACCGCCACCGTGAAGTCCACGATCAGCCAGTTCGAGGTCGTCTCCGCCTGGACCGACGTGACCTCCGCGAGCACCAGCTCCAGGCTCGCCGTGTACACGCACAGCATCATGCCCTCGGTCAGCGGCGCCGCCCCCGGGTCCCACGGGTCCACGGTCCAGTACAGCTCCGGGTACGAGGCGTCGATCTCCGCCCAGCACTCGTCGGGCGTGACGGCCGCGTCGTAGAACGTCCCGTACGCGCCCGACGGCGTGTAGAAGTAGTTCGTCTGGCCCGTGTTCGTCGAGAGGTCGATGTCGCACGGGTTCAGGACCAGGTCCGTCCACGTCGAGGGCGAGTCCGTGGTCTTGTACTCGGTCCAGATCGACCCGTTCGTGGTGATGTCGTCGAAGTCGACCTCCTGGTACTGGCAGGTGCTCGCCGAGTCGAAGGACGTCGTCATCGTCACGGTGTAGTCGGAGTAGACCTCGCTCCACCCGTCGCCGGCGGGAGGCGTGGTCTCCTCCTCTTCCTCCTCGGTCGTCTCCGGGTCGTCGTCGGGCGGCGTCGTCTCGTCGTCCGGGTCGTTCGAGGCGATCGCGCCGGTCGGGTCGTCCCCCGGGTCGTCGCCGTCCGCGTTCAGGAACCACACCAGGCCCCCGACCAGGGCGATGACGAGGATCGCGGCGATCACGGTGATGCCGACCGCCGTCGCGTTCGAGGACTGCTGCGGCGGAAGCGGCGGCGGGCCCGCGTACACCGGCTGGCCCGGGTACTGCGGCGCCGTGTACTGCATGCCCGGCTGCTGCGTCGTCGGGTACTGGCCCGGGGGCGGCTGCGGCGAGACGTGCCCGGCGGCGTAGCCGGGCGCCGGGGACAGCGGCGGGGCCGTCGGCGGCTGGTAGGGCGCCTGCTGCGCGTACAGCGGCGGCGAGGTCACCGGGTTGACCGGCGGGGCCGACGCGGGCACCGCCGAGGTCGGGAACGCGGACGCCGGCGCGGCGGGGACGCCGCCGGGCTGGTCGAACACCGACGTCGGCGCGTTCGGCGGCGCGGCCGGGGAGGGCGAGTGGTCCACCAGGGTCGTGGCGACGCCCGCGTCTCCCAGGAGGCTCGACAGCTGCCAGCGCTGGCGCTCGGCCAGGGCGTTGACCGAGTCCGGCCAGGGGCGCGTGGAGGGCGCCACAGGGCCGATGAGCGACATCAGCTCCGCGGGGGTGGGCCGGGCCCCGGGGAGGCGCACCAGGCAGCGCTCGACGATCGCGCGCAGGCGCGGCGACAGCGCCGAGAGGTCCGGCTGGGAGCGGACCACGTTGTTCAACGTCTCCAGGGTGGAGGCGCCCGCGAAGGGGCTGCGGCCGGTCGCGGCGAGCGCGAGGACCGAGCCGAGGGAGAACACGTCGCTGGCGGCGGAGACCGTCCCGGACTCGGCCTGCTCGGGCGACATGAACCCGGGGGTGCCGATGACGCCGCCGGTCTTGGTGAGGTCGGTGTCGGTGATGCCGTCGGCGGCGCGGGCGATGCCGAAGTCGATGACGCGCGGGCCGTCCGAGGCGAGGATCACGTTGGCGGGCTTGAGGTCGCGGTGGACCATGCCGACGCGGTGGATCGCGGCGAGCGCGGAGGCGAGCCCGGCCGCGAGGCGCAGCACGGTGGCCTCGGGGAGCGGGCCGGAGGACTCGACGACGTCCTTCAGGTTGGGGCCCACCAGGAACTCGGAGGCGAGCCACGGGACGGCGTCGTCGGGCCCGGCGTCGATGACCGCCGCCGTGTAGGCGCCCGCGACCTGCTTGGAGGCGGCGACCTCGCGGCGGAACCGCGCCCGGAACTCCTCGTCCTCGATGAGGGTGGCCGCGATGAGCTTGACGGCCACGGGACGGCCGTCCGGGGCGCTGGCGAGGAAGACTCGGCCCATGGCGCCGCGGCCGAGTTCGGCGATGGTCCGGTAGGGACCGATCCGTTCGGGATCGCCGGGAGCCAGGGACTGCATTGGTGCCTCCGGGGAGCGAGGGGCGGGCGGTGGCCCCATTCTATTGCCGTTGTGCCAGCGTGCGGTGGCCGCGTGCGCGGGCGTCCATGGGACACAAGCGGATCAGAGCACGCGAAAGGGGCCGTTCCGCGAGTGCGGAACGGCCCCTCGTCCGGGTGATGAGCGCTAGCTGCAACCGCTGGTGGCGCCGCAGCCCTCGCAGGCGTAGCAGGAGCCGGCCGGGCGCATCTTGGTACCGCAGTTCATGCACAGCGGCGCGTCGGCGCTGCGGGCCTGGGCCGAGGTGAGGACGTCCAGGCGGGACTTCTTCGACTCGATCTGGACCCGTTCGGTGACGGCCTCGACGACCGTCGGCTCCTCGATGGGCGCGGAGGCGCGGAGCGCGTCGAGGTCGACCTCGGGCTGCGAGACCTTCGCGGGGTCCTCGCCGTTGAGCTCGGCGGTGCGCTCGGCGGTGGTGAGGATGCCGATGGCGGCGCGCTCGTCGTACGGCAGGTAGTCCAGGGCCAGGCGGCGGAAGATGTAGTCGACCACCGAGGAGGCCATGCGGATGTCCGGGTCGTCGGTCATGCCGGCGGGCTCGAAGCGCATGTTGGTGAACTTCTCGACGTACTTCTCCAGCGGGACCCCGTACTGGAGGGCGATGGAGATGGAGACCGACAGCGCGTCCATGACGCCCGCGAGGGTCGAGCCCTGCTTGGACATCTTGAGGAAGACCTCGCCGAGGCCGTCGTCCGGGTAGGACGAGGAGGTCATGTAGCCCTCCGCGCCGCCGACCGAGAACGAGATGGTCTGGCTCGGGCGCTTCTTGGGGAGCTTGCGGCGGATCGGGCCGTGGGCGTGGATCGTCTCGACCGCGGCCTCGACGGCGGCCTCGACCGCCTGCTCGGCCTCCTTCTTCTTCGCGGAGAGCGGCTGGCCGACCTTGCAGTTGTCGCGGTAGATCGCGAGGGCCTTGAGGCCGAGCTTCCAGCCCTGGAAGTAGACCTCCTCGATGTCCTCCACCGTGGCCGACTCGGGCAGGTTCACGGTCTTGGAGATCGCGCCGGACAGGAAGGGCTGCACCGCGGCCATCATGAGCACGTGGCCCATGGGCGCGATCGCCCGCTCGCCCATGGCGCAGTCGAACACCGGGTAGTGCTCCTCGCGCAGGGCCGGGGCGCCGACGACGTGGCCGTGGTCGGCGACGTAGTCGACGATGGCCTGGCGGTCGGCGTCGTCGTAGCCGAGGCGGGTGAGCGCGCGCGGGATCGACTGGTTGACAATCTCCATGGAGCCGCCGCCGACGAGCTTCTTGTGCTTGACGAGCGCGAGGTCCGGCTCGATGCCGGTGGTGTCGGCGTCCATCATGAACGAGATGGTGCCGGTCGGCGCGAGCACCGAGGCCTGCGCGTTGCGCCAGCCGTTGACGGCGCCGATCTCGTTGCCCTTGGCCCACTCGGCCTTCGCGGCCTCCAGGACGGTGGCGTCGACGTCGCCGAAGGTCTCGACCGCGTCGGCGGCCGCGGCGTGCTTCGCCATGACGCGCTGGTGCGGCTCGGCGTTGCGCTCGTAGCCGGCGTAGGGGCCGACGGCTCCGGCGATCTCGGCGGAGCGGCGGTAGGAGACGCCGGTCATGAGCGCGGTGATGGCGGCGGCCAGCGCCCGGCCCTCTTCGGAGTCGTAGGCGTAGCCCGAGGTCATGAGCAGCGCGCCCAGGTTCGAGTAGCCGATGCCGAGCTGGCGGTAGTCGCGGGTGGTCTCGCCGATCTTCTCGGTCGGGAAGTCCGCGAAGGAGATCGAGATCTCCATGGCGGTGATGACGAACTCGACGGTCTTGGTGAACCGGTCGACGTCGAAGGAGCCGTCCTCGCCGAGGAACTTCATGAGGTTGAGGCTGGCGAGGTTGCAGGAGGAGTCGTCGAGGCTCATGTACTCCGAGCACGGGTTGGACGCGTAGATGCGGTCCGTGTTCGGGTTGGTGTGCCAGTCGTTGATGACGTCGTCGTACTGGATGCCCGGGTCGGCGCACTCCCACGCGGCGGTCGCCATGCGGCGGAAGACGTCGCGGGCGTCGCGGCGGGAGATCTCCTCGCCGGTCTGGCGGGCGGTGAGGGCGTAGTCGGTGCCCGCCTCGACGGCCTTCATGAAGACGTCGGAGACGCGCACGGAGTTGTTGGCGTTCTGGTACTGGACCGAGAACATGTCCTCGCCGCCGAGGTCGACGTCGAAGCCGGCGTCGCGCAGGGCCCGGATCTTGTCCTCCTCGCGGGCCTTGGTGTCGATGAACGCCTCGATGTCGGGGTGCTCGACGTCGAGGACGACCATCTTGGCGGCCCGGCGGGTCGCGCCGCCGGACTTGATCGTGCCGGCGGAGGCGTCGGCGCCGCGCATGAAGCTGATCGGGCCGGAGGCGTTGCCGCCGGAGGAGAGCAGCTCGGCGGAGGCGCGGATCTTGGAGAGGTTGACCCCGGCGCCGGAGCCGCCCTTGAAGATCATGCCCTCTTCCTTGTACCAGTCGAGGATCGACTCCATGGTGTCGTCCACGCTGAGGATGAAGCACGCGGAGACCTGCTGGGGCGCGGCGGTGCCGACGTTGAACCAGACCGGGGAGTTGAAGCTGAAGTACTGGTGCAGGAGCAGCCAGGTGAGCTCGTCGGCGAAGACCTGCGCGTCCTCGGCGGTCGCGAAGTAGCCGTACTTCTCGCCGGCGTTGTGGTAGGCGTGGACGACGCGGTCGATGACCTGCTTGAGTCCGGTCTCGCGCTGCGGGGTGCCCAGGGCGCCGCGGAAGTACTTCGAGGTGACGATCTGGGTCGCGTTCTGGCTCCAGAAGGCCGGGAACTCGACGCCGCGCTGCTCGAAGTTGATCGACCCGTCGCGCCAGTTGGTCATGACGACGTCGCGGGACTCCCACTCGACCTCGTCGTACGGGTGGGTCCCGGCGGTCGTGAAGACCCGCTCGACCGTCATGCCCTTGGCGGGTCCGGTCTTCCCGGCGGTCCTGGTGGTGGCGGCGCCTTCGGCGGCCTTGGTGGTCTTCGGCATGTTCCTCGCCCCTGTCTGCTCATGCCTCGGTGTTCGGGAATCGGTTGTTCGCGGGGTGGTGCTCTCAGCCGCCGTTGCGGGCGGCGTGCTCCTCGCGGAGCTGAACGATCGCGGCCTCGAAGTCCTCCAGGGACTCGAAGCCCTGGTAGACGCTGGCGAAGCGCAGGTACGCGACCTCGTCGAGCTGGCGCAGCGGCTTGAGGATGGCCAGTCCGACCTCGTTGCTCGGGACCTCGGCGGCCCCGCGGGAGCGGATCTCGTCCTCGACGGCCTGCGCCAGCAGGGCGACGTCGTCGGCGTCGACGGGCCGGCCCTGGCAGGCCTTGAGGACGCCGCTGGCGACCTTGCCGCGGCTGAACGGCTCGGTGACGCCGCTGCGCTTGACGACGGCGAGGATGGACTCCTCGACGGTGGTGAATCGCTTCTCGCACTCCTGGCAGACTCTGCGGCGCCGGATGATCTTGCCGTCCTCGGCCTCGCGGGAGTCCACGACCCGGCTGTCGGGATGACGACAGTAAGGGCATCGCATGTCGCTAGTCTCCTTCTACGACCATCGTCTCGCCGGCCGCCGACACTTCTCGGCTCCGCTTCGTGCTCGCGCCGGGGTCAGTCTGCCTCGTGCCGATCAGGCAACCGCAGGGAACCCCAACACCTAGTGAGAGACGATACATCACACCACAATATCTAGTGTCGAGAATAGCGCAGAACGCGGTGGAGCGACTCCGGGCGGGCCGCGGGCCGGGACACCAGTCAACCAGGCCGCCGCGTATTATCGTTCACCCGTTCGGGTGATTACCGGCCGAAACACATTCCTACCAGCGCGGCGACACGCCGACGTCGCACGAATGTTTGACTAGAGCCCGCACGTGAGTTACATTGTCGGAATCAGACATACCGTCCCATTTGTCTTACAGGAGCCTCCTGTGGCTAGCGAGACCACGACATCCCGGCCGAAAACGCGCAAGTTGACGCGTCGGCAGCAGCAAGTCCTCGAGTACATCGAGGAGTTCATCAACAACAAGGGCTATCCCCCCAGCGTCCGAGAGATCGGCGCCGAGGTCGGACTGGCCTCCGCCTCCTCCGTCGCCTACCAGATGAAGCAGCTCGAACGGAAGGGCTACCTCAACCGCCTGGCCGGCCGGCCGCGCGCGGTCGGGGTGCGCCAGTCCACGCCCGGCGGCGTCCAGACCTGCTCCCAGCACCCGCGCCCCCGCTACGTCCCGATGGTCGGCGAGATCGCGGCGGGGCAGCCGATCCTCGCCGAGGAGCGCGACTACGACGTCATGCCGCTGCCCGCGGAGTTCGTGGGCGAGGGCGTCCACTTCCTCCTGCGCGTCAAGGGCGACTCGATGACCGAGGCCGCTATCACCGACGGCGACTGGGTCGTGGTGCGCCAGCAGCCCGACGCGCTCAACGGCGAGATCGTCGCCGCCATGATCGACGGCGAGGCCACGGTCAAGACCTGGAAGCGCAAGAACGGCAAGCCGTGGCTGCTCCCGGCCAACGCCCTGTACGACCCGATCGACGCGAGCGAGGCCGAGATCCTCGGCCGCGTGGTCGCGGTGCTCCGCAAGATCTGAGCCGGGACTCCGGCCGAACGAACGCGAATTGAATTGCGCGCCTAGCGGTTCCGACCGTAAGTCGTGCCGCCGTCAGGCGGGCCCCAGTAGCCTTCGTCGGCGTCGGGGGCCCGTTCGGCGTCTCCGCCCCGGCGGCCCTGCTGCTGCTGGTGCTGCGGCCGGCCCTGGGCCCCGCCCTGGGCGCCGTACACGTTCCCGGAGGGCTCCTGGCGGGCGGGGCCGCCGCCGTAGACGTTGCCGCTCGGCTCCTGCCGGGCCGCGAACGACTGGCCGGGGCCGGGGCCCGAGTTGTCGTAGACGCTGCCGTGGCCGCCGCCCTCGAACGCCCCGTACTGGGGCTCCTCGCGGCCGCCGTAGACCCCGCCGCGCGCGGGGGGCTGCTCGCGGCGCGGACCGCCCCCGTAGACGTTCCCGGAGGGCTCCTGGCGGGCGGGGCCGCCGCCGTAGACGTTGCCGCTCGGCTCCTGCCGGGCAGGGCCGCCGCCGTACACGTTCCCGGACGGCTCCTGGCGCGCCGGACCGCCGCCGTAGACGTTGCCGCGCGCGACCTGGCCCAGGTCGGGGTCGGGATGGCCGGACTCCAGGCCGAGGTCGACCGGGTCGTCGTCGGCGAGGAAGTCCCCGCGGCCGTAGTCCGAGTCCTCCCGGGCGAAGCCGGGCTCGTCCTCGTCGTCCGCTTCGGCGTTCTGCTTCTTGTACTTGCGGATCACGACGATGCCCAGGACCATCACCAGCAGGCCGAGGATGGCGATGGTCGCGAGGATCTTCACGATCGTGCCGAACCCGAGGCCCAGGACCCAGTCGACGAAGGAGCCGCCCTCGTCCTCGGCGGGCGCGGCCTCGTCCTCGCCGGCGGGCTCCTCCTCGGCGACCGGGGCCGCCGGGGTGTACCGGCTGATCGCGGCGGGCGAGGCCTCGTCGCCGGTCTGCGCGACCGTGACGAAGTTGCCGTCCGCGTCGTACGCGATGTCGCCGCCGCCGTCGTCGAGCGGGGTCGTGCGCGGCTCGGCACCGGTCATCGAGGCGACGACGTCGCCGTCGGCGACGTCCCACTCGTACGCGGAGTCGCCGGTGCGCAGCGCGACCTTGGCGCCGTCGGCGCTGATCGCCGCGCCGGTCACGGCGCCGGCGCCCTCCGGCAGCGCGACGGTGCCCGCGAGCTCCAGGGGCGTGCCCTCCTCCTGCCCGAGGCCGTCGGACATGTAGAGCGGGGCCTCGCCCTCCTTGGAGGCGATGAAGACCGGGGTGCGGTCGGGCAGCAGGAAGAACGCCTCGGCGTCCTGCGGCCCGTCCGGGTACACGTACCGGGTCATGGTGAAGTCGGAGGCGTCGGAGGTCGACACCTGCGTCATCGAGACCTGCTCGCGCTCCCCGTCCGGGTCGCCGATGTCGGCGATCCAGAGGAAGTCCTCGCTGATCGTCATGTCCTCGGGGTCGATGGGGAGCCAGTCGATCGCGAGGCTCCCCGCCTCGGTGTCGCGGACACTGCAGTCGCCGCCGACCTGGCGGATGGTCATCATGCCGTCGGTCTGGCCGTTGCCGTCGGGGAGCACCCACCAGCCGTCGCCGTCCGCGGTCGGGACGACGGCGGTGGCGTCGGCTACTCGCGAGTCATGGATCTCGCAGAGCACTTCGCCACCGGACTCCTCGTCCTGCGCGTACACGGGGGTGGCGGCCGCAGCCAGGACGAGCACTCCGGCCGTCCCGGCGACGAGCCGCGCAGGCAGGGGCCGACGGCCCACACGGCGCTCTCGCATCACGCAAGTGTTGCAGAACACGCCATGTCAGCGAAGGGACCCCCATGAGACATGTTCAGGACCACTGCGATTCAATCCTTTTCCAGGACGAACGCGCGCAATTCTCCGGCCAGTGCTTCGTCCACTCGGGCCGTGATCACCGTGCCGTCACCTCGGTGTTCGGTCGTGAGCACCTCGCCGCGGGAGCGCAGGCGCGAGACCAGGTCGCCGCGGACGTACGGAATGCAGACCGTGAGCGTGGTGTCCGGTTGCGGGAGCGCGTCCTCGATGGCGTCGCGGAGCTTGTCGATCCCCTCGCCGGAGTGCGCCGAGACGAACACGGCGTCGGGCCAGTCGGAGCGGAGCTGAAGCATCGTGTCCGGGTCGACCAGGTCGAGCTTGTTGACCACGACCAGCTCGGGGACCTCGTCGGCGCCGACCTCGGCGAGCACCGTGCGGACCGCCTCGGCCTGGCCGAGCGGGTCCGGGTGGGAGCCGTCGATGACGTGGACGACCAGGTCGGACTCGGCGACCTCCTCGAGCGTCGAGCGGAACGCCTCGACCAGCTGGTGCGGCAGGTGCCGCACGAAGCCGACCGTGTCGGTCACCGTGTACTCGCGCCCCTCGGAGGTGCGCGAGCGCCTCGTGGAGGTGTCGAGGGTGGCGAACAGGGCGTCCTGCACGAGGATGCCCGCGCCGGTGAGGGCGTTGAGCAGGCTCGACTTGCCGGCGTTGGTGTAGCCGGCGATCGCGACGCCGGGCACCCGGTTGCGGGTGCGCGAGTCGCGCTTGGTCTCGCGGGTGACGGTGAGCTTCGCCAGCTCGCGGCGGAGCTTCGCGACCTTGGCGCGGATGCGCCGGCGGTCGGTCTCGAGCTTGGTCTCACCGGGGCCGCGCAGGCCCACGCCGCCGTTCGAGCCGCCCTGGCGGCTCATGGCCTCGCCCCAGCCGCGCAGGCGCGGCAGCAGGTACTGGAGCTGCGCCAGCTCGACCTGGGCCTTGCCCTCGGCGCTCTTCGCGTGCTGCGCGAAGATGTCGAGGATGAGGGCCGTGCGGTCGATGACCTTGACGTTGACGGCCTTCTCCAGGGCGATCAGCTGCCCCGGGGAGAGCTCGCCGTCGGCGATGACGGTGTCGGCGCCCATGGCCTCGACGGTGTCCTTGAGCTCCTGGACCTTGCCTGAGCCGATGAAGGTCCCGGCGTCGGGCTTGGAGCGGCGCTGGATGAGGCCGTCGACGACCTCGGAGCCGGCGGTCTCGGCCAGCTGGGCCAGCTCGTCGAGTGAGTTCTCGGCGTCCTCGATCGTGCCCTCGGTCCACACGCCGACCAGCACGACGCGCTCCAGGCGGAGGCGCCGGTACTCGGCGTCGGTGACGTCCTCGAGCTCGGTGGAGGCGACGCCGGCCACGCGGCGCAGCGCCTGGCGGGCCTCCAGGTCCAGCTCGCCGGTCGAGGGGGAGTCGGAGGAGGCGAAGTCTTCGCGGGTGTTCTCGTACTGTTCTCGCATCACCACAAGCTTGACACGCACGGGCCCCGGCGGCGAGCCGATATCGCGCACAGCGAACCGCGTCGATACCTCCCGCACCGCGGCGCAGTGGCGGACCCCCTGGCCAGCACGGGTCAGGAGGCGGGCGCGTCCCACACGGTGGCATCATTCAAGGCATCCGTCGGCGCGCACCTGACGTGCCGAGCCGGGCGTCCACAACGAAGTGCACATCAAAGGAGCGGCATGAGCACTGCCCGCCTTCCCAGCGCAGGGTTCTCCATCACCGTCCGTCTGGCCCTCTCGGCCGACCCCGGCGCCGCCGGTCGCCTGGCCACCGTCGTCGGACAGGCCGGCGCCATCGTCACCGCCCTCGACGTCGTCGGCTCCGACAACAAGCGCATGACCGTCGACCTCACCTGCGACACCTCTGACGCCGCGCACGCCGAGCAGGTCACCCACATCCTCGAGGCGATGCCGGACTTCGACGTGAAGAAGGTCTCCGACCGGACCTTCCTCATGCACCTCGGCGGCAAGATCGAGGTCGCGCCCAAGGTCCCGCTGCGCAACCGCGACGACCTGTCCATGGCGTACACGCCCGGCGTGGCCCGCGTGTGCATGGCGATCGCCGAGAACCCCGACGACGCCCGCCGCCTCACCATCAAGCGGAACACCGTCGCGGTCGTCACCGACGGCTCGGCCGTGCTCGGCCTGGGCAACATCGGGCCCGCGGCCGCGATGCCGGTGATGGAGGGCAAGGCGGCCCTGTTCAAGAAGTTCGGCGACGTCGACGCCTGGCCCGTGTGCCTGGACACGCAGGACACCGACGAGATCGTCAACATCGTCGCCGCGCTCGCCCCGACGTACGGCGGCATCAACCTCGAGGACATCGCCGCGCCCCGCTGCTTCGAGATCGAGGCGCGGCTGCGCGAGCGGCTCGACATCCCCGTCTTCCACGACGACCAGCACGGCACCGCGATCGTGGTGCTCGCCGCGCTCACCAACGCGCTCCGCGTGGTCGGCAAGGACTTCAAGGACGTGCGCGCCACCGTCGTCGGCTGCGGCGCGGCCGGGACCGCGATCATGCGGCTGCTGGAGAAGGCCGGCATCGGCGACATCATCCCCGTCGACCGCGACGGCGCCCTGCACTCGGGGTTCGAGACCGAGAACGAGACGTGGAAGTGGCTCGGCGAGCACTTCAACAAGCAGGACTACTCCGGGGACCTCTCGGGCGCGGTCGAGGGCTCCGACGTGTTCATCGGCGTGAGCGCGCCGAACATCCTCAAGGGCTCCGACGTGGCGAAGATGGCGAAGGACCCGATCGTGTTCGCGCTCGCGAACCCGGACCCGGAGATCTCCCCCACCGAGGCGGCGCGGTACGCGGCGATCGTGGCGACCGGCCGCTCGGACCAGCCGAACCAGATCAACAACGTGCTGGCGTTCCCGGGCGTGTTCCGGGGGCTGCTCGACGCCCAGGCGCGCGGCTGGAACGACGACGCGGCCGTCGCGGCGGCCACGGCCATCGCGGACTGCGTCGGCGAGGACAAGGTGAACGCGACCTACATCGTGCCGAGCGTGTTCGACCCGAACGTGGCCCCGGCGGTCGCGGCGGCGGTCAAGCGCGTGATGCGGTAGCGGGACGAAGCGCGCCCCCGGCAGCCTGCGGCTTCTGGGGACGTTCGCGTACTCCCGGTCGCGCCCTTCGGGCGGAGCGCGTCAGGCGCGGAAGACGCCCTCGGCCACGATCACGGCCGGGCCGGTCATGAACAGGGTCTCGTCGGTGACGGTGATGGTGAGGGTCCCGCCGGGGACGTCCACTTTGCACGTGCCGGTGCCGAGCCCGGCGTGGCTCAGGGCCACCGCGCCGACCGCGCACGCGCCGGTGCCGCAGGAGGCGGTCTCGCCGACGCCGCGCTCGTGGACGCGCATGCGCACGTGCGGCGCGGTGCCGGTCACGAACTCGACGTTGACGCCTTCGGGGAACAGCACGGTGTCGTAGCGGGGCTGGTGGAACAGCTCCAGCGCCTCCAGCTCGGCCTCATCGCCCAGGTGGCACACCAGGTGCGGGTTGCCCATCGAGACGACCTGACCGGACCACGTGAAGCCCTCCACGGACGCCTCGGAGGTCGCCCCGAACACCGCCGACCCCATGTCGACGCGCAGCTCGTCGCCCTCCACGGTGACCGTCTTGATCCCGGCGCGGGTCGCGACGGCGATCTCCGGGCCCGCGGCGAGGCCCTTCTCCAGCAGGTAGCGGGCGAAGACGCGCACGCCGTTGCCGCACATCTCGGCGATCGAGCCGTCGGCGTTCCGGTAGTCCATGAACCACTCGGCGGCCGGGTCCTCGGAGGGAGCCACGCGCAGCAGGCCGTCGCCGCCGATGCCGAACCGGCGGTCGCAGAGCGCTGCGACCTGGGCGTCCTTCAGCGGGAGGGCGTCGTCGAGGTCGGGGACGATGACGAAGTCGTTCCCGGTGCCGTGCCCTTTGGCGAACTCGATGGTGGTCACTTGGCAATTGTGCCCCACGGCCCCCGCGCTAGCCTTGTGCCGTGACACAGACGACCGACGCCGGGCCCCTCGCCGAACTGAAAGCGAAGTTCCCCAACGGGGTGTGGACGACCCGCGCGAACGCGCGGCTCCAGGACGCGCTCATCGAGGGCTCGGGCCTCGGCCGCCTCCAGGCGGCCGTCGGCTGGGCCGCCCGCATGCAGGCCACCGACGCGCCCGAGCCGTTCGCCTCGCCGCGGATGCTCCTGTTCGCCGGGGAGTACCCCGAGGGCTGGGACACCGGCGACTACGCGCCCGTCGCCGACCAGGCGGCGGCCCTGGAGCGCGGCGAGGGACCCCTCGCCGACCAGGCCGCGCGCTCGGGCCTGCCGATCACCGTGGTCCGCACGGGCGCCAGCGAGGGCGCCGAGGGCCCGCTGCTCGACGAGACCGAGCTCGACGAGGCGCTGCGGCTCGGCCGCGAGACCGCCGAGCGCGCCATCGACGGCGGCGCGGACCTCCTCCTCGTCTCCGGCCTCGGCGCGGGCGCGGTGACCGCCTCCGTCGCCGTCTGCGCGTTCATCGCCAAGGACGAGATCACGAACTTCCAGCCGCAGCTCCACGCCCCCGGCGGCTCGGTCTTCGACGCCGCGTGGATGGGCCGCATCTCGGCCCTGCGCGACCACCTCGCCTTCAACCGCGGCTTCAAGCGCAGCCCGCAGGAGCTCATCGCCCGCCTCGGCGGCGCCGAGCTCGGCGCCATGGCCGCCGCGATCTTCACCGCGGCCACCCGCTCCACGGCCGTCCTCGTCGACGGCCCCGCCGCCGCCGCCGCGGTCATGCTCGCCCGCGACTTCGGCCTGGCCGCCCCCAAGTGGTGCTACGCCCCGAACCGCTCGACCCACCCGGTCGTCGTCAAGCTCGCCAAGCAGGCCGGCCTCGCCGACGACCTCGCGCTCGAACTCGACCTCCCCGACGGCGCGGCCCTCCCCCTCGGCTGGGACCTCATCCAGACCGGCCTCCGCATCTCCCAGTCACTCCCCATGCCCGCCAAGCCCGAGCCGGAACCCGAACCGAACGAGCCCGTCGTGGGCGGCATCGGCCCGGTCCCCACGCCCGAGGCCAGCGAGGAAGCCCTCGAATCCAACGAACCCCCGGCGGGCGAGAAGGCCTAGGACACGACGGACGGCCGAACGCGGTTCGGACCCTGCGTCAGTCGTTGATCGCGCGCAGGACCGGCTTCGCGGTCAGGGCCGCCGTCAGTTCGGGTGAGGCCGCGATGGCCTCGCTCGTGACGGTGAAGGTGACCTGCTCGCCGGGGATGAGCGTGACCAGAGCCTTGTCGACTGTGGCGTCGGGGTCGAGGCGGTCGGCGAAGACGCAGAGGTCGCGGAGCACGGTGTCGGCCGAGACGGTGAGGGCCACGCCGCCGTCCACGACCTGGGTCGTGGCGGTGAACCGGGCCGTCGGCCAGTCCATGTCCTTGTCCTCCTTGGTGAACCAGGTCGCGCGAGGGAAGTCTTCGCGGCCGGTCACCAAGAACTCGCCGGGCGCGGGGGCGGTCGTGCCGTCGAGGACGAGCTCGTCGGTGCCCCGCGGTCCGATCTCGATCTCCAGGAGCGCGCGGCCGGTGATGCGGCCCTCGGCGGTGCACTTCCAGAAGCCGATCACGCCGGTCCAGGCCTCGGCGGCGTCGTTGACGACGACCAGCTTCACGCCGTCGCCGTGCGGCTGGAAGGTGACCATGCGGTCGGCGTAGACGTCGCGCAGGGCGTACCAGAGCGGCTTGAGCCGCTCCTCGCCGTCGATCGCCGCCCAGGAGGTCACCGGCCAGCAGTCGTTGAGCTGCCACACGACCGCGCCCGTGCAGTACGGCTGGAGGGCGCGGAAGTGCTCGATGCCGAGGCGGATCGCGCGGGCCTGGTTCACCTGCGTGAAGTACAGCCAGTCGTCGAAGTCGCGCACCGGCGGCAGGTGGGCGTCGAGGCCGCGCTGGAGCTTGGCCTGGCCGTCGGCGGCCTTCTGGTGCCACAGCATGTTCGGCGTCTCGGCCTGGAGCGGCTCGTCGGTCGTCATGCGCCGCACCGTGGCCCACGTCGGCGGGGCCTGGTAGCCGAACTCGGCGACGAAGCGCGGCCGCCAGTCGCGGTAGTGCGCGTAGTCCTTCTGGTTCCACACGTCCCAGATGTGGACCGACGCGTGCGCCTCGTCGTTCGGGTGCAGCTCGCGCACCCCCGAGTAGGGGCTGCCGGGCCAGTACGGGCGGGTGCCGTCGACTTCGGCGACGAGCTTCGGCAGCAGCTCGTGGTAGAACCCCGCGCCCCACGTCAGCTCGCCGAGCGGCCCCTGCCAGTCCCAGTCGTGCCAGCCCCAGATGTTCTCGTTGTTGCCCGTCCACGTCACCAGGCTCGGATGCGGGGCGAGGCGGGCGAGGTTGTCGCGCGCCTCCGCCTCGACCTCGGACCAGAACGGCTCCTCCTCCGGGTAGGCGGCGCAGGCGAACAGGAAGTCCTGGCCAACCATGAGGCCGAGCTCGTCGCAGAGCCGGTAGAAGTCCTCCGACTCGTACACGCCGCCGCCCCAGACGCGCACGTAGTCGATCCCGGCCGCGACGGCCTGGCGCAGCCGCCGCTCCAGGCGCGCGGGGTCGATCCGGCTGAACAATGCCTCGTCGGGGATCCAGTTGACGCCCTTGACCCACACGGCCTCGCCGTTGATCCGCAGCGTGTACGGGCGGCCGTCGGCGTCGGGCTCGGTGTCGAGCTCCACGGTGCGGAAGCCGACCCGGTGCGACCACGAGTCGAGCTCCTCGCCGCCCGAGCGCAGCGACACCGAGACGTCGTACAGCGGCTGCCCGCCCCGGTCGTGCGGCCACCACAGCTCCGGGTCGTCGACCACGACGCGCGCCTGCGCGGTGCCCGCGCCGGCCGGGACCGGCAGAACCGCGGTGTGATCGCCTGCAGTGCAGACGAGTTCGAGGTCGGCGTCCCCGGCGCGCTGGAGGTCGACGGCGAAGTCGACGACGCCGCGGCCGGCCTCCACGGACACGCGCGGCACGACCTCGGCGAGGCGGGCGGTCCGCCACGTCTCCAGGCGCACCGGCCGCCAGATCCCCGCGCTCGCGAGGTTCGGTCCCCAGTCCCAGCCGAAGTTGCAGGCGGCCTTGCGGATGAAGTTCCCGGGCTCGTCGTAGGCGTTGGGGCGGTCGCCGAGCCGGGCGCGCTGGGCCTCGGCGTACGTGTACGGGGAGGTGAACGCGACCTCGAGTTCGTTGGCGCCCTCGCGGATCGCGGCGCGCGCGTCGAAGCGGTAGCGGCGGTGCATGTTGGCGGTCTCGCCCACGACCGCGCCGTTGAGGGAGACGCGGGCGACGGTGTCGAGGCCGTCGAAGACGAGGTCGACCCCGTCCCAGTCGCCGGGCTCGAAGTCGAAGGTGGTCCGGTAGGTCCAGTCGCGGCGGCCGACCCAGGCGACGGCGCGCTCGCCGTCGTCGGTGTACGGGTCGTCCACGAGCCCGGCGGCGAGGAGGTCGGACACCACCTCGCCAGGCACGGTCGCTGGGACGGGGCCGTCGGCGGCCGGCGTCCCGGGGTCCCCGGTGACGGTCCAGCCTTCGTGAAGGGTGCTCTTGGCGCTCAAAAAGACTCCTATGCCTTGATTCCGGAGAGAGCGATGCCTTTGATGAAGTGCTTCTGGAAGAGGAAGAAGAACACGACCGTGGGCAGCGTAGCCATCATCGACGCGGCCATGGCCACGCCCATCGACCCCGGGCTGGAGACGATCGCGTTGCTCAGGTTCGACAGGGCGATCGGCAGGTTGAACAGCTCCTCGGTGCGGATGATGATGAGCGGCCACAGGAAGTTGTTCCACTCCCCCAGCGCCACGAAGATCGCCATCGCCGCCAGCGCGGGGCGCAGCAGCGGCAGGATGATCGTCCACCAGATGCGCCACTCGCTCGCGCCGTCGACGCGGGCGGCGTGGACGAGCTCGTCGGGGATCGACCGCAGGTACTGCACGAGGAAGAACACCACGAACGACTTCGCCAGGCCGGGGACGATGTACCCCAGGTACGAGTCGGTCATGCCGAGGTCGGAGACGAGCAGGTAGTTCGGGATGAGGCTGACCTGCCACGGGATCATCATCGAGGAGATGATGAGCACGAACACGGTGCGGCGGCCGGGGGCGGCGGTCTTGGTGAGCATGTACGCCGCGAGCGAGGCGATGAGCAGGCTCGCCACGGTGACCGCGACGGTGACGCCGAAGGTGTTGAGCGCGAAGCGGAGGAAGCCGCCGGCGACGTCGGGCCAGCGCTGGAGGACGCCGGGGACGGCGTCGGGGTTGGGGTCGCCGCCGGCCGCGGGGGCGTCCGGGTCGTAGAACGAGTCGAGCGAGGGGTCCTGCGGGAAGAACGTCGGCGGGTTGCGCATGAGTTCGGGGACGGTCTTGAACGCGGCGATGATCATCCACCAGAAGGGGATGAGGACGACGACGGCCCACAGGTAGAGCGGGAGGCGCGCGAGTTCGGCGCCGAGGTTGATCTTCCTGGGGCGCTTGGTGACGGTGCCCGCCGAGCGAAGCGTCTCCACACTCATCGGTCGAACTCCTTGAAGGTCTTGGTGACGCGCAGCTGGACCAGGGTCACCAGGAAGATGATCGCGAAGAGGATCCAGGCGATGGCGGAGGCGTAGCCGAGCTGGAAGCGGTTGAAGCCCATGTCGTAGAGGTAGGGGACGATCGTGAGGGCGCTGTCGAGGGGTCCGCCGACGATCGAGGCGGACCGGCGCCACAGCAGGTAGACCGGTTCGAAGACCTGGAACGCGCCGATGGTCGAGGTGATGAACACGAAGACCAGGACGGGGCGCAGCAGCGGCAGGGTGATGTGCCAGAACTGGCGGGCCTTGGAGGCGCCGTCGATGGAGGCCTGCTCGTACAGCTCGTCGGGGATGGCGTTGATGCCGGCGACGAAGAGGACCATGGCGTAGCCGGCGCCGCCCCAGACGGCCATGGTGACGAGGATCGGGATGCTGACGGCGGGGTCGGCGAGCCAGGAGTGGTTGCCGCCGCCGAAGAAGCGGGAGACGGTGTTGGCGAGGCCCCAGGAGTCGACCATGAAGATCCACTTCCAGACCAGGACGACGCCGACGCCGGCGGAGACCGAGGGCAGGAAGAAGACGGTGCGCAGGAGGCGGTCGCGCAGCGAGGTGGATTTGAAGGAGATCGCCAGGAGCAGGCCGAGGACCATCGTGAGGACGACCGAGCCGATGACGTACTTCACGGTGTTCGCGATGGCCTTGTGGAACCGGTCGTCGCGGAGGATGAGCTCGGCGAAGTTGTCGAAGCCGACGAAGGCGGGCGGCCTGATGGCGTTGAAGTCGGTGAGCGAGTAGTAGATCGAGCGGATGAGCGGGTAGATGAGGAAGACGGCGAAGAGCAGCGCGAAGGGCAGCAGCATCGCGTAGGCGGGGCCGTACCGCTGGAGGCGGTGGGAGGGGCGGCCGCGGCGGGCGGGCGCGTCCGGTGCGGCGGTCTGCGTGGCGGTCAAGGGAGGCTCCGAGGCGGTGAGGGTGGGTCCGGGAGCGGCCGCCGCGCGGCGGCCGCTCCCGGCCGTTCGGCTACTGGAGGGTGGCTTCCATCTCGGTCTTGGCCGCGGCGAGGGCCTCTTCGACGGGGACGCCTTCGAGGACGATGGACTGGAGGGCGAGCTGCACGTTCGGGGAGGCGGGCTCCCAGCCGGAGCAGTTGGGCGGGCCGACGGAGGTCTCGAAGATCTCGGTCAGGGCGCCCTTGTTGGCGTCGTCGAGGTGGGTCTCGGCGACCTTGTCTGTGCGCGGGGGCAGCCACAGGACGTTGTTGGCGGCGGCGGTGTCGAGCATGGCGGCGACGCCTTCGTCGGAGTAGACGGAGTCGATGAACGCGGCGGAGGTGCCGGGCGCGTCGGACTCGGCCATGACGCCCATGACGTTGCCGCCGATGAAGGACCCGGCGTTGGCGGGGCCGGCGGGCAGGGGCGCGGAGCTCCACTTGCCCTCGAGTTCGGGGAAGCCGACGGCGAGGCCGTCGTAGTTCCAGGAGCCGCCGGTGGCGAAGACGTACTCGCCGGCGGCGAAGCCGGAGATGTCGGGCTGGTCGGTGGGGACGTTCTGCTCGCTGAAGCGGGCGGCCCAGTACTCGGTGCCGGCGACGACTTCGGGCGAGTCGACGGTGACCTCGGTGCAGTCCTCGCTGTAGAGGCTGCCTCCGGCCTGGTGCATGTAGTTGAACCAGTCGAGCCAGCCGATGGGCTCCCAGGTGGAGATGAAGGGGGTCTCGTAGCCGGCGGCCTACAGCTGGGTGATGGCGGCGTCCATCTCGTCCCAGGTGGCGGGGACCTCGAGGCCGTTCTCGGCGAGGATGTCGCTGCGGTAGAACATCGCGTAGGTGGTCATGTTGAGGGGGACGCCGTAGAGCTCGCCGCCGGGGGACTCGATCGACTGCCAGAGGCCGTCGATGACGTTGGACTCGAGGTTCTCGGTCTCGTACTGGCGCAGGTCGACCAGGCCGCCGAGCTCGCCGAACTCGATGCCCCAGGAGAGGCCGCCGGTGAAGACGTCGGGGCCGTCGCCGCTCTGGATGGCGGTGAGGATCTTGGTGTGGGCGTCGGCCCAGTCGATGATCTCGACCTCGACCTTGACGCCGGTCTCGTCCTCGAAGAGGGCGCCGGCGGCGTCGAGCATCGGCTGCTGGGAGGCGTCGCCGGTGTGCCAGACGGTGATCGACTCGGCGTTCTCGTCTTCCATGCTGGTGGCCTCGCCGCCGTTTCCGGTGTCGGAGCAGGCGGCTGCGGCGAGCGCCAGGGCGGCGGCCGCTGCGGCCGCGCTGAAGCGCTTCATTCTCGAGTTCACGGTGACGTTCACTCCGTTCGCGTGTAGAGGGGTTTCACCGGCCGCGCACCGACGTCTCCAGCTGACCGCGAGGCGACGGCGCTTAACCGGATAAGTGCTCCGAACCTATCGGCCTGGTCACGGTCAGTCAATGTATTGACGGCACCTTAATCAAATTGAAATCATGAATTTCGATATCTAGATGGATGGGCGGCGGTGTTCGGCTGAACCGGTTCGCGGCGGGCGTGAGATACAGTCTGGAAGCCGGTGCCGCACGCACGGTCATCCGGCCGCCCGCGCCTCCCCCGGCGGCCCCTGCGGGCGGACTTGTGCGCGGAGAGGACCACCGATGACCAGGCGCGTGACCATCGCCGACATCGCCACGGCGGCAGGGGTGTCGAAAGGCGCCGTCTCGTACGCGCTCAACGGCCGCCCCGGCGTCTCCGAGGCCACCCGCGCCAAGATCCTCGCCATCGCCGAGGAGATGGGCTTCGTCCCCAACCGCGCGGCCCGCTCGCTCTCCGTCTCGACCGCGCAGGCGGTCGGCCTGGCCCTGCGGCGCTCGGCCCGCACGCTCGGGATCGAGCCGTACTTCATGGAGCTCATCTCCGGCATCGAGGCGACCCTCTCGGCCGGCTCGTACGGCCTGACCCTCCAGATCGTCGACACCGTCGAGGAGGAGATGGAGGTCTACCGCCGCTGGTGGGCCGAGCGCCGCGTCGACGGGGTCCTCCTGTGCGACGTGGGGATCGAGGACCGGCGGCTCGACTTCGTGGCCGACCTGGGGCTGCCCGCGGTCGCCGTCGGCGGCCCGGTCGCGGGGGCGCGCTTCCCCGCGGTCTGGCACGACGACGCCGAGCCGTGCCGCGAGATCCTCGAGTACCTGCACGCGCTGGGGCACCGCCGCATCGCGCGGGTCGCCGGGTTCGCGCACCTGCTGCACACCGCACAGCGCGACGCCGCCTACGCCGAGACCGCCGCCGAACTGGGACTCGACGGCATGACCACGGTCCACAGCGACTACACCGGCGAGCAGGGCGCGCGCATCACGCGGCGGCTCCTCAGCTCCGCCAAGCGCCCCACCGCGATCATCTTCGACAACGACGTGACGGCGGTGGCCGGACTCGGCGTCGCACACGAGCTCGGCATCGCCGTCCCCGACGGGCTGTCGATCGTGGCCTGGGACGACTCGCCGCTGTGCCGGCTGACCCATCCCGCGCTGACCTCGCTCACCCGCGACATCACCGCGTACGGATCGCAGTGCGCCGAGGCGCTCCTGGCGCACATCGGGCCTCCGCCCGCCTCCGGCGAGGCGCCCGCTTTCTCGGTTCAGTTCCGGCCCGCGCAGCTGTCGCCGCGCGGTTCCACAGGTCCCGCGCGCGGCTGAGCCGCCGGCCGGGCGTCGTACCTGGAAGGACAAATCCAGGGCACGTCTTGAACCCCATCGATATTTATGGTTCTCTATGTTGAGGTCGGGATTAACCGATTCATCTCACACCTGAACCTACAGATGGGATCACCATGGAACTCGGCACCACCGACGCCGCCCCGGCACGGCGTCGGATGCGCACCTGGCTGATGGCGGCCGCAGCGGCCCTCGCCATCGCCCTGACCGGCATGTGGCAGCTGGTCCCCGCCAGCGCCCAGCAGGGGGGCTTCACGATCGACGGCACGCAGCTGATCGACGCGAACGGCAACCCCTTCATCATGCGCGGCACCTCCCACCCCGACGTCTGGTACGAGGGCGAGTTCGCCAGCTACGGCGAGATCTCGGACCTGGGCGCCAACACCGTCCGCGTCGTCCTCGGCTCGGGCCAGCGCGCGTGGGGCGTCTCGACCGCCTCGCGGGTGCAGCAGATCGTCGACGAGTGCAAGGCGCAGCGCCTCATCTGCATGCTCGAAGTGCACGACACCACCGGTTACGGCGAGCAGTCCGGTGCGGCCACCCTGGATCAGGCCGTCACCTTCTGGCAGGGCCTGTACAGCGTGCTCGACGGCGAGGAGGCGTACGTCCTCATCAACATCGGCAACGAGCCGGTGGGCAACACCAACCCGCAGCAGTGGACGCAGCAGACCGTGGACGCGATCGAGCGGATGCGGTCCATCGGCTTCGAGCACACGCTCGTGGTCGACGGCCCGAACTGGGGCCAGGACTGGCAGAACGTCATGCGCGACAACGCGGAGACGGTGGCCGCGGCGGACGAGGACGGCAACACGCTGTTCTCGATCCACATGTACGCCGTGTACACCAACCCGCAGGCGGTCGTCGACTACCTCGACGCGTTCGAGGAGATGAACCTGCCGCTCATCATCGGCGAGTACGGGGACACGTTCCAGGGCCAGACGGTCGCCTGGGCGACGATCCAGTCCGAGGCCGAGGCGCGGGGCATCGGCTGGCTGGCGTGGTCCTACTCGGGCAACACCGGCGGCGAGCTCGACCAGGTGACGAGCTTCAACCCGTCGCAGCTGACCACGTGGGGCCAGCGGGTCTTCACCTCCGCCAACGGCATCCAGAACACGGCCGAGCGCGCGACGGTCTTCGGCGACGACCCGGACCCGACCGACCCGACCACGACCCCTACCGAGGACCCGACGAACGAGCCCGGCGGCGACTGCACCGCGGCCATCGGGATCGTCAACAACTGGGGCTCGGGCTGGCAGGGCAAGGTGACGGTGACCGCCACCGGCGCCGCGCTCGACGGCTGGCGGCTCACCTGGACGTGGGCGGGCACCACCCGGATCACGTCCTCGTGGAACGCGACGATCACGGCCTCGGGGGCGGGCGTGACCGCCACCGACGTGGGCTGGAACGGCACGGTCTCCTCGGGCCAGTCCCGCGAGGTCTTCGGATTCATCGGGTCGACCCCGGCGGCGACGCCGACGGTCACCTGCGAGGCGATCTAGCGCTCGGGCGCTGATCGGTGCGAAGAGACGGCGGAGGCCGCCGGACCGTTCGGTCCGGCGGCCTCCGCTGAGCGCGCGGTGATCAGCCGTTCTTGGTCGGGAGCTGGAACTTGCCGACCCCGCCCTTCGGCTGCTGCGAGCGGACCTTCGACTTCTTGTCGCCGATCGCCTGGTGGCCGGCCTTGCCGGTCTTCTTGCCGCGGGCGAGCGCGCGGCGCTCCTCGCGGTTGAGCGGCGCGTCTTCGGCGTCCTGCTGCGGTTCCGGAGTCTCAGCGGTCATGCGGATCCCCTATCTCGGGTCGAGGTTGAAGAGACGTTGAGCGCGAAACGGAGCGTTGCTCTACGTCTCAATGACGGCACTCATCGTGTCGGCTGGTCGGCGCTCGCGCCCACAGCGGCCGTATCTCTTCTAAAGGATCATGCCGCCCACTCTAGCGTCATCGAATCGTCAACACAACGGTGTTTGCGACCGCCCCCGCGGTGACTACCCTCATACGCATGACACAGGCCCCTTCGTCGGCGAAGCTCGCGCGCGTGCGGACCGTCGCCCAGGACGCGATGCGCGGCGCGCGGTGGTGGACGCTCCTCGACCTGGAGAAGACGCTGCGCGCGGACGCGGAGTTCTGGCGCGACCTGTGGGCGCCGTCCCTGGCGATCGCGGCGCACAAGGTGGGGCTCAAGCACGCGCGGGCGAAGCTCGACGAGGCGATCGGGGCGGGCTTCCACCAGACCGACCTGTTCGAGCCGGAGCTCTCGGCCGCGTTCGGGGCGGACCCGGACTGGGCCGAGGTGCTGGAGCGGGCGAAGGCGAACGTCCCCGCGCCGCCGCTGCGGATCACCGCGTGGCCCCAGCCGGCGGCGGCCGCGCCGCTGCGCCTGGACCGGATCGAGGCGCATAGGGAGTCGCAGCTGACGACGCGCCTGCCGCGGCCCGCGGCGGGGGCGTGGCAGACCGCGCGGGACCTGCTGGCGTGGACGTCGGCACGGTGGCGGCACGCGAACGCGCGCATCAACACCGGCGACGCGCTCGACGTCCTGGAGCAGGTCGCGAACGGGGCCCGGTACTCGTGCGTGGAGTACTCGATCGTGCTGGCGCAGGGGCTGAACGCGCTGAAGATCCCGGCGCGGCGGGTGTGGCTGCGGCGCGGGGACTACCACGACGGGGTCGGGCAGGGCCACGCCGTCGCGGAGGCGTGGATCGACGACCTGGACCGGTGGGTGCTCCTCGACGGGCAGCACGGCGCGTACTGGGCCGACGAGGACGGGCGGCCGCTGAGCCTGCCGGAGCTCCAGGCGCGCGAGCGGCCCGCGAAGCCGGTGCACGTGGGGCCGCGGCGGGCGATCCAGGACCCGGGGCTGTGGTGGGCGTACTTCGCGCACGCCTCGGTGACGGGCGCGGCGTGGGCGCCGGACGGGTACGTGCCGCTGTTCCAGGACGGCCAGGTGCTGCCGACCGAGCGGCTGCTGCGCGACGCTGCTGAGGCGTACCCGTGCCTGTCCGACGTCGCGATCGGCGTGACCGCCCAGGGCGGCGCCCCGGCGGTGCGCATCCGGCCCGAGCACCCGTACGCGATCGGCGGCACCTGGAACGGCGACCCGATCACGGCGCCCCCGAAGGCCCCCGCCGATCGGCGCTTCACCCGCGAACTCGACCGCCGACCGGGCGAGCACAAGGCCGAGGTGGCGGCCCTGACCCCGTACGGCCCCTTGGCGAGCCGCGAACTGCGGTGGACGGCGGCCTAGCGGCGCGCGCCGGTCCGCACCGGACATGCGGCGGCCCGCCGCCGGAGCCGGGCGCACGCCGACGCCAATGCGGCCTGCGCTGACGGAGATGCGGCTCACGCCTCGATCGGGTGACCCGGTCGGCCCGGATCGTCGGACCCGGCGGGCAGAGTGGGATGTAGGAAATACCCACCCAGTGGGTGGGGCGGGACGACCCCCGCCACCCGCCACCATCCGACATCGTCGCCCGGCACCGCCGCCCGACCCCGCCACTCGCACGCTCGCTCGCCGATTACGGCGTCATCGTCCGCCACCGCCGCCGCGCAACCGGCCGCCCCACCTGGTCACCGTTGCCGCCGGGTTTCGCGGGCGGAACGATCCGATGCATTCTCTAGTATTCCGATGGGATTACTGCTACGGTGAGTTCATGAAGCCCGCCAACGCATTCGCACAGCGGCGCGAGGTCGACCAGATGCGCGTCGCGAGCGCCCTCTGTCGCTGACCCACCTCCCGCCGGTCCGCGCAGACCGTTCCTCCCCTGCGACGTCGCCCGGACCGGCGGGGTCTACCGCTCCCCTACCGCCGCAACGGCTCCCGCTGCGGCGCGGCCGCTCGGCCCGCCTCGCGCGGGGAGCGATCGCCCCGGGCCGCTTCGGCCCCCGCCGCCACGGCTCCCCGAACTCCGTTCCCCGCCACCTGCAACCCGCCACGCAAGGAGCACCATGACCGCCACCGACCGCACCCGCACCTCGATCTCCCGCGGCGCCGTCACCGCCGCCGCCCCCGTCGAGGCGGCCGGAGCCGCCGTCGGCGTCTCGGCGCCGGCCGCCGCGCACGGCGGCGCCGCCGCGGCCGTCCTCGGCTGGTTCGACGCCACCAACGCCGCCGTCACCGCGGCGCCCGCCACGGCGCAGGTCACCAACAGCCGCACCTGGGCGATCGCCTGGCTCGCCGCGGCCCGCGCCGTCCGCCGGGTCCCCCACGGCGTCAACGCGAAGCACTACCGCGAGGCCGCCCTCGCGGCCGCCGTCCACCGGGCCCTGTCCGCGCTCGCGCCCACGCAGCAGTCCGCCCTCGACGCGGCCCTCGACGCCGCGCTCGACGAGGTCCCGGACGGGCGCGCCAAGCGCAAGGGCGTCGCCGCCGGCGTCGACCGCGCCGACGACCTGCTCGCCGACCGCATCGGCGACGGCCTCGACCCCGCCTCGGTGAGCCCGCCATGGACCCCGCCCGCCGCCGCGCCCGGCGTGTGGCAGCCGACCCCGCCCGCGTTCGCCCCCGCCGCGCAGGCCGGCACCCGGTTCGCCGTCCCGTTCGCGCTCGACAGCGCCGACCAGTTCCGCCTCGACCCGCCCCCGGCGCTCGGCACCCCGCAGTACCGCGCCGACCTCGACGAGGTCTACGCGTACGGCGGCCTGGGCAGCACCGCGCGCACCCAGGCGCAGACCGACACCGCGCAGTTCTGGCTCGGCAGCTCGTTCGTCCTCTACAACCCCGTGCTCCGGGCCGCCCTGGAGCACCACGACGGGTCGCTGCGCGACCAGGTCGAGCTCGTGGCGCTGTTCCACGTCGCCTCGGTCGACACCCAGATCGCCACGTCCGACTCGAAATACGCCTACCTGTGGTGGCGCCCGGTGACCGCCATCGCGGGGGCCGTCGAGGACGGGGACCCCGCCACCGTGCAGGACCCGTCCTGGACGCCCCTCCACACCACGCCGTCGCACCCGGACTACCCGAGCGGCCACAACACCTACTCCGGCTCGGCCGAGGAGGTGCTCACCCAGCTCGTGGGCGACGGGCCCGGCGCGGCCTTCACCATCCCGAGCCCGAGCGCGCCGGGCGTGACCCGCACGTACACCGAGTGGCACCCGCTCACCACCGAGAACACCGACGCGCGCGTCTGGTCCGGCATCCACTCGCGGTCCGCGGACCTCGCGGGCGTGGAGCTGAGCCGGAACGTCGCGGCGTACGTCCTCGGCCGCGCGGACGAGCTGCTCGCATAGGACTTCGCTCCTGAGGAGTCGGGCGCCCCGGTCGCATGTGCAGGCGGCCGGGGCGCCCGTCTTGCTGCGCCGCAACGGTTTCGAGTCAAAGTCAGGGTGCGGCGGATACCCTCCCGGGACACTTAATATTGATAGTTGCCGATGTATTGACAGGCAAACGCTCGCACGGTAGGTTTGCTCCAATTCACGCAAGTCCATCGCGCTCAGCACTCCTCCACGGCGGCGCGGCCCATCAGGAATTCAGACTACGGGCCCGCGAGTCGTGATTGGGAGCGCTCCACTGGGCGAAGACCCCCGGCTCCCGGCTCGTCGGAGGGTCTTCGCCCTCCGCCCTGGGACGGGGCCTAGCGCAGCGCCTCGTCGAGGATGTACCGCTCCGCGTCGAGCAACCGCAGGTCCCGCGCCGGGCGGCGCAGGTGCCCCTTCTGGACGATCCGCTCGAACGCGGGGTCCCCGGCCTGCGCCATGCGGCGGATGCCCTCGATGTGGTCCACGATCCGCTTGCGGATCACCTTGATGAAGCGCTGCCGGTCGCGATCGGAGAGCCCGTACGCGTCGGCGAACATGCGCAGCCGCCGCGCCCGGTCGGGCTTCTTCCAGCCCAGCGTGATCGAGTCGCGGTCGGTGAAGATCGGCACCCAGGTCCAGGCCGCGTACGCCACGTCGTAGATCCGCGCCCCCGGGCTCGCCAGGTCGAAGTCGATGAGCGAGAGCGTCCCGTCGGGGCGCCAGACCACGTTGTGGGGCGCCGCGTCGTGGTGGCAGATGACCTCGGTGTCCGGCGGCGGCGGCCCGAAGGACCGCCAGGTCGCGCCCGGCGCGGGCCGGAAGCCGAACTGCGCGTCGTGGTACATGCGCAGCATCTTCGCGACCGCGCTCATGGTCTCGTCGGTGGTCCAGTGCGGGGCCAGCGGGTACTTGCCCGGCTCGCCCTCCACGAAGGACAGCACCTCGCGCGCGTGCTCGTCGATGCCCAGCACCCGCGGCGCGCCCGTGAAGCCGGCGCCGTCGAGGTGCCTGAGCAGGGCGTGGACCGCGGGGGTCCAGGGTCCGGTGTTCCGGCGGACCGTGTCCCCCAGCCGGATGACCGTGCTCGTGTTGCCGCCAATAAGCGGAATCTCGTCTTGGCTCACCGGTTCCCGCCGTGCCCTTGCGCCTGCTGTGTCAGCTCTCGGCGCCGTCGACGAGTGCGTCGACGAACGCTCCGACCTCGAACGGGGCCAGGTCGTCCGGGCCTTCTCCGAGTCCGACCAGCTTAACCGGTACCCCCAACTGCCGCTGAACCGCGATCACGATCCCGCCCTTCGCCGAGCCGTCGAGCTTGGTCAGCACGATGCCGGTCACCTGCACGACCTCGCCGAAGACCTTCGCCTGCTGGAGGCCGTTCTGGCCGGTGGTCGCGTCGAGCACCAGCAGCGTCTCGGCCACCGGGCCCTGCTTCTCGATGACCCGCTTGACCTTGCCGAGCTCGTCCATCAGCCCGGACTTGTTCTGGAGCCGGCCAGCGGTGTCGATGAGCACCACGTCGGCGCCCTCGTCGGCCCCGGCCTTGACGGCGTCGAACGCGACCGACGCCGGGTCGGCGCCCTCGCCGCGGCGCACGACCTTCGCGCCCACGCGGGCGCCCCAGGTCTCCAGCTGCTCGGCGGCGGCGGCGCGGAACGTGTCGGCCGCGCCCATGACGACGGTCCGGCCCTCGGCGACGAGCACCCGGGCGACGCGGCCGCAGGTGGTGGTCTTGCCGGAGCCGTTGACGCCGACCATGAGGATCACCGCCGGGCCCTCCCCGCCGGGCGCGGAGGTCGCGATCGACCGGTCCAGGTCCGGTTCGAGGACCGCGGTCAGCTCGGACTTGAGCAGGCGCCGCAGCTCCTCGGGGTCGCGGGTGCCGAGAACCCGGACCCGCTCGCGCAGGCGCTCGACGACCGCGGTCGTGTCGGCGATGCCGACGTCGGCGGTCAGCAGGGTCTCCTCGACCTCGTCCCACACGTCGTCGTCGAGCTTGTCGCTCGCCAGCAGGGCCAGGAGGCCCTTGCCGAGCGCGTTGTTGGAGCGGGCCAGGCGCGAGCGCAGCCGCACCAGGCGGCCCGCGACGGGCTCGGGGGCCTCGACCGCCGGCGCGGCCGGCGCGGCCTCAGTCTGCGGGGACTCGGCCTGCGGCTCGTCCTCGACCTGCGGCTTCGGCTCGGCCGTCGCGACCGGAGCCGGCTTCCCACGGCCGCGCACGCCGACCACGACGCCGACGACGACGGCGATCGCGACGACGGCCGCGACCACCCAGATCCACAGGTTGTCCACAGGTAAGCCCTCCACGAGTTGACGATCGTCAACCACTGTACTGGGAGGCCCTCACTCCTCTTCGCGGGAGAACTTCTGGCTGATGACCTGCGTGACACCGGCGCGCATGGTGACGCCGTACAGGGCGTCGCCGATCTCCATCGTGCGCTTCTGGTGGGTGATGATGAGCAGCTGCGAGTTCTCCTGGAGGCGGCGCAGCAGGTCGAGCAGGCGCCCCAGGTTCACGTCGTCGAGCGCCGCCTCGACCTCGTCCATCAGGTAGAACGGGCTGGGGCGGGCGCGGAAGATCGCGACCAGCAGCGCCAGCGCGGTCAGGGACCGCTCGCCGCCGGACAGCAGCGAGAGCCGCTTGACCTTCTTGCCGGGCGGGCGGGCCTCGACCTCGACGCCGGTGCGGAGCAGGTCGTCGGGGTCGGTGAGCAGGATGCGGCCCTCGCCGCCGGGGAAGACGGTCTGGAAGACGCTCTCGAACTCGCGGGCGGTGTCGGCGAAGGCCTCGGCGAACACCTGCTGGATGCGGTCGTCGACCTCCTTCACGACGGTGGTGAGGTCGGCGCGGGTCCGCTTGACGTCCTCCAGCTGCTCGCTGAGGAACTTGTAGCGCTCTTCGAGGGCCGCGAACTCCTCCAGGGCGAGCGGGTTGACCTTGCCGAGGAGCTTGAGCTCGCGCTCGCCGCGGGCGGCGCGCTTCTCCATGAGGGGCCGGTCGAAGTCGTACGGCAGCGGCTCGGGCCGGCCCTTCTCGGCCGCGGCGGCGATCTCGTCGCTGCTGGGCGGGACGGGCTGGTCGGGGCCGTACTCGGCGATCAGGGTCTCGATGTCGACGCCGAACTCGGCGCCGGCCTTCTCCTCGAGCGCCTCGATGCGCAGGCGCTGCTCGGCGCGGGCGACCTCGTCGCGGTGCGCGGCGGAGGTGATGCGGTCGAGCTCGGCGGCGGTGGCGGCGGCGCGGGTGCGGAGGTCGGCGAGGGCGGCCTCGCGGCGGGCCTGCTCGGTGGCGATGGCGTCGCGTTCGATGGCGGCCGCTTCGAGGGAGTCGGTGAGCTGGACGCCGGCTTCCTCGGCGGCCTCGGCGGCGAGGGCCGCGACGGCGGCGACGCGGGCGCGGGCGGCGCGGCGGGCCTCGGCCCGGGCGCGGGAGGCGCGCTCGGACTGGGCCTGGCGGGCGAGCGCTTCGGCGCGGTCGGCGCGCGCGGAGGCGCGCTCCTCGGCGGTGCGCACGGAGAGGCGGGTCTCCATCTCGTTCTGGCGGGCGGCGTCGAGCTCGCGGGAGAGGAGGTCGCGCTCGTCGGTGGAGGGCTCCTCGATCTCGGGGAGGGACTCGAGCTCGTCGAGCTGCGCTTCGAGGCCTTCGAGGCCGGCGGAGTCGGCCTCGCGGGCGGTCTGGGCGCGGTCCTTGGCCTGGGCGAGGCGGGCGACCTCGGCTTCGGCGCCGCGGGCGGCGGCGCCGAGTTCGGCGAGGCGGCGGGCGACGACGCTGTGGGCGGCCTGGGCCTGGCGCTGGGCGGTGCGGACGGCCTCGGCGGCGGTCTCGGCCTCGGCGTGGGCGTCGCGGGCGCACTCGAGCTGCTCGCGGAGCTGGGCGGCGAGGGCCTCGGCGGCGATCTTCCGGTCGCGGGCCTCGTCGACGGCGGCCTGGATCTCGATGTAGGACTGGGCCTTCGCGGAGCCGCCGTGCGCGGTCGCGGCGCCGAGGACGTCGCCGTCGCGGGTGACGGCGGTGAGCCCGGGGTGGGCCTCGACGATGGCGCGGGCGGCGGGGAGGTCGTCGGCGACGACCATGCCGGCGAGGACGGCGCGGACGGAGGCGGCGAGTTCGGCAGGTGCGGAGACGGTGTCGGCGACGGCCTGGAGGCCGGCCGGGACGTCGACGCGGGCCTCCCCGTTCGGGCTGCGGCCCATGAGGAACGCGGCCTGGCCGCCGTCCTCGTCGCGCAGGAGCTGGATGGCCTGGGCGGCGGTCGCGGGGCCGGTGACGGCGATGGCGTCGGCGAGGCGGCCCAGCGCGGCGGCGAGGACGGCCTCGTAGCCGGGCCGGACGGTGAGAAGCGCGGCGACGGAGCCGAGGACGCCTGGGACGGCGTCGGCGCGGGCGAGGAGGGCGGCGGCGCCGTCCTTGCGGCGCAGGCCGACGGCGAGGGCCTCCTCGCGGGCGGCCCACTGGGAGGCTTCGCGGTCGGCGTCGCGCTCGGCCCCCTGGAGGCGGTCGAGTTCGGCCTTGGCGGCGGCAGTGCGGGCCTTGGCCTCGGCGATGGCGTCGTCGTACTCGGAGTCGGCCTCGACGGCCTCGTTCTCGGCCTCGGCTTCGGCGTGCGCCTCGGCGGCGGCCTCGGCTCGCTCGCGGGCCTCGGCGAGGGCGACGGCGGCGCGTTCGAGTTCTTCGGCCGCGGCGGCGGTGCGGGACTTGAGGGAGTCGACGCGGCCGCGGAGCGTGGCGAGCGCCTCGCGGCGCTCGGCGGCGGCCTTGACGGCGCCGACGATCCGCTGCTCGGCGTCGCTGAGCGCGGTCTCGGTCTCCTCGCGGGCCTCGACGGCGGCGGCGAGGCGCTCGGAGTCCTCGGCGATGCCCTCGCGGAGCTCGATCTCCTGCTCGCGGATGCGCTGGGCCTCGGTCTCGAGGACCTCGGGGTCGCGTCCGGCGCGGTCGTCCTGCTCCTCGGAGAGGTAGCGGCGGCGCTCGGCGGCGAGCTGGGCGGTGGAGCGGAGGCGCTCGGCGACGGCCTGGAGGCGGTACCAGGTCTCCTGGAGGCGGGCGAGGCGCGGCTTGTCGGCGGTGTGCGCGGCCTCCACTTCGCCCACTCGGGCGGCGAGGCGCTCGTGCTCGTCGGCGAGGACTTCACGGCGCTCGTTGAGGGCCTCCTCGTCGGCGAGGTCCTTGGCGATGTTGGTGCGCAGGCCGGCGAGGTCGTCGGCGAGGAGGCGCAGGCGGGCCTCGCGCAGGTCCATCTGGATGGTCTGGGCGCGGCGGGCGAGCTCGGCCTGGCGGCCGAGCGGCTTGAGCTGGCGGCGCAGCTCGTGGGTGAGGTCGGAGAGGCGGTCGAGGTTGCCCTGCATGCCCTCGAGCTTGCGGAGGGCCTTCTCCTTGCGCTTGCGGTGCTTGAGGACGCCCGCGGCCTCCTCGATGAAGGCGCGGCGGTCCTCGGGGCGGGCGTGGAGGTAGGAGTCGAGTTTGCCCTGGCCGACGAGGACGTGCATCTCGCGGCCGATGCCGGCGTCGGAGAGGAGGTCCTGGACGTCGAGGAGGCGGCAGCGGTCGCCGTTGATCTCGTACTCGCCCTCGCCGGAGCGGAACATGCGGCGGGTGATCGAGACTTCGGAGTAGTCGATGGGGATGGCGCCGTCGGAGTTGTCGATGGTGAGGGTGACCTCGGCGCGGCCGAGCGCGGGGCGGCCGGTGGTGCCGGCGAAGATGACGTCCTCCATCTTGCCGCCGCGCAGCGACTTCGCGCCCTGCTCGCCGAGGACCCAGGCGATGGCGTCGACGACATTGGACTTGCCGGAGCCGTTGGGACCGACCACGCAGGTGATCCCGGGCTCGAAGCGCAGGGTGGTGGCCGAGGCGAAGGACTTGAATCCCTTCAGCGTGAGGCTCTTCAGGTGCAACGGTCGCTCCGGCTGTCGGCGTCGGCGGGGTACGGGACCGTCCCAGCGTACAAGGCCGGTGTGACGGGATTGGGGAGATCGAAGGCCGCAAAGGGGACGAACCGGTAGGAGCGGCCGAAGGTTCCGGGCCCGGACACGACAATGCGCGCCCGCTGCTGGCAGCTGGCGCGCCTATCTTCTATTGTGCGAGTGACGGTCTAGGTCAACGCGGGCTCGTGCAGCCGCATCAGCTCCTCGACATGATCGCGATCGATCTCGTCTTCACGGGACCGGAGCTCGGCAAGCTCGGTCTCGAGGTTGCGTACTCGCGCGCGTAGCTGGACCACTTCCTCGAGCAGGCGCTTGTTGGGAGCCTGGCCGATGTGGCCGTAGAGGGCTTTCGCCATAGTTTCTCCTTGCGATCACGTCGTCTGGTGGCGTTGGCGTACGCACCAAAATGACGTCGCATTTGCTGAGTGAATTTTTTTAGCCGCCGGGGCCGATTGCCCCTTGCCGGACCAGTGGAGCACGGCTCGTGAACACTGGCCGCCACCCACTATCTTCCGCCTTTCCGGCGGTCTTCGTCAAGCTTTGCACATGCTTTGCCCTCGGGATTCGACGGGGGTCACACCTGCGGGGGGCGATTCGTAGGGGCTCGCTCACAGTGTGCTCAGTGCGCGGCGCGCGGGAACCTGGTAGGGTCCCCGGAAACACGAATTACCCCCGTGTATCTCACCCCGCGACGGAGCCGTACCCCCATGCGAAGACTCCAGGGCGGGCGTCACCGCGACCCCGCCGAGAGCACGCGCCGGATGTTCATCGCCATCCTGGCGTCGTTCGTCCTCGCGGCAGGCGCCACCTCACTGTGGGCGGTCGGATCGCCACTGGACGGCACCGGCGTCGCCGCCGACGATCCGACGAACGGCGCCGCGTCCTCCCAGGAGGCCGAGGAGAGCCCCACCGTCTCGCCGCTGGCGGACCTCGAGGAGGCCGAGATCCTCCCGCAGGACGCCGAGGAGGAGCCGACCACCGAGGCGGCCGAGGCGACCACGACCGCCGCGGAGGACGAGGACGACGGCGGCTCCGGCGGCGGGGACGACGGCGGAGACGACGTCCCGTACGCGGACGCCGAGTCAGAGATCCTCGGGATCGTCAACGACCGGCGCGGCGAGAACGGCTGCGGCGACCTGGCCCGCGACTCGCGGCTCGACACCGCCGCGCGCCTCCACGCCGAGGACATGGCCGTCAACGACTACTTCGACCACACCTCGCAGGACGGCCGCAGCCCGACCGACCGCGCGAACGCCCAGGGCTACGAGGGCGGCGTCGGCGAGAACATCGCCTACGGCTACCCGGACGCCGAGGCGGTCATGGAGGGGTGGATGAACTCCGAAGGGCACCGGGCGAACATCCTCAACTGCGACTACGACGTGATCGGGATCGGCGCCTACGACCGCGACGGCACCATCTACTGGGTGCAGATGTTCGGTTAGCCGCCTCGGGTTCTGCATTATCGCAGGTGAGCGGCGCTTCTACCTCGTACTGTCGTCCATCCGACTCAACGCTGGACTGGACGATTACCAACAGTCATGCTGGGGTGGCCGCCTGAAGGGCGCGCATCTGGGGAGGCGACCGAAGAACACCCGAAGGATGAGGTGCCAACCGTGCGTGTCATGCTGTACGACCCGAATCAGGTCTTCTCCGCCAGCATCCGACCCCTGCTCCACCGCCGCGGCGACCTCCCTGTCGAGGCCCGCAGCGCCAAGGCGCTCGCCGCCGCGGACGCGCAGGTCGACTGCTGCCTGGTCGCCCTCGAAGCGGTCTCCCGGAACCGGGTCCTGACCGACTGCAAGCGGCCGGTCTTCCTCATCACCGACCGCGAGGACGGGTCGGTACTCCGCAAGGCCGTCTCCGTCTCGGCGGCCGGCATCGCGAACACCCACATTCTGCCGAGCGAACTGCTCCGGGCCATCGACGCCGGACTCGCGAGCCCGCCGTACTACGACCCGCAGCTGCTGCGCGCCGCGCTCCAGCCGGCGCCGCTCCTCGGCGACCAGGACGCGCTCGAACTCGCGCACCACCTGACGCCCCGGGAGGACGACGTCCTGCGCCGCATCGTCCGCGGCGAGCCGACCAGCCACATGGCCGACCAGATGGGCGTCTCGGTCTCCACCGTCCGGTCGCACGTGCAGAACGTCCTCGGGAAGCTCGGCGTCAACTCGCGGCTCGCCGCGATCGCGTTCGCCATCAACTACGGCATCGACACCGTCAGGGAGAAGCACCCGCAGCTGAGTTGAGCGGAGCTCGCGGGCATACTTGCACCGTGCCAGAACTCCCCGAAGTCGAGACGGTCCGCCGCGGGGTCGACGCGGCCTTCCGCGGCGGACGCATCAGCGCCGTCGAGGTCTACAACCCGCGGACCGTGCGCCGCCACGTCCCCGGTATCGCCGACTTCCAGGCGAGCCTGAAGGGCCTGGAGATCACCGGGACCGGCCGGCGCGGCAAGTTCATGTGGCTCGCCCTCGACGACGGCCGCGCCCTCATCTGCCACCTCGGCATGAGCGGGCAGCTGCACGTGGTCACCGACGGCCGCGAGGCCCACAAGCACCTGCGCGGGCGGATGACGTTCGTCGACGCCCGCGAGCTGTGGTTCATCGACCAGCGGACCTTCGGGTACTGGCAGCTCTCCGACATGGAGGACGGCGTGCCCGCGTCCGTCGGCCACATCGCCCCCGACGTCTTCGAGGCCGCCTTCGACGCCTCGCTGAGCGCCGACCGGCTCCTCAAGCGCCGCATCGAGGTCAAGAAGGCCCTGCTCGACCAGGGCTGGATCAGCGGCGTCGGGAACATCTACGCCGACGAGGCCCTGTGGCGCGCCCGCCTCCGCGGCCGCCGCACCGGCGACTCGCTCACCCGCCGCAAGGCCCTCGAACTCCTCGGCCACGTCGCCGACGTCCTCACCGAGTCCCTCGCGGTCGGCGGGACCTCCTTCGACGAGCTGTACGTCGACGCCCGCGGCGAGGCCGGGTACTTCGCCCGCGAACTCGCCGTCTACGGCCGGGCCGGCCAGCCGTGCCGGCGCTGCGGCACCGCGATCGTCCGCGAGGTCATCGGCGACCGCTCGGCCCACTACTGCCCGAAGTGTCAGAAGTAGCACGTACGCTTCGGAGTTCCCGCGCCGTCACGGTTGAGTCTCACCACTCGTTCAGGTGACACGACCGCCTCGAGCCCTGGTTCTTGTCGGACCCCCGCGGAAGGATGGCAGCCATGCTTCCCCGGGTGGGTGGGGGTTAGGGATGGACGTCCCCACCCACCCCACAGCTCATGGACGAACGCGAAAGGCGGGAACCGGAGATCCGGTTCCCGCCTTATCGCTGACGTCGTAATTCCTACCGCTGCTTGACGCCGAGGCGCTCCGACAGGACCTGCCAGGCGAGCTTCGCGGCGATCTGCTCGGCGTCCTTCTTGGAACCGCCGGAGCCCTCGCCGAACTCCTCGCCCGCGACCACGGCCCAGGCCGTGAACTGCTTGGCGTGGTCGGGGCCCGACTCGGTGATCCGGTACTCGGGCACGCCGAGGCCGGAGTCGGCGGTGAGCTCCTGGAGGCTGGTCTTCCAGTCCAGGGCCGCGCCCTGACCGGCCGCGGCCTCCATGAGCGGGTCGAAGAAGTGGTGCACCACGCGCTTGGCGGTCTCCACCCCGTACTGGAGGTAGACCGCACCGAGCAGCGCCTCCACCGCGTCCGCCAGGATCGAGTTCTTGCCGCGACCGCCCGAGGTCTCCTCGCCCTTGCCGAGCAGGAGGTGCGGGCCGATGCCGCCGTCGCCCATGCGCCGCGCCACCCCGGCCAGCGCCTTCATGTTCACCACCGACGCGCGCAGGCGCGCGAGCTGCCCTTCGGGCAGGTTCGGGTGGTTCCGGTAGAGCGCGGTGGTCACCACGAGGCTGAGCACGGAGTCCCCGAGGAACTCCAGCCGCTCGTTCGTGGGCAGCCCGCCGTGCTCGTACGCGTACGACCGGTGGGTCAGGGCGAGACGCAGCAGTTCGGGGTCCACGTCGTCGACCCCGAACACCGCTTCGAAATGTTGTACTGCCTTGTCGCCCATACGAGGGAGGACTTAGGCCTCGAGGACCTGGCGGCCCTTGTACGTGCCGCACACCTCGCAGACCTGGTGGCCGCGCTTCTGGGCGTGGCACTGCGGGCACTCGACCAGCTGGATCGGCGTCGCCTTCCACTGCGACCGACGGTGCCGGGTGTTGCTGCGCGACATACGACGCTTCGGAACAGCCACTTCAGAACTCCATACTTATTCGCTGTGCTATTTCGATTCGCCGTCGGTGTCGGCGAGTCGAAGCTTGTCCAAGCCCGCCCAACGGGGGTCCACGGTCTCGTGAACGTGGTCGTCGGGCAGTTCGTCCCAGGGGACGCCGCAATCGGCGCACAGCCCCGGGCAGTCAGGTCGGCACAGCGGGGTGACCGGCATCGCCAGCACCAGCGCGTCCCGAACCGCGGGCTCCAGATCGAGCAGGTCGCCACTGAGCCGCAGTACTTCATCGGCGTCGGTGGTCGCTTCGGTGACGGAGCCTTCATAAGCGTACAGCTCCTGCACCTGGACCCTGAGCGCGTCCTGCACGGGTGCGAGGCACCTCGCACACTCGCCCTCCGCGACCGCCTCGACATCGCCGTCGGCGAGGACGCCCTCGCTGACCGCGGTCAGGTGGACGTCGAGGTCGAGCGGGGCGGACTCGGGGACGGCGTACCCCGGAAGACCGAGCCCGGCGGGTGCCGGGACCTCGAGCGCGACGTGCATCGTCGTGCCCGAGCTGCGCCCGAGCTCCGCGGTGTCGAACACCAGCGGCGCGGCGGGATCAGGAGCGGTCGTCGTCATGGGAGTACTGCGGTCCTTCGGTCAGGGAGATGCGCCTCGATCGAGGCCGACCGGTAATGCTACCTGAGCCCCGGCACCGGTCCCAACCCAGGCCGGAGCCGAGTGGGGACGTGATCTCGGCGATACCCCGCCGGGCCGCGGGCCCGGAATGTCGGACCCGCGAGCGAGGCTGGGCGCCTACCCTTTCCCTCCCACCCGGGAGCGGCCTGCCCGCGACCGCGCCGCCGGGCCCCGCGGCCGGCCTGAGCCGCGCCCGCAGTCGCCGCCGCTACAGCTGCGGAAGCGGCTTCTCGTCCTCGAACTGCTCCTGCTGCGCGGGCGCGAAGCTGCCGATCTCGCGCAGCGTGTGCATCTTGTCGCGGCCGCGCTCGACGCCCGAGAGGGCGCGGTGCAGGAACTGCTCGAAGTTGGCGAGCGTGGTGTCGACGTACTCGTCGACCTCGTCGCGCAGGCGCTGGGCCTCGCCGCGGGCCTCCGCGATGATGCGGTTGCCCTCGTGCTCGGCCGAGACCGTGATCTCGTGCCGGGAGACCAGGCGCGCGTGCTCGGACTCCCCTTCGGCGATGATCCGCTCGGCCTCGCGCTCGCCGGCGTTGATGATGCTGTCGCGCTCTTGGAGCATGGCCTCGGCCCGGCGCAGGTCGCCGGGGAGTTCGTTCTGGAGCTCTTCGAGCATGGCGATCATCTCGGCCCGGTCGACTTTGCAGGCGCGGGACATGGGGACGGCCTTGGCCTGCTCCACGTAGGCGATGATCTCTTCGATCCGGTCGAGCGCACCCACCGATTTGCTCCCGTCGATGTCTGTCATGGGGACATTGTCCCGTATGAGGGTGGATAGTGCGGCTATTCCTGCCGCAAGCGCTCGATCAGTCGCGATTGGACGATCTCGGGCACGTGCGAGGAGACGTCGCCGCCCCATTTCGTGACGTCCTTGACCATCGAGGACGACAGAAACGAGTACAGGGGGTTGGTCGGGATGAACACCGTCTCTATACCCGCCAGCCCGTAGTTCATCTGGGCCATCTGTAGTTCGTAGTCGAAGTCGGAGGCCGCGCGGACGCCTCGGACGAGCACTCCGGCGCCGTGCTTCTGGCAGAAGTCGACCACCAGGCCTTGGAAGGACGCCACACGCACGTTCGGCATGTCCGCGGTGGTCTCCTTGAGGAGCTCCACCCGTTCCTCGACGCTGAAGAGCGCGTTCTTGGAGGCGTTGTGGAAGACCGCGACCCAGAGTTCATCGTACAGCTGGGCGGCGCGTCCGAAGATGTCGAGATGACCGTACGTCACCGGATCGAATGACCCGGAGCAGGCGGCGATTCGGGGTTCAGGTTTCACAGGGCGTGACCGTAGCAAAGAGCCGTGGTTCCGTAACGCCGGACGCGGTCTTCTGCGATCTTCGGCGGCCACGGGACGCTCGCGTCCTTGCCGCCGCGCTCGACGACCACGTCGGCGTCCGGTGCGAGCCAACCGTGTTCGACCAGGGCTTCGAGCACGCCCGCGACCGCCGCGTCGGTGACCGCGTAGGGCGGGTCGGCGAAGACGATGTCGTAGGGCTCGGCCGGGGCGTTCTGGAGGGCCTTCTCGACGGGGGCGCAGATCACGTCGCCGCCGGCGACGCCGAGATCGGCGAGGTTGCGGCGGAGGAGCTTCGCGGTGAGCGCGTGCGACTCGACGAACAGGGCCGCGGAGGCGCCTCGCGAGAGCGCCTCGATGCCGACCGCGCCGGAGCCGGCGTACAGGTCGGCGAAGCGGAGCCCGTCGAGGTCGCCGCCGGGCGCGAGCGAGTTGAACAGCGCTTCGCGGACCCGGTCCGAGGTCGGCCGGGTGCGGTCCCCCGGCGGCGTGGCGAGGCGGCGGCCCTTGAGGCTGCCGGCGATGATTCTGGTCATTTGAGCCCCAGTCTAGACCGCCCCGGCCGGATCAGCCCTTCTCGAGGAACTCCCCCCGGTCCTGCGCGAGGTCGTCGACGAGCGCCGCGAACTCGGGGAACGCCTTGAGCTCGGGGTCGGCCTCGACGAGCGCCGTCGCCTCGGTGCGGGACGCGGCGATGATGTCGGCGTCCTTCAGCAGCGACAGCAGCTTGACGTGGGACTTCATGCCGGACTGGGCCGCGCCGAGGACGTCGCCCTCGCGGCGCTGCTCCAGGTCGAGCTCGGCCAGCGCGAACCCGTCGGTGGTGGAGGCGACGGCGTCGAGTCGCTCGCGCGAGGGCGAGCCCTCGAACGCCTCCGAGACGAGCAGGCACAGGCCGGGGTGGGTGCCGCGGCCGACG
Source organism: Glycomyces endophyticus (assembly GCF_039531525.1). Lineage (NCBI taxonomy): Bacteria > Bacillati > Actinomycetota > Actinomycetes > Glycomycetales > Glycomycetaceae > Glycomyces > Glycomyces endophyticus. Next base: position 580,813 of record NZ_BAAAQF010000004.1, read on the forward strand.
CGGCCGCGGAGCTGGTGGAGCTGGGAGATGCCGAAGCGCTCGGCGTCGAGGACGACCATCACGGTGGCGTTGGGGACGTTGACGCCGACCTCGATGACGGTGGTGGCGACGAGGACGTCGATCTCCCCCGCGGCGTAGGCACGCATGACGCGGTCCTTCTCGTCGGGGTCGAGGCGGCCGTGGAGGAGGCCGAGGCGCAGGCCGCTGAGCTGGTTGGCGCGCAGCTCCTCGACGACGTCGGTGACGGCGAGCGGCGGGCGCTTGTCGCTCGCGCCGGCGTCGTCGGTCTCGTCGCCGCCGACGCGGGGGCAGACGACGTAGGCCTGGCGCCCGGCGGCGACCTCTTCGCGGACGCGGGTCCAGGTGCGCTGCATCCAGCGGTTGTCGGTGTAGGGCACGACGTGCGTGGCGATGGGGCTGCGGCCGGCCGGGAGCTCGGTGAGGCGGCTGGTCTCCAGGTCGCCGTAGACGGTCATCGCGACGGTGCGCGGGATCGGGGTGGCCGTCATGACGAGGGTGTGCGGCGGCTTCTTCGCCTTGGCGCGCAGGGCGTCGCGCTGCTCGACGCCGAAGCGGTGCTGCTCGTCGACGACGACGAGGCCGAGGTCGGCGAAGTCGACGCCGTCGTACAGGAGCGCGTGGGTGCCGATGACGATCCCGGCGGCGCCGGTCCTGACGGCGTCGAGGACGGGGCGGCGCTGCGCGGCGGTGGCCGAGCCGGTGAGGAGCACGACCTGGGTGGCCTCGGTCGGGGCGCCGAGCTGGCCGCCGTTCGCGAGGTCGCCGAGCATCTCGGCGATGGACCGGTGGTGCTGGGCGGCGAGGACCTCGGTGGGGGCCAGGAGCGCGGCCTGGCCGCCGTGGGCGACGACCTGGAGCATCGCGCGGAGGGCGACGAGGGTCTTGCCGGAGCCGACGTCGCCTTGGAGGAGCCGGTGCATGGGGTGCTCGCGGGCGAGCTCGGCGGCGATCTCGGCGCCGACCTCCTGCTGGCCCCGGGTGAGCGCGAACGGGAGCCGCGCGTCGAAGGCGTCGAGGATCGCGCCGCCCTCGGGGTACGGGTCGGCGGCCTCGCCCGCGGACTCGGCCTTGCGGCGGACCAGGACGGTCTGCATGACCAGGGCCTCTTGCCATTTGAGGCGCTTCTTCGCCGCGCCGAGGTACTCGTGGGACTCGGGGCGGTGGATCTGGTGGAGCGCGGTCCCGTAGTCGAGGAGGCCGAGGCGCTCGCGCAGGGGCGCGGGGAGCGGGTCGGGCGGGCTGGGGACGAGGCCGAGGACGGTGTGGACGGCCTTGGCGACGTTCCAGGTGGGCAGTTCGGCGGTGGCCGGGTAGACGGGGATGAGGGTCCCGGCGAACTCCTCGATGGCGCCGGAGGGGTCGGAGGCGTCCTCGGCGAGGAGCTGGTACTGCGGCGAGTTCAGCTGGAGGCGGCCGCGGAACTGAGCGACCTTGCCGGCGAACAGGCCCCAGCGGCCGGCGACGAGCTCCTTCGCGCGCCAGCCCTGGTTGAAGAACGTGAGGGTGAGGGTCTTCCCGCCTTCGTCGGCGACGATGACCTCGAGGAGGTCCCCGCGGCCGCGGCCGCGGCCCTTGCCGGGGCGGGGCGTGAAGGTCTTCTTCACGGCGGCGCGGACCTGGGCGGCGACGGTGACGTCGTCGCCGATCGCGAGCGACCCGAGGTCGGTGCGGTCGCCGCGCTGGGCGTAGCGGAACGGATAGTGGCCGAGGAGGTCCCCGGCGGTGTCGAGTCCCAGTCCGTCGGCGAGGGCCTCGGCGGTCTTCTTGCCCAGGACCTCGCGCAGTCGGGTCTCCAGCCCCACGGTCATTCGGCTCCGATCAGCAGCAGCGGCTCGTCGTCTCCGGCGGGCAACTGCTGGATCTCCACGGTCGGCCACGCCTCGCGCACATGATGACTCAGGGCTGTGACAGTTTCCGGGTCCGACCCGTTCCCGGGCAGGACGGTGAGGAGTTCGGCCCCGGTCTCGCAGAGCCGGTCGGCGACGATCCGGGCCGCCTCGGCGGGGGTGTCGTGGACGCCGAGGTCGGCCCCGCCGACGACGGCCGCGAACCCCTCGGTCTCGTCGCGGACCTCCGCGGTGCGGCAGGAGCCGGCCGCTTCGGCCATCGCGGTGACGTCGTCGTCGAAGTGCCGGTCGGGGTCGTGGACGGCGACCGCGGCGAGGCTCTGCACGACCGCGCCGGTGGCGACGACGGTGACGCGGAAGTCCTCGCGGCGGGTGAGCTGCGCGGCCCGGCGGGCGGTGCGGGCGGCGTCCAAGGTGTCGGCGAGGACGACCGCACTGCGGGACCCGTCGTCGCGCGCGGCGGCCAGCTCGTCGGCGACGGTGTCCGCGGTGGCGGTCCGCACGCCCTCGCCGGAGAGGAGCTCCCGGACGGTCGCGGCGGCGGTGACGACCACGACGGCCCGCTGCCGCGGCTCGGGCGCCGGGTGGGCGTGCTGGGCGCCGTCGTCGAAGCGGGTCACGGAGATCCGGTGGACCCGGCCGCGCTCGATCCCGGCCTCGATGGCCGCGCCGATGTCGTTGACGTGCACGTGGACGTTGAACGTGGTGACGTCGCGGGCGGCCCGGGAGCCGATGATGACGACGGAGTCGCCGAGGTCAGTGAGCCGGTGGCGCAGGTCAGACGCGGCGGCGGCGTTCGATTCGAGCAGGTACTGGACCTCGTATCCGTACGCCTCGGAGCCGGTCTCGCGCGGGACCTGCTCGGCCTCCTCGACGGCGCGCACCCGGTGGCGCTCCAGGAGGTCGCGGGCGCCCGTGGGGACAGAACCGGTGAGCGTCTCGACGAGGGCCTCCAGGAGCAGCGCGAGCGCGAGCCCCCCGGCGTCCACGACGCCCGCGCGGGCCAGCGCGGGCAGCTGTCCGGGGGTCGCGGCCACGGCCTCGGCGGCGCCTTCTGCGGCGGCTCGGGCCGCGGAGACGAGTCCGAACGGCGCGGCCTTCCCGGCCGCGGAGGCGGCCGCCTCGGCGACGGTGAGGATCGTCCCGGCCATGGGGACCGCCACGGCCCCCGTGGCCGCGTCGGTGGCCGACCGCAGGCCCGCCGCGAAGCCCTTCGCGTCCACGGCGTCGGCGTTCCAGGCGTCGGCGAGGCCGCGGAGCATCTGCGCGAGGATCACCCCGGAGTTCCCCCGCGCCGACAGCAGCGCCCGCCCGGCGGCCTCGTCGAGCAGCGCCTCGAGCTCGAGCCCGGGGGTGCCGCCCTGGAAGGCGGCCTGGAGGGTCGCGACCATGTTCGTCGCGGTGTCGGAGTCGGCTACGGGGAACACGTTCAGCTCGTCGACGCCGCGCCGGTGCCGGGTCAACGAATCGATGCCGCGCGCGGCCCACTCGCGCATGATGTCCGCGTCGAGGGCCTGGCGTCCGGTCTCAGGGATTTCCACCACGGGCCATGAGGATACGCCTCCGGGGCGGTGCGCGGAAGCGCAAGCCGCCCCGGATCGGGTCGTTCGGGTCAGAGCTCGCCGAAGCGCAGCGACTTGCTTGCGGTCTCCAGGGCCTCGGCTGAGTCGGCGCTCGCGGTGCCGACGAAGGCCTCGAAGCCGCCGTCGACTTGGACGATCGCGGCGATGACGGTGAGGTCTCCGGAGGTGTAGGAGTGGAATCGGGCGTCGCGCCCGTCGACCCAGTAGGCCTGCGTGGTGATCTCGCCGTCGGGCGCGCCCAGCTGCGCGCCGAGGAGCGCCGTGAACGCCGTGTCGGCGTCGGCGATGGCCGCGTCCGCGCCGCCCACCTGGGCGGCGTCGAGGATGCCGATGTACACGGTGCCGCTGCCGTCCTCGGCCGCGACTCCCACCGAGTCGCTGAACATCGCGGGGGGCTCGGCGGCGGCGGCCCACGAGGCCACGGCGCCGCTGGCGAAGAACTTGAGGGTGCCGGGACCGGCGACGAGCGCCGGCTCGGCCGGAGCGGGCGACTCGATCGTGCCGGTGTCGTCGTCGCTCGGCGAGTCACCGCCCGGGTTGAACAGGATGAAGCCGCCGACGCCGAGCGCCGCGGCGATCACCACGATGCCGACGAGCAGGAGCCACATCGGGCCCTTGCCGCCCTTCTTCTTGCGCTTGATGGTGTCGGGCGTGCCCCACGGCTGCGACCCGCCACCGCCGCCGGAGACCGGCACGAGTTGGCCGCCCTGGGGGCCGAACTGGCCCCCGCCGAACGGCGGCTGGCCGTAAGGGGGCTGCTGGCCGTACTGGGGCTGCGACTGGCCGTAGACCGGGCTCGACACCGGCATCCCCGAGGTCGGGATCGACGACACCGGCGGCATCCCCGAGACCGGCATTCCGGAGACAGGCACCCCGCCGCCGCCTCCGAACGGGTCGGCCGCGGGCATCTGCTGCGGCATCGGCTGAGGGGACATCTGCGGCTGGTCGAAGGGGGAGATCGGGACGCCCGGGGGCGGGCCGTACTGCGGCGGCGACTGGTGGCCGGGGCCGCCGACGTACTTCACGGTCCCGTCCGCCTCGACCGGGCCCGGCTGCTGCTGGCTCATCCCCGACATCCGCTGGCTCTCGGGCGACCACGGCGGCGGTTCCTCCGGCGGCTGCTCGTTGGGGCGGTACACCGGGGGCTGTTGCGGGGACTGCCATCCGTCGGCAGGCTGCTGCGGGGTGTTGCTCATGTTCGACTCACCAAAGAAGCTATGGGCATCGGCACATCATCTGTATGCGGCCAGCCTACGGGATTACCGCCCATCCTAGAGTCACCGACGGTAGCGGACCGCGGCAGCCGCCACAGTACAGAGCAGTGGAACGACGTCCTCGAAGGACGCGCCGCGAGGGCTGTGGCGCAGGTCCCCTGACCTGGATGGGCGGGGGTTCTCCGGGTCCGTTAGAATTGCCGGGTTGCCCGCCTTCAGGCGGGTCGAATGAACGTCAAGCAGGAGTTATGGATTATGTCGAGCGTGTGTGAAGTCTGTGCCAAGCGCCCGGGCTTCGGCAACAACGTCCCGTGGTCCCACAAGAAGACCCGTCGTCGTTGGAACCCGAACCTGCAGACCATCCGCATCGCGACTGGCTCCGGCGACAACAAGCGCCGCGCCAAGGTCTGCACCTCGTGCATCAAGGCCGGCAAGGTCACCCGCTAAGGGCTGACGCCGAGAAGACTTACGCCGCCGGGGCTCGTCCCCGGCGGCGCTTCGTCGTCCCTGGATCACGTGATCTTCATGACGCCCGGGCCTGCGCTCGGGCGTTTTCGTCGTACCCGGGCGGGAGGCTGGCGGGGCCAGGATGGCTTACCCACCCTGGGTGGGAAGACCACGCGCCCGCACCCGCACGTCCGGCGGGCCACCGGCTCGGACCCCTCCCTCGTTCAGGTCCGACCGCAGCACCTCCACTCCCTCGCACGCGAACGCCCCGGAGTCCGACGATTCGGACTCCGGGGCGTTCGGGCGTTCAGGAGGTCGCGAAGTGGTCCCAGCCGGTCGGGCCGGTCCAGCGGCGGCCGTCGACCGTGACGCCGGTGCCGTCGGCGACGGCGCCGATGCGGCGCCAGCCCTCGGGGAGGAGGACGCCGGCCGGGAAGGCCGCGGCCAGCGCGTGGTCCTCGCCGCCGGTGAGAAGCCAGCGGCGGGCGTCGGAGCCGAGGGCTTCGGCGGCGTTGCGCATGGCCTCGGGGATCGGGAGCGCGGTGGTGTCGACGTCGATCGCGACGCCGGAGGCGGACGCGATGTGGCCGAGGTCGGCGAGGAGGCCGTCGGAGACGTCGATCATGGCGTTGACGCCCATGAGGGCGGCGTCGCGGGCGGCCGCGTACGGCGGCTGGGGTCTGCGGTAGGCGCCGACGAGGGCGCCCGGAGAGCGGAAGCCGCGGGAGAGGACGTTCAGGCCGCCGGCGGCCCAGCCGATCTTGCCGGCGAGCGCGATGACGTCGCCGGGGCGGGCGCCGCCGCGCGTGACGGGGGCGCGACCTTCGAGGTCGCCGAGGGCGGTGACGGTGATGGTGAGCTGGTCGCCGCGGGTGGTGTCGCCGCCGACCACGGCGGCGCCGATGGCGGCGGCCTCGTCGGCGAGGCCGATCGCGAGGCCTTCGAGCCATTCGGCGGGCGTGTCCTGGGGGGCGCAGACCGCGGCGAGGAGCGCGGTGGGCCGGGCGCCCATGGCGGCGACGTCGGCGAGGTTGACGGCGGCGGCCTTGTGTCCGACGTCGGTCGCGGAGCACCAGTCGCGGCGGAAGTGGTTGCCTTCGACGAGCATGTCGGTGCAGGCGACGACCCGGCCGTCGGGCGCGGTGACGACGGCGGCGTCGTCGCCGGGGCCGAGCAGGACCGCGTCGGTGGTGCCGAAGTGCCGGGTGAAGCGCTCGATGAGGCGGAATTCGCCGACTTCGGCGACGGTCTCGCTCACGGTCGGATCATTCCTCGGTCGCTTGAAGGTCGGTGGATCACTCGGTAATCTTCGCTCAGAGGCGAACGGGAAGCGGTCAGGCCCGCCCGTGTCGGGTCGGGGCCCACGTCCGCTCGTCGCCGCACGGGGAGGTGCCGGGCTGATGGTCCAGGCGTACATGCTCATCCAGACCGAGGTCGGCATGGCCGACTCGGTGACCGAGGCCGTGGCCGGTATCGAGGGCGTGGTCCGTGTCGACACCGTGACCGGCGCATACGACGTGGTCGTGCTCACCGAGGCCGCCACCGCGGACCACCTGGGGGACGCGGTGGTGAGTAGAGTCCAGCGGGTGTCGGGCATTACCCGCACGCTGACCTGTTCGATCCTCAAGATCTGAGGGGGCGCCCGGTGGGCGAGTCGAGGCTTCCCGCGGTCATCGCGACCGCGGTGGCGGTGCCGGTGGCGGCCGTCGCGGGCGTGCTGATCTTCAACGCGATGGTCCCCGAGGCCGAGGAGCACTCGGACTTGGTGCAGGCGGACCTGTCGCCGGTGGCCGTGACGGTCCCGGAGTTGAGCGCCGAGGACGCGGTGCTCTGCCTGGCCCTGACGGCGACCGCGCCGGACACGGCGGGCGGGCTGGACGCGCGCCCGGTCGAGGGCGGCGAGGGCGCGGCCGAGTCGGTGCTCGCGTACGGCGACCCGGCGACGGTGGCGACCTGCGGCGCCGAGGCGGTCGCGGTCGAGGACACCGCGGCGGTGTACAAGCTCAACGGGGTCTGCTGGTTCTCGGACGAGGCGGGCCTGACGTGGACGACGCTGGACCGGCAGGTGCCGGTCGGCGTGAGCGTCCCCGAGGAGAACGAGCAGCCCGTGGACGTGCTCAACGACCTGTCGACGGTCATCGCGGACAAGATCCCGGCGGCCGAGGACGCGCCGACCGGGTGCGCGTGAGCCCGGTCTGATGGGGCGGGGTCCGGGGTCGGTGCTGGACCGGGCGTTCTTCGCCCGGGACTCGGTGGTCGTCGCCCCGGAGCTGCTGGGCTGCATCGTGACCGCGAACGGCGTGTCGGTGCGGCTGACGGAGGTCGAGGCGTACCGCGAGGACGACCCGGCCTCGCATTCCTTCCGCGGCCCCACACCGCGCACGGCGGTGATGTTCGGCCCCGCCGGGTTCCTGTACGTGTACTTCACCTACGGCATGCACTTCTGCGCGAACCTGGTGTGCGGCGAGGACGGGACCGGCGCCGCGGTGCTTCTGCGCGCGGGCGAGGTCGTCGAGGGCGAGGCCCTGGCGCGCGGCCGCCGCGGCGAGGCGGTCAAGGACCGCGACCTCGCGCGGGGTCCGGCCCGGCTGGCGCAGGCGATGGGCTGGGACCGCTCGGACGACGGCCGCGACATGGTCGGCGCGGTCCGCACGGGAGCGCCGGCGGCGCCGGTCGCCGGGCCGCGCACCGGCATCACGAAGGCCGCGGACACCGCTTGGCGCTTCTGGATCCCGGGCGACCGCTTCGTGTCCCCGTACAAGCGCCACCCGAAGGCGCCCGCGGCCGAGGGAGATACGCCGGCGACCGGCGGATAGGGCTTGCGGGGCCCTACCCACCCGGTCCCGGTCGATCGGTCAGGTCACTGCTGGAGGCGCACCGCGAAGAACGGCGAGCGCATCAGGTTCCTGAACGCCTCCAGGGCGCCCTCGTCGAGGTGGATCTCGGAGTTCCTGCCGCCGTTGGAGTCCGAGGGCGTCTCGAAGTAGACGATGGCCTTGAGGCGCGGGTAGTGCGCCATCTGGTACCGGGCCGCCTCGAACACCGCGGTCTGGTGGTCGGGGTACTCGTCCTGGTGGAAGACGCCCCATTCGGCGAGCATCATCGGCTTGTCCGGGTGCTCCCTGGCGATCCAGTGGTAGAACCCGGGCCAGGCGGTGTCGCCCTTGGTCTGGTCGACGATCTCGCCGAAGTCCGAGCGGCCGTCGTCGTGGAGGGACTGGCCGTAGCCCGAGAGGCCGATCCAGTCGACGACGTCGTCGCCCGGGTACAGCTGGTCGTGCCAGGGCTTCTCGACCCACTTGAGGTAGCCCATGTAGTTCATGACCGACACCAGGTTGTCGACCCCGTGGGCGCGCAGGCGCTCCACGACGTACCGGAACATGGCCGCGTAGTCGGCGGCCTCCATGCCGGAGCCCTCGCGCTGGATCACGTCGTTCTCGGGCTCGTGGTGGACGGTGAAGAAGAACGGCTTGTCGAAGTTCTCGGTGATGTGGGCCGCGAGCCGGTCGAGGTACGCGTCGGTCTCCTCGTCGCCCGCGGCGATCTCGGCCCAGGAGGCCATGCGCGGCTTCCAGTTGATGAACAGCGTGCGCGGCTTCTCCGGGTCCTCGGTGAGCGCGATCTGCGCGTCGGTCGGGAACAGGCGGGCGTCGCCGCGCTCGTAGGCGTGGTAGATCTGCTGCGTGTGCTGCACGCGCTCTTCGAAGGCGAGGAGCTCGTCCTCCTTGACGCGGCTGGTGTGCGCGGCCGGGGCGACGCCGACGAGCGCGCCGCAGGTCGGGATCAGCTTGTCGCCGGTGGAGCAGACGCTCAGCTGGTCCTCGGACTGGCCGGACTCGGGCAGCGGCTCGGTCGGCTCGGAGGCCGGCAGGCCGGGGACCGCGGACGGGTCGGTCGTCGGGTTCGGCGAGCCGGCCGGGTCCGCCGGGACGGCGGGCGGGCCGGTCGGTGCGGGCGAGGCCGGTGACGGGGAGCCCGTCGGCGAAGGCGAGCCCGACGGCGGCGGGTCGGTGGGCGCCGGCGCGACCGGCGGCGTGTCCGAGGGCGAAGCGCTCGGCGGGACCGTGGCCGGGTCCGCGGGCGGCGGCGCGTCGGTGGGCGGCGCGGTCGGCGGCACGGGGCCGGTCGGGGCGTCCGGTTCGGAGACCGTGCGCAGGGCCGGGCCGGTGTTGTATTCGGCGCCTTCGAGTTCGAGGTACGCCTTGCGGTCGGGGCTGGTGACGGCGAAGCCGTACCGGCCGGGCGCGTTGATCGCGCCGGTGACGTCGAAGACGATCTCGGTGGTCCCGGCGTTCACCTCGACGGCGTCCCAGACGGTGCCGTAGGGCGGCGCGGTGTCGGCGGTGAGCGAGCACAGGCAGCTCACCGGGTACACCGAGGCGACCTCGACGGTCATGGCCTCCGAGTCCGGCGGGACCGCGACGGGCAGCCGCAGCTCCGCGGTGTGGGAGGGGCGGACCGTCGTCTCGTCGACGGCGAACTGGAGGTGGGCGACCGCGATGCCGAGGTCGTCGGAGTAGCCGACGGGCAGCACCGCGGGCGCGTCGGGTGCGCGCCCCGCGACCGAGGTCGCGGTGAACGAGGCCGCGAGCGGCCGGTGGTCGACCGTGCCCTCACCGCCCTCCCATGCCTCGCGGACGGCGTCGCCGAAGCGCCCGTCGCCCGTGCCGACCCCGTAACCGATGACGAACCCCGCCAGGACCAGCGGGAGGACCGCGAGGACGGTCACGATCCCGCGGCCGGTCGCGAGCGGAAGTCGCTGCCGCGCGTCGGTGCCGCTCATCGTCCACCTTCTTCCGTCCAATGTGATCTGGACTCAATATTGCGAATCACCATATTAGCGAACAAATGGGTTTCTACTCGTCTCCTCTCCCGATTACAACCCCTGTCGCGCGTGGCGCGGCGCGGCCGTCACCTATCGGACACATCGCTCGTTACTCATTCGAGTTCCCTAGAACAAGAAAGGGCTTCGTGTTGAGGACCCCTGCCGCCCGTACTCTCGCCGACTACGGCGTCATCGTCCGCCGCTCGTGGTGGCTCGTCGCCGGCACCGCCGCCGCCGCGCTCGCGGCCGGTGTGGCCTACACCGAGATGAGCCCGGAGGTCTACGAGTCGACCGCTTCGGTCCTGGTCCTGCCGACCGCCGGCGACACCGAGGTCCAGGGCGCCCGCACCGCCGGACAGGTCAATCTGGACACCGAGGCGCAGCTGGTCAAGTCCACGGAGGTCGCCGAGGCCGCCGCCGCGGCGCTCGGGGCCGACCCGGCCGCCGACCTCGTCTCGCAGGTGTCGGTCACCGTGCCGCCCAACACCGCGGTGCTGGAGATCAGCTTCAAGGCCGGCACGCCGAAGCAGGCGCAGGAGGGCACGCTCGCGTTCAGCGAGGCGTACCTGGCGCACCGGCTCACCGGGGCCACCGCGTCGATCGAGCGCGAGATCGGCACCGCGAACGTCGAGCTGGAGACCGTGAAGGCCGAGATCGACGCGGCCGAGGACCGGCTTGACGGCATGGGCGACGGCGACGGCGGCCGCTCCGGCCTCGAGTCCGACCTGGAGGACCTCCAGGCTCAGGCCGCGGAGATCGAGGCGTCCGTCGCGGGCCTCCAGGCCCGGGCCCAGGCCGTCTCGCCGGGCCGCGTCATCAACCAGGCGTCGCTGCCGCAGGCCCCGATCAGCCCGAACGCGATGTTCAACCTCGCGGCGGCCGCCGGCGTCGGGCTCCCGCTCGGCCTCATGCTCGCGTGGGCCCGGCACCGCCTGGCCCGCAAGGTGTCCTACCCGGCGGACCTGGTCGACCGGTGCGAGCTCGACGTGCTCGCCTCCGTGCCGCCGGCCGTGAAGTTCCAGCGCCGCGAGGTCTTCGGGGCCTACAGCCCCGGCGGGCGCGTGTTCTCGCAGCTGCGGAACGTCGTCGCCTCCCAGCTGACCGCCGACCAGCGCGTCATCGTCGTCGCCGGGGTCGCGCCCGGCCCGGCCGCGAGCGTCGTCGCCGCGAACCTCGCCACCGCGATGGCCCGCGCGGGCGACCGCGTGACCGCCGTGGCCGCCAACCCGAGCACCACCGTCGGCCTGCCGGAGCTGTTCGGCACCGACCCGGTGCCGGGCCTCGCGGACGCGTGGTCGGGCCGGATCGACCTGGCCACGGCCGTGCAGGCCGCGCCGCGGCAGCCGAGCCTGTCGGTGATCGGCCCCGGGGCCGCCGCGCGCGCCGCCGGACCCACCAGCGAGGCCGCCGCCGAGACGTTCGCGAAGCTCGCCGAGGCGGGCCGGTTCGTGGTCGTCGACGCGCCGCCGCTGTCGTGCTCCGCCGACGCGCAGCTGCTCGCCGGCCACGCCGACGCCGTGATCCTCGCCGTCCAGTCGCAGCGCGACGCGATCGCCGAGACCGCGGCCGCCGCGGTCGCCATGCGGCAGATCGACACGCCGCTGCTCGGCGCGGTCCTGCTGCCGGGCGTGCTCGGGCCGATGAACACCGTGCCGCTGCCGACCGCGCGCCGCGAGCTGGCCTCGCGTCCCATGCTCACGGCCGACGAGACGCCGACCGACTCGCTCGAGCCGGTCGAGGACGCCGCCGCCACCGAGGTGATCCCGGTCGTCGACGCCGCCGCACCGTCGGCGGCCTCGGCCGCCGAGCCGCGATGACGCTGCTCGCGGCCGCGCGCTCGGCCGGCCGCACGCGCGTCGCACCGGCGCGGCCCGAAGGCGCCTCGCTGTTCTGGCTGCTCGCGGCCTACCCGCTGTGGTGGGCACTCGGGCTCGGGGTCCTCGCGATCCCGTTCGTCGCCGCCGTCGCGGCCGTGAAGCTGGTGCGGCGCAAGTCGATCGCGGTCCCGCCCGCGTTCGGGTGGTGGCTGCTGTTCCTGCTCGCGGTGGTGCTCAGCCTCGCGAACCTCGGCGTCGACCCGCCCGGCGTGGTCCCGGAGACGTTCGTCTCCAGCCTCCCCGGGGCGACCTACCGATTCGGGTTCTACTGCTGCGTCACGCTCATCGCCCTGTGGGCCTACAACCTCGTGGTCGAGGGCGGGCTCCCCCGGCAGCGGCTGATCCGGCTGCTCGCGTGGCTGTTCGCCGTGACCGTCGCGGGCGGGCTGCTCGGCACGTTCTTCGGCGGCTTCGAGTACACCTCCCCCGTGGAGGCGCTGCTGCCGAACGCCGTGGCGAAGGACGGGTTCGTGCAGTCGCTGGTGCACCCGCAGGCGGCGCAGACGATGGACTTCCTCGGCTACGAGACGCCGCGACCGGCCGCGCCGTGGGGCTACACGAACACGTGGGGCAACAACTTCGCGATCACCGCCGCCTGGTTCACCGTGGCCGCGTTCTGCGCGCCGATCCGCACGAAGTGGCGGGTCGCCGCCGTGGCGCTCCTGGCCGTCTCGCTCGTCCCGGCCGTCTACTCGATGAACCGGGGCCTGTGGCTCGGCCTCGCCGCCATCGCGGTGTTCACCGCGCTGCGGCTCCTGGTCTCGGGCCGGCCCGGCGGGATGCTCGCCCTCGGCGGCGCCGGATGCGCCGCCGTCCTCCTCGTGGTCCTGACGCCGCTGGGGACGGTGGTGCAGGCCCGCATGGACAACGGCCACTCCGACGAGGGCCGCGCGTTCTCCTCCGAGCGGGCCACCGAACTCGTCGTCGAGCACTCGCCGATCATCGGGTTCGGGTCCACCAGGAAGACCCTCGGGTCCGGCGAGTCGATCGCCGTCGGCCCGACCCCCGAGTGCCCCCGCTGCGGCGGGCGCACCCTCGGCGGGAACGGCCAGCTGTGGCAGGTGATGTTCGCCCACGGGATCGCCGGGACCGTGACGTACCTGGGGTTCGCGCTCGCGGTCCTGTGGCGGTTCCGGTCCGACCACTCGGCGATCGGGATCGCGGGGAGCGCGGTCGTCGGCTTCTCGCTGCTGACGATGTTCTACTACAACGCCCTCGTCACACCCCTGCTGCTCACCCTGCTCAGCTATGTCCTCCTCGCCGCCAACAGCACACCAGCGCCCCTCGCCCAGGGGCCAGAGACGGAGAACCGATGAGTCGAGCCCTGAAGACCGCCGACGACCTGCGCAGGCGGGCGACCTACCTCGCGGAGGTGGTCGACCAGCTCTACCCCGGCGGCAGCGCCGGGGAGGCGCCCCGGCCGTACATCGTCGTGCCCGGGCGGCGCAAGCCGCGCGTGCTCATCCCGGCCGCCGACCGCAAGGTCGCCGCGGCGGCGCTGTCGCGGTACGCGCGGCCGGCCGCGCGCGGGGCGCGCCTCAAGCGCGACGCCGCGGTCCTGGCGCTGCGCCTGGGGCTGGACCGGCTGCTGCTGCCGCACCGCGTCAAGGTCGGCGGGGCCGAGGGCATCGACGACCACCTGGCGGCGGTCCTCGGCCACGAGGTCCATCTGAGCGTCCACATCGGACCGGCGCGGGCCAACCGCAAGCCGGTGCTCCAGATCCTCGACGGCGACGCGAACACCGTCGCGTTCGCGAAGCTCGGGGTCAACCCGCTCACCCGCGAACTCGTCGACGCCGAGACCGCCGCGACCAAGCGCCTCAGCGAGTTCTGCGACCTGCGGCTCCTGCGCGTGCCGAAGCTCCTGCACGCCGGGAACTGGAACGGCCACAACCTGATGGTGACCTCGGCGCTCCCGGCCTGGGAGGCGCCCGCCGACCTCGGCACGGCCCGCCGCAGCGCCGCCATGCGCGAGCTCGCCGACGCCTGCGGCACCTCGCGGTTCCCGCTCGGGGAGTCCGACTACGCCGCGCGGCTGCGCACGCGCCTGAAGGCGCTCACCGAGCGCGGCGAGACGGACGCCGACACGCTCCAGACCGCCGGGGAGGCCCTCCTCGACCGGTACGGGTCGGCGTCGATGACCTTCGGTGCGTGGCACGGCGACTGGGCCCCGTGGAACACCCGCGAGACGCCCGGCCTCGTGTACCTGTGGGACCTGGAGCGGTTCGAGACCGGCGTGCCCTACGGGTTCGACGCCGTCCACTACCGGCTCCAGGACGACATCGTCACCAGGGCGACCGACCCGACGACGGCCGTGCTCGGCCTCGTGGCCGACGCCCCGGCGATCCTCGCGCCCATGGGGGTCGCGCCCGGCGAGGCCGAGCCGACCGCGCTGCTGTACCTCGTGGACCTCGCCGCCCGCTACATGGGCGACCAGGCCGAGCGCGCCGGGGCGGCGCTGGGGGCCCTCGGCCGCTGGCTCCTGCCGACCCTGCTGCGCCACATCGCCCGCCAGCGGACCGCGCAGGCCGGCTCCACCGACGGAACCTGTTGAGCGGCAAGGAACATCGAATGACCCAGCGGACACTGCGCGAGCGCATCCCGACCCAGCTCAAGGCCGTCGTCGGCCATTCCTCGCGCACCTTCGGGCGCCTGACGGCCGCCTCGCGGATGCTGCCGGGACTGCTCGTCTGCGGCGGCCAGCGCTGCGGCACGACGTCCCTGTACCGGGCCCTGGCCCAGCACCCGGCGATCCTGAAGCCGGTGTTCCACAAGGGCGTCCACTACTTCGACACGAACTACCAGCGCGGCCCGGCCTGGTACCGCGGGCACTTCCCGACCCAGGGCGCGGCCGCGCGGATCGCGGACCGCACCGGCCTCGCGCCGGTCGCGTTCGAGTCGAGCCCGTACTACCTGTACCACCCGCTGGCCGCGAAGCGCTTCGCCCGCGACCTGCCCGGCGTCAAGGTGATCGTGCTGGTCCGCGACCCCGTCGAGCGGGCCTGGTCCCACCACGCGCACGAGGTGGCGCGCGGGTTCGAGCCGATCGTGGACTTCGCCGAGGCGGTGGAGGCCGAGACGGGGCGTCTCGCGGGCGTCGAGGAGCGGCTGCGGAAGGACCCGGCGCTGTACAGCTTCGAGCACCAGCACCACGCGTACACCGCGCGCGGGCAGTACGCGGACTTCCTGGAGCCGCTCGCCGCGCAGGTGGGCCGCGACAAGGTGCTGGTGCTGGACTCGGGCGAGTTCTTCACCCGCCCCGAGGACGCGTTCGAGCGGGTGCTGCGGTTCCTGGGCCTGCCGTGGATCGGCCAGTTCGCGTTCGCGCGGCACAACGCGCGCGGGCGTCCCTCGCCGATGTCGGCTGAGCTGCGGGAGCTGCTGACCGAGCACTACGGGCCCCATGACGAGCGGCTCGCGGAATGGCTCGGGGGTGTGCCGAGTTGGCGGCGGTGACCGCGCAGGCCGCGGAGCCGGGGACCCGGGAGGAGCTGCGCGGCACCGCCCGCGGGGGGCTGGCGAACCTGGTCGGGGCCGCGGTCTCGGGCCTGGGCGGCCTGGCGGTCACGTGGCTCGCGGCCGTCGCACTGAGTCCCGCCGAGGCGGGCGCGTTCTTCGCGGCGACCTCGGTGTTCATGCTCGCGGGCGCGCTCGCGCGGCTGGGGACGCCGACGGGGCTCGTGTACTGGGTGGCGCGCCTGCACCGGAACGGGCGCGACGGGGCGATCGGGTCGGTGCTGCGGCTGAGCCTGTGGCCGGCCGCGGTGGCGTCGTTCGCCGCGGCGGCCGCGCTGCTGCTGGCGGCGCCGATGTTCGCACGCCCGGACCTGGTGCGGCTGCTGGCGGTGTTCATCCCCGCGTCGGTCGCGATGGAGGCGCTGCTGGCGGCGACGCGCGGGTACCGGCTCATGGGCCCGTCGGTGGTCATCGACAAGTTCGGGCGCACGGTCGCGCAGCTCGCGGGCCTGGGCGCGATCGCTCTGGCGGGCACGGCGACGGCGCAGTGGATCACCTTCGCGTGGGTGCTCCCGTACCTGCCGGCGGCACTGGCGGCGGCCTGGTACCTGCTGCGGCGCCACCGCGCGGCGGCGGCGGACCGGGAGTTCCCCGACCGGGTCTCGGCCCGAGCGTTCTGGGGGTTCACGGCGCCGCGGGCGGCCGCGAGCGTGGCGCAGCTGGGGCTCCAGCGGCTCGACATCATCATGGTGGCGGCGCTCGCGGGCCTGGGCCCGGCCGCGGTGTACACGGTGGCGACGCGGTTCGTGATCGTCGGCCAGATGGCCTCGGGCGCGGTGGGCCAGTCGGTGCAGCCGCGCGCGGCGGCGGCGATGGCCGCCGGGGAGCCGGCGTCGGCGCGGGCGCTGTACCAGGAGTCGACGGCGTGGATCGTGGCGCTGACGTGGCCGGTGTACCTGGCGGTGGGGCTCCTCGCCGACTGGTACCTGCGGCTGTTCGGCGGCGAGTACGCCTCGGACGACGCGCGGCTGGTGGTGTGGGTCCTGGTGCCGGCGATGATGGTCGCCTCGGCGTGCGGGGTCGTGGACTCGATGCTGTCGATGGCGGGGAAGACCTCGTGGCAGCTCATCGACGTCTCGATCTCGCTCGTGGTCAACGTCGGGCTGAACCTGGCGCTGATCCCCACGATGGGCGTCGTCGGCGCGGCGATCGCGTGGTCGGCGGCGGTTCTGGTCAATAATTTGGTTCCACTCGCGCAGCTGTGGCGCGCCTTCGGCCTGCATCCGTTCGGCGCGCTGACGCGGCGCGCGCTGCTCGCGGCCGGCCTCGCCTTCGGGGTCCTGCCGCTGGCGGCGTCGCCGTTGGGGCCGGTGTGGACGCTCGCCGCGCTGACGGCGGCCGGCGGCGCGTGGGCGGTGGCGCTCCTGCGCTACCGGACCAGGATCTGAGGGGGAGCACCGTGGCAGCCAACTACACCGAGGTCTTCCGGGACCCGACCGCGGTCGAGAAGTACGCCGAGCGCACGTACGCGCCCGGGACGTTCTCGTCGATCGTGTCGAGCCGGCAGACGGGCTGGCTGCGCGGGTTCGTGCCGCACGCGTTCGGGATGCCGCCGGTGCACCACGACTTCGCCTGCGGCACCGGCAGGGTCGCGCGGATGCTCGCGGGCCTGGTGTCGGTGTCGCACGGCTACGACACGTCCGAGGCGATGCTCCAGAAGGGACGCGAGCTGGGCACGCCCGGGCACGCGCACCTGGTGGCGCCGGGGCTGGCGGTGCCGGAGCCGGACGAGACCCGCCCGCGCCTGGTGACGGCGTTCCGGTTCGTGCTCAACGTCGACCTGCACCTGCGTGACCAGCTGATGGACTTCGCGTCGATGGCGCTGCCGGACCCGGACGCGGGGCTGCTGCTGGTGGAGAACCACGGGAACGCCTCCTCGCTGCGGCACCTGCGCAAGTCCTTCGGGCGGCTCGACGCGCACACGTGGTTCCAGGAGCTGTCGCACGAGGAGATGGCCGAGCTGTTCGACCGGCACGGCTTCGACCTGGTCGGGATGCAGGGCTTCACGATGTTCACGCAGGGCTGCTACCGGCGGCCGTGGATCTGGGCGTCGAAGGCCGCCGACTCGCTCCTGTGCTCGCCGATGTCGAAGTGGGCCACGGACGTCGTGTACATCGCGCGCCGCCGCTAGATCCCGAGGTCCGGCCCCGGGGCGCGCTCCGGGGCGTCGCGGCGCGCGGCCTCGGCGAGGAGCCGGAGCGCCTCGGGGAGGTCGTCGCGGAGGTAGCGGCGGACGAGGCGGCGCGGTTCGGAGCACATGCGGAACAGCCATTCGGTGCCGGTGCGCTGCATCCACCGGGGGGCGCGGCGGCGGTATCCGGCGATGAAGTCGATGCTCGCGCCGCAGCCGAGGAACCACGCCCGGGGCGCGGCCGCGCGGAGGCGGACGGCGACGAGCTCCTGCTTGGGGAAGCCGAGGCCGACGTAGACCAGGTCGGGGTCGGCGGTGCGGACGCGGTCGACCAGCGCCAGCCACTGCGACTCGTCGCGGTCGAAACCCATCGGCGGGCACCAGGCGCCGACCACCTTCAGTCCGGGGTGGCGGGCCTCGAGGATCTCGGCGGCGCGCTCGGTCGGGCGCGCGGCCCCGTCCGGCGTGCCGCCGAGGAGCGCGATGCGCAGGCCCCGTTCGGAAGCGGCCGCGGCCAGGCTCCACACCAGGTCGGAGCCGGCGACGCGCTCGGGCAGCGGCGTGCCCGCGAGGCGGGAGGCCCACACGAGGGGCGCGCCGTCGGCGGTCACGAGGTCCGCGGCGGCCACGACGGCGCGCAGTTCGCGGCTGCGGCGCGCGGCGGCGACGATGTCCACGTTGGGGGTGACGATCTGCCCGCCGCGGCCGGCCTCGATCGCAGCGAGCACGCGCGCGACCGCCTCGGCCCCGGTGACCGGGTCGATGCCTATGCCGCCCAAGCGGACTCGTGGGTAAGGCCTGTCGTTCGCGCCTCCGGCGCGCGCAGGGCCCAAGCGCTCCATGACATCAGACGCTAGAGGCTCGCGGGCCGATTCCCGGGATTTTTCCGCTCCAGGGCGTGTCCCCGACCCCACCCCGGATCGTTATAGGGGCGACAGGGGAGCACGAGGGTGAGCGAGGGTTCAGTGAGCTGGAGAACGGCCGAGCAGTCCGAGCAGTCCGAGAACCGCGTCAAAGTGGTCTTCATCGGGGGCCTGGGCCGCTCCGGCACCACGCTCCTGGAGCGCCTGCTGGGGCAGCTGCCCGGGGTCGTCCCGCTCGGCGAGATCACCCACCTGTGGGAACGCGACCTGATCGGCAACGAGATGTGCGCGTGCGGCGCCACGTTCTCGCACTGCGAGTTCTGGCAGCGCATCGGCGGCCGCGCCTTCGGCTCCTGGGAGCAGGTCGACGTCGAGCGGCTCAACGCCCTCAAGGCCACCGTGGACCGCACCCGGCACATCCCCGCGCTCGCGGCCCGCAAGCTCGCGCCCGCGCAGCACCAGCTCGTCACCGAGTACGCCGCGTACTTCGAGAAGATCTACGAGGCCGCCGCGAAGGACACGCGCGCGCAGGTCGTGGTCGACTCCTCGAAGCACGCGTCGCTCGCGTACTGCCTGCGCTGGTCCCCCAAGATCGACCTGCGGGTCATGCACGTCGTGCGCGACTCGCGCGGCGTCGCGTACTCGTGGACGAAGCAGATCCGCCGCCCCGAGTCCCCCACCGGCGACCAGATGACCCGCTACTCCCCCGCGAAGGCCGCGATGCTGTGGAACGCGCAGAACGCCGCGTTCAGCCTCCTGGCCCGCCGCGGGGTCCCGGTGCGGCGCGTCCGGTACGAGCGGATCATCCAGCGCCCCCGGCGCGTCATCGCCTCGCTCGCGCGGTTCTGCGGGCTCGACCTGGTCGAGTCGGACCTGAACTTCATCGGCGACGGCTGGGCCGACCTCGGCCCGAGCCACTCGGCGGCGGGGAACCCGATGCGGTTCACCGTGGGGCGCATCCCGATCATGCCCGACGAGGCGTGGACCGAGGACCTCTCGGACAGCACGCGGAGGATGGTCTCGACCTTGACACGCCCCCTCCTCGGGAGGTATGGGTACCTCAGCGAAGCTGACACGCCTCTGGAAGACCCCGCACGCGAAGAGGTGAGCGCCCGTGACTGACTGGCCCTCCGTCGGCGTCGTGGTGCCGACCCACGACCGTCCCCAGCAGATGCGCGCCGCCCTGCGGTCGGTGCTGACCCAGTTCTACCCCGGTGAGCTCGAGGTCGTCGTGGTCTTCGACCGCGCCAAGCCCGACCCGGGGCTCGAGGACGAGCTCAACGGCGGCGCCGGCGAGGCCGCGAAGCGCCCGGTGCGCGTCGTCCGCAACGAGCGCACGCCCGGTCTCGCGGGCGCCCGCAACACCGGGATCTCGGCGGTCGAGACCGACCTGGTCGCGTTCCTCGACGACGACGACGAATGGCTCCCCGGGAAGCTCGCCGCGCAGGTCGCGGCCCTGGGCACCGAGGCCGAGCTGTGCACCACCGCGATCGAGGTCGACTACCGCGGCAAGCGCAACGCGCGGCTCGCGCAGAAGTCCACGGTCCGCCACGCGGACCTGCTGCGGTCGCGGATGATGATGCTCCACTCCTCGACGTTCCTGTTCCGCCGCTCGGCGCTCCTGGGCGGGCTCGGCCTCGTCGCGGAGGACGCCCCCGGCAGCCAGAACGAGGACTGGGACATGCTCCTGCGGGCGTCCCGGCGGCGGCCCATCGCGCACGTCGACACCCCGTACGCGCTCGTGAACTGGGCCGGCTCGCACTTCGAGACCCGCTGGGACACCAAGATCTCCTCGCTGCGGTGGATCCTCGACCGCCACCCCGAGATCCACGGCAGCCCCGAGGGCGCCGCGCGGGTCTACGGGCAGATCGCGTGCTGGCACGCGGCGATCGGCGACCGCAAGGAGGCGCTGCGGTGGGCCCTGCGCGCCACGAAGGCGAACCCGGGCGAGCCGCGCGCGGCCGTCGCCGCGGCGGCCGCGGCCGGCATCGTCGGCGTCCCCGCGGTCATGGCGGCCCTGCACCGCCGCGGCCGCGGCATCTGAACCGCCTGCGGCGCACGCCGTTCACCGGCGGTCCGCCCTTTATTCACCGCTTATCCGACCCTTAACCCGCGGGCCCGTACGGTTCCTCCCATGCCGCCCGACGGCGGCAGCCGCATCCACTGAGGAGGAACCGCCTTGAGTCTCGCGCTCGCTCTCGCCCTGCCGATAGACCTGTTCGCGATCACCGTGCTCGCCTGCGCGATCTACTACCGGCGGCACCGGCGCACCGACCTCGCGCTGGCCTACGTCGCGCTGAACGTCGGGGTCTTCTCGGTCTCGGCGCTCATGCTGTCGCAGCAGGTGAGCCTCGGACTCGCGTTCGGGCTCTTCGGGGTCCTGTCGATCCTGCGGCTCAGGTCGGACCAGATCTCCCAGCGCGACGTCGGGTACTACTTCACCGCGCTCGCACTGGGGCTCATCAACGGGATCGGGGCCTCGCGGCCGGCCGTGATGATCGGCCTGTCGGTCCTGCTCGTCGCCACGATGTACGTCGCCGACCATCCGCGCCTGGCGAACCGGTCGCGGCACCGCATGATCGTCCTGGACACCGTCCACTGCGACGAGGAGCGCCTGCGCGCGGACCTGGAGCAGCGGCTGGACGCGCACGTCCGCAAGTTCGAGGTGATCGACACCGACTACGTGCGCGAGACGATGACCGTGGACGTGCGGTTCCAGCCGCACCCGTCCCCCGCGCGCCACGTGCCCGGCGAGCGCACCGTCCCCCTGGCGAGGACCCGATGAGCGGCCTCGACGCGTTCGCGGGGATCGGCCTCGGCGACGTGGTCGCCGCGGCGGACCTCCAGACCAGGGTCGACACGAAGTACCTGCTCTCACCCGAGCGGTACCGGTGGTTCCGGGACCGGCTGGCCGCCACCGGCGAGTGGGCGTGCCTGGACATCGGCGGCCGCCGCCGGTTCGCGTACGAATCGGTGTACTTCGACACCCCGGACCTGCTGACGTACCGGCAGCACCGGCAGGGGCGGCGGCGGCGCTTCAAGGTCCGCACCCGCCTGTACGCCGACTCCGGCGAGTGCGCGTTCGAGGTGAAGGTGAAGGGCGCCAGGCAGGACACGGTCAAGGAGCGGCTCCCGTACGCCGCCGCCGACGCCGCCCGGATCACCCCGGAGGCCGCGGAGCACCTGGCGCGGACCCTATGGGAGGCGTACGGGCTGGGCGTCCCGCGGGGTCTGGAGGCGCGGCTGCGCACCGACTACTCGCGGCACACGCTCGTCGACCCCGCTGCGGGCGTGCGCATCACGTGTGACGAGGACCTGCGGTGCGTGACCGGCGCGGGAACGGCGGTGGCGCGGCCGGTGAGCCTCGTGGAGGTGAAGTCGGCCCGGCCCGGCGGGCCCGCGGACCGTCTGCTGTGGAGCATGGGTGCGCGGCCGGTGTCCGTCAGCAAGTACTGCCTCGCGGTCGCCGCGCTCGCGCCCGGGATGCGCGGGAACCCGTGGGCGCGGGCGCTGAACGAGTGCTTTCCTACCCGAGTTCGAGCCTGATGAGGGCGCCTCTGCCGCCCGGGCCCTGGCCGAAGACGAGCTGGCCGCCCGAGGCGGCGGCGGCGCGGCGGGCGATGTCGAGGCCGAGTCCCGTGGAGCCGCCTTCGGAGCGGCCGCGCTGGAACACGCCGAGGTTCGGGAGGCCGGGGCCCTCGTCGGCGACGTCCACGGTCGCTCCCGAGTCGTACCTGGGGGTCAGGCGGACCTCGAACGCCGTCCCGTCCGGGGTGTGCGCGAAGACGTTCGCCAGCAGCGAGTCCATCGCCGCCGCGAGATCGGCGGCCGGCAGGGACACCGGGAGCGGCCCGGACGCGAGCCGCACCCGGCACTCGCGGGCGGTGTCCTCGGCCAGCGCCGACCAGAACTCGACCCGCTCGGCCACGACGGCGGCCGCGTCGCACACGCCGGCCTCGGCCGGGTTGCGGGCGTCGCGGATCGCGTCGTTCACGGCCCGCTCGACGTCGGCGACCGCGCGCTCCACGGGTTCGCGCTGGGCGTGGCCGCCGAGGGCCTCGGTCTCCAGTTTCAGGACGGTGAGCGGGGTCCGGAGCCGGTGCGAGAGGTCCGCGACGCGCTCGCGCTCGGCCTCCAGGAGCTCCCTGATGCGGTCGGCGAGCGTGTTCAGCGCGATGCCGACGTTCCGCAGCTCCCCCGGCCCGCCCGCGTCGGCGCGGGCCTCCAGGTCGCCGCGGGCGAGGCGGTGCGAGACGGCCTCGAGGTCGGCCAAGGGCACCAGGATCACCCGCGCGAGCCGCCACGCGAGCAGCAGGCCGAACCCCAGGAGCAGCACGGCGATCGCGCCGAGCAGCAGCCACGAGCGGGCCACCCCGGCGGTGAGCTGGTCGTCGGAGACGAAGACGCGGATGACCGCCGTCTGCCCGTCGACGTTCACGTTGAACAGGACCTCGCGGCCGCCGTCGACCGCGGCGGTGATCGAGGAGCCGCTGGAGGCCAGCTCGACCGCGTTCGAGCGCGGCGCGTCGGCGCCGATGAGCGACCCGTCGGGCCAGAACACCGTCACCGGGTAGAGCCCCGCGGTGTTGTAGCTCTCCACGGCCGCCTGGGTCGCGGCGCGGTCGCCGGAGCTGACCGTCGCGACGAGCGTCTGGCCCTCCTGCTGCGCGCTGTCGACCGCGTGCTGGGCCGCGCTGTTGCGCAGGAGGATCGCCATGGGGATCGAGAACGCCAGCAGGATCAGGCTCGCGGTGGCGGCCACGAGCAGCGTCAGGCGGGCCCTCACGCGGCGTCCCCGGCCGGGTCGACGAGCTTGACGCCGACGCCGCGCACGGTGTGCAGGAACCGCGGCGCCTGCGCGGTCTCGCCGAGCTTGCGGCGCAGCCATGCCAGGTGCACGTCGACGGTCTTGTCGGCGCCGCCGAACGGCAGGTCCCACACGTCGGTGAGGAGCTGGCGCTTCGCGACCACCTCGCCGGCGCGGGCCGCGAGGTAGTGCAGCAGGTCGAACTCCTTGGGGCTCAGTTCGAGGGCCCGGCCGTCGAGGTGCGCGGAGCGGCCGCGCGGGTCGATCCGCAGGGGCCCCACGGCGACCGGCGGATCGGCCGCGGCAGGCCCGGTGCCGACGCGGCGCAGCACCGCCTGGATGCGGGCGTCGAGCTGCTTGGCGGTGAACGGCTTCACCACGTAGTCGTCGGCGCCCGAGCCGAGGACGCGGACGATCTCGTCCTCGTCGTCGCGGGCGGTCGCCACGATCACCGGCACGTCGGAGACGCCGCGGAGCATCCGCAGCATCTGGGACCCGTCGAGGTCCGGCAGCCCGAGGTCGAGCACGACCAGGTCGGGCCGGTGGTCGATCGCGGCGCGCAGGCCCGTCATCGCGTCGGGCGCGGAGGCGACCTGGTGGCGGAGGTCCCGCAGCGAGCGCATGAGCGCCGTGCGGACCCGCTCGTCGTCTTCGATCAGGAGCAGTTGGGCCATGGGCGGAAGCCTATGCGGAACCGCACCCTCCGGCCACCTCCTGACCAGGGCTTATGGTCGCCTTATCCCGGCCTTAACCCGAAGGGCCGCATGCTGGTCCGCATGCAGAGGAAATGGGCGGTGGCCGGGTGGGCGACGTTCGCGGCGGTCGCCGTGGCGGCGGGGATCGGCGCGGTGGCGCTGGCGCAGGGCGGGAGCCTCGCCGGCCCCGAGCAGCCGCTGTCCGAGGACGAGGTCCTCGAACAGCTCGCCGACGTCGACCAGGCCGCGTCCACGGCCGACGAGCCCTCCGCGAGCGGGGAGCCCTCCCCCGGCGGGACGGCGGATTCAGGGACGGCGGGAACCGGGGCTCCGGGCGCCGAGGCGACCCCGACCACTGAGGGCGGGCACGTCCTCGGCGGCGACGGCGGCACGTTCATGGCCGTCTGCGAGGGCGACCGGGTCCGCATCGACTGGTGGACGCCCGCGCAGGGCTGGAACGCCGCCGCCGTCGACCAGGGCCCGGGCGCGCAGGCGTCTGTCACGTTCACCGCCGCCGGTGACGACGATGACGACGACGGCCTCGTGTACACGGCGACCTGCACGGGCGGCGTGCCCGCGGCCGCGCTCGCGTCGGGCGACGACGCCGACGACTGACCAGGCGTTCCACCAAGGGGGGAAAGGCGAACGGCCCCGGAACCAGCTGGTTCCGGGGCCGTTCGTCGAGCGTTGCGAGAAGGACTAGCCCTTCTTGCGGAGCTCCTCCTCGTTCTTGTGGAGGTCGTCGAGACCACCGCACATGAAGAACGCCTGCTCGGGGAAGTGGTCGTACTCGCCCTCGGCGATCTTCTTGAACGCCTCGACGGTCTCCTTGACGGGGACGAACGAGCCCTCGACACCGGTGAACTGCTTCGCCGCGAACGTGTTCTGCGACAGGAAGCGCTCGATGCGGCGGGCGCGGCCCACGACGAGGCGGTCCTCCTCCGAGAGCTCGTCCATGCCGAGGATCGCGATGATGTCCTGCAGCTCGTTGTACTTCTGCAGGATCTGCTTCACCGTCGACGCGACCGCGTAGTGCTCGGCGCCGACGACCTCGGGCTCCAGGATGCGGGAGTTCGAGGCCAGCGGGTCGATCGCGGGGTAGATGCCCTTGTCGGAGATCTTCCGCTCGAGGTTCGTCGTCGCGTCCAGGTGGGTGAACGCGGTGAACGGCGCCGGGTCGGTGTAGTCGTCCGCGGGGACGTACACGGCCTGCATCGAGGTGATGGCCTTGCCGCGCAGCGAGGTGATGCGCTCCTGGAGCTCACCCATCTCGTCCGCGAGGGTCGGCTGGTAGCCCACGGCCGAGGGCATGCGGCCCAGCAGCGCGGAGGTCTCCGAACCGGCCTGCGTGAACCGGAAGATGTTGTCGATGAAGAGCAGCACCTCCTGGTTCTTGACGTCGCGGAAGTACTCGGCCATCGTCAGGGCCGACAGGGCGACGCGCAGACGCACGCCCGGCGGCTCGTCCATCTGGCCGTAGACGAGCGAGGTCTTCGGGAGCACGCCCGCCTCGTCCATCTCCGCGATGAGGTCGTTGCCCTCACGGGTGCGCTCGCCGACACCGGCGAACACCGACGAACCGCCGAAGTTCTGGGCGACGCGGATGATCATCTCCTGGATGAGCACCGTCTTGCCCACGCCGGCGCCGCCGAACAGGCCGATCTTGCCGCCCTTGACGTACGGGGCGAGGAGGTCGATCGCCTTGATGCCGGTCTCCAGCATCTCGGTCTTCGGCTCCAGCTGCGCGAACGCCGGGGCGTGGCGGTGGATCTCCCAGTGGTCGTCGGCTTCGAGCGTCTCGCCCTCGGGGAGGTTGAGGCATTCGCCGAGGACGTTGAAGACCTTGCCCTTGATGCCGTCGCCGACGGGGACCTTGATCTGCCCGCCGGTGTCGCGCACCTCGGCCCCGCGGACGAGGCCGTCCGTCGGCGCCATACAGATGCCGCGGATCTGGTTGTCGCCCAGGTGCTGCGCGACCTCCAGGGTCAGCGTCTTCGGGGTCTCCCCGTAGGTCACGTCAACGTGCAGCGCGTTGAAGATCGCCGGGATGGCGTTGCGCGGGAACTCGACGTCGACGACCGGCCCGATGACCCGTACGACGCGCCCCACTCCTTGAGTGTCAGTCATCGTTACTCTCTTCCTGCGGCGGAAAGGGCACTGGCCCCGCCCACGATTTCGCTGATCTCCTGCGTGATCGCCGCCTGCCGCGCCGCGTTCGCGCTCCGCCGCAGGGTCTTGATCAATTCATCGGCATTGTCCGAAGCCGCCTTCATCGCCCGACGCTTCGCCGCCAGCTCGCTGGCCGCGGCGTCGATCAGCGCCGCGTAGATGCGAGTCGTCAGGTACTTCGGCAGCAGCGCGTCGAGCAGCGCCTCCGGGTTCGGCTCGAACTCGTAGTCCGGGAGGAGCGTGTGCTCGTCGAGCTCGTGCTCCTCCACCTCCTCGACCTCGAGGGGAGCCAATTGCCGCGGTTCAGGGGTCTGCGTCAGCAGCGAGACGAACCTGGTGTTGACGATGTGCAGCTCGTCGACCCCAAGGATACCGTCCGCTCCCGCATCGTCACCCTCGTCGTCGGCGCCGGACATGAACGCCGCGAGCAGCGTCCGCGTGATCTCCTGCGCGTCCGAGACCTTCGGGGTCTGCGAGAACCCGGTCCACGACTGCTCGATCTGCCGGGAGCGGAACCGGTAGTAGTCGACGCCCTTGCGGCCGACGACGTACAGGACCGGCACCTTGCCCTCCTCGGACAGGCGCGAGACCATCTGCTCGGCCGTGCGGATGGCGTTCGCGTTGTACGCGCCGCACATCCCCTTGTCGGCCGTGATCACCAGGACGCCCGCCCGGCGCACCGCCGCACGCGGCTGGAGCAGCGGGTGGTTGATCGACGCGTTCGACGCCAGGGACGTCATCACGCTCGTCATGGCCCGGGCGTACGGCAGTGAAGCCGCGACCCGGTCCTGCGCCTTGGCGATCCGGCTGGTCGCGACCAGCTCCTGCGCCTTGGTGATCTTCTTGATGGACTGGGTCGACTTCAGCCGCTTGCGCAAAGTACGAAGCTGCGCTGACATGGCTAACCCTTCTTGACGCGCTTGACGGTCTCGACGTCGACGTCGCCCTCAAGGGCGTCCTCGGCGGCGTCGGTCACGTGCAGGTCGTCGGCGTTGGCCTTGAACATCTGCTTGAACTTGGCGACGGCGCGCTTGAGGGTGTCCTCGATGTCGCCGGCGACCTTGTCCTTGCCCGCGTTGAGCTGGGCGACGACGTCCTTGTGGTTGGCGCGCATGTACGAGAGGAACTCGCTCTCGAAGCGGCGCACCTCGCCCACCGGGATGTCGTCGAGCTCGCCGGCGGTGCCGGCCCAGATCGAGATGGTCTCCTCGCCCATCGGGAGCGGCGCGGCCACACCCTGCTTGAGCAGTTCGACCATCCGCAGACCGCGGTCCAGCTGCGCGCGGGACGCGGCGTCCAGGTCCGACGCGAAGGCGGCGAACGCCTCCAGGTCGCGGTACTGGGCCAGGTCCAGACGCAGGGAGCCCGCGACCGAGCGCATGCCCTTGGTCTGCGCGGCGCCGCCGACTCGGGAGACCGACGTACCGACGTTGATCGCCGGCCGGACGCCCGAGTTGAACAGGCCCTCTTCGAGGAAGACCTGGCCGTCGGTGATCGAGATGACGTTGGTCGGGATGAACTGCGAGATGTCGCCGGCCTTGGTCTCGATGATCGGGAGACCGGTCAGCGAGCCCGCGCCCAGCTCGTCGGACAGCTTCGCGCAGCGCTCCAGCAGACGGGAGTGCAGGTAGAAGACGTCACCGGGGAAGGCCTCGCGGCCCGGGGGACGACGCAGCAGCAGCGACACGGTGCGGTACGCCTCGGCCTGCTTCGACAGGTCGTCGAAGACGATGAGGACGTGCTTGCCGCCGTACATCCAGTGCTGGCCGATGGCCGAACCGGTGTAGGGGGCCAGGTACTTCAGGCCCGCCGGCTCGTCGGCGTTCGCCGCGACGATGGTGGTGTACTCCATCGCCCCGTGCTCTTCGAGCATGCCCTTGATGCCCGCGACGGTGGAGCCCTTCTGGCCGATCGCGACGTAGATGCAGCGGAGCTGCTTCGTCGGGTCGCCGGACTCCCAGTTCGCGCGCTGGTTGATGATCGTGTCGATCGCGACCTGCGTCTTGCCGGTCTTGCGGTCGCCGATGATCAGCTGGCGCTGGCCGCGGCCGATGGGGGTCATCGAGTCGATGGCCTTGATGCCGGTCTCGACGGGCTCGCCGACGGACTGGCGGTTGATGACGTTCGGGGCCTGGGCCTCGAGCTCGCGCTCGCCCTCGGCCTCGATCTCGCCGAGGTCGTCGATGGGGTTGCCCAGGGCGTCGACGACGCGGCCCAGGAACTTGTCGCCGACCGGCACCGAGAGGACCTTGCCGGTCCGCTTGACGGGCTGGCCCTCGCCGACCTTGGTCGGGTCGCCGAGGAGCACGGCGCCGATCTCGCGCACGTCGAGGTTCAGGGCGAGGCCCATGACGCCGCCCTCGAACTCGAGGAGCTCGTTCGCCATGACGGAGGGCAGGCCCTCCACGACGGCGATGCCGTCGCCGGCGGAGGTGACGGTACCGACCTCTTCGCGGGTGATCTCCGGCCGGTACGACGAGACGTACGCGTCGAGCGCGTTGCGGATCTCGTCAGAGGAGATGGTCAATTCAGCCATCTGAACGTTTACCTTTCTGTTGCTACCGGCTGGATCAGCGTCCGGCCAAGGCTTGGCGGGCTTCGTCGAGGCGGCGCGAGACGGAGCCGTCCCACAGGTCCGGGCCGACTTGCACCCGGATGCCCCCGACGATCGCGGGGTCGACGGTGACCTTGAGCGCCACCGGGCGGCCGTAGACGAGGGTCAGCTTGGCGCCGAGCTGGCGCTCGCCGTTCTCGTCGAGCGGCTTTGCCACGGTCACGTAGGCCACGGACTCGTCGCGGGCCGCCGCGGCGGTCTCGACCAGGTGGGCCAGTGAGGCGTGGAAGCTGCGCCCGCCGATGCCGTGGCATGCGGCGGCCGCGAGCTTCACCGTCACGGGTTCGGCCTTGCCGCCGAGCAGCTGCTCGGTCAGCGCGGCGCGCCCCTTGGGGTCGGTGCCGGAGGCGCCGAGGACCGAGGCCAGCTCGGTGTCGCCGTCGACGAGCCGCCCGAAGCGGAACAGCTCGTCTTCGACGTTCGCGAGCGTCCCGTCCTTGGCGGCGGCGAGCAGCAACGCCTCGACGGCGAGGTGCTCGGTGCCGTCCACCAGTTCGGACGGGCTGCCCCAGCGGCCGCGCACGAGCGCCGCCACCACGTCAGCGGAGGTGTCGCCGACTTGACCGGCGAGGAGCTGACGGATCAGTCCCTCGCGGTCGTCCGCCTGGCGGGCGGGGTCGGACAGGGCGCGACGCAGCCGAGGCTGGTCGACGAGGAACCGCGTCACTCCCAGCAGCTGATCGCCGCACTCGGTGAGCTGCTCGGCCGAGGCGCCGGAGGCGGCGGCCTCCAGCACGGCCCGGCCGGCCTCGATGCTTTCGCGTCCAGTCGTCGACATCAGCGCGCTCCGCTCGTCTCGGCCGTCTCGTCCGCGATCTCGGCCAGGAACTGGTCCACGGTCGCGGTCGTGTCGGCGTCGCCGGCGAGGCGCTGGCCGATGATCTTCCCGGCCAGGTCCACGGCCAGGTTGCCGACCTCGCTGCGCAGCTCGCGGATGAGCTGCTGGCGCGAGGCCTCGGCCTGGGCGTGGCCGGCCGCGATGATGCGGTTGGCCTCTTCGCGGGCGGAGACGAGGATCTCCTCCTTGCCGGCCTCGGCCGTCGCACGGGCCTCGTCGCGGATAGCCGCGGCCTCGTCCTGTGCGGCGGCGAGCTTCTGGCGGTATTCCTGAAGCGTCTGGTTGGCCTCTTCTTGAGCCCGCTCAGCGCGCTCGATGCCGCCTTCGATCGCGTCGACTCGTGCCTCGAACGTCTTCTCCATGCGGGGGAAGACGAACTTCATGAGCACGAAGCACAGCAGACCGAAGGCGATGGCGCCGACGAGCATCTCTTGCCAGATCGGGAAGAGGATGCCCGCTCCACCTTCTTCGGCGGCGTGAATCATCATCGCTCCGGTTGGTCTCTAGGAAAGGGCGAAGGCGAGGACCAGGCCGAAGAGGGCCAGAACCTCGACGAGGGCGAAGCCCATGAACAGCATCGGGCGGGTGATGCCGGCCGACTCGGGCTGACGCGCGGTGGCAGTGATCCACGCGGCGAAGATCAGGGCAACACCGATACCGGGGCCGATCGCAGCGAGGCCGTAACCGACGACGTTGAGAGTGCCTTCCATGGCGTTTTTCTCCTAGGTGTCAGCGTGGCGTGTCCGTCACGCGCACGATGTTGTTCAATTGCGAAAACTGATTGAGGGGTGGAAGTTCGTGGGAGCTAGTGCTCGTCCGCGAGGGACCCCTGGATGTACATGCCCGTCAGGAGGGTGAACACGTAGGCCTGGAGCAGGATGACGATGAGCTCGAAGAGCGTCATGCCGATGCCCATGGCGAACGAGAAGACCGACAGGCCCTGGATGAAGAAGTTGCTGGAGTTCAGCATCTCGAACCCGCCGAGGATGAAGACCAGCAGGATGAGGTGGCCCGCGAACATGTTCGCGAAGAGCCGCAGCGCCAGGGTGACCGGGCGGAGGATGATGTTCTGCAGGAACTCGATCGGGATCAGCAGCGGGTAGATGAAGGCGGGGGCGCCCGGGGGCACGCAGGTCATCTTGAGGAACTTGCCCAGGCCGTGCTGCTTGATGCCGACGTACATGTAGATGCCCCACGACAGGACCGCGAGCATCGCCGGGAAGGCGATGTGCGACATCGGGGAGATCTGGATGCCGGGCACGATGGCCCAGAAGTTCATCAGCAGGATGAAGATGAAGAGCGTCGCGAGGTACGGGGCGAAGCGCACGCCGTCCTTCTTGCCCATCAGGTCGATGGCGACGGTGTTCCGGATGAAGCCGTAGGCCGATTCGGCCATCCACTGCTTCTTGGTCGGAACGATCTGGGGCTTGCGGTACGCCCACAGGAAGAAGATGATCAGGATCGCGACGGTCGCCCAGACCACCATGGTGATGGTGGTGAACATGTGGGCGAGGGCGGTCCCGGTGAGCCCGGAGAACCAGTCTGCGAAGTCAAAGCTGTGGATACCGGGCGGGAAGTGGGATTCCCCTTCGGCCAGCACGATGGCTGAGTCGGTCACGTGAGCCACGCCTCTCAGTCAGTGTCGGTCAAAACTACGGCGACATCTGCTTGATGAGCAGGTACATCCCCGCTCCAGCACCGACCAGCATCCCTACCAGGAGCCCGACTTTGGGCAGTCCGAGCCACAGGTCGACGAGATATCCGAGACCACCCCAGACGATGATCCCGGACAGCAGATATCCCAGAGCGCGCCAGCCCATGTCAGAACCGTCAGGCTGGGGCTTGCGTTCGGGGGGTTCCATGTCGGCCATGTCGGATTGAACTCTAACAGCTACTACGCAGGAACTGCCCAGCGGGTTCGCTGAGATGAGCGCCATCCGTGCGGAATTGTCAACCTCCGGGAAACACCGCGTGTCGCGGTGCCGGGGGCGTCAAGGAATCGTCAAGACCCCTGGTTCAGCTCGATGTAGGGGATCTTCGCCTTGTATGCCCAGACAGCCTGGGTAGCGAGCCACACGACCGCCCCGCCGACGATCCCGCAGGCGAACGGGAGGAGGGCATCGGGGGCCGTCGATTTGACCGTCCACAATGCAAAGAACGCGATCATGAGTTTCACCGCGTATGTGATCAATGCCATAGGCAGAGTGAGACGCAGGTCAATCTTCTCCACCGCGGCGACCGCTTGGACCGACCCGGCGAAGCCCAAGGCGGCCAACGCCACCCCTGCCGGAGCCGACCACGCGCCGACCCCGCCGACCGCGAGCCATCCGGCGACCGCGGCGACGACCGCCGCGATCCCCGCCACGGCGAAGCACGGCTTCAGGAACCCCCTGGCGGTCTTCACGCGTCCCCTTCGAGGGCGGTCGCGACGGGCCTGAGCGCGGCTTCCAGCTGGTCGGCGATCCGCGCGTACTCGTCGCGGCTCATCCCCCACGGGTCGGCGAGGTCGACCGCCTCGTAGTCGTCGAGGCGCAGCTCGGCGAGGGCCACGAGGGCCTTGCCGCGGGTGTGCACGTCGCCCTCGGGCAGCTCGTCCGCCGCGTCGGCGGCGATGCGGCCGAAGGTGCGCACGAGGAACGTCTTGCCGGCGGCCTCGGGGTAGGACTCGCGGACGAAGTCGAGGTGCCCGGCGGTGGCGACGAGGATCAGGTCGGAGGCCTCGACGTGGGCCCGCACGAGGTGCCGGGCGCCGTGCCCGGCCGCCTCGAACCCGCGGTCCTCCAGCTCGCGCGCGGAGAACGGCTGCATGTCGTCCCCCTCATGCCACGACGAAGTGCCGGCGCCGTGGTTGTACACGGCGTCGCCGGTGAGCCCGTCGAGGATGCGCTCGGACATGGGCGACCGGCAGATGTTGCCGGTGCACACGTGGAGGACCGAGAACGGGCTGCTCACGCGGAGGTCTCCTCGCTCGCGGCGTCCTCGGCCTCCGCGGGCTCGGCCGCCTCCTGGTCCTCGGGCCGCTGGCCGGGGCCGTAGCCGTCGCGGTCGAGCGTGTCGGGGACGATCTTGCGGATCTGCTCCAGCGTCAGGGCGCCCTCGCGCAGCACCTGCGGCGGGTGCGCGACGCAGTCGACGATGGTCGACGGCAGGTTGTCCTCGCTGGGGCCGGCCTCCAGGTACACGGAGACATCGGAGCCGAGCTGGGCCTTCGCGTCGGCGGCGGTCTCGGCCGGGGGCTGGCCGTGCTTGTTCGCGGAGGACACGGCCATCGGGCCGGTCTCCTTGAGCAGCTCGAGCGCGAGCGGGTGCAGCGGCATCCGCACCGCGACGGTGCCGTCGGTGTCGCCGAGGTCCCAGGTCAGGGTCGGCGTGTAGGGCACGACCACGGTGAGCGGGCCGGGCCAGAACGCGTCGATGAGCTCCTTGGCGGAGTCCGGGACGTCGGAGGCGATCCCGTCGAGGGCCCGCTTGGAGCCGATGAGGACCGGCGGCGCCATGTCGCGCCCGCGGCCCTTGGCGGCCAGCAGCGCCTTCACGGCGGCGTGGTTGAACGCGTCACAGCCGATCCCGTACACGGTGTCGGTGGGGATGACGACCAGACGGCCGCCGGTGACGGCGCGCGCGGCGGACTTGATGCCGGTGGCGCGGTCCTTGATCTTCCTGCAATTGAACAGCCTCACGGCAGCAAGCCTAGCCTTCCCGTAGCGAACCTCGGCCGGCCGGCGAGGTCGTCGTGGTCCTCGGCATCGGTGAACCCGCTGACACGGAGGATCTCCGGGGCCACGGTGCCGTGGGTGTCGTCGTGCTCGAACCCGAACCAGCCGCCGGGCCGGAGCCACTTCGCCGCCCGCAGGGCGAGCGGCTGGATGACGGCGAGCCCGGCCTCGGCGGCGTAGACCGCCCCGCCCGGGTCGAAGTCGACCTCGGGGGCGACCTCGATCTCGAACGGCACGTACGGCGGGTTCGCGGTGACGAGGTCGACCTGGCCGTCGAGTTCGGCGAGCGTCCCGGCGACGACCGCGTCGGCGAGGACGGGGACCGCCCCGGTGCCGTCGAGGTTCGACTCGAGCCACTCGAACGCGTCGGGGTCGACCTCGACGGCCCAGACGCGCGCGTCGGGCCGTTCGGTGGCGATCGAGTACGCGACCGCCCCGGAACCGGAGCAGGCGTCGATCACCGTGCCGCCTCGCGGCAGGCGCGTCAGCGCCCAGTCCACGAGGAGCTCGGTCTCGGGCCGGGGCACGAACACCCCGGGGCCCACGGCGAGCTCGCCGTAGCGGAACGCGGCGGAGCCGGTCAGGTGCTGGAGCGGTTCGCGGGTGGCGCGGCGCTCGACGAGCGCGTCGAACTCGGCGCGCCGGGCCGGGTCGGGCCCGTCGGCGATGAGGAGCTGGGCGCGCTTGAGTCCGGAGACGTGGGCGGCGAGCAGCTCGGCGTCGACCCTGGGGGAGTCGACGTCGGCCGCCGCGAGTCGGCTCGCGGCGGCGGCCACCGCTTCGACCCAGGTCACTCGGCCCCGCGAGCCATGCGGTCGGCGCGGTCGGCCGCGGCGAGGGCGTCGAGCACCTCTTCGAGGGAGCCGTCCATGACCTGGTCGAGGTTGTACGCGGTGAAGCCGATGCGGTGGTCGGTGAGCCGGTTCTGCGGGAAGTTGTAGGTGCGGATGCGCTCGGAGCGGTCGGCGGTGCGCACCTGGAGCAGGCGGGCGGCGCCGGCCGCGGCGGCGGCCTCCTCCTGCTGCTTCGCGAGGAGGCGGGCCCGCAGGACCTTGATCGCCGCCTCCTTGTTCTGGAGCTGGCTCTTCTCGTTCTGCGAGGTCACGACCACGCCGGTGGGCACGTGGGTGAGGCGCACCGCGGAGTCGGTGGTGTTGACGGACTGGCCGCCGGGGCCCGAGGACCGGTACACGTCGACGCGGACGTCGTTCATGTTCAGCTCGAAGTCGACCTCCTCGGCCTCGGGCATGACCACGACCGCGGCCGCGGAGGTGTGCACGCGGCCCTGGGACTCGGTCACGGGCACGCGCTGCACGCGGTGGACGCCGCCCTCGAACTTCATGCGGGACCACACGCCGTTGCCGCCGTCGGGGTTGCCCTTGGTCCGCACCGCGATCGAGGAGTCCTTGACGCCGCCGAGGTCGGTCGGCACCATCTCGAGGGTCTCCACGGCCCAGCCCTGGCGCTCGAAGTAGCGCAGGTACATGCGCATGAGGTCCCCGGCGAACAGGCCGGACTCCTCGCCGCCCGCGCCGGCCTTGATCTCGATGATGACGTCCTTGGAGTCGTCCGGGTCGCGCGGGACCAGCAGCTCGGCGAGCTTCTCCTCGAGTTCGGGGATGCGCTTGCGCAGGCCCTCGGCCTCCTCGGCGAAGTCCGCGTCCTCCTTGGCGAGCTCCTCGGCGGTCTCGAGGTCGTCCTTCGCGGCCGCGATGTCCTCGGCGGTCTTCGCGATCGGGGAGAGCTCGGCGTAGCGGCGGCCGACCCGCCGGGCCTGCGCCGGGTCGGCGTGCAGGGCGGGGTCGCCCATCTGGACTTCGAGGTCGCGGTACTCGGCGAGCAGCGAGGCCAGGCGGTTGTCGGCGGCGGTCGTCATCTCTGTTCCTTAAGGAGAAAGCCTTGCGAGCGGTCGTGGAGGACGAAAAACGCGGCGCCCATGTCGCAGAGGACATGGACGCCGCGCAGCAAAGCTACTTGCCGGCCTGGGCCTTCTCGGCAGCCTTGGCGTAGCGGGCCTTGAACTTGGCCACGCGACCGCCGGTGTCGAGGATGCGCTGCTTGCCGGTGTAGAACGGGTGGCACTTGTTGCAGGTCGCAGCCTGGATCTTGCCGCTGGTCACCGTCGACCGGGTGGTGAACGCGTTCCCGCAGGAACAGGTCACCTCGGTGACGACGTACTCAGGGTGGATGCCCTCTTTCATGACTTCCCTTTCATATCGGTCGCCGGGTCGGCTTCGCCGTGAACCGGTACCGCATCGAGCCCCGGAGGGCGCTTGGTCGAAGTGCGCGACCTGCGCACCAGCGTTCAATGGTAAGGCGTGAGGCCGCTCTCAACCAGGGCGGCCTCACACTTCACGGTCAGTCGCCCGGCGTGCTCTTGACGATGGACATCAGGAACTCGGCGTTCGTCTGGGTCTTCTTCAGCCGGTCGATGAGCAGGTCGATCGCCTGCTGCGGCTCCAGCGAGGAGAGGACGCGGCGGAGCTTCAGCATGACCGCCTGCTCCTCCGCGCTCATCATGAGCTCGTCCTTGCGGGTGCTCGACTGGTGCACGTCGATGGCCGGGTAGGTGCGCTTCTCGGCGATCTTGCGGTCGAGCTTGAGCTCGGCGTTGCCGGTGCCCTTGAACTCCTCGAAGATCACCGTGTCGCCCATGGACCCGGTCTCGACCAGCGCCGTGGCGATGATCGTCAGCGAGCCGCCGTGCTCGATGTTCCGCGCGGCGCCCAGGAAGCGCTTCGGCGGGTAGAGCGCGGTCGAGTCGATGCCGCCGGACAGGATGCGTCCGGAGGCCGGCGACGAGTTGTTGTACGCGCGGCCCAGCCGGGTGATCGAGTCGAGCAGCACGACCACGTCGTGGCCGAGCTCGACCAGGCGCTTGGCGCGCTCGATCGCGAGTTCGGCGACGGTGGTGTGGTCCGACGGCGGTCGGTCGAAGGTCGAGGCGATGACCTCGCCCTTCACCGAGCGCTGCATGTCGGTGACCTCTTCGGGCCGCTCGTCCGCGAGGACCACCATGAGGTGGCACTCGGGGTTGTTCGTGGTGATCGCGTTCGCGACGGCCTGGAGCACCATCGTCTTGCCGGCCTTCGGCGGCGAGACGATGAGGGCCCGCTGGCCCTTGCCGATCGGGGCCACGAGGTCTATCACCCGCGTGGTCAGCGCGTTCGGCTCGGTCTCCAGGCGCAGGCGCTCCTGCGGGTACAGCGGCGTGAGCTTGTAGAACTCGTCGCGCTTCTTCGCGTCCTCGGGGTTCATGCCGTTGACGGTGTCGAGGCGCACGAGCGGGTTGTACTTCTCGCGGCGCTGCTTGGCCTGCTGGCTGTTGCCGTTGCCGGGCTCCTCGCCGCGGGTGGGCTTCACCGCGCCGGTGATCGCGTCGCCGCGGCGCAGCCGGTACTTGCGGACCTGCGACATCGAGACGTAGACGTCGTCGGGCCCGGCCAGGTAGCCGGTGGTGCGGATGAACGCGTAGTTGTCCAGGATGTCGAGGATGCCGGCGACCGGGACGAGCAGCTCGTCGTTCTGCTGCGGCTGGCCGCCGCGCTGCTCGGACTCGTCGCGCCCGCCGCGCTGGCGGCGGTCGGAGCGGTCGCGGCGCTTGCGGCGGCGGCCGTCGCCCTCCCCGTCGCGGGGACCGCGGTCGTCGTCGTAGTCGTCGTTGCGCTCGTTGCGGCGCTCGCGGGACTCGGTGCGGGCCTCGGGCTGCTGCTCGTCGCGGCGCCCGTTCTCGCGACCGTTCTCGCGTCCGTCCTGGCGCCCGTTCTCACGGGTGCGGCGGCGGCGCTGCGGCCGGTCCTCATCGGACTCGATCACGGCGACGGAAGCGGGGACCTCTGCGGACCCGGTCTCGGCGACGTCGTGCGCGGTCGACTGCTGCTCCTGGCGACGGCGCGGCTGAGGCGGGCCGGCCGGGCGGGTGGCCCGGCGGGCGGCGTTGCCGCCCTTGGCGTCGGCGCTCTCAGAACCGTTGTCGCTCGGTGCGGAGTCGACAGTGGCCTGCGGACCCTCGGCGATCGGTGTGTGTTCGGAGTCAGGCACTGTCGGGGCCTCCTGTTCTGCGCTGGCACCGCCGGGCTGCGAGCCCGCATCCTGCCGTTCCTGGATGGCGGCGATCAGCTCGCTCTTCCGCATCCGGCCGACGCCCGTGATACCGAGCGATTGTGCCATCTGCTGGAGCTCGGGCATCAGCAGAGAGGCCAGACCGGTTCCTGCCCGACGGCGCTTCTTGGTCTCCGGAGATTCCTCCGAAGCAGACGCCGCATCGCTCATCCGGTCCGACGTCGTGCCGGTGGTGTCGCTCAATGGATTCCTTCCCTGGCGGAACTTCGAATGGGATTCGAGGAGTTTCCGCGTCTTTCAAATAGCCGCAATGCCGATGTTCTGGTCTGCGTCCCGCCATCGCTTCGACCGCCTCGGCCCTGCCGGGCGCGGCGGATGGAAGACGACGGTTGACACCGGGTGCAACACCCCTGGGCTGTCCGCTGGGCAGACGGTCCTGATCGAGGCGACGCCTCTGGGTTTGTGACCGGCGAGCTCGCGTTGAATGATCGTGCACGGTGAGACACGTGGCGCCGATCTCCGCTGATTGCGATCCATGCGGACAGCGACTGTTCCTTCGTCGAAACCGTGCCATGCCACGCTGGAGCTTTGCAAAGTCACAAATCCATGGTTGAGGGTGATGACCCAAACAAGAGATCAGGCGTGCGCTGGATGCGCCGCAGCTGTTGTGACCACAAGCATAAGCAAGGCTTCGAGCAGTCACGACACCGGGTGGTCGTCTAACTGGAATAGTAGCGCACTCTTGCCATTCTCAACAACGGACCCGAGGATCACTCGCTCACAACGGTTGCGACCTGCGCTGCGCCGCCGGCGACTTCGAGACGCCTCCGCTCGAAGCCCGCAGGGGCCTCGGGGACTTCGGCGTCGTCGATCGCCAGTGCGAGCACGGTCGGTCCCGCTCCCGAGATCGCCGCGGCGGTCCCGGAGGCGCGCAACTGCTGCAACAACCGCGTGCTCTCCGGCATTCCCGAGGCGCGGAACCGCTGGTGGAGGCGGTCGTCGGTGGCCTCGAACAGCCGCGAGGGCTGGCGCGAGACGGCCGCGACGAGCAGTGCCGCCCGCGAGAGGTTGAACACGGCGTCGGCGTACGCGACCCGCTCGGGGAGCGCGGCGCGGGCGACCGAGGTCAGGCCCCGGGACTGCGGGATGTAGACCCACGGGTGGATGCGCGGCGACGGGTCGAGCGCGACCGCCTTCGCGCCGTCCTCAGTGGAGTAGGCGATGGTGAAGCCGCCCAGCAGGCACGGCGCGACGTTGTCGGGGTGGCCCTCGATCTCGCCGGCGAGGGCGAGCTTCTGGCCCCGCGTCATGCCCGCGCCCGCGAGCGCGTCGGCGAGCATGATGCCGGCGACGATCGCCGCGGACGAGGAGCCGAGGCCCCGGGCGTGCGGAATCCTGTTGCGGCACTTGAGCTTCAGGCCCGGGGGCGCGAGGTCGAGCGACGCGAACGTGCGGAGCATCGCGGCGGCGACGAGGTGGCGCTCGTCGCTCGGGACGGTGCCGACGCCCTCGCCTTCGACCTCGACGGTGATCGCGGTGCCGCTGGTCGCCTCGGCGGTGACCTCGTCGCACAGGTCGAGCGCGAGCCCGAGCGAGTCGAAGCCGGGCCCGAGGTTCGCGGAGGTGGCCGGGACGCGGACGGTGGCCTGCGGACCGGTGCTGAACGCGCCCAACTAGAGCCCCAGCGCCGTCGCGGTCTTGAGCACGTCGACGGGGACGGTGTGCGGCTGCGGCGCGGTGGAGACGGCCCAGTCGGGGTCCTTGAGCCCGTTGCCGGTCACGGTGCAGACGATGGTCTGCCCGGGCTCGATCCAGCCGGCCTCGGCCTGCTTGAGCAGGCCCGCGACCGACGCGGCGGAGGCGAGCTCGACGAAGACGCCCTCGGAGCGGGCGAGGAGCATGTACGCGGCGTGGATCTCGCGGTCGGTGGCGGCGATGATGTCGCCGTTCGACTCCCGCTTGGCGTCGAGGGCCTTGGTCCAGGACGCGGGGTTGCCGATGCGGATCGCGGTGGCGATGGTCTGCGGGTGCTCGACGACGCGGCCGTCGACGATCGGGGCCGAGCCGGCGGCCTGGACGCCGAGCATCCGCGGCAGCTTCGTGGCCGCGCCCGCGGCGTGGTCCTCGTTGTACCCGAGCCAGTACGCGGTGATGTTGCCCGCGTTGCCGACCGGGAGGCAGTGGAGGTCGGGGGCGTCGCCGAGGACCTGCACGACCTCGTACGCGGCGGTCTTCTGCCCGAGGATGCGGTTGTAGTTCAGGTGGTTGACGAGCGTGACCGGGTACTCGACCGCGAGCTTGTCGGCGATGGCCAGGCAGTCGTCGAAGTTGCCGTCGACCTGGAGGACCTTGGCGCCGTGGACGAGCGCCTGGGCGA
The DNA here is from genome assembly GCF_039531525.1 of Glycomyces endophyticus. Taxonomy (NCBI): domain Bacteria; kingdom Bacillati; phylum Actinomycetota; class Actinomycetes; order Glycomycetales; family Glycomycetaceae; genus Glycomyces; species Glycomyces endophyticus. The sequence continues at coordinate 620,415 of NZ_BAAAQF010000004.1, forward strand.
GCTTGCCGAGGGCGATCTTCCCGGCCGGGATGAGCACCGCGCAGGTGATCCCCGCGCGCGCGGCGTAGGCGGCGGCCGACGCGGACGTGTTGCCGGTGGAGGCGCAGATGACGGCCTTCGAGCCGTCCTCGACGGCCTTGGACACCGCGAGGGTCATGCCGCGGTCCTTGAAGGAGCCGGTCGGGTTGAGGCCCTCGATCTTGAGGTACACGTCGCAGCCGGTGCGGGCCGAGAGCGTCGGTGCGGGCAGGAGCGGCGTGCCGCCCTCCTGGAGGGTCACGACGGGGGTGGCGCCGGAGACCGGGAGCCGGTCCCGGAACTCCTCGATGAGGCCGCGCCACCCCGGGCGCATTGCTGCCGTGCTTACAGAACCGGACATGCCGCCCTATTCTCCTTCGACGCGCATGACGCTGGTGACCTGGTGCACCGACGTCAGCTGCGACAGTTCGTCAACGGTGTCCGACAACTGCTTGTCGGCGGCCGTGTGGGTGACCACCACCAGCTGGGCGTCGTCGCCGCGGCCGGACTGGTGGACGGTGGCGAGGCTGACGCCGTGGTGGGCGAAGGTGGCCGCCACGCGGGCGAGCACGCCGGGCTCGTCCACTACGTCGAGGCTGACGTGGTAGCGGGTGCGGGCCTCGCCGATGGGTTTCACCGGCAGGTCCTGGTAGGCGGCCTCGGGCGGGAACGCGGTGATCCCGCCGCGCTTGTTGCGCGCCACGGCCACGATATCGCCGAGCACGGCCGACGCGGTCTCGGTGCCGCCCGCTCCCGCTCCGTAGAACATGAGGCGGCCGGCGGACTCCGCCTCGACGAACACGGCGTTGTACGCGCCGTTGACGTTCGCGAGCGGGTGGTTGCGCGGGATCATCGCCGGGTGGACGCGCACGGACACGCCGTCGGCCTCCCGGGTGGCGATGCACAGCGGCTTCACGACGCGGCCCTCGGCGGCGGCCGAGGCGATGTCGGCGGCGGAGACGCCGCGGATGCCCTCGCGGTAGACCTCGCCGAGGTCGATATGCGTGTGGAACGCGAGCGAGGCGATGAGCGCGGCCTTCGCGGCGGCGTCGTAGTTGTCGACGTCGGCGGTCGGGTCGGCCTCGGCGTAGCCGAGCTCGGTGGCCTCGCCGAGGGCCTCCTCGAACGAGGCGCCGGACTGCGACATCGCGCTGAGGATGTAGTTCGTGGTGCCGTTGACGATCCCGAGGACCCGGTTGATCGTGTCGCCGTGCAGCGACTCGCGCAGCGGGCGCATGAGCGGGATCGCGGCCGCGGCGGCGGCCTCGTAGTACAGGTCCGCGCCGCCGGCCTTCGCGGCGGCCGACAGGGCCGGGCCGTCCTCGGCGAGGAGGGCCTTGTTCGCGGTCACGACGGACTTGCCCTCGCCGAGGGCGGTGGTGATCCAGGTGCGGGCGGGCTCGATGCCGCCGGCGACCTCCACGACGATGTCGACGTCCTCGCGCTTGACGAGGCTCAGCGCGTCGTTGGTGAACATCTCCGGCCCGACCGGCAGGTGCGAGCGGTCGCGGTCGAGGCGGCGCACGGCAATCCCGGCGATCTCGACCGGCTCGCCCACCCGGGCCGCCAGCTCCTCCCCGCGCGTTCGCATGAGGCGCACGACTTCACTGCCGACGTTGCCGCATCCGAGTAGCGCGAGTCTCATCGCTGGTGTCCTCTTTCCGTGGTGTGGCGCGTGCAGTGCGCCCGGGCTAGCCGACGTCGAGTCGAAGCAGGTCGTCGACGGTTTCACGAGCCAGGATCACCCGGGCCTGGCCGTCGCGGACGGCGACGACCGGCGGGCGCGGCACGTGGTTGTAGTTCGAGCCCATGGAGCGGCAGTAGGCGCCGGTTCCAGGGACCGCGAGCAGGTCCCCCGGCGCGACGTCCGCCGGGAGGAATTCATCTTTAACAACAATGTCGCCGGATTCGCAATGCTTTCCCACTACGCGGGCGAGCGCCGGCGTCGCGACGGACGAGCGCGAGGCGAGCGTCGCCGAGTAGGTGGCGTCGTACAGCGCCGTGCGGATGTTGTCGCTGATGCCGCCGTCGACCGAGACGTACAGGCGCGAGGCCCCGCCCGAGAGCGTCACGGGCTTGACCGTGCCGACCTCGTACAGGGTGAACATGGACGGGCCGATCAGCGTCCGGCCGGGCTCGATCGACAGGCGCGGGACCGCGATCCCGGCGGCCGCGCACTCGTCGTCGACGATCCGGCGCAGGCTCGCGGCGATGTCGGCGGGCGACTGCGGGTCGTCCTGGGTCGTGTAGGCCATGCCGAAGCCGCCGCCGAGGTCGAGCTCGCCGAGCACGATCCCGAGGTCGGCCTGGAGCTTCGCCTGGAGGCGGGCCACGCGCGAGGCCGAGACCTCGAACGCGGCGGTGTCGAAGATCTGCGAGCCGATGTGCGAGTGCAGGCCCAGCAGGTGCAGGTGCTCGGCGGCGGCGACGCGGCGCGCGGCCTCGTAGGCGACGCCGTCGGCCAGCGCGAACCCGAACTTCTGGTCCTCGTGCGCGGTCGCGATGAACTCGTGCGTGTGCGCCTCGACGCCCACGTTCACGCGGATCATCACGTTCGGGCGCTTCCCGAGCTCCTTCGCGATCGCCTCGATGCGCTCGATCTCCTGGAACGAGTCGGCGACGATGCGGCCCACGCCGATCTCGACGGCCTGGTGCAGCTCCGCGAGCGACTTGTTGTTGCCGTGCAGGCCCAGGCGGGCGGGATCGATCCCGGCCGCGAGGGCGACCGCGAGCTCGCCCGCGGTGCACACGTCGACGAACAGGCCCTCTTCGGCGGCGGCGCGGAGGACGGCCTTGGAGCAGAACGCCTTGGAGGCGTAGAAGACGTCGGCGTCGGCGAACGCCTCGGTCCAGGCGCGGCAGCGGGCGCGGAAGTCGTCCTCGTCGAAGACGTACGCGGGCGTGCCGAACTCCGCGGCGAGCTTCTCGACCGAGAGGCCGCCGATGTGGAGGACGCCGTCGGCGCGCTCGACGTTCCGGGCCCACAGCTGCGGGAGGATCGCGTTGACGTCCTCGGGCACGCCGAGCCAGGACGGGCGCAGGGAGTCGAAGTCGCCGTGCAGCGCGCCGGCCTCGTGGGTCCGCATTACATCCGCTCCGGGGCCGAGACGCCGAGCATGCCGAGCGCGTTGGCGAGGACGGTGCGGGTGGCGTCGACGACCCACAGCCGCGCGCGGTTGCGGTCGGTGGGCTCCTCGTCGCCGACCGGCAGGACCCGGCAGTCGTGCTGGAACCGGTGGTAGGACCCGGCGAGCTCCTCCGCGTAGCGGGCGATCCGGTGCGGCTCGCGCAGCTCGGCCGCGGTGGCGACCACGGCGGGGAACTCCGCGAGGGCCTTGAGCAGGTCCGACTCGCGCTCGTGCGTCAGCAGCGCGGCGTCGTACGACTCGCCCTTCGCGACGCCGCGCTCGGCGGCGTTGCGCAGGACCGCGGAGGTCCGGGCGTGCGCGTACTGCACGTAGTAGACCGGGTTGTCGCTGGAGTTCCTGGTCCACAGCTCGATGTCGAGGTCGATCGAGGAGTCCGAGGAGTAGCGGGCCAGCGCGTAGCGGGCGGCGTCGACGCCGACGGCGTCGACGACGTCGTTGAGGGTGATCATGTTCCCGGCCCGCTTCGACAGGCGCACGGGCTTGCCGTCGCGCACCAGGTTCACAAGCTGGCCGATGAGGATCTCGATCGTGCCCGGCTCGTCGCCGAACGCGCGGCTCATGGCCTTCATGCGGCCGATGTAGCCGTGGTGGTCGGCGCCGAGCATGAACACGAGCTTGTCGAAGCCGCGCTCGCGCTTGTCGAGGTAGTAGGCGCAGTCCGCGGCGAAGTAGGTCCAGCCGCCCTTGGAGTTCTTGACGACGCGGTCCTTGTCGTCGCCGAACGTGGTGGTGCGCAGCCACACCGCGCCGTCGGCCTCGAAGACGTGGCCGAGCGCGGTGAGCCGCTCCAGGGCGGCGTCGAGCTCGCCCTTGTCGTGCAGGTCCTTCTCGTTGAAGTACACGTCGAAGTGCGTGCCGAACTCCTCGAGGTCGGCCTTGATCTCGGCGAACATCAGCGCGACGCCGTCCTGGCGGAACAGCTCCCGCGGGTCCTCGGCGTCGAGGATGCCGGGCCGCTTGGCGACGACCTCGGCGGCGATCTCGTCGATGTAGGCGCCGCCGTACCCGTTCTCGGGGGTCGGCTCACCCTTGGCGCTGGCGAGCAGCGAGGCGGTGAAGTTGTCGATCTGGCTGCCGGCGTCGTTGAAGTAGTACTCGGAGGTGACCTTCGCGCCGGAGGCTCGCATGACGCGGGCGAGGGCGTCGCCGACGGCGGCCCAGCGGACGGCGCCGATGTGCACCGGGCCGGTGGGGTTCGCGGAGACGAACTCCAGGTTCACGTGGTGCCCGGCCATGGAGCCGTTGTCGCCGTAGGCGGGTCCGGCCTTGACGATCTGCCCGGCGATCTCGCCCGCGGCGGCCGCGTCGAGGGTGATGTTGAGGAACCCGGGGCCGGCGATGTCGACCTTGGCGACACCGTCGGCGGCGGCGAGGAGCTCGGTGATCTTCTCGGCGAGCGCGCGCGGGTTCGTGCCGGCCTTCTTCGCGGTCTGGAGCGCGATGTTGGAGGCGTAGTCGCCGTGCTTGGGGTCCCTGGGTCGCTCCACCGCCGTCTGGGCGGGCAGTACGGCGGCGTCGAGGCCGAGGGCCTCGAAGGCATCGCGCGTAGCGGACAGCACTTTCTCTGCGAGCGTCTCAGGAGTCACCCGGTAATCGTAGACTCCCGGCTTCGCCGCCCGCGAGTGATAAAGGCGCGTGTGGCCTGCACCGGTAGGTTGATGATCGGCAACCCGAACGGAAGGCTTCCGAACATGCGCACGCTTCGCACCGCCCGGACCGCGACCGCCCCCCTCCTCGTCCTCGCGGCGCTCGCCGCCTGCACCCCCGCACCCGACCCGACCGGCGACGGCGGGGCCGCGGCCGATCCGGACTCGCAGCAGGCCGCGCCCGCGATCGAGGGCGTGGAGAGCTTCTACGGCGAGTACGGCGACTACGTGACCGTGATGGCGGCGATCCAGGACGGCGAGGTGACCGCCGAGGACCTGGAGTACCCGTTCGTGGCGCAGCAGGAGCACGTCGACGCCCAGAACGGGTGGGACGGGCAGCCGCCGGTGTACGAGATGACGCCGCCGGCCGGCGGGAACCACCTCGGCCAGTGGCAGACCTGCACCGGCTCGGTGTACGACGCGCCGCTCGTCGACGGGCACGCCGTGCACTCCCTGGAGCACGGCGCGGTGTGGCTGACGTACGACCCGGAGCTCGTCGAGCAGGCCGCGGTGGACGCGCTGGCGCTGCTCATCCAGAAGCGGGACTACGCGCTGATGAGCCCGTACCCGGGCCAGGGCGTCCCCGTGTCGCTCCAGTCGTGGGGGAACCGCTACCAGACCGACGACCCCGCCGACCAGGTGATCGAGGACTATCTGGACGAGTACGTCCAGAACGAGCGGTTCAACCCGGAGGCGCAGGCGCCGTGCTCGGGCGGTGTGAACACGACCGCCGAGGGGTAGGCGCCGGTGGGCGGGGCGCGCCTCGGCCGGGCTCCGACTGTGCTCTGAAGAAGGTGCCAGGCCCGACCGGGTAAGGTGGCCTACGCGAGTGGTGTTCATGCCGGGCCCTCACCCGGTGCCGCTCCGGCTCCACCCGTCGTCGACGAAGAGGCACGCCCCGCGATATGGCTACGAAGAAGCAGACCGCCACCAAGAGCGCCGGCAAGGGCAGCACTGGCAAAGGCACCGACAAGGACAAGGCCGAGGCCAAGGACGCCGACAAGGCGCCGGCCAAGGACTCGGGCAAGGCCGCCTCGGCGAAGGGCGCCGGCAAGGGCCCCGCCAAGAAGAGCGCCTTCGACAACAAGGACGCCAAGACCGGGCCCGCCCGCAAGGGCCGCGCTGTCCAGGTGAAGCAGCCGAAGCCGTGGGGCCTGATCCTCACGTTCGGCGGCGTGGGCGTCGTCGCGCTCGGCCTGATCGGGGCCGCCGTGTTCGTCGTCTGGGACCGGAGCCAGCCGCCGGAAGGCGTCACCGACTACTACGGCGAGTACGCGAACTACTCCGAGGTCGCCGCGGCCCTCTCCGACGGCGACGTCACCGAGGAGGACCTGGAGCACCCCTGGGTGGTCCAGCAGACCCACGTCGACGCCGACGAGGACACCGCGAACGACACCCCGGTCTACGAGACCGTCCCGCCGACCGGCGGCAACCACCTCGGCCAGTGGCAGACCTGCACCGGCTCGGTGTACGCCGCCGCGATCCTCGACGGCAACGCCGTCCACTCGCTGGAGCACGGCGCCGTGTGGCTGACGTACGACCCGGCGCTGGTCGACGGCGACGGCATCGCGCAGCTGTCGGAGAAGATCAACGGCCGCGACTACACCCTCATGAGCCCCTACCCGGGCCTCGGCACCGAGGTGTCGATCCAGGCGTGGGGCGTGCAGTACCAGACCGAGAACCTGGACGACCCGAAGCTCGACGAGTTCCTGGACTACTACATCCAGAACGCCGACAACGCGGCCGAGGCGAACGCGGTCTGCTCCGGCGGGGTCTCGACCACGGTCGAGGACGCCGGCCAGATGCCGACCGGCTGACGCGGGCGAACCTTTCGGTCCGCCGCTCGTTAGGCATGAAGGAGGCGCGGGCGCTCCCGCAGGGGCGCCCGCCGAAGGAGGACGAATGACCGGCTTGTGGCGCAGGCCCGCGGTGCTCATCGCGATCACCGCCGTGCTCATGCTCGCCGCCGGCGGCGCGGTCGGCTGGGTGGCCGGCACTTCGACCCCCGCGAACGACTCCGTCGAGGCGGGCTTCGCCCGCGACATGATCACGCACCACCAGCAGGCCGTCGACATGGCGATGTACGAGTGGCAGAACGGGTCCGACGAGACCATGAAGGCCGTCGCGTACGACATCGCCACCGCGCAGAGCGCCGAGATGGGCATGTACCGGACCTGGCTGCGCCAGTGGGGTGCGCAGCTCTCCAGCGGCGAGCCGATGGCCTGGGCGGGCGAGGAGCACGCCCACGACTCGGAGTCGAACGGCGGCCTCATGCCGGGCATGGCCTCCGACGAGGAGATGGCGGCGTTCAAGGCCACCACCGGCACCGACGCGGACGTCATGTTCGCGAACCTCATGATCGACCACCACATCGGCGGGGTCGACATGGCGAAGGCCGCCCTGGACCTGAGCGACGACCCGCTGGTCGCGGACGCGGCCCAGCGCACGATCACGGTGCAGCAGGCCGAGATCGAGAACCTCGAAGGCCACCGCGACCGGATCCTCTCGACCATCGAGAACTAGGGAGTCCGCCGTGAGCGACAACTGGGGACCGCGGTACGGCGACCCGGCGCACCCGACCACCGGGGAGCTGCCCCGGGTCGGCGACGGCCGCGGCACCGACGAGCTCAAGACCGTCCAGGTCGACACCGTCGACGGACCGGTCCCCCACCCGCGCGAGCCGTCCCGGCCGCGCTACTCCTGGGAGGAGCACCCCGACCACGGCCGCGCCGAGCCGTCCGCGCCCCGCGCGGACGCCGAGCCCGGCGGCTGGTCGGTCCCGCGCGTGGGCCGCGAGGGCTCCGAGCCCAACCGGTTCCGGTACTCCTGGGAGACCTCCCGACCGCGCGTGGAGCCGTCCCGGCCCCGCACCGACGACACCACCCAGTTCGCGCGCGTCGGCGACGGCCTGCGCGGGGCGGTCGGGCCCGTCACCGTCCAGGTCGACCACGTCCGCGTCGACGGCGGCGTCCGCTCCGACGACACGCAGCTCCTCCCGACCTCGGCCTTCATGCGGCCCCGGCGCGAGGAGATCCCCGACGCGGTCGAGTCGCCCCAGCCGGAGCCGGGCACCGGGTCGATGCCGGCGATGCGCCACCAGATCGGCCCCGACTGGACCCAGACCCCGCTGCGGCTCCTCGCCGCCGCCGTCATCGCCATCGCGGTCCTCGGCGCCTCGGCCGCGAGCCTCATCACGATCGGCAACTGGATCAACCCCTGACGGCCTGAGAATGTCGCACCCTTGCGGGAACATGGACATATGGCTACCTGGGACGACGTTGTCGAGATCGCGATGCGCTACCCCGAGGTCGAAGAGACCACCAGCTGGCGGACCCCCTCGCTCAAGGTGAAGGGCCGCTTCTTCGCACGACTCCGCACCGAGGCCGAAGGCGGCCTCGCGATCGTCTGCGACCCGAGCGACAAGGCCGCCTTCCTCGCCTCCGGCGACCCGGCCTTCTACACCACGCCGCACTACGACGGCTCCGCGATGATCCTCGTCGACCTCGACCGCATCGACGAGCCCCGCCTCGCCGACCTCGTCGAGGACGCCTGGCTCCTCAAGGCCCCCGTCCGGGTCCGCAAGGCCTACGAACAGTGCCGGGACGAATGACAGCGAGAGGGCCCGGCCGCATCAGCGGCCGGGCCCTTGAAGTCATCGATTCGCCGGTCAGTCGAAGAGCTGCTCCACTCGGTCCACAGTGACGGCCCTGACGAACCAGCGGTCGAGCTCGTCCTCATCCGAGACGCCTTCTATGCGGGCGCGAGCCGGCTCGGAGACTCGGATGCCGCGGGCGTCGAGGACCTTCAGCAGCGACCCGATCTTCCCGCGCCGCTCACCCTTGAGCTCCAGCTTTCCAGCCGGGCTCTCAAGATATTCCTGGTACGTCATGCTCATGTATTCCTCCAGTACGGTGCATGCTTCGTCCGAGAGAAGTCGCATCGCCCATCCAGCATACTGCTGGCGGTCGGACTCGGAAAGCTCGTTGAGCCTCCGGCCGAGCCTGTGGGCGATCTGTTCGGCCTGCGGACCTCCGCAAGCGGCTTTGAGGATCAGAATCTCCACGGCCTCCCTGGCGCCTCGGTGTTCGTCGATCTCCAGGAGCTCCTCCGGGTCGATGACATCGGGTAGGAGTGTGAAGCCGGGAGGTCCGACTTCGATCGGCCGCCGCGCCCAGTCCGCCGTCACCGCATCGGTGCAGATCGCCAGCAACCGCACCTGGCATCTGAGGCGCGCCCGCAGGATCGTCAGATACATCGGCCAGCTGTAGTGCTTCCGATTGTCTTGGCCACGTTGAACTTCGATGATGACGGCAAAGACGGGCACACCTGCCTCGTCTCGGAACACGGCCGCGTTGTCGCAGTTGAGTTCTAGCGGGTCGTTGTTGGTGAGCGCCTCCGATTCGGGAAGTGCGCTGGCGTACGCGGGGAGCGCGGCGCCGAGCGACTTGACGAGCAGTTCTGCCGCGAGTTCAGGACGGGCCTGGAACAGGCGGATGGGGACCTCATGCGAATGGGTGACCATGACATGAAACGTTATTGACGCTCACCGCACGACTCGCGTTCCGACACTCCGACACGCCTGTCGTTTCGAGTGAAGAGTGTCACCTTTCGAGTGAACGGGTTCGGGGCCACCCGCAAAGCGGCTGGCCCCGAACCCGTTGCGGTGCTTAGACGATGATGCCGGCGCCGACGGTGCGGTTGTCGGACTCGTCGATGAGGATGAAGCCGCCGGTGGCGCGGTTGCGGCGGTAGTCGTCGCAGAGGAGGGGCTTCGTGGTGCGGAGGGTGACGCGGCCGATCTCGTTGAGGCGCAGTTCGGTCGCGGACTCGTCGCGGTGGAGCGTGTTGACGTCGAGCTGGTACTGGACGTCCTTGACGATGGCGCGGGCGTCCGAAGTGGTGTGCTTGACGGCGTACTTGCCGCGCAGGCGAAGCGGGCGGGCCTCGTCCATCCAGCAGACCATCGCCTCGATGTCCTGGGAGACGCGCGCCTGGTTGCCGGGGCGGCAGAGCATGTCGCCGCGGGAGACGTCGAGCTCGTCCTCCAGGCGGACCGTGACCGACAGGGGCGGGAACGCCTCGTCGAGCGGGCCGTCGGCGGTCTCGATGGACGCGATGCGGGAGGTGAAGCCGCTGGGCAGCACCATGACCTCGTCGCCGGGCTTCATGACGCCCGAAGCGATCTGGCCCGCGTAGCCGCGGTAGTCGTGGTTGTCGCTGGAGTGCGGCCGGATCACGTGCTGGACCGGGAAGCGCACGTCGACGAGGTTGCGGTCGGAGGCGATGTGGACCTTCTCCAGGTGGTGGAGGAGGCTCGGGCCCTGGAACCACGGCATGTTCTCGGAGCGGTGGACCACGTTGTCGCCCTTGAGGGCCGAGATCGGGACGACGGTCAGGTCGGGGACCTCGAGCTTCGTCGCGAACGCCTTGAACTCGTTCTCGATCCGCTTGAACACGGCCTCGTCGTAGTCGACCAGGTCCATCTTGTTGACGCACAGGACCATGTGCGGGACGCGCAGCAGCGAGCACAGGAACGCGTGCCGGCGCGACTGCTCCACCAGGCCCTTGCGGGCGTCCACGAGGATCAGGGCCAGGTCGGCGGTCGAGCCGCCGGTGACCATGTTCCGCGTGTACTGGATGTGCCCGGGGGTGTCCGCGATGATGAACTTCCGCTCGGGCGTGGCGAAGTAGCGGTACGCGACGTCGATCGTGATGCCCTGCTCGCGCTCGGAGCGCAGGCCGTCGGTCAGGAGCGCGAGGTCGGTGTACTCGTCGCCGCGGCCGGCGGAGACGGCCTCGACGGCGTCCCACTGGTCGTCGAAGAGCGACTTCGAGTCGAACAGGAGCCGCCCGATGAGGGTGGACTTCCCGTCGTCGACCGAGCCGGCGGTGGCGAAGCGCAGCAGTTCGTGCGTGTCCTCGCGCGAGGTCAGCGTGTCGGTCATCTAGAAGTACCCTTCCCGCTTGCGGTCTTCCATGGCCGCTTCAGAGGTCTTGTCGTCGCCGCGGGTCGCGCCGCGCTCGGTGATGCGCGAGACCTCGACCTCGGCGATGATCTCCTCGATCGTCGTCGCGTCGGACCGCACCCCGGCGGTCAGGTTCGCGTCGCCGACGGTGCGGTAGCGGACGGTCTCCTTGAAGACCTCCTCGCCCTCGCGCACCTGGATGAACTCGTTGACGGCGTAGAGCATCCCGCCGCGGTCGACCACTTCGCGCTCGGAGGCGAAGTACACCTCGGGCAGCGGGATCGACTCGGAGCCGATGTACCTCCACACGTCGAGCTCGGTCCAGTTCGACAGCGGGAACACCCGGATCTGCTCGCCCGGGTGCACACGCCCGTTGTACAGGTTCCACAGCTCGGGCCGCTGGTTCTTGGGGTCCCACTGGCCGAAGTCGTCGCGGAAGGAGAACACGCGCTCCTTGGCGCGGGCCTTCTCCTCGTCGCGGCGGGCCCCGCCGAAGAGGGCGTCGAACTGGTACTTCTCGGCGGCTTCGAGGAGCACGGGCGTCTGGATGCGGTTGCGGGTGCCGTCCGGCGGCTCGGTGACCATGCCGCGGTCGATCGCGTCCTGGACGGAGGCGACGATGAGCTGGACGCCGGTCTCCGCGACCCGGCGGTCGCGGTAGTCGATGACCTCCGCGAAGTTCTGGCCGGTGTCGACGTGCATCACCGGGAACGGGACGGGCGCCGGCGCGAAGGCCTTCTGCGCCAGGTGCAGCATGACGATCGAGTCCTTGCCGCCCGAGAAGAGCAGCACGGGGCGCTGACAGGTGGCCGCGACTTCACGGAAGATGAAGATCGCTTCGGCCTCCAGCGCGGCGATATGGCTGATTCGATAGTCGCTCACCGGCGCAGTGCTCCTCTCGGCTCGACCCCGGACGGGGCTTCGGTCGGTGGTATCGCGGCCCCGGCGGGGCCGGGCGGTCAGTCGCCCGCGACGGCGCCGAGCAGCGGCTCGGCCAGGTCGGGGCGGCAGACCAGCAGATCGGGAAGGTAGGGGTCGGCCTCGTTGTACCGCAGCGGAGCACCGTCGATCCGCGTGGCGTGCCAACCGGAGGCCAGGGCCACCGCGACCGGCGCGGCGGAGTCCCACTCGAACTGGCCGCCGGCGTGGACATAGGCGTCAACTGTACCGGCGACCACGGCCATGACCTTGGCTCCGGCCGACCCCATCGGGACGAGTTCGGCGCCGAGGGCGGCCTCTGCGGCGAGCGCCTGAGCGGGCGGTCGGGTGCGGGACACGGCGATCCGGGGCTTCGCGGGCGCCTCGGCGGGCACCGCGGAGACGCGGTCGGTGCGCAAGGTCACGCCCTGGGCGGGGAGCGCGACGGCGGCGGCGGTGAGGCCGAGGCCCCGCTGCCACAGCGCGACGTGCACGGCCCAGTCGTCGCGGCCCTCCTCGGCGTACTCGCGGGTGCCGTCGAGCGGGTCGACGATCCAGACCCGGTCGGCGCCGAGGCGCTCGGTGCCGACGCGGCCCGACTCGCCCTTGCCCTCCTCTGAGAGGACGGCGTCGCCGGGGCGCTCGGCGCCGAGGCGGGCGAGCAGGAAGTCGTTGGCGCGCAGGTCGCCGGCGGATTTGAGGGCGCGGGCGTCGGCGAAGCCGAGTTCGGCCCTGATCCGGAGCAGCAGCTCCCCCGCGCCGGTCGCCAGCTCGGCGGCGAGCGCGGTGTCGGCGGGCGCCGCGGCCTCGGGCGTGGCGGTCGGGGCTCCGGTCTCGGACGCGGGGCCTGGGGCGTCGTGCATGCCGGTCAGTCTACGCTGCGGCCGTTCCGCGTCCAAATGTTGAGCGGCCATGTCCCGCGCAATGGGAGGGTGTCCCGGGTGCAATCGAACTCCAACCGTCGGTGCCGAGCTGTCGGACCCCCGCGCCGTCGTCGGCGCGGGGGCGCTTGCCTGCCGCCGCGACCGGCCGGGGCCGGAGCGGCGGTCGTCTAGTACGCGCCCTGCGGGCGCAGGATCGCGGTGACGGTGCGCAGCAGGATCACGAAGTCGAGCGAGAGCGTCCAGTGCTCGACGTACCGCAGGTCGAGGCGCACGGCCTCCTCCCACGCCAGGTCGGAGCGGCCGGAGACCTGCCACAGGCCGGTCATGCCGGGCTTGACGGCGAGGCGGCGGCGCATGTCGGACTCGTAGGCGGCGACCTCGACGGCGAGGGGCGGGCGGGGCCCGACCAGGCTCATGTCGCCGCGCAGGACGTTGACCAGCTGCGGGAACTCGTCGATGGAGAAGCGGCGCAGGTACTTCCCGACGCCGGTGATGCGCGGGTCGTCCTTCATCTTGAACAGGACGCCGTCGCTCTCGTTGAGGTGCGCGATCTCGGCGAGGCGGCGCTCCGCGTCGGTGTACATGGTGCGGAACTTCCAGATGGTGAACGGCTGGCCGTTCTTGCCGATGCGCTCCTGCTTGAACAGGGCCGGGCCGGGCGAGGAGCAGCGGATGAGGAACGCGGCGCCCAGGAGCAGCGGGGCGAGCATCAGGAGCATGACGGCGGCGCCGAGCCGGTCGACGGCGTCCTTGGCGACGCGGCGGACGCCGGTGAGGCGCGCGTGGTCGAGGTGGAGCATCGGGAGCCCGTCGACGGGGCGGACGGTGGTGCGGTCGCCGGCGACGTCGACGAGGGCGGAGGCGACGATGAGGTCGACCTCGCTGCGCTCGAGCTTCCAGGCGAGGCGGCGCAGGGCCCGGCCGTCGATCTCGGGACAGGACAGGACGATCACGGTGTCGGCGCGCTCGGCGGCGACGGCCTCGGCGATGCGGTCGAAGCTGCCGCGGACGCGGGTCGTGAACTCCAGCAGGGCGCCTCGGGGGCGCTCGGTGGGCAGGCACGCGGCGACGACCTTCAGGCCGTGGTAGTGCTCGCGGCGCAGCTGCACGATGAGCGCGGCCACGGAGGACTCGTGCCCGACCAGGACGACGCGCTTCATGCACCTGCCGGAGCGGCGCATCCGGTGCAGCCACTTGCGCCACGCGAAGCGGGCGGTGATGGAGAACGCTGCGGCCGTGGGGATCGCGATGAGGACGAACACCCGCGAGGTGGGCACCTCGAGTCCATAGGAGACGATCGCGACGACGGCGGTGAGGCCGACGGCGGCGTGCACCACGCGCTGGTACTCCTCGGTGCCGACGAACAGGTACCGCTTCTCGAAGGCCCGCGAGAGCCCGAGTGCGGCGATCCACACCGCGGGCAGGGCGACGAGCGCGAGCGCGTAGACGCGAGTGTGCCCGTCGAGGTGCCCGAAGCGGGCCGCGAACGCCAGGCCCGCACCGAGGATGCCGGCGGCGATGTCCGATCCGATGATCCCGGCGAAGTACTTCCGCTGCCACGCCGGCCGGCCGCCGTACGGGCGGCTCCCCTGCGGGCCGATGGAGTAGACGCGGCCGCGCGCCGCTGTGCCCTGGATGCTCTCGCGTGCCTCGGTAACCGTCACAAGGGATCTAACGATCGAGCGGACGAAGAGTGACGGACTCGTGACGCTCAGGAGTACATGAGACTAGTCCGCAGGTGAGGAATCACCCGAACGGGTTGCGGTGCAGGGAAAGGCTGCGAGGGCGCTACTGCGCGGTCGGCTCGGTGGGCTTCGGTGCGTTGACGGCGTTCTGCGCCGTCACGAAGCCCTTCTCGATGATCGCCTCGACCGCGTCGGCGGCGAGTTCGATGCCGAGGTCCACTTCGGGCCGTTCGGCCTTCGCGAAGTCCTTGAGGACGAAGTCGGCGGCGTCCTGGCGGCCGGGCGGGCGGCCGACGCCGTAGCGGACGCGGGCGTAGTCCTTGGTGCCGAGGGACTTCGAGAGCGAGCGCAGGCCGTTGTGGCCGCCTTCGCCGCCGCCGCGCTTGATGCGGATCTCGCCGAAGGGGATGTCGAGCTCGTCGTGGACGGCGATCACGTGCTCGGGGTCGATGCCGTAGTACTGCGCGAGCGGCGCGACGGCGTCGCCCGAGAGGTTCATGAAGGTCAAGGGCTTCACGAGGATGACGCGAGGCCCGCCTACCCCCAGGCGGGCCTCGCAGACTTCGGCGCGGGCCTTGCGGACCACGGCGAACTTGCCGCCGACGCGTCGGGCGAGCACGTCGGCGACCATGAAACCGACATTGTGACGGTTCGCAGCGTACTTCGACCCGGGGTTGCCCAGGCCGGCCACGAGCGTCGGAGTGTCGGTCATGAGTCGAATCTACTCCGCGGGGGCCTCGGCCTCGGCGGTCTCCTCCGCGGCGTCCGCGGCGTCGTCGTCGGCGGCGGCCTCGGCGCGCGGCTCGGCGACGGTGGCGACGGTCTGCTCGCCGTCGTTGAGGATGACGACGCCCTTGGGCACGGTGATCTCGGCGACGGTGCGCTGCGAGCCGATCGCCAGGCCGTCGAGGTCGACCTCGATGGACTCGGGGATCTGGGTGGCCTCGGCCTCGATGTTCAGGCTGGTGAGCTCGTGGACGACCAGGCCGCCCTTCTCCACCTCGCCGGTGAACGAGATCGGGACGTCGGTGGTGATGGTCTCGCCGCGGCGGACGATCAGGAGGTCCGCGTGGACGACCTCGTCCCTGAGCGGGTCGCGCTGGATGTCCTTGGGGATCACCAGCTCGCGGGTGCCGTCGGTGACTTCGACCTGGATGAGCTGGTTGAGGCCGCCCTTGCGGAGGACGGCGGCGAACTCGAGACCGGGAAGGGAAATGTGGCGCGGCTTCTCGCCGTGGCCGTAGACCACCGCGGGAACCTTTCCAGCCCTGCGCGTACGGCGGGCACCGCCCTTCCCGAAGTCAGTGCGAGGCTCTGCGCTGATACGAACTTCGGACACGGAAATACTCCCCTGTGTTTTAGCAACGATTCATGCGGCGCTCGACGCTCACGTCGGCATTCAGAAGGGCACAGCAGCCCTGAAAAGACCTACGCCTTTGCGTCGATTACGGCGCCCTCTGGAGGACACCCTCGCCGTCGGCAACCCCACCAGAGTACTACGCGCATCCGGTGGGGCTTGAAACGGGCGTCGATATGTGACTTAGGAGAGGCCGCCGAACAGGGTGGTGACCGAGCCGTCGTTGAAGACCTCCCAGATGGCCTTGGCGACGAGCGGCGCGATGGAGAGGGTGGTGATCTTGTCGAGGTCCTGCGCCTCCTTGGGGAGCGGCAGGGTGTTGGTGACGATGACCTCGGAGACGGGGGCGGCGGCGAGGCGCTCGACGGCGGGGCCGGACATGATCGCGTGCGTGGACGCGATGACGATGTCCTCGACGCCGGACTTGGCGAGCATCTCGGCGGCGGAGCAGATGGTGCCGGCGGTGTCGATCATGTCGTCGATGAGCAGGCAGGTGCGGCCCTCGACGTCGCCGACGACCTTGTGCGCGACGACCTGGTTGGGCTTGAGCGGGTCGCGGGTCTTGTGCACGAACGCGATCGGGCAGCCGCCGAGGCGGTCGGACCAGCGCTCGGCGAGGCGCACGCGCCCGGTGTCGGGCGACACGATGGCCATCGGCCGGTCGCCGTACTTCTCCTCGACATACCGGGCGAGGGTGCCCATGGCGAAGAGGTGGTCGACGGGGCCGTCGAAGAAGCCCTGGATCTGGGCGGTGTGCAGGTCGACGGTGAGGATGCGGTCGGCGCCGGCGGTCTTGAACAGGTCGGCGACGAGGCGGGCCGAGATGGGCTCGCGGCCGCGGTGCTTCTTGTCCTGGCGCGCGTAGGGGTAGAACGGGAGGACGATCGTGATGCGCTTGGCGGAGCCGCGCTTGAGCGCGTCGATCATGATGAGGGTCTCCATGACCCACTCGTTGATCGGCGCGGGCATGGACTGGACGACGAAGGCGTCGCAGCCGCGGACGGACTCCTGGTACCGGACGAACAGCTCGCCGTTGGCGAACGAGTACGCGCTCATCGGGGTCGGCGCGACCCCCAGGTGCTTCCCGATCTCCTCGGCCAGCTCCGGGTACGCGCGCCCGGAGAACAGCATGAGCATCTTGGAGTTGACAGCGGACATGCTCGCCATGACGTGGGCTCCCCCAGTAGGTCGTCTCACCTGAACCTCGACGGTTCCAGTGTCCCCGACCGGCCCGGTCGGCGGTAGCCGACCGGGGCGTTTAGTGTCGCGTCACGCTTCGGACACTCCCGCCTCACCTTTCGCTCGCCTTGCTGCTTTGTCGGAGACGGTGCCGGGGCGCTTCTTGGCGACCCAGTCGGTGAGCGCGGCCTGGCGGGCGCGGGCGACGGCGAGGTCGCCGGGCTCGACGTCCTTGACGATCGTGGAGCCGGCGGCGACGTACGCGCCGTCACCGACCGAGACGGGCGCGACCAGGACGGTGTCGCAGCCGACGAACGCGCCCTCGCCGATCTCGGTGTGGTGCTTCTTGACGCCGTCGTAGTTGGCGACGATCACGCCGCAGCCGATGTTCGCGTCGGCGCCGACCGTGGCGTCGCCGAGGTAGGCGAGGTGGGCGGCCTTGGCGCCGGGGCCCATGTCGAGGTTCTTGGTCTCCACGAACGCGCCGATCTTCGAGCGCTCGGCGAGCTTGGAGGCGGGGCGCAGGTGCGCGAACGGGCCGACGTGGGCGCCCGGACCGATGTGGGCCTGGAGGGCGTGCGAGCGCACGACCTCGGCGTTCGCGCCGACGATGGTGTCGGTGAGCGTGGTGTCGGGGCCGATCTCGGCGCCGGAGTCGACGGCGGTGGCGCCCTTGAGCTGCACGCCCGGGTGCAGGAGCACGTCGGGGGCGACCTTGACGGTGGCGTCGATCCAGACGGTCGCGGGGTCCTCCATGGTGACGCCGGACTTCATCAGCTCGGTGTTGATGCGGCCCTGGAGGATGCGGCGCAGCCCGGCGAGCTGGGCGCGGTCGTTGCAGCCGAGGACCTCGGTGGGGTCGTCGACGACGACGGCGCCGACGGCGTGGCCGGCCTCGCGGGCGAGTTCGAGGACGTCGGTGAGGTACTCCTCGCCCTGGTCGTTGGCGGTGTCGAGGCGGGCGAGCTGCTCGCGGAGCACGTCGGCGTCGAACGCGTAGGTGCCGGAGTTGATCTCGCGGATGGCGAGCTCGGCCAGGTCGGCGTCGCGGTGCTCGACGTTGCGCAGGACGTTGCCGTCGACGTCGCGGACGATGCGCCCGAACCCGGTCGGGTCGTCGACCTCGGCGGTGAGGACCGTGGCGCCGTTGCGGGCCTTCTCGTGGACCTCGACGAGCTCGGCGAGCGTGTCGGCGCGCAGGAGCGGGGCGTCGCCGCAGGCGACGATGACGGTGCCGGTCAGCTCCGGGTTGGCCTCCATGGCGATGCGCACGGCGTGGCCGGTGCCCAGCTGCTTGTCCTGGAAGACCGTGGTCGAGGCGGGGGCGTGCTCGGCGAGGTGCGCGCGGACCTGGTCGGCGGCGGCGCCGACGACGACGATCTGGCGCTCGGGCCCGACGGCCTTGACGGCCCGGAGGACGTGGCCCAGCAGCGAGCGGCCGAGCAGCTCGTGGAGGACCTT
This sequence comes from Glycomyces endophyticus, assembly GCF_039531525.1. Classification (NCBI taxonomy): domain Bacteria; kingdom Bacillati; phylum Actinomycetota; class Actinomycetes; order Glycomycetales; family Glycomycetaceae; genus Glycomyces; species Glycomyces endophyticus. The sequence continues at coordinate 638,678 of NZ_BAAAQF010000004.1, forward strand.
GGGACGGGCGGACTTCATGCGGGTGCCCAGGCCGGCGGCCAGGATGATCGCAGAACGCTCACTGCTCATGATGGGCCATGGTAGTCGGTGGCGCCGACATGAACGGCCCGGGCCGCCGGACCGGTGCGTCCGCCGAGGCCCCCGCGAGTGACGCGGCGGGGCGTGCTCGCCCCATTACCGAATCGTTACGAATGGAACACGCTATCCTTCCCGCCGTATCTTGTGCGAGCTGTGTCCGCCATCATATGTTGCAGTCAACAACAAATCTCGGAGGTACCTCTCATGCACTCCATCAGCAGCCCGCTCCGACTCGGCGCCGCGCTGGGCGCGGCGGCACTGGCCCTCACCCTGACCGCCTGCGGCACCGGCGACGACACCGGCGGCGACGGCGACACCCCCCTCATCGGCGTCATCCTCCCCGACTCCGCCTCCTCCGACCGGTGGGAGACCGCCGACCGCAAGTACCTCGAAGAGGCCTTCGAGGCCGCCGGCGTCGAGTACGACATCCAGAACGCCCAGGGCAGCCGCGAGGACTTCCAGACCATCGCGGACCAGATGCTGACCAACGGCGTCGACGTCCTGGTCACGGTCAACCTCGACTCCGGCACCGGCAAGACCGTCATCGAGAAGGCCAAGTCCCAGGGCGTGGCCACCATCGACTACGACCGCCTCACCGAGGACGGCGGCGCCGACTACTACGTCAGCTTCGACAACGAGCAGGTCGGCGTCCTCCAGGGCCAGGGCCTCGCGACCTGCCTCGAAGGGGCGGCCGCGCCCGCGCTGGTGGCCGAGCTCAACGGCTCCCCCACCGACAACAACGCGACCCTGTTCAAGAACGGCTACGACTCCGTCCTCGACCCGCTGTACGCCGACGGCACCTTCGAGAAGGGCCCCGACGAGTGGGTCCCGGACTGGGACAACGCCCAGGGCGGCACGCTCTTCGAGCAGATGCTCACCGACACCGGCGCCGAGATCGACGGGGTCCTGGCCGCCAACGACGGCCTCGCGCACGCCGTCATCACGGTCCTCCAGCGCAACAACCTGAACGGGACCGTCCCGGTCACCGGCCAGGACGCGACCATCCAGGGCCTGCAGAACATCCTCACCGGCGACCAGTGCATGACCGTCTACAAGGCGATCAAGCAGGAGGCCGACGCCGCCGCGGAGCTCGCGGTCGCGCTCGCCAACGGCGAGGAGCCCGAGACCGACGCGAGCGTGGTCGACCCGATCAGCTCCGCCGAGGTCCCGGCCGTGCTCCTGGAGCCGGTCGCCATCACCGCAGAGAACATCCAACTCGTCGTCGACGACGGCTTCGCCGACCCGGCGGAACTGTGCGCCGGCGACTTCGCGGCCCTGTGCGACGAGCACGGGATCGGTTAGGGGCATAACACGGTGCTGCTCGAACTCACCGGCATCTCGAAGCGCTTCGGACCGGTGGAGGTCCTCTCCGACGTCGATCTCGCGATCGACGCCGGAGAGGTCTGCGCCCTGGTCGGCGACAACGGCGCAGGGAAGTCCACTCTGGTCAAATGCGTGGCCGGCATCCACAGCGTCGACGGCGGCGAGGTCCGCGTCGACGGCGAACCCCGGACCATATCCGGGCCGCGCGACGCCGCCAACCTCGGGATCGAGGTGGTCTACCAGGACCTCGCCCTGTGCGACAACCTCGACGTCGTCGAGAACCTGTTCCTCGGGCGCGAGAAGCGCCGCGGGATCATCCTCGACGACGACGCCATGGAGCAGCTCGCCGCCGAGACCCTCTCCTCGCTCGCCGTGCGCACCATCCGCAACCTCCGCCAGCCCGTCGCGAGCCTCTCCGGCGGGCAGCGCCAGACCGTCGCCATCGCCAAGGCGGTCCTGTGGAACTCCCGGCTCGTCATCCTCGACGAGCCCACCGCCGCCCTCGGCGTGGCCCAGACCCGCCAGGTCCTCGAACTCATCCGGCGCCTCGCCGACCAGGGCCTGGCCGTCCTCTACATCTCCCACAACCTCAACGACGTGTTCGCCGTGGCCGACCGGATCGCCGCGCTCTACCTGGGCCGCATGGCCGCCGTGCTCGACGCGGCCGACACCACCCAGTCGCAGGTCGTCGAGCTGATCACCAGCGGCCGCTCCGGCCAGCTCGGCCTCACCGACCAGAACGGAGCCCGGGCATGACCACCGAGGTCCACACTCCCCCCTCCGCCCCGGCCGAACCGAGCGCCGCCCGCGCCGTCGTCGCCCACGCCAGGAACTACTGGGCCGAGGTCCGCTCCGGCGAGGTCGGGGCCCTCCCGGCCGTCGCCGGGATCATCGCCCTGTGCGTGTTCTTCGGCCTGAGCAAGCCCGTGTTCCTGTCCGTGGGGAACCTCGCGAACCTCTTCGGGCAGGGCGCCGCCGTCGCGTGCATCGCCATGGGCCTGGTGTTCGTCCTCATCCTCGGCGAGATCGACCTCTCCGCCGGGTTCGCCTCCGGCGTGTGCGCCTCGGTGATGGCCGTGATCCTCACGAACTGGGGCCTGCACTGGACGATCGCCATCGGCGCGGCCCTCGCCACCGGCGTCGTCATCGGGCTCGTCCTCGGGACGCTCGTCGTCAAGCTCGGCATCCCGTCGTTCGTGGTCACCCTCGCGGCGTTTCTCGCCTTCCAGGGCATCGTCCTGATGATCCTCGACGAGGGCAGCAACATCTCCATCAACGACGAGACCGTCAAGACCATCGCGGGCGGGAACCTCGAGCGCTGGCAGGGCTGGGCCCTGCTCGCCGTCACCGTCGCCGCCTACGCCGCGATCCAGGTGCAGCGCTGGCGCCGCCGCGTCGCGCGCTCGCTCGTCCACGAGCCGCTCGCGGTCGTCCTCGCCCGCGTCGGCGCCCTCGCGGCGCTCCTGGCCGCCGGGGTGTTCCTGCTCAACCTGGAACGCTCGGCGAACCCGGACCGGATCTCGCTCACCGGCGTGCCCGTGGTGGTCGCGGTCATCGGCGTGCTCTTCGCGGTGTGGACGTTCGTCCTGCACCGCACCAGGTTCGGACGCCACCTGTACGCGGTCGGCGGCAACCCCGAGGCCGCGGTCCGCGCCGGCGTCAACGTCGACCGGGTCCGCATCGCCGCGTTCGTCATCTGCTCGGGCATGGCCGCGGTCGGCGGCGTCGTCGCCGCGTCCCGCGCGGCCTCGGTGGACCCCAACACCGGAGGGTCCAATGTGCTGCTGCTTTCAGTGGGGGCCGCGGTCATCGGCGGTGCTAGCCTCTTCGGAGGCAAGGGCACGGTGCGGGCTGCCCTCCTGGGAGGAGCGGTGGTGGCCATCATCAACAACGGCATGGGGCTCATGGGCCTCAGCGCCGGCGTGCGGTTCGGCGTCACCGGTGCGGTCCTGCTCCTCGCGGCGGGCGTCGACGCCATGTCGCGGGGCCGGGGCAAGCTCTTCGGCAGGCACTGACCGGTGGCCCGGACCGGGACCGAGGAGCTGCGGCGGCGCAACCGCGCAGCGCTCGTCGAGCAGCTCCACCGGCACGGTCCCCAGACCCGCGCCGAACTCACCGAGGCCCTGGGGCTCAACCGATCCACGATCGGTGCGCTCGCGGCGGACCTCGCCGAGTCGGGGTACGTCCAGGAGACGACGGGGCGGTCGACCGGCTCGGCCGGCCGGCCCTCGACCCTCGCCGAGTGCGTCCCCAAGGCCGCCATGGTCACCGCGGTCGAGATCCGCGTCGACCTGGTCCGGTTCGCGCTCGTCGGCCTCGGCGGCGAGGTCCTCGAGCGCGCCGAGACCGAACTCGACGGCGACGACCCCGTCGACGCCATCGCGGCGGTCACCCGCGGGACGGCCCGCGACGCCCTGGAGGCGGTCGCGGCGGTCCCCGGCCTGGTCGACGCCGGCTCGGTCGCGCACTCGACCGAGCTCGGCTGGGCCGGCCGCGACCTCGCCGCCGACCTCGCCGCGGCCACCGGCCGCGAATGGCAGGTCGTCGACACCGCCACGGCCGCCGCCGTCGGCGAGTGGTCCCGCGGCGACGCCCACGAGTCCACGAAGCTGCTGTACCTGCACGGCGGCCGCGGCCTCACCGCCGGCCTCGTCGTCGACGGCCGCGCCCAGCGCGGCGGGTCGATCCAGCTGGGGCACATCGTGGTCCAGCCGGGCGGCCGCGAATGCGCGTGCGGCCTGCGCGGCTGCCTGGAGGCGGAGATGGAGGTCTTCGGCTACGCCGAGGACATCGAGCACGCGACCCTCGCGGCCGGCATGGGCGACGGCGCCGCCCGCGACGGCCTGCGCCGCTCCGGCGAGGACCTCGGCCGCGCCCTCGGCGCGGTCGTCACCGCCACCGGCCCCGACGAGATCCTCTTCGGCGGCTGGCTCCGCGAGCTCTACCTCGCCACCGCCGCACCCGTCCGCTCCGCCCTCGCCGAGACCACCCTCCCGCACCTGCGCTCCCGGCTGCGCCTGCGCACACCGGTGCTCGGCGACGAGGGCGCGCTCACAGGAGCGGCGGAGACGGGCTTCGCAGCGGTCGTCGACGGCATGCGCTGACCCGGAACCGGACTCGCACGGCCCCACACTGGTACGCTTTCTCGTACGAGTCGGGTACCATTCAAGGTGCCACCGAAGCGAGAGGACGCGGCAGGATGACCATCACCGCCAGCGAGGCCAGGCGGGATCTGTTCCCGCTCATCAAGAAGGTCAACGACGACCACGCCCCCGTCCGCATCTCCTCGAAGGCCGGCAACGCCGTGCTGATGTCCGAGGAGGACTACGAGGCGTGGCAGGAGACCATGTTCCTGCTCCGGTCGCGCGGCAACGCCGAGCGCCTGATGCGGTCGATCGCCGAGCTCGACGCCGGCGGCGGCGCCGTCCGCGAACTCGTCGAGGCGGAGGACGACGAGTGAAGACGGTCTTCTCCGAAGCGGCCTGGGAGGACTACACCCACTGGGCCGAGACCGACCGCAAGACCGTCAAGCGGGTCAACCGCCTCGTGAAGGAGATCAAGCGCGACCCGTTCACGGGCATCGGCAAACCCGAACCGCTGAAGGGGCCGCTCTCGGGCTGGTGGTCGCGGCGGATCGACGAGGAGCACCGCCTGGTCTACCGGGTGCGCGACGACACCGTCGAGATCGCCCAGGCCCGCGGCCACTACGGCGACTAGCACCACACACTCGGCTGGCCCGCCAGGACTCGAACCTGAAACGACTGAACCAAAATCAGTAGTGTTGCCGATTACACCACGGGCCAACGGCCGCGCGAAGCGGCCGGGACAAGGATATCGCTACCGGTCCGACCATACATGCGCGGGGATGCGGGCGCGCACCTCCAGGAGGAAGTCCGCGACCGGCGCGATCGCCCGCTTGTCGGGGGCGCCGGTCCAGAACGCGATGAGCCACCGGCCCTCCATGCGCCACCGCGTCGCACGCGCGCGAGGGTCAGTGAGCAGGAACTCGATCATCCGCGGGGTGATGACGTCGTGGGCGTACCTGAGGTTGTCGGACTGGACGTTGAACCGCTGGTTGAACACCTCGACCTCGAAGCGGCTGCGGCCCGCCGAGCCGGCCTTGACCTCCAGGAAGGGCCGGAGCGCGGGCAGGTCGACCGCGACGACCTGCGCGTACCACTCGCTGGTGCTGTCGTCGCTGCGCTGGATCCGCTCGTACGCCGTGTAGGCGACGAGGTGGCGGCCCCGGTGCAGGCCGCGGTACACGTCGAGGAAGCGGAGGCTCCGCGTCGCCGTGAACGGGTCGCGGCGGGTGAGGGCCTTGAGCGAGGGGTCCTCGTGCACGTAGTGGAGGCCGTGCTGCGCGGCCCAGGCCGCGTTGCGGCTCCTGCGGCGCTGCTCGGCGTCATGGGCGGCCTTGACGAGGAACACGATGCCGACGGCGACCCCGCCGGCGCACACGGTCCCCGCGAGGGTCAGGAGCAGGATCGAGACGAGTCCGGGCACGGGGGCCTCCGGGACGGATGAGGGCCGCGCCTTCCGGCGCGGCCCTGCCGCTAGCTGTTGGACCACACGTGCCGGGGCACCTGGCCGTAGATGTCGATGAGGAAGTCCGCGTAGAAGAAGACCTCGTCGAGCTTCATCGCACCCGAGCGGAACGTCATCAGCCACGGGCCTTCGAACCGCCACTGGTAGGAGCGGGCGCGCTGGTCGGCGAGCATCCACTCCATGGTGCGGGCGTGGATCACGTCGTACGCGAAGCGGCGGTTCGGCGACTTGATGCGGAAGATGTCGTTGAACTGCTGGTTCTCGAAGTCGATGTCCTTCGCGAACCGCTTCGTCAGGAAGTTCTCCTGGCTGATGTCGAGCAGCGGCCGAGTGGTCGGCAGGCCGATCGCGACCACCTGGTTGGTGTGCGTCTGCGACTCCTTGCCCGAGCCGGTCGTGTACTGGTACTGGAAGAACACGATGTGCGAGTTCTTGTACATGCCGCGGAACACGTCGATGCCCTTGCGGGAGTGCCCGAGGTTGAACGGCTCCTCCGTGGAGAGGCCGACCACCGAGTTGTCCGACGGCTCGTAGTGGAACCCGTACTGGGCCGCCCAGGCCCGGTACATCGCGATCTTCTTCTGGCGGGCGCGCCAGCCGAAGTAGGCGATGACCAGGACGATGGCACCGCAGCCGGCGTACACCAGCCAGTTGTTGCTATCCACGGGGTGCATTCCTTCTTACAGGCGGGCCGGCTCGTCTCGCGAGCGCCGCCGGGGCAGGGGGGATCGGAGGGCCGCTACCGGCCGTAGGGCTGCTGGCCGTAACCGGGCTGCTGGGGCTGCTGCGGCTGCTGCGGGTAACCGGGCTGCTGGCCGTACCCGGGCTGGGGCGCGCCGTAGCCGGGCTGCTGCGGCTGCTGGGCGTAGCCGGGGGGCTGCTGGCCGTACCCGGGCTGCTGCTGCGGCTGCGGGTACCCGGGCTGCTGGCCGTACCCGGGCTGCGGGGCGCCGTAGCCGGGAAGCTGGCCGGGCGCGGGCTGCGGCGGCATCTGCTGCTGCTGGGGCTGCTGCTGCATGAAGCCGGGCTGCTGCATGTCGCGGAGCTTCGGGGCCGTGCGGGCCTCGGGGGTGTCCAGCTCGAAGTACTCCTCGGGGGCGAACCCGCCCATCTTCGCCGAGATCGAGCCGGGGAACACCTGGAGGGCGGTGTTGTACTCGCGCACGTTCGCGTTGTAGAACCGGCGCGGGGCCGCGATCCGGTTCTCGGTCTCCGCGATCTCCGTCTGGAGCTGGAGGAAGTTCTGGTTGGCCTGGAGCGCCGGGTAGGCCTCCTGCATGTGGATGACGCCGCGGATGGCGTTCCCGAGCTGGCCCTCGACCTGGCCCTGAGCGGCGTGGCCGGCGTTCGGGTCCTGGCGGGCCTGCATCGCGAGCGCTCGGGCCTCGGCAACCTGGCGGAGGGTCGCGTTCTCGGCCCCGGCCGCCTGCTGCACGACGTACATGAGGTTGTCGAGCAGGTCGTAGCGGCGCTGGAGCTCGACGTCGATCTGCGCCCACGACTCCTGGGCGATGTTGCGGAGCCGCACGAGCTTGTTGCGCCCGCCGATGACGGCGAACAGCACGATCAGGCCGATCAGCAGAACGAGGATCAGGATCCAGACGATTGGGTTGTCCATAATCCGTGAGCCTAGTCCATCTATGCCAGCGGGAGGGCACCCCAGCCGGGCCCCTCCCGCCTACAGAGACGGTGGTCAATGGTCAGGAATGCGCGTGCTCCACGACCGCGGCGAGCTCGGCCGCGACCGACTGCGCGACGGGCTCCTCGGAGGCCTCGACCATGACCCGCACGAGCGGCTCGGTGCCCGAGGGGCGCAGGAGGACCCGGCCGTCGGCGCCGAGCTTGGCCTGCCAGAGGGCGACGGCGCTCTTGACGTCCTCGTGGTCGATGACGGACTTGTCGGCGACGCGGACGTTCAGCAGCACCTGCGGCGCGGGCGTGAACACCGACGCGAGGTCCTTGAGGCTGCGGCCGGTGGCGGCCATGCGCGCGAGCAGCATGATCGCGGTCAGGGAGCCGTCGCCGGTGGTGGCGTGCTCGGACAGGATGATGTGCCCGGACTGCTCGCCGCCGAGGGAGTAGCCGCCCTCGGAGAGGCGTTCGAGGACGTACCGGTCGCCGACCTTGGTGGTCTCGAGCTCGATCCCGGCCGCGCCCATGGCCTGGTGCAGGCCGAGGTTGCTCATGACGGTGGTGACGAGGACGCCGCCGTTCAGGGTCCCGGCCTCGCGCATGGCGAGGGCGAGGATCGCCATGATGGCGTCGCCGTCGACCGTGTTCCCCTCGGCGTCGACCGCGAGGCAGCGGTCGGCGTCGCCGTCGAGGGCGATGCCCGCGTCGGCGCCGTGCGCGACGACGGCGGCGCGGAGGCCGCCCATGTGGGTGGAGCCGCAGTCCTCGTTGATGTTGAGGCCGTCGGGCTGGTCGTTGATGGTGACGACCTCGGCGCCGGCGCGGCGGAGGGCCTCGGGGGCGGCGCCGGTGGCGGCCCCGTTGGCGGGGTCGACGACGACCTTGATCCCGGTGAGCGGGTTCGGGCAGGCGGCCACGAGGTGCTCGATGTAGGAGTCGACGGGGTCGACGGAGCGCACGATGCGGCCGACGCCGTCGCCCTGCGGGAGCGGGGCCGGGTCGTCGAGGGCCGCTTCGATGGCGTCCTCGACGTCGTCGGGGAGCTTGCGGCCGCCGGCGGCGAAGAACTTGATGCCGTTGTCGGGCATGGGGTTGTGCGAGGCGGAGACCATGACGCCGAAGTCGGCGCCGGTCAGGGCCGTGAGGTGCGCGACGGCGGGCGTGGGGAGGATGCCGAGGTCGATGACCTTGGCGCCGGCGGCGGCGAGGCCGGCGGCGCTGGCGGCGGCGAGCATCTCGCCGGAGGCGCGGGGGTCGCGACCGATCACGGCGACGGTCTTCCGGCCGGTGGCGCCGAGGACGCGGGCGGCGGCGATGTTGAGGCGGAGTGCCAGGTCGGGCGTGAGGTCGGCGTTCGCCCGCCCCCGTACGCCGTCGGTGCCGAACAGTCGTGACACGGTGTGGCTTCCCATCTTGGCGGTGCCGGTGCGGCGCTCGCGCCCCTCGTCGGGCGGACGTGCGGGCCGGGCCGGACCGGTCGGTCGGCGGCAGTGCCGGTCGGCCTGCCGGGTGGCATGGAAAAAGGGGCCGCCGAGGATGTCCTCCTCGGCAGCCCCGTCGCTTGTGCAGACTAGCGCGTCCCCCTCTGGAGGGGGAAGGCGTGCTAGCGCTTCGAGTACTGCGGCGCCTTGCGGGCCTTCTTGAGGCCGTACTTCTTCGATTCCTTCTCGCGGGCGTCGCGGGTCAGGAAGCCGGCGGCCTTGAGGGCCGGGCGCATGTTCGGGTCGACCTCGAGCAGGGCGCGGGCGATGCCGAGGCGCAGCGCGCCGGCCTGGCCGGTGGCGCCGCCGCCGTGGATGTTGACCAGGACGTCGAAGTTGTCGCCGGCCTCGACGGTCACGAAGGGCTCCGCGACGGTCTGCTGGTGGACCTTGGACGGGAAGTAGTCCTCGAGGCTCTTGCCGTTGACGACGTACTTGCCGGTGCCCGGGACCAGGCGGACGCGGGCGATGGCGCGCTTGCGGCGGCCCACGGTCTGGATCGGGCGGTCCAGCGGGATCGCGGGGATGCTCGGCACGGACGGCGCGGCGGCGACGTCGGCGGGCACCTCGACGGGGGCTTCGGCGACCTCGGCGACCTCGGCGGGGGTCGGGGTCTCCTCGACCTCGGCGGTCTCGGTGGTCACGGGAGCCTCGGGGGCTTCGGCTTCGACGGCCTCGTTGGCCTGGGTCTCGTCACTCATGTGTCTGCTCCTGCCCGCGCCTACTGCGCGACCTTCGTGATCTCGTACGGCTTCGGCTGCTGGGCGGCGTGCGGGTGGCCGGGGCCCGCGTAGACCTTCAGCTTCTTGAACACGCTGCGGCCGAGCTTGGTCTTCGGCAGCATGCCGATGACGGCCTTCTCGACCACCTTCGTCGGGGCCTTCTCCATCAGCTCGGCGTAGGACTTCTCCTTGAGACCGCCCGGGTAACCGGAGTGGCGGATCGCCTTCTTGGTCTGGAGCTTGTTGCGGGTCAGCACGACCTTCTCGGCGTTGACCACGATGACGTAGTCGCCGGTGTCGGCGTTCGGAGTGAACGTGGGCTTGTGCTTGCCGCGGAGCAGTTCGGCCGTGTGCGTCGCGAGACGACCCAACACCACGTCGGTCGCGTCGATCACGAGCCACTGCGGGTCGAGGTCACCCGCTTTGGGAGTGTACGTCGGCACAGTGTTACCTAGCTTTCGTTGTCGGTGTGGAACGAATCCCGCGGATGAGGGCGGGACCGCCTGAATCCCCGCGGCCGCGGACGGCGCGCGCCGGCCGCATCGCGGCCGTTCGGGATTCGTTGGACAGCGCCGCCGCGGTGGATCTTGAGGGCCGCCTCAGCGGCCCGGTGCGGAGGCACTCGAACAACAGCTGCCTAGTCTACGCGGTGGTGGCGGCCGCCCTGTAGGCGGCCGCCGTGACCTCGGATACAGCCCGTCGGCAGCCCTCGTCGGCCGTCACTCCTCGACCACGGGGAGGTACACGCGGCCCCCGGAGGCGGCGAACTCCTCGCTCTTGCCCTCCATGCCGCGGGCGGCGTACTCCTTCAGCTCCTGGCTGATCTTCATGGAGCAGAACTTGGGGCCGCACATGGAGCAGAAGTGCGCGGTCTTCGCGGGCTCGGCGGGGAGGGTCTCGTCGTGGTACTCGCGGGCCCTGTCGGGGTCGAGGGCGAGGTTGAACTGGTCCTGCCAGCGGAACTCGAAGCGGGCCTTGGAGAGGGCGTCGTCCCAGGCCTGGGCCTGGGGGTGGCCCTTGGCGAGGTCGGCGGCGTGGGCGGCGATCTTGTACGCGATGACGCCCTCCTTGACGTCGTCGCGGTTCGGGAGGCCGAGGTGCTCCTTGGGAGTGACGTAGCAGAGCATCGCGGTGCCGAACCAGCCGATCATGGCGGCGCCGATGGCGGAGGTGATGTGGTCGTAGGCGGGCGCGACGTCGGTGGTGAGCGGCCCGAGGGTGTAGAACGGGGCCTCGCCGCAGATCTCCTGCTGGAGGTCGACGTTCTCCTTGATCTTGTGCATGGGGACGTGCCCGGGGCCCTCGACCATGACCTGCACGTCGTACTCCCACGCGATGTGGGTGAGCTCGCCGAGGGTGCGGAGCTCGGCGAACTGGGCCTCGTCGTTGGCGTCGGCGATGGAGCCGGGGCGCAGGCCGTCGCCGAGGGAGAACGCGATGTCGTACTGAGCGAAGATCTCGCAGAGCTCGCGGAAGTGCGTGTAGAGGAAGTTCTCCCGGTGGTGGGCGAGGCACCAGGCGGCCATGATCGACCCGCCGCGCGAGACGATGCCGGTGACGCGGTCCGCGGCGAGGGGCACGTACCGGAGGAGGACCCCGGCGTGGACGGTCATGTAGTCGACGCCCTGCTCGGCCTGCTCGACGATGGTGTCGCGGTAGACCTCCCAGGTGAGCTTGACCGGGTCGCCGTTCACCTTCTCCAGGGCCTGGTAGAGGGGGACGGTGCCGATGGGGACCGGGGAGTTCCGCATGATGTGCTCGCGGGTCTCGTGGATGTGCTTGCCGGTGGAGAGGTCCATGACGGTGTCGGCGCCCCACCGGACGGCCCAGGTGAGCTTCTCGACCTCGGCGGCGATGGAGTCGGAGACGGCGGAGGTGCCGATGTTCGCGTTGATCTTGGTGAGGAAGTGCTTGCCGATGATCATCGGCTCGGTCTCGGGGTGGTTGACGTTCGCGGGAAGGATGGCCCGCCCGGCGGCGATCTCGGCGCGCACGAACTCGGCCTCGATGCCTTCCCGGAGGGCGACGAACTCCATCTCGGGCGTCACGACGCCCTGCTTGGCGTAGTGGAGCTGGGTGCGGCACGGGAGCGCGGTCCCGTCGTGCTCGACGGTGCCGAGGCGCCCGGCGGCCGCAGTCCCCTCGGGGCCGGCGGCTTCGGTCTCGACCGCACCGGCGGCCGCCTCGCGCTCGGCGATCCAGTGCGCCCGCAGCCGCGGCAGCCCGACCTCGGGGTCCGACCCGGGCCCGGACGTGTCGTACAGCCGCACCGCCGGCTCCCCGCCGCTCAACGCGACCTCGGTGAACGGGACTTGGATGTCAGCCCGCGACCCCTCGACGTAGACCTTGCTTCTGCCGTTCATGCTGTCTCCTCAGTGATCTCGATCAATCGAACCCTCGGGCGGTGTCTGCGATGCCCTCGGTTCGCCGGGCCGCTCACAGGGCGGCGCTCTTGCGGCCGTGATGGTGGTGGAGCGGGCCGCGGCCGGTGCCGAGGCGCCAGCCGGCGGCGGCCTTCAGGGCCTCGGTGACGTAGACCTTGGCGCCGGCGACGGCCTGGGCCAGCGGGTGGCCGAGGGCGAGGCGGGCCGCGATCGCGGAGGCGAGGGTGCAGCCGGTGCCGTGGTCGTTCCGGGTCGCCACCCGCGGGGCGGCGAGGTCGAGCATCTGGCCGTCGCACCAGAGCACGTCGACGGCGGCCGCGCCGTCGCGGTCGAGGTGTCCGCCTTTGACCAGGACCGCGCGGGGCCCGTAGGTCGCGATCGCGCGGGCGGCCTCGCGCATCTCCTCCACCGAGTCGATCGCCCGGCCGAGCAGCTGCCGGGCTTCGATCAGGTTCGGCGTCAGCACGGTCGCGAGCGGTCCGAGGCCGCCGAGGTACGCGGCCGGGTCGCCCTCGTACAGCGAGTCGCCGGTCGTGGTGACCATGACCGGGTCGACCACGAGGTTCGGCAGCCGGTCGGCCTGACCGTATTCGGCCACGAGCGCCACGAGCGCGTCGCCACCGAGCATCCCGGTCTTCACCGCGGCGACGGGGAAGTCGGCGAGCACCGCGTCGAGCTGCGCCCGCACCAGGCCCGCCGGCACCGGCTCGGCGGCGGTCACGCCGCGGGTGTTCTGCGCGGTGACCGCGGTGAGGACGCTCGTGCCGTGGACGCCGTGCGCCGCGAACGTGTGCAGGTCGGCCTGGACGCCGGCGCCGCCGCCGGAGTCGGATCCGGCGATGGTCAGCGCGATGGGCGGCTGCGGGTGGGTGCGGTTCACAGGTCGGCCATCCCTTCGAACGTGGAAGACGCCTTCGCCAAGTGCCGCTTCGGTATCCGTCCGGCCAGGCGGGCGGCGCGGCCGGCGTTCACGGCGTCGCGCATCGCGGCGGCCATGAGCACCGGGTCGGCGGCGCGGGTGACGGCGGTGGCGAGGAGCACCGCGGAGCAGCCGAGCTCCATCGCCAGCGCGGCGTCGGAGGCGGTGCCGATGCCGGCGTCGCATATGACGGGCACGTTCGCGTGCTCGCAGATGAGTGCCAGGTTGTGCGGGTTGCGTACGCCGAGGCCGGTGCCGATCGGCGCGGCGAGCGGCATGACCGCGGCGCACCCGGCGTCTTCGAGGCGGCGGGCGAGGACCGGGTCGTCGCTGGTGTACGGGAGGACGGTGAAGCCGTCACGGACCAGGGTCTCGGCGGCGTCGAGGAGTTCGACGGGGTCGGGCAGGAGCGTGTCCTCGTCGCCGATGACCTCGAGTTTGATCCAGTCGGTGCCGAACGCCTCGCGGGCGAGCCGGGCGGTGCGCACGGCCTGTTCGGCGGTGAAGCACCCGGCGGTGTTGGGGAGGACGCCGACACCGCACTCCTCGATGACGTCCAGGATGGACCCGGTAGGGTACCGCCGCGGGGGCGCGGCGTCAGCCGCACCGGGCGTGAGCGGTTGCGGCGCTTCGGAATGCGCGGACGGCGGTCCGACGCGTCTGAGGGCGACGGTGACCAGTTCGGTTCCGGAGGCGGTGATGGCCGCGGCGAGCTGGGCGTGGTTGGCGGCGCCGCCGGTGCCGAGGATGAGGCGGGACCCGAAGGTCCGGCCGGCGATGGTCAGCGCGGTGTCGCCGCGGCTGAGGGTCTGCGGTTCCATGGTCAGCCTCCTTGGGTGGCGGTCAGGACTTCGACGGCGTCGCCGTCCGCGAGCGCCCGGTCCCATTCGGACCGGGGCACCACCTCGCCGTTGACGGCCGCGGCGATGCCCCGCCGCGCCTCGGTGACGGCGGCGATCGCGTCGAGCACGGTCGTGATGCCCTCGCGCGCTTCGCCGTTGAGCTCGATCTTCACGATTCCTCCTTGTGGGTGCCGGCACCGGTACCGCCGGGTGTCCTCGGTTCCGGGGCGGCTGCATCCGCGGCCGCCCGGGGCTGTGCGCCGCCCGGAAACCCGGCGCTGTCGGACCCGTCGGGCACCCTGGTGCCGGGGGTGCTCGGGAACGGCGCTTCGCGGGGCTCCGCCCTGCCCTCGAGCCGCGCGCCGCCCGCTCGGGGAAATCTGGCGGGGTCGAAGGCCGTGAGCGTGTTCGGGGCTGCGCCGCCGAGGATCGCCGCCACCGCTGCAGCGGTGGCCGGGATGAGGGCGATGCCGTTGCGGTAGTGGCCGGTCGCGGCGACGGTGCGGTCGTCGAGGCGGCCGATGAGCGGCAGGTTGTCGGGGGTGCCGGGCCGGAAGCCGACGCTCACTTCGGCGAGGTGGTACTCGGCGATCTCGGGCACGAGTTCGATCGACCGGCGCAGCAGGTCGTGGACCGCCCCGGCGGTGCCGGTGGTGCGGTCGCCGCGTTCGTCGCTGGTCGCGCCGACCACGACCTCGCCGTTCTCGCGGGTGACGATGTAGACCGAGTGGCCTTTCACGTACCCGCGCACGGTGGTCCGCGGGACCTCCTGGTCTCTTGCGGCCCTGAGCCGCAGGACCACGCCGCGCACGGGCCGCACGGGGAGGCCGAACCGGGCCGAGCCGCAGCCCGCGGCGATCACGACCTGGTCGGCGTCGAGGCCCGCGAGGTCATCGACCGCGGTCGGTTCGAAGCGCACGCCGGCGTGTTCGGCCGCCGCGAGGAGCGCCTCATGGACCGCGCGCGGGTCGACCGCGCGGTCCTCGGCGGCGAGCACGCCGGCGCGGACCCGGTGGCTGAGCAGCGGTTCGGCGCGCCGGACGGCGCGGCCGGGGAGGACGTCGACACCGCGTCCGGTCCGGCGGTAGAGCCCGGTCTGGCGTTCGACCTCCGCGCGGTCGCCGTCCTCGATGCCGACGACCACCGTGGGCGTGTCGCGGAAGCCGACCGGGAGGCCGGAGGCCGCTTCGAGTTCGCGGGCGAACTCGGGCCAGGCGTCGGCGGAGGCGGCCATGAACGGGGCGAGATCCGCTTCGCCGTAATGGCTTTCGGTGACGGGGGCGATCATCCCGGCGGCCACGCGCGATGCGCCCGAGCCGGGCTCGGGGTCGTGCACGACGACTTCGGCCCCGTCCTGGGCGGCCCGCCACGCGACGGCCAGTCCGATCGAGCCGGCGCCGACGACGGCGACGCGCATCAGCCCGCGTCCGTCCCCCGCAGGGGGCCGAGTGGTCGGTCGGGCGCGCTCGCGGCGCCGGGTCGGTCGGTGCCGGTCGCAGCGTTCGGGTCCGCGGGGCCGGCGGCTGGCGGTGCGGGTCGGCGTGTGGACCCGGTCGCCGCGTCTCGGCTTCCCGGGCGGGACCGCCGCGGCACGGGGCGCTGCGCGAACTCGGTCGTCTCTCCAACGGCTGCAAGCAGTTCGGCGGTCGCGGCGGCGAGGTCGTCGGCGGCGGCGATCGCGCCGACGACCGCGACGCCGTGGGCGCCGGCCTCGCGGCACAGCGCGGCCCGTTCGGCGGTGACGCCGCCGATGGCGATCACGGGGAGGTCGACGGCCGCGCACACGGCGGCGAGGCCGTCGAGGCCGATCGGCTGCGGCAGACCGGTCTTGGTGGTGGTGCCCCAGACGGGTCCGACGCCGAGGTAGGTCGCGCCGGCGCGGCGGGCGGCGCGGGCGGATTCGGGGTCGCGGCAGGTGCCGCCGATGATCGCGGCGGGGAGGAGGCGGCGGGCGGCGTCGAGCGGGAGGTCGTCGGCGCCGAGGTGCACGCCGTCGGCGCCGACGGCCTGTGCGATGTGGACGCGGTCGTTGACCAGGCACACCGCGCCGTACGCGTCGCAGCGTTCGGCGACGGCGGCGGCGAGGTCGAAGGCGGCGCGGTCGGTGTAGTGGTCCTCGGGCCGCACCTGGATCAGGCGGGCCCCGGCGGCCAGCGCGGCCTCGACGACGTGGAGCGGGCCGCGCGGGTCCGGGACCGCGAGGGGGGCGCGGGTGTCGGTGACGACGTGCAGTCGGGGTAGGCGAACAGATCGCATGAGGCTCCTTCTCCCTGCGCCAGCATGACCTGGATCAGGTTCGACGGTCGGGACTACCAAGTCCCCTCTCAGCCCGATGCATCGGACTCCCGCGGGTTTGTCGTTCGGCCGTCACGCTACGCCATCGCGAGGGCGTTTCGCAACCGGTGTGTCGGCATGCGGACACGGCCACCGCGCCGGCGCGTGCGTCCCGGTCGGACTGTCGCCATTGCCCCGCGCGGCCCGTTTCACGCCTGTTTCCGCCCTGTGACCTGGGTCTTGACCTTCGGCCGGGGCAGGGCTTACGATGGCCCCGCACGAGTATTACAACGTTGTAAAGAATGGGAGCTCCCATGCGACATGCCCGACTCCTCGACCTCCGGAGAGGGGGCGCCCTCCTCCTCGCGGCCGTGCTCCTCCTCACCGCCGCCATGGCCGCGTCCCTCGCGTGGGCCCCCTCCCCCGCCGCGGCGGTCACCACCGGGAACGGCGCGCTCGTGTACTCGCCCGCCGCCGGCAGCTCGTTCAACCCCGAGGGCGGCGCCCCGGCCGGGACCACGTACGCCAAGATCATCGTGCTCAAGAGCAGCGGCGGCTCGAACGGCACGCAGATCGTCACCTTCGACCAGCTCGTCCTCGAGAACGGCGACCAGGTCTACCCGATCTACCGCAGCACCAACGACGGCGCGAGCTGGACCCACGTCGCCGACGTCAACCCCAGCGACCAGTTCCCCGCGCTCACCCGCACCGCGCAGCCGTTCCTGTTCGAGGTCACCGAGACCACCGGGAACCTGACGGCGGGCACGATCCTCCTGGCGGGCATGGTCATGCCGGAGGACCGCTCCTCCAGCCGCCTGGTCGTCTACAAGAGCACGAACCAGGGCACCAGCTGGAGCTACCTGAGCACCATCGACTCCGGCGGCCCGGCGGTCTACGACCCGAGCCCGACCTCCACGACCACCACGGTGTGGGAGCCCTCGCTCGCGATCGACGCCAACGGCGGCCTCGTCGCGTACTACTCCGACGAGCGCCAGAAGGCGAACGGCGTGCTCCAGGCGGTCTCCTACCGGCGCTCCACCGACGGCGGCCAGACCTGGGGCTCGCTCGTCAACGTCTCGGCGCCGACCAACCAGAGCGACCGGCCCGGCATGATCACGGTGGCCGAGCTGCCGGACGGCCGGTACATGGCGACCTTCGAGGTCGTCAACCGCCCCAGCCGGTCCCAGAACACCGCCCCGGTCTACTACAAGATCTCCGCCGACGGCCTGAACTGGGGCTCGACCACGAGCATCGGCACCCCGATCAAGCTGGCCGACGGCCGCGGGATCGGCTCCTCGCCGTACGTGGAGTGGGTGCCGAGCGGCGGTCCGAAGGGGATGGTCGTGGTGGCCTCGAAGTGGTCGCTCGACGCGAGCGGCAACATCGACGGCGGCCAGAACTTCTACGTCAACTACAACCTCGGCGAAGGCCCGTGGGAGCGGCTGCCGATGGCGGTCACCTACGACGCCACCGACTCCCAGGGCGGGAACTTCAGCGGGTTCGCGCAGGGCATCGACGTGAGCGCCGACGGCCGAACCCTCTACCAGGCCGTCAACGTCGAGAACACGGCGACGGACCTGAACGACATCCGCGTGGGCTCGATCCCCCTCGACGCCCAGCAGTACGAGGCCGAGAACGCCGTCCTGAACAGCGTCTCCACGGTCGCTCACGTGCAGGCGTCGAACGGCTCGAAGGTCGGCAACATCAACGACTCCGGCGACTACGTCGAGTTCACCGTGAACGTGCCGGCCGCCGGGACCTACACGGTCAACGCCCGCTACGACAACGGCTACGGAGCCGCGGCGACCCACTCGGTCAGCGTCAACGGCGGCTCCGGCTCCTCCATCAGCTATCCAGCCACTGTGGACTGGGGCCGCTTCGGGTGGGCCCAGAAGTCCGTTACGCTCAACGCCGGGACCAACACCATCCGGTTCACCAAGGGCACCAACTTCGCCGAGCTCGACGTGATCCACCTGTACCGCAGCACCGCCCTCGACCCGGTCTTCCAGGTGCAGAACCGCGCCAGCGGCAGGTACCTGGAGGTCCTCAGCGCCCTGACCTCCGACGGCGCGGCGATCGGCCAGTGGGGCGACACCAACCACGCGACCCAGCGGTGGACGGTGACCGGCGGATCGACGGTGCAGCTCGTCAACCGCAACAGCGGGAAGCTGCTCGAGATCCCCTCCGCGCAGACCGCCGACGGCGTCGATGCCGTGCAGTGGGGCTCGACCGGCCACGCGACCCAGCGGTGGACCGCCGCGACCAGCGGCGGCTACTGGACGTTCGCGAACGCCAACAGCGGCAAGCTGCTCGAGATCACCGGATGCTCCACAGCCGACGGCGCGATCGCGCAGCAGTACACCGCCAACGGCGCGACCTGCCAGCAGTGGCGGCTGGTGAAGGAGGGCATCCAGTAGCGGACGCGGCGGTGGGGCGCCCGGACGCCGGGCACCCCGCCGCCGTGCCGACCGGTCGGGTGCGAACGGGGGACGGCCCGGGCCGCGCGGTCACGGACCCGGGGGCGCGCCGGGAACCGTCAGGACTCCGAAGACGCCGAGGACTCCGGGGACGCTGCGGACTCGGCGCGGTCGACGCGCAGGACCCGGTAGCCCCGGGCGCTCGCGTGCTTGTCGACGCTCCAGCCGCGCTCGGTGAGCCAGCGCGCGAGCGAGTCGGCGCCGAGGTGCTTGGAGACCACGAGCCAGGCGACGCCGCCGTCCTTGAGGCGCGGCAGCCAGGTGTCGAGGAGCTCGTGGAGGACGTCCTTGCCGACCTTGATCGGCGGGTTCGACCAGATCTCGTCGAAGCGGAGGTCGGCGGGGACCTCCTCGGGGACGGCCGTGTGCACCGTGCCGGGGACGCCCGCGGTGTTGCGGCGGGTCAGGTCGAGGGCGCGGCGGTTGACGTCGACGGCCCAGACCTCGGCGTCGTCGCGCTGGGCGAGGACCTTGGTGATCGGCCCGTAGCCGCAGCCGAGGTCGAGGAAGACGCCGGCGGTCTCGGGCAGGACCACCTTGTGCAGGAGCACGCTCGTGCCGGGGTCGAGGCGGCCGCCGGAGAAGACGCCGGTCGAGGTCGTCAGCTCGTACTCGACGCCGTCGAGTTCGAACCCGATGGTGCGCTCGCGGTCGTCGACCGCGGGCTGCTCGCTGAAGTAGTGCTTTGGCTGCTCGGATGGGCCCTGGGACATGCCGACCATTGTCGCCTGCCGCGGCCGGCCGCGGCGGCGGGACCTGGCGGGAGAGACCTGTGCGTCGCGCACCGGCCCGGCGCCGGTGGAATATCACGTGTCACACGGCACCCGCGGTGTGCGGCAGGCGTGTCACCCGTGGAGATGAACGCCGCTCATCCCGTCCATCTCCAGGGGGAACGATTCACCGTTTCGCCCTCTTCCGGGGCTAAGCTGCCTCCATGGCACATGGCCCGTCCCCCTTCGGGGTCCCGCAGCAGACGGGGCACCGGAACCAGCAAGCGCCGGGATTCGACTGGGCTGAGTACGACGAGGGCGCGGACGCGCCGACCGTCCGGCTCAGTCCGGAGGCGCTCGCGCAGCGCTCGCCCGAAGAGGCGCTGGAGACGCATCTGGAGCAGATCCACGCGTCCCGCCCCCTGCGCCGCGCCGCCCAGCGCGCCCGGCGCCGCACCAAGTGGTGGCTCGTCGCGCTCGCGATCGTCAGCGGGCTCGCGGTCGCGGCCGCCTGCACGGCGGGCACGTTCATCGTGCTGCGCGAGGGCGAGCCCGAGCCGGCCGCGCCGAGCGCCGACGCCGGCGGCGAGCAGGAGTCCGCGGGCGACGAGGCCTCGGGCGCGCCCGAGGTCGTCGACCCGATCGCGAGCCGCGAGACCGACGCCGCGCCGCTCACCGTCGAGGAACTGTTCGGCGCCGAGGCGATCACGCCCGCCGGGGCGGCCGGGGCGTACGGGGTCCTCCAGGCGGAGGAGCTCGGCGACTGCGCCGAGGCCGGCCTCGACGAGCTCGCCGAACTGCTCGCCGACACCGACTGCACGCAGACGGTGCGCGCGACGATCCTCAACCCGGACGGCGAGTACGCCGCCACCGCGGGCATCCTGAACCTGTCCACCGCCGCCGAGGCGGAGGAGCTGCGCGCGGCGATCGCCGCGGGCCTGGAGGGCGGGTTCGCGGTGCTGCGCACCGACGGCGGCGCCGAGGAGCTCGGCCGCGCCGACACGCAGCTCGGGTACAACACCTACGGGCACTACCTGATGTACGTGGTCATCGGCCGCGCCGACGGCGAGTCGCTGCCGGAGGCCGACGACGCGGTCCGCACGATCGTCGGCGACGTCCTCGACATCTGGTTCGTGGACCAGCTGAACCCCAGACGCGAGGTGCAGTAGCGACAGGCGTTCAAAGCTGAAGGCCGTATGACCATCCCTAGCCCCCACCCACCCAGAAGGGGACCGTAGGCCCCCAGCATTGCCGCAGGGTCCGACAGAAACCGGGCCCACCGCCCTGCATGTCACTCGAAAGAGGACGACGCCGCCCGGCCGTCGGCCGGGCGGCGTCGTCGTGTCCGGCTCGTGAACATTCGTCCCGACCTCTTGCCTGAACCGATGATCCCATGTTTATATCGAATCAGGCCGATGCCCCCGTCCCCCGTCAGCCGCTCCCCCGCAACCGGATCCGCCGGTTCCCCATCACCCTGCTCAGGAGCTGCACATGTCCTGGTCCCTCCTCCCCCGCCGCGCCCTGGCCGCGCTCGCCGCGGTCGCGCTCGCGCTGCTGGCCGTCCTCGCCGTCGACGCCGCCCCCGCCGAGGCGGTCCGCCCGCCCGGCATCCCCTCGACCGCCACCGCGCAGTCCGAGCTGAACCAGCTGACCGTCGCCGCCGAGTCCCACGGCTCGACCTACGACCGGGACCTGTTCCCGCACTGGAACTCCGTGTCCGGCTCCGGCGGCTGCACCGCCCGCCAGTACATCCTCAAGCGCGACGGCCAGAACGTCGTCACCAGCGACGGCTGCCAGCCGACATCCGGCAACTGGCAGTCCGACTTCGACAACACCTGGACGACCACGGTCTCCAACGCCACCATCGACCACGTCGTGGCCCTCTCCGAAGCCTGGGCCTCCGGCGCCTGGGCCTGGACCACCGCCGAGCGCCAGGCCTTCGCCAACGACATCAACTCCCCGCAGCTGTGGATCGCCACCACCTCCGCGAACTCCTCCAAGAGCGACTACGACCCCGCGGAGTGGATGCCCGTCAACACGACCGGCCTGCGCTGCGACTACGTCAAGGCCTGGACCCACGTCAAGTACCTGTACGACCTGAGCGTGGACTCGGCCGAGAAGACCGCGATCCAGTCGCACCTGACCACTTACTGCGGCTCCGGTGGCGGCACCCCGACGAACTGCAACGGCTCGAACAGCACCGCCGGCACCGTCACCGAGGGCGGCACGATCTCCCGCGCGATCACCCTGAGCTGCACCGGCTCGGCCTCGGCCACCAGCTCCGTGACGGTGAGCATCACCCACCCGTACTACGGCGATATCCAGGTCCGCCTCCAGGCGCCCGACGGCACCCTGCGCACGATCCAGGCGTCGGGCTCGGGCACCGGGAACTTCGGCACCCGCACCTACAGCGTCAACCTGTCGAGCGAGGCCAGGTCCGGCACGTGGACGCTGCTGGTGACCGACACCTACAGCGGCGGCTCGACCGGCACGTTCAACAACTGGTCCCTGAGCATCTAGCGCCGGACCGGCCCCGACCCCGCGTTCCCGCCGGTCCCCCAGGACTCGCGCAGAGGGCCGGGCGCCATCGCGCCCGGCCCTCCACTGTATCCACCGCAGAACCAAGTATGTCCCATGTGGTCAATCGCTGACGCGCGCGCTCCAGTGGACGCGCTCGGGGGCCTCCGCGCCGCTCCCCTGCTCGTTCCACTGCGGCGTCTGCGTCAGGTAGAACAGGTAGCCCAGGGCCGGGCCGACGACGACCGCCGCGATCCCCACGGCCACGAGCAGCCCCTGCATCGTCGCCGGCGCACCCGCGGCCTCGGCGATCGTCACCTGGTCGACCAGGACCCACGGGTACTGGCCGACGCCCCAACCCGCCATGACGGCCGCGACCGCGACCACCGCGGTCCCGCGGGCCGGGCCGAACCGCCTGCGCCACAAGAGGACCAGCGTCGCGATCCCGCCGAGCGCCGACAGCGCCACCACCGGGGCCGCGCGGCCGATCAGGCCCTCCCACAGCGTCGGGGCGTCGTGCTCGATCGGGATGAGCCCCGCGAACACCACGACGCCGGTGGCCGCGCCGACCACCAGCGACCGGCGGCGCATCCGCTCCGCCAGCGCCCGGCGGCCGCGCCGGGCGGCGTCGGCGGTGAGGAACGTCCCGGCGAGGAACGCGCAGGTGCCCACCGAGATCGCGCCGGTGAACAGCGGCGTCGGCGCGATCCACGAGGACCAGGCGTCGCCGTTCCCGCCCTCGGGGACGCGCCCCGAGGCGAGGGCCCCGGCGATCGTGCCGAGGAAGAACGGCGCGAGGACCGACGAGGTCGCGAACACGACGCCGAAGAGCCGTGCCTGCCAGAGGGTCTCGCTGTACTTGCGGAACGCGAAGCTCGCGCCGCGCAGGACGATGCCGACGAGGGCGAGCACGAGCGGCACGTACAGGGTCGTCATCGCGGCGGCGAACGACTCGGGGAAGCCGGTCCACCACATCACCAGGACGTAGATGAGCCACACGTGGTTGGCCTCCCACACCGGGCCGATGCTGTGGTCGATGAGGGTCCGCACCTCGGCGCCGCGGCGGCTGCCGCCGGCGGTGAGGTCGTGGAAGCCGGAGCCGAAGTCGGCCCCGCCGAGTACGGCGTAGAAGAGGACCCCGGCGAACAGCGCCGCGGCCACGGCGAACTCGACCGTCATCATCGCGCCGTCTCCTCGCCGCTGTGGACGGTCGCGCCGTGCGCGGCCGCATCGCTCTTGGGTGCGGTCTTCGCGGCCGCATCGCTTCCGGGTGCGGCCTTCGCGGCCGCGTCGTTCTCGTTCATACCCTGAGCAGTCGCGCTCTGCTCGTCCGCGCAGTCGCGCACTTCGGCGGGGCCGTCGGCGGCGAGTTGCGGGCCGTACGGGCTCGGGAGGTCGGCCGCGCCCTTGCGCCAGCGCCGGGCCATCGAGCGGAGGACGACGATCGCGCCGACGGTCATGCCGCCGTACAGGACGACCGAGCCGCCGTACACGAACCACAGGACCCCGGTGTGGTCGGCGGCCGCCTCGGTGGTGCGCATGACGCCGTAGACGATCCACGGCTGGCGGCCGACCTCGGTGGCGATCCATCCGGCCTCCATGGCGGTGACGGCGAGGACGCCGGTCGCGGCGGTGAGCCGCAGGAACCACTTGTTGTCGAGGAGGTCGACCTTGCGCCACCAGCGCATGACCCAGTAGAGGAGGACGGTGCCGAGCAGCAGGAAGCCGAGGGCGATCATCGTCTGGAACGAGTAGTGGGTGAAGTTGACCGGCGGCAGGTCCTCCTCGGCGACCTGGTCGAGGCCGGGCACGGGTTCGGTGAACGAGTTGAGCGAGGCGACGGAGCTGAGGTAGGGGATCTCGATGGCCCACTTGACTTCGCCGTCGATGTAGACGCCGCCGATGGTGAGCGGGGTGGCGCCGTCGGCGGTCTCGTCGGCGAACTCGAACGCGGCGAGTTTCGCGGGCTGGCGCTCGGCGAGGTCGTGGCCGAGGAAGTGGCCGGCGAAGGGCTGGGCGAGCGCGGCGATCGTGGCGAACGCGAAGGGCACGAGGAAGCCGAGCCGGTGGTGCCGGTCGCGGCGGCCTTTGAGCATGCCGACGGCGTAGACGGCCGCGATCGAGAACCCGGCGACCATGTAGGCGGCGAGCCACATGTGGGCGAAGGCGAGGAGCACGTGCTGGTTGAACAGGACGGCCCAGGGTTCGATGTTCACGACCTCGCCGGCGACGATGTCGAAGCCGGTGGGGGCGTTCATCCAGGCGTTGACGGCGAGCACGCAGTAGGTCCCGACGACGCCGGTGATCGCCATGGGCACCACCATGAGCAGGTGGAGTTTCGGGGGCATGCGGCCCCAGCCGTAGAGGTAGATGCCGAGGAAGATCGCCTCGAGGAAGAACGCGAGGCCTTCGAAGGCGAAGGGGAGGCCGAGGACGTCGCCGAAGGTGCCCATGAGGCCGGGCCAGAGCATGCCCATCTCGAAGCTGAGCACGGTGCCGGAGACGGCGCCGATGGCGAAGAGCACGGCGGAGACCTTGCCCCACCGCTTGGCGAGTCCGAGGGCGACGGGGTCGTTCTTGCGGATGCCGCGCAGGTGCATCACGAAGATGATCGCGGGGAAGGCGACGCCGAAGCACGCGAGGATGATGTGCCATCCGAGCGACAGCGCCATCTGCTGCCGGGCGGGCATGAGGCCCGCCGGGTCGGCCGCGATGTCGGCGGCCTGGGCGAGGAGCTGGGTTGCGTCCATGCCTTGAACATAGGTGTCCGAACGTCCGGATCCACGCTCTTGTGAATGCTTTCACAAGCGCCGACCGGGCCGATCCGAACGTGTTCAAAAACGCTGTGGCCTGGTATTCCGCGCTCCGGGCTGCGGTTCCTGCCGCGCGGCTAGCGGGCGATCCTGTCAGCGCTCAAAACTGAGATAGGCACGGCCCGGACGGCGTGACGACCGGGCCGAGAGGGACTCGGGCGCGGGGCCGGCCCGGCGGCCGGACCGTGAACGGTAGCCGATCCCGGGACCTCGGCCGGCCGCCGATCGGGGCCCGAAGGCCCGGGTCGGGCGTTCGCCCGGCCCGGGAACCGTCGCGCTTCGGACGCCGACTCGCTCCGGAATCCGTCAGGAGCCGAGCACGCCGGGCATCGACCCCGGCTGAGAGCCGTACTCGATCAAGCCCCGAGTTCGGCCGCGATCGCGACGAGTTCGGCCAGCTCCGCGACGTCCGGATCGCCGGTGATCGCCGCCTGCGCCTCGACGTCGGCGAGGAGGTCGGCGCAGGTGAAGTCCGCGGTCCCGCGGAGCACTTCGGCGAAGGCGGCCGCGAGGATCGCGGTGTCGATGCGGTAGTCGGCGATGTCGGTGCCGAAGCCCGTGCTCGTCGTCGTCTCGACGCTGCCGGTCTCGCCGGTCTCGGGGTCGGTCCAGCGCACCGCGACCGACGCGTAGTCGCCCGCCTCGCCGGTCGGCGTGATCGCGTACAGCGCGGTCACGCTGTGCCCGGGACCGACTTCGCCCGCGTCGACCGAGTCGTCCTCGAAGTCCTCGTCCTCGACGGCCCGGTTCTCGAAGCCGATGAGGCGATAGTCGGCCACGGTCGCCGGGTCGAAGGTCACCTGGATCTTCGCGTCCTCGGCGGTCACTCCGAGCGTCGAGGTCAGCCGTTCGGAGAACACCTCCTCGGCGCCGCCCGCCGACGCGAAGTACACGGCCCAGCCGTCGCCGTTGTCCGCGAGCTGCTCCAGCAGGCCCTGGTTGTAGGAGTCGCCGACCCCGACCGTGAGCAGGGTGATCCCGTCGGCGATCTCGCCGCCGATCTCCTCCAGCATCGCGTCGTGCTCGGTGAGGCCCACGTTCGCCTCGCCGTCCGACAGCAGGACGACCCGGTTGTCGCGGTCGGCGTCGAAGGCCTCGGCCGCGAGCTCGTACCCGTCCTCCAGGCCCGCCTGCATGTTGGTGGAGCCGCGGGCTTCGAGGTCGTCGATCGCGTCGCCGATCTCGTCGCCGTCGCCGACCTCGGTCATCTCCAGCAGGACCTCGGAGTCGGTCTCGTAGGTGACGATCGCGACCGCGTCGCTCGGCCGCAGCTCCCCCACCAGCATGTGGAGGGAGTCGCGGACGATGCCGATCCGGTCGTCGGCCTCCATCGAGCCGGACACGTCGATCACGAAGGTGAGGTTGACGTCGGCGCGCTCGCTGTCGGGCACCGTCCGCGTCTGGAGGCCCACGTGCAGCAGCTGCGTGGCGTCGCCCGAGGCGTACCACTCGGGCAGTGCGGCGCGCTCGATGTGGACGGCGAAGCCGTTCCCCTCGGGCTCGCCGTACCCGTAGTCGAAGGAGTTCGCGAACTCCTCGGGCCGGACCTGGTCCGGGGGCGGCAGTTCGCCGTCCAGGAGGGAGCGTCGCGCGAAGTCGTAGGAGGCGGTGTCGACGTCGACCGCGAACGTGGACTCGGGGTCCTCGGCCGGGTCGACGGCCTCGTTGGGGGCGAACGTCTCGGCACCGGTGTATCCGGGGTCGACGGACCCCGGCGCGGCCTCGCCGGACATGTCGGCGGCGGAGTCGCCGCCTCCCGGGCCGGAGCACGCGGCGAGGGCGGCGGCGAGCACCGCCACGGGTATCGTGGCCTGCAGGCGTCTCATGGAGGGTCCCTTCTTACTTGGCGGTAGCGGGGATTGCCTCCATGAGACCGCCTGTTCCGCTCAGCGGTTCCCGGTGTGCCCGAACTGTAATGGTTCGGAGAGCAAACTGGACGCGACCGTGGCCGACCCGAGACCGGGTGACGGGCCGGTCACCGGCAGGAGCGGTACCGCTTCGGGAGCTTGAACCCGTAGTCCTTCATGACGTCGCGGAGCACGTCCGGGTAGTCGGTGATGATGCCGTCGACGCCGTCGTCGATGAGCTTGCGCATGGTGGCCTCGTCGTCGACGGTCCACGGGACCACCTCGATGCCGTGGTCGTGCGCGTGGTCGACCATCGCCTCGGTCACGTACGGGACGTAGTTCGCGTCGCCGACCTTCCCGTTCTGCGGGGAGCCGTGGACCGGCGAGAACGCGTCGGCGCCGAACGAGTCGACCGCGGCGATCGGGTCGCCGCCGAAGTCGTCGATGTCGATGCCGCCCAGCCAGGGCGAGGCGCCGGGCTGGCCGGTCTGGAGGAACGAGATGTTCGTGAGCGCCACCAGCGGCAGGTCCGGCGCGGTCTCGCCCATGAGCATGAGCGAGCCCCAGTCGAAGCTCTGGATCGTGACCTGGCGGCCGATCCGGGCGTCGCGGATGTCGTCCACGACCGCTTCGATGAACGCCTCGCGCGGCGCGGTCTCATGCGGCGCACCGGCTTCGACCTTGGTCTCGATGTTCAGCTTCACCCCGTTGGCGCGGTAGTCCCTGACGAGGTCGAACACCTCTGTCAGCAGCGGCATCCGCTCTTCCGGGTGCGCCTCCTGGCCGGGGAACGCCGCCTGCGTGAGGGTGCCGCAGTCGAGCGTGCGGACCTGGTCGAGGGTCAGGTTGGTGATGTACTTGCCCACGTACGGGTACTCGGGGTCGCCGGCGAACGCGGGGTCGGTGTCGAGGCACTTGGACCCGGTGACGCGGCGGTCGTGGGTGACGACCGCGTGGCCGTCCTCGGTGATCTGGACGTCGAGTTCGAGCGTGGTCACCCCGAGTTCGAGCGCGTTCGCGAACGCGGGCAGCGTGTTCTCGACGACGAGCCCGAGTCCGCCGCGGTGGGCCTGGAGGTCGAAGTCGCGCCTGGGGTGCGCTTCGGCGGGCGAGGGCAGGGCGATGAACAGCGCGGAAGCGGCGATGACCGCGACCGCGCCGGCGGTGAGGAAGCGTCTCATGGCCTCAGCCTGGGGTCCCGGCCTGACGCCGCGATGAACGCCGCTCCACCTCCGGATGACATTTCACGCCGGCCCCGGCAACCCTTCCCGGGTCCGACCGCGCCTTGAAGGTCCACCCGCCCTCCAGATTGGAGACTCCCAGTGCGACAACCCTTCCGCACCGTAGTGATCGGCGCCGGCCTGCTCCTCGCCGGCGGCTGCACCGCCGCCGCCGGCGACGGTGACGAGGCCCGGGACGAGTCCCTCGACGTCTCGCTCGCCGAACTCGTGAACGAGAGCGCCCGCATCGAGTCGGACCTCGACGCCGCCGAGAACCGCATCATCCGCGCCTGCCTCGAGTCCGAGGGCTTCACCGCCCACGACGAGGAGGAGCTCGCCACCCCCGAACCGGTCGAGCTCGACAGCGTCTCGGGCGGCCACTACCCGCACGAGGCGTCCTTCCCCGACCCCGCCGCCGCCGCCGAGGTCGGCTTCGGCATGTGGGCCCAGAGCGAGGAGGCCCTCGAGTCCGGCGAGGCCGAGGCGTACGAGCAGGACCACGGCGAATGGGTCGACGAACCGGAGCCGGCCGACAACAGCGCGTTCACGGCCCTGCCCGAGGCCGAACGGCGCGCCTGGTACGTCGCGTACGTCGGCGAGGAGAAGGCCCTCGGCTTCGAGTGGAAGTTCACCTCCGACGGCGGTGTGCAGGAAGGACCGGTCACCGTCGACCGGGACGCCATGGACGCGCGGTTCGCCGCGCCCGGCGGATGCGAACTCCAGATGATCGAGGCCGTCTACGGCGAACCGCGCCTGGTCGAAGCGGACGGCGAGGACGGCTTCGACCGCTGGGAGTACCGGCCCGCGAACCCCGTGCACGAGAGCGACGCCTGGAAGGGCGTCGACCTCGCCTACGCCGACGCCATGGCCGGCGCGCAGGCCGCGTTCACCGGCTGCCTCGCCGAGCGCGGCCTCCCCGGCTGGGAGTTCACCGAGGCCGGCGGCCTCCCGGTGTGGGAGTACTTCGCGCCCCTGTACCTCGACGAGTCGATCCTCCAAGGGTCCGACACCGGCGCGGAGGCCCCGCCCCTGCCCGACGACGTGCCCGACGACTACGAGGACCGCAAGGCCTACGAGATCGGCGTGGCCGTCGACTTCGTCGAGTGCGACGCCGAGACCGGCTTCACCGAGGAGTCCGTGCGGGCCTATGACCAGGCGCACGTCGACGCCTACACCGCGGTCGAGGACGACCTGTACGCGTGGCAGTCGGCGATGAACGACGCGCTCGTGCGCGCCCAGGAGGTGATCGGCGGCTGAGCCGTCACAGCGTCCGCACGCGGCGCGTGAGGTCGATGCGGTCGCGCCAGTCCCCCGGGTCGTCCGAGTAGGCGACCTCGACCAGCGTCAGACCGTGCGGGCCGACGACGTGCACGTCGTTGGCCCGCTCGCCGATCCGCAGGATCGACGCGAGCCAGTCCTCGTCCCGGCGGCCGTCGCCCACCGCGAGCGCGGCGCCCACGAGACTGCGGACCATCGAGTGGCAGAACGCGTCCGCGCGCACGGTCGCGACCGCGGTGCCGTCCTCGTCGCGGGCCCAGTCGTACTGCAGCAGTTCGCGGATCGTCGTCGCGCCCTCGCGCTGCTTGCAGAACCCGACGAAGTCGTGCTCGCCGAGGAGGCGCTGGCTCGCGGCGTGCATCCGCTCCACGTCGAGCGGGCGCGGCCACGCGAGCGTGTCCAGGCGCCGCAGCGGGGTCACCCCGAACACCGCGTCGGCGACCCGGTACCGGTAGCGGCGCCACTGGGCCGCGAAGCGCGCGTTGAAGGACGGGTCCACGGCCTCGGCCGACACGACCCGCACGTCGGGCGGGAGGATGCCGCGCAGGCGCCACAGCAGCCGCTCCCGCAGCTCCTCCCACTTCGCGGTGGGGACGTCGACGTGCGCGATCTGCCCGGTCGCGTGCACGCCCGCGTCGGTGCGCCCCGCGACCGTGAAGTCGGCGATGTCCCGGAACAGGAGCTCCAGGCCGCGGATGACCTCCGAGGCCACCGTCCGCAGGCCCGGCTGGAGCGCCCAGCCGGAGAACTCGGCGCCGTCGTAGGCGATGCCGAGCCGCAGGCGCGTCGTGTCCTCCACGCGAAAACCTCCTGGATAAAAGAAACCGCGCGCAGAGCATATGCCCTGCGCGCGGAAAGCCTGCCGTGCTAGTCGACGAGCTGGATGATCGCCATCGGCGCGTTGTCGCCCTTGCGGTTCCCGGCCTTGATGATCCGGGTGTAACCGCCCTCGCGGGTCGCGAAGCGGGGGGCGACCTGCTCGAACAGGTCGTGCGTGGCGTCCTTGTTGCGGAGCTTGGCCAGCGCCAGGCGGCGGTGGTGCAGCGTGCCCTTCTTGCCGTGCGTGATCAGCTTCTCGGCGTAGGGACGCAGGCGACGGGCCTTGGTCAGCGTCGTGGTGATGCTGCCGTGCTCGAACAGGGAGGCCGCCAGGCCCGAGAGCATGAGCTTCTCGTGCGCGGGCGAACCGCCCAGACGCGGGCCCTTGGTGGGCTTAGGCATTTCTTACTCCTCTTGGGTTGACACGGCCGGCCGTCTTACGGAACCGACCGCCGTATTCACGCGGCTCTTTAAAGCTGCTCGGTCTCGCGGAGGTCTTCGCCGTCGTCCTCGTACTCGTCGGACTCGGCGACCGGCGACCCGCCGTAGGCCACTGCGGCCTCGCTCGGGTCGAAGGTGCCGGGGGAGTCCTTGAGGCTCAGGCCCATGCCGGCGAGCTTCATCTTGACCTCGTCGATCGACTTCTGCCCGAAGTTGCGGATGTCGAGCAGGTCGGCCTCGGTGCGGTTGATGAGTTCGCCGACGGTGTTGACGCCCTCGCGCTTGAGGCAGTTGTAGGACCGGACGGTCATGTCCAGGTCCTCGATCGGCAGGGCCAGATCGGCGGCCAGCTGCTGGTCGGCCGGGCTGGGCCCGACGTCGATGCCCTCGGCCTCGGTGTCGAGCTCGCGGTACAGGCCGAACAGCTCCACCAGGGTGGAGCCGGCCGACGCCAGCGCGGTGCGCGGCGTCGTGGAGGCCTTGGTCTCGACGTCGACGGTGAGCTTGTCGAAGTCGGTGCGCTGCTCGACGCGGGTGGCGTCGACGGAGTAGGCGACCTTGAGCACGGGCGAGTAGATCGAGTCGACCGGGATGCGGCCGATCTCGTTCGTGTCGGCCTTGTTCGCCGGGGCCGAGACGTAGCCGCGGCCGCGCTCCACCACGAACTCCATGTCGAGGCGGCCCTTCGAGTTGAGGGTCGCCAGCTTGAGCTCGGGGTTGTGGACCTGCACGCCCGCGGGGGGCTGGATGTCGCCGGCGAGGACGTCGCCGGGGCCTTCCTTGCGCAGGTACATGGTGGCCGGCTCGTCGTTCTCCGAGGAGACGCAGATCTGCTTGACGTTCAGCACCAGTTCCACGACGTCCTCCTTGACGCCGGGGATGGTGGAGAACTCGTGCAGGACGCCGTCGATCTTGATCGACGTGACCGCCGCGCCCGGGATAGACGACAGCAGCGTGCGCCGCAGCGAGTTGCCGAGCGTGTAGCCGAAGCCGGGCTCCAGGGGTTCGATGGTGAACTTGGAGCGGGTCGGGCTGATCTGCTGCTCGGTGAGCGTGGGCCGCTGAGTGATAAGCACTGTGCGTTGGTTCCTTTGTTCGGGGCGCCCGCTATTTGACGCCTAGACACTTGGATTCGGTGGTCGCCGTGAAGTGGACGCCGCTAGACGCGGCGGCGCTTCGGCGGGCGGCAGCCGTTGTGCGGCTGGGGCGTGACGTCGTTGATCGAGCCGACCTCGAGGCCGACGGCCTGGAGGGAGCGGATCGCGGTCTCGCGGCCCGAGCCCGGGCCCTTGACGTAGACGTCGACCTTGCGCATGCCGTTGTCCATCGCACGGCGGGCGGCGGCCTCGGCGGCCATCTGCGCGGCGTACGGGGTCGACTTGCGCGAGCCCTTGAAGCCCACCTGGCCGGAGGAGGCCCAGGCGATCACGGCACCGGTCGGGTCGGTGATCGACACGATGGTGTTGTTGAAGGTGCTCTTGATGTGGGCGTGCCCGTGGGGCACGTTCTTCTTCTTGGCGCGCGGGTTCTTGGAACCGCCGCGAGTCTTCGGTGGCATCAGATGGTCTCCTAACGTGCCTTCTTCTTGCCCGCGACGGTCTTCTTCGGACCCTTGCGAGTACGGGCGTTGGTCTTGGTCCGCTGACCGTGGACCGGAAGGCCGTAGCGGTGACGGAGACCCTGGTAGCAGTTGATCTCGATCTTGCGACGGATGTCGGCCTGCACCTCGCGGCGCAGGTCTCCCTCGACCTGGAAGTGCTCTTCGATGTAGTTCCGGAGCGCGACCAGCTCTTCGTCGGTCAGGTCCTTGACGCGCTTGTCGCGGTCGAGTTCCGTCGCGGCGATCGTCTCGAGCGAGCGCGTGCGGCCGATGCCGTAAATGTAGGTGAGTGCGATCTCCAGGCGCTTGTCGCGCGGGAGGTCCACTCCAACCAGGCGTGCCACTGAGGCGTACTCCTAGTGTTGTCGGAGGTCTGACCACTGCCTTCCCGCTGGGTGCTGTTCGTTCCCTGCCCTGACGGGCGATGCGAGCCCCGGCCTCCGAGCCGAGGGTTGTGCTTGCGCACTGGCGGCGGTTTCCCCATTCTGGGGCCTTGCTTCGGCGTGTGTGCTGCTTAGCCCTGACGCTGCTTGTGACGCGGGTCGGAAGAGCAGATAATCATCACTCGTCCGTGCCTGCGGATCACGCGGCAGTTCTTGCAGATCACTTTGACGCTCGGCTTGACTTTCACGAGTCCTACTTCATGTAGTCGTCAGGTCAGCGGTAACGGTAGACAATCCGCCCGCGCGACAGGTCGTACGGCGAGAGCTCCACCACGACCCGGTCCTCAGGGAGGATCCGGATGTAGTTCTGGCGCATCTTGCCGCTGATGTGAGCGAGTACTTTGTGGCCGTTGGTGAGCTCCACCCGGAACATGGCGTTCGGGAGGGACTCGACAACTTTGCCTTCGATCTCGATGGCACCGTCTTTTTTCGGCATGTCCTCCGCTACCGTGACAACTCGGTCTGAAAACCCCGCACGTGTTCTGGTGTGCAGGGCTACTGGCACGCCAGTCCGACGCAGATGCTTCGGGCGGGCGAAAGAACGGTGCGGTAGTCCCCGAAGAGACCGGGCGTCAGGTGCGCTGCGGTGTTGAAACACCGCAAACGCGGGACGGCCCGGGCAAGGGACGCACTGCACCACTGAGCGAGTCTACTCGCGCCTGAGCGCCGCCTACCAGGGGGTTGACCGTGACGGAGGGCACTCGGGCTGCGCCTGAGTGCCGCCGAGCGGGGCTCGGCGGCACTCAGTGCACGCTCAGGCTTACTTCGAGTAGTACTCGACGACGAGCTGCTCGTCGCA
Source organism: Glycomyces endophyticus (assembly GCF_039531525.1). NCBI lineage: Bacteria > Bacillati > Actinomycetota > Actinomycetes > Glycomycetales > Glycomycetaceae > Glycomyces > Glycomyces endophyticus. The sequence goes on from NZ_BAAAQF010000004.1 coordinate 671,845, forward strand.
GATCACGGGGATCTGCTTGCGCTCGGGCACCGACAGGAAGCGGGCGATCAGGCCTTCGAGGTGGGACTCGATGTAGGCCGGAGTCGTCTCGCCCGCCCATGCGCCGGCCGCGGCCAGCTGGAACGGGGTGGTCTCGCGGGACTTCTTGCGGACCTGGACGAAGTCGCCGGTCTTCAGGCGGTACGACGCGATGTCGACCTTGCGGCCGTTCACCGTGAAGTGGCCGTGGTTGACGAACTGCCGGGCCTGGTAGATCGTGCGGGCGAAGCCGGCGCGGAGCACGAAGGCGTCCAGGCGGGATTCGAGCAGGGAGACCAGGTTCTCACCGGTCTTGCCGCTGCGGCGCACGGCCTCGGCGTAGGCGTTCCGCAGCTGGCGCTCAGAGATGTTGTACTGAGCGCGGAGACGCTGCTTCTCCACGAGCTGGTTCTTGTAGTCCGATTCCTTCTTGCGGCCGCGGCCGTGCTGCCCCGGAGGGTACGGACGGCGCTCCATGTACTTGGCGGCCTTCGGCGTCAGAGCGATGCCGAGGGATCGGGAAAGCTTGACTTTCGCCTTAGCTTGCAATGATCTCTCCAGTAATTCATGCGTTGCCCCGCAGGAACGGCGAGGCAGAATGCGTCCCTGACGTGCAGAAACGCGTGAGTGTAGCGCGCTCAGGAATGCACCCGGGTTGACCGGGGCCTGGCGCGCACACGGTGATGCGGTCGATGCGCACCCGGGGGTGCACACCTCGGCAACCAGGTTACGCGGTGTCCTTCCGGTCGCCCACCCGGGATGCGGCGAGAGTGACCAGGCGCTCCACGAGGTCGCCGTAGGAGACGCCCGCGGCGGCGAACGCCTGCGGGACGCCGCTCATCGGCGTGAGCCCGGGCATGGTGTTGACCTCGTTGAGGTAGACCGTGCCGTCGGGGGCCAGGAAGCAGTCGACGCGGGCGAGGTCGCGGCAGTCGAGGAGCCGGAAGACCTTCCGGGCCAGCTCCTGCGCCCGCTCGGCCACGCCCTCCGGGTAGTCCGGGTGCAGGTTGAACGGCTCGGGGTTGTCGAGGTACTTGGCGTCGAAGTCGAACCAGCCCTCCTCGCCCATGGCGAGCACCTCGAGCGGGAAGGTGATCTCCAGGTCGCCGTCGAGGGTCTCCAGGACGCCCATCTCGATCTCGCGGACGTCCTCGAACGAGGCCTCGAAGACGACCTTGTCGTCGACCTCGCGGGCCTTGGCGACCGCTTCGGTGAGCTCGGCCGCGGACTTGACCTTGCTGATGCCGAGGCTCGAGCCGGCCCGGGCGGGCTTGACGAAGATCGGCAGGCCGAGCTTGTCGATGACGGCGTGGGCGTCGAGCGCCTCGCCGGGTTTGAGGACCGCGAACGCGCCCTGCGGGACGTCCTCGGCCGCCAGGAGGCGCTTCGAGAACTCCTTGTCCATCGACAGCGAGCTGGAGAGCACGCCGGAGCCGACGTACGGCAGGTCGGCCATCTCGAAGAGGCCCTGGATGGTGCCGTCCTCGCCGTAGGGGCCGTGGAGGACGGGGAACGCGATGTCGGCGATCGGCTGCGCGCCGGGGCCGAGGTCGACGGCGACGGCCTTGCCGGTCTCGGCGGTGACCTCCGGGAGCGCCTCGGCGGCGTCGATCGCGAACGCGGCGTCCGAGGGCAGTTCGACCCATTCGCCGGTGCGCGTGATGCCGATGGCGGTCACGTCGAAGCCGCGCTCGCGCAGCGCCTTGGCGACGCCGGAGCCGGAGGCGCAGGACACGGGTTGCTCCACGCTGCGCCCGCCGAAGAAGACGGCGACGGTCGGTTTAGTCATTGTCAGACCTCAAACTGTCGGTTTCCGGTTTGGTCTCGCGCCCCATGAGTTCGGCGACCGCGGCCCTGGGGTCGAGTCCCTCGTGGCAGACGCGCTCGACGGCGTCGCAGATCGGCATCTCCACGCCGACCTTGCGGGCGAGGTCGGTGATCGAGCGGCAGCTCTTCACGCCCTCGGCCGTCTGCTTGGTGACGCGCGCGGCTTCCTCCAGCGTCGCCCCGAGGCCGAGCTGCTCGCCGAAGGTGTGGTTGCGGGAGAGCGGGGAGGAGCAGGTGGCGACCAGGTCGCCGAGGCCCGCGAGGCCCGCGAAGGTGGCCGGGTCGGCGCCGAGGCGCACGCCGAGCCGGGTGGTCTCGGTGAGGCCGCGGGTGATGATCGTGGCCTTCGTGTTGTCCCCCATGCCCATGCCCGCGGCCATGCCGTACGCGAGGGCGATGACGTTCTTGACCGCGCCGCCGAGCTCGCAGCCGACGACGTCGGTGTTCGTGTACGGCCGGAAGTACGCGGTGGTGACGGCCTTCTGGATGTCCACGGCCCGGCCGTGGTCGATGCAGGCGACCACGGAGGCGGTCGGCTGCTGCTCGGCGATCTCGCGCGCGAGGTTGGGCCCGGACAGGACCGCGATGCGCGACTCGGCCGCGCCGGTGACCTCGGCGATGACCTCGGTCATGCGCTCGGTCGAGCCGAGCTCGATGCCCTTCATGAGGCTCAGGAGCGTCGAGTGCGGCTCCAGGTGCGCCGACCACGCGGCCAGGTTGCCGCGCAGGGTCTGGCTGGGCACGGACAGGACGACGAGGTCGGCGCCCGCGAGGGCCTCGGCCGGGTCGGCGGTCGCCGACACGAGCGGCGGGAGCTCGATGTCGGGGAAGTAGTCGGGGTTCCGGTGCTCGGCGTTGACCGCCGCGGCCACCGACTCGCGGCGCGCCCAGACGGTGACCGGGGTGCCGGCGTCGGCGAGGATCTTGGCGAAGACGGTCCCCCACGAACCGGCTCCCATCACGGCTGCTCTCACTCAGAAGACTCGCTTTCCTCAGGTCGCTGCTGCCGGGGGTCGAACAAGGGGGGCGCCTCCTGGCCGCGGACCTCGGCGAGGCCGGCCCGGAGGTCTTCCATGATGGCGTCGGCGACCTCGACGAGGTCCTCGCGGCTCGGTTCGCGCCCGAGCCACCGGGAGAGGTCGACGGGCGGGAGGGCGCGGACGGTGACCGGCTTGCGGCCGAGCTTGAACTTCGGGTCGCGCTTGCGGTCGTGGATGCCGAGGGCGCCCCACTGGACGATCGGGATCACGGGCGCGCCGGACTCGAGCGCGAGCCGGGCCACGCCGGTCTTGCCGCGCATCGGCCAGCGGTCGGGCTCCTTGGTGACGGTGCCCTCGGGGGCCATGATCACGACGTGCCCGGCGGCGAGCTCGCGTTCGAGGACCCGCAGGGAGTCGGCGGCCTCGGCGCTGCCGCGCTTGACCGGGATCTGCCCGGAGCGCTTGAGGATCGCGCCGACCACGGGGACCTTGACGATCGACTCCTTGAGCAGGAACCGCGGATGGCGCCCGGCGTTGTACACGTAGTGGACGACCATGAGCGGGTCGATGTCGGAGTAGTGGTTCCAGACCAGGATCGCGGGGCCCTCGAGAGGGATGTGCTCCATGCCGGACCACTCGCGGCGGCTGAGTCCGAGCGTCGCGCCCTTGACGATGTTCGCGTAGACCTGGACGTCGGCGGGGATGCGGTCGCCGCCGCGGCGGCGGAAGGTGTACTGCGCCTCGGGCCTCGGCTCGGTCACCTGCTGGCTCGCTTTCTCGGGGGGCGCGGGCCGCAGGGGGCTCGGCCGGTGCCGTTGGGTACGGATCGTCAGTGCACTGCACTCTAACGCCCGCACCGGCGCGCTCGGGCGACGGGAAGCGGGGGGTGGGGTGTGACTCCCCGGGCGAGGGGTCCGCCTCACGCGGCGTGAAGCCGCAGGTACGCGGCGCGGTGGACGGGGCCGCCACGGGGACGCCGGGCTTGCGCCGGACCGGTTATGATGTCATCATAGAGTCAATGTGACATCTAGCAGGCCGACCGAACCCAGTCGGCCCGGAATACGACTCGTCTCGGAGTGAGTGACATGAACTGGCGTCTCTTCGGCTGGCTCGCGGCCCTGTTCGGCGGTGCCATCATCGCGATCTGGCTCGTGGCGACCATCATCGGCGCGGCCTTCGCGTTCCTCGGCGGCCTCATCAAGTTCGCGCTCGTCGTCGGCATCATCGGCGTCATCGGCTGGTTCGGCTACAAGGGCTACAAGGCCATCGGCGGCTCGGAGCGGCGCCAGATCCGGAAGTAGTTCCGGTCCAGAGGTACAGCCGGAAGTAGTTCCGGTCCAGCAGCACAGCCGGAAGCAGGCCGGTCCGGAAGTTACAGCCGGAAGCGACCGCCCGCCTCTGGCCTTTCAGCGCCCTCCTGGTCCATGCTGAAGCCATGCAGGGCACCGTCTCGAACTTCAACGAGGACACCTCCGGCGAGGTCGTCCTCGACAGCGGCCGCCGCGTCGGTTTCGACGCGGCGGCCTTCGCCGTCTCCGGGCTGCGCTTCCTCCGGCCGGGGCAGCGCATTTCGCTCGAAACCGACCAGGACGGGACAGTGGTCGCCGTGCGCATCCTGACCATGCGGCCCTAGGGTCCTCCACGCGTGTGGCGAGCTTCCCGCAGGTGGGCGTGTCCCAGTACCGTTAGAGGCGTGAGCGGTACGCAGAGGCGGGTGGCCGCCGCCGGCGGCCTGTTGTGGCGCAACGGCGAGCGCGGTCTGGTCGAGGTGGTCGCGGTGTGGCGGCCCAGGGTGGGGAACTGGTCGCTGCCGAAGGGCAAGCTCGACCCGGGCGAGCACCCGCTCGCGGCCGCGTGCCGCGAGGTCGAGGAGGAGACCGGCATCCCGGTGATCCCCCAGCTGTGGCTGTGCCGGGCCTCGTACGTGCTCCCCAATCCCGAAGGGGACGTGCTCAAGTGGGTCGACTACTGGTCGATGCGCACCGAGAAGCCCGACGCCGTGTTCACCGCCGACGACGAGATCGGCGAGCGCCGCTGGCTGACCCTCGCCGAGGCCCGGGAGGCGCTGACGCGCCCGCGGGACCAGGAGGTGCTCAAGGCCTTCGCGGCGCTCCCCGCCGTCACCTCCACGGTGCTCCTGGCGGCGCCGGCGGAGGTCGAGCAGGAGTGGGACGGGCCCGTGGTGACGCGGCCGCTGAGCGCCCGCGGGCAGGACCAGGCGGTGCGCCTGGCGGCGCTCGCCTCGCTGTACCAGCCGGACCGGGCGTTCACCGCGACCGGGCGGGCGAGCGTGCAGACGGTGGAGCCGATCGCGCAGGCGGTGCGCTGCACGCTGTCCGGGGACTCGGTGTTCGACACCGAGGCGCACGGGCGCAATCCCGAGCGCTCCAGCGCGCGCATCCGCGAGCTCGCGGGCGGCGGGGGCGCCGTGATCGTCTGCGCGGAGCCGGAGGTCGTGTGCGACACCGTGGCGATCCTCGCCGACGAGGACGGCGTCGAGGCGCCCGACGTGTCGACGCGGCCGGGCGAGGCGTGGGTGCTGTCGCTGTCGGGCCAGAAGCTCGTGGGGATCGAGCGGCTCTAGGCCTCCCCTTGCGGATCGGACCGGTCGCCGCCTGATCCGCAGGACGGGCGTCCGGGCCCTCCGGGGCGCGGCGCGCGGTACCGTTGCCCGCGCAACCGCACCCGTGCGCCGCTGGGCGCCGTCAAGGAGGATCGTCGCCGTGGCCGACCGCGCCCCAACCCCGCTGCACAACTGGGCCGGGAACATCGACTTCTCCCCCGCCCGCTTCGAGGCGCCCGCGACGCTCGACGAGGCGCGCGCGGCCGTGGCCGGCGCGGACCGCCTGCGGGTGCTCGGATCGGGCCACTCGTTCAACACGATCGCGGCCTCCGGCGACGTCATGATGTCGCTGGCGGGCATGGAGCCGTTCGCGGAGCTGGACATCCTCAAGGGGACCGTGCGGGCCGCGGGCTGGCTCACCTACGCGGCGCTGAGCGCCGCGGTGCACCGGGCCGGGTTCGCGCTGCACAACATGGCGTCGCTGCCGCACATCTCGGTGGCGGGCTCGATCGCCACGGGCACGCACGGATCCGGGGACCGCAACGGGAACCTGGGGACGGCGGTGGCCGCGGTCGAGTTCATCGGCCCCGACGGGGAGCTGCGCACCGTCAGGCGCGGCGACGAGGACTTCGCGGGCTCGGTGGTCCACCTGGGGGCCTTGGGGGTCGTCCACTCGGTGACGCTGGACCTCCTGCCGGCCTTCGAGATGCGCCAGTACGTGTACGACGGGCTGGGCCTGGACGCGGTGCTCGCGCACTTCGACGAGCTGACGGGCGCGGCGTACTCCACGAGCCTGTTCACGCCCTGGGGCGCCGCGCCCGAGTTCCAGTTCTGGGTCAAGCAGCGCACCTCCGACCAGACGCACCCGTTCCCGCCCGCCAACCGGTTCGGGGCGCCGCTCGCGGACGGGCCGCGGCACCCGGTGCCGGGCGTGGACCCGGCGGCGTGCACCGTGCAGCAGGGCCAGACGGGCCCGTGGCACGAGCGGCTGCCGCACTTCAGGCCCGAGTTCACGCCCAGCGCGGGCGACGAGCTCCAGTCGGAGTACCTGGTCGACCGCGTGCACGCGACGGCGGCGCTGGAGGCCCTGGCGGGCATCGGGGACCTGCTCGCGCCGGTGCTCCTGATCTCCGAGGTGCGGACGATGGCCGCGGACGGGCTGTGGCTGTCGCCGGCGTTCGGCCGCGACACCGTGGGGCTGCACTTCACGTGGATCGGCGACCACGATGCGGTCGCGCCCGTGATGGCGGCAGTGGAAACGGTATTGGAACCGTTTTCTGCACGGCCGCATTGGGGCAAATTGTTTTCGATACCAATGAATGAGGTCCGCTCGCGTTATCCGCGAATGGGCGACTTCGCGAAACTCCGCGCGCGAGTCGATCCAGAGGGGAAGTTCGCGAATGACTTCTCCGCGGCGGTCTTCGGCGACACCGAGTCGTAGTCCCGGCCGCCCCCTCGGCGGCCCGATCCGGGAAAGCAGCGAGGGCATTCAGGCGGCTCCTGAATGCCCTCTTCCCCGTGCGAGTCGGACGGGTGCTCCACCGTGCCCCGAACCGGTTCGGGGCACGGCATAAGCTGCGCCCGCGCTTCGTGGTCTTCTTCGCCGCGGTCTTCTTCGCGGGCGTGGCCTTCTTGGTGGCCGCGGTCTTGCGCACGGCCTTCTTGGCGGTGGCGGCCTTCTTCGCCGGCGCCGCCTTCTTGGCGGTGGTGGTCTTCTTGGCGGCCACGCGGCTCGTGGTCGTCGAGCGCGCGGCCGTGGAGGCGGCGCGCGTGGTCTTCTTGGCGGCCTTCTTGGCCGTCGTCGCCTTCTTGGCGGTGGCGGCCTTCTTCGCAGGCGCGGCCTTCTTGGCGGCGGGGGCGGACTTGGCCGCCTTGCGCCTGCCGGTCACGAGCTCCTTGAACCCGGTACCCGGCCGGAAGGCCGGCACGACGGTCTTCTTGACCTTGACGGCCTCACCCGTGCGCGGGTTGCGGGCCATGCGAGCGGCGCGTTGGCGCTTCTCGAAGACGCCGAAACCGGCGAAGGAGACTTTCTCCCCTTTCACCACCGCGCGCTGTATCTCGTCGATCGCCACATCCACGACTTCTTTCGCAGCGGCCCGGTCGCCAGTGCGAGCGGCGATCCGATCGACGAACTCTGCCTTGTTCACGAGTCCTACCCTCCCGATAAGGTTCTGGAGCCATACCAGCTTGTTAAGCGCACGTTATGACGTTTCGAAAGCGAACGCAACTGTTTCCGCGAAAATCGACCCGTTGTGTCGCAAGGAATTTTTATTCGGGTGCCCGAAATCGACGCTCGCAACCCCGTTGGGAGGGCCCGGAACACGCCTGGAGCCGGTGGCAGCGCCACCGGCTCCGTACGTGAAGGCTAAGAAGATCGAGTTGTGCGGTCTACACGGCGGCGGGGAGAGTCCTAGGCCGCCAAGCATCCCGGTTCGATTCGAACGCGGCGATCTTCGCCTCGTCCCGGAGGGTCAGCGCGACGTCGTCGAGGCCCTCCATCATCCGCCAGCGCAGGAACTCGTCGAACTCGAAGGACCAGGTGCGGTCGCCCGCACGGACTTCGCATTCGACCAGGTCCACGGTGACCTCGGCGTCCGGGTGGAGCTCGGCGCGGAGCCACAGCTCCTCCACGGCGGCCTCGGGCAGCTCCACAGTCAACAGACCGTTCTTGAGGGAGTTGCCGCGGAAGATGTCGCCGAAGCGGGGCGCGACGACGGCCTTGAAGCCGTAGTCCTTCAGGGCCCAGACGGCGTGCTCGCGGGAGGAGCCGGTGCCGAACTCGGTGCCGGTGACGAGGATCGTCGCGGACTTGTACTCGTCCTGGTTCAGCAGGAACTTCTCGTCCTCGCGCCACTCGGCGAACAGGCCGTCCTCGAAGCCGGTCTTGGTGACCCGCTTGAGGTAGACGGCCGGGATGATCTGGTCGGTGTCGACGTTCGAGCGGCGCAGCGGGGCCACGCGCCCGGTGTGGGTCGTGAACTTGTCCATGTCCCTTGCCCTTCCTTACAGGTCCGCCGGGCTGGCGAGGTGCCCGGAGACGGCGGTGGCGGCGGCGACGGCCGGGGACACCAGGTGGGTGCGCCCGCCCTTGCCCTGGCGGCCCTCGAAGTTGCGGTTCGAGGTCGAGGCGGCCCGCTGGCCGGGCGTCAGCTGGTCCGGGTTCATGCCCAGGCACATGGAGCAGCCGGCGAAGCGCCAGTCGGCGCCGGCCTCGATGAAGACCTTGTCCAGGCCCTCTTCGATCGCCTGCTCGCGGACCTTGGCGGAGCCGGGGACGACCATCATGTTGACGGTGTCGGCGACCTTGCGGCCCTTGATGACGTCGGCGGCGGTGCGGAGGTCCTCGATGCGGCCGTTGGTGCAGGAGCCGAGGAAGACCACGTCCACGCCGATCTCGCGCATGGGCGTGCCCGCCTCGAGGCCCATGTACTCCAGGGCGTTCGCGGCGGTGGTGCGCTCGATGGCGTCGTCGAACGCGGCCGGGTCGGGGACCTGCCCGGAGAGCTCGACGCCTTGGCCGGGGTTGGTGCCCCAGGTGACGAACGGGCTCAGGGTGGCCGCGTCGATCACGATCTCCTTGTCGAACACGGCGCCCTCGTCGGTGGTGAGGGTCTTCCAGTACTCGACGGCGGCGTCCCAGTCCTCGCCCTTGGGGGCGTGGGGGCGGCCCTGGACGTATTCGAAGGTCTTCTCATCGGCGGCGATCATGCCGGCCTTGGCGCCCCACTCGATCGACATGTTGCAGACCGTCATGCGGCCCTCCATCGAGAGCTCCTCGATGGCCTGCCCGCGGTACTCGACGATGTGGCCCTTGCCGCCGCCGGTGCCGGTGATCGAGATGATCTTGAGGATGAGGTCCTTGGCGGACACGCCCTCGGGCAGGGAGCCGTTGACGGTGACGGCCATGTACTTGGGCTTCGCCTGCGGCAGGGTCTGCGTGGCGAGGACGTGCTCGACCTCGCTGGTGCCGATGCCGAACGCGATCGAGCCGAACGCGCCGTGCGTGGAGGTGTGGGAGTCGCCGCAGACGACGGTCATGCCCGGCTGGGTGAGTCCCAGCTGGGGTCCCACGACGTGGACCACGCCCTGGTTGGCGTCGCCCAGCGAGTGGATGCGGACGCCGAACTCCTCGCAGTTGGCGCGGAGGGTCTCGATCTGCTTGCGGCTGGTGGGGTCCGCGATGGTGAAGAGGTTGTCGGTGGGCGTGTTGTGGTCCTCGGTCGCGATCGTGAGATCGGTCCGGCGGACCTTGCGCCCGGCCTGCCGCAGGCCGTCGAAGGCCTGGGGGCTGGTCACCTCGTGGAGGAGGTGCAGGTCGATGTAGAGCAGGTCCGGCTGCTGGCCTCCGGTGCGGACCACATGGGCGTTCCAGACCTTCTCGGCGAGGGTGCGCGGTCGGGCGCCCTCAGCTTCTTGTGGTGTACGTGACATCTCTGTTCCCAGTCGTTGGACTTCTCGAAATATGGGAGGTAATGTTCAGCTCGTGAGAACGAATACTATCAGCGGAGTGGGCGTCCTCGACAAGGCGGTGCTCATCCTCACGGCATGCACCAACGGCGCCAGCCTGGCTGAGCTCGTGCACGAGACCGGTCTGCCCCGGGCCACGGCCCACCGGCTCGCGCAGGCCCTGGAGGCCCACGAGATGCTGCAGCGCGACCACGAAGGGCGCTGGCGCCCCGGTCCGAAGCTCGGCGAGCTCGCGGGGTCCACGGCCGACGTCCTGCTCAGCGCGGCCGAACCGGTCCTCAACCTGCTGCGGGACCAGACCGGCGAGTCCACGCAGCTCTACCGCCGCAGGGCGGACGAGCGCGTGTGCGTCGCCGCGGCCGAGCGCGCCTCCGGGCTGCGCGACACCGTCCCGATCGGCGCGGCCCTGCCGATGACCGCCGGGTCCGGCGCCCAGGTGCTCCTCGCCTGGGAACCGCCCGAGGGCATCCTCCCCCTGCTGCCGAAGTGCCGCTTCTCCTCCAAGACCCTCGCCGAGGTCCGCCGCCGCGGCTTCGCGCAGTCGGTCGCCGAGCGCGAACCCGGCGTCGTCAGCGTCTCCGCCCCCGTGCGCGACAAGACCGGCCGGGTCGTCGCCGCCATCTCGGTGTCCGGCCCGATAGAGCGTCTGGGACGCCGCCCCGGCGACCGGCTCGGCATGGCCGTCATCCGCGCCGGTCAGAAGCTCTCGGGCCTGTAGCCCGCCCCCTCCCGCCCCTGCGACGCCGAAGCGGCCCGACGGATCTCCGTCGGGCCGCTTCCGTTCGCGCTCTAGGCGGCGCTGAGCGCTTCCTCCGCGCGCGCGACGTGCTTGGCGTATCGGCGGCGCTCGTCCTCCAGGAGCGGCGAGTCCGGCGCGTGCGCCTCAAGGTACCGGATCGCCACGATGTCGTCCTGGCAGCGCCCGAACCGGTTCTGGATCCGCTTGGCCTCGGCCGCGACCGCCGCGGTCTCCTCGCCGAGGAACGCCGCGGCGTCGGCGGTGTAGCGGGTCCGCTTGGCCGCGTTGCGGGCCCGGTGCCGGGCCTCGTCGGCGTCGGCCGCGCCGGCGATCGCCTCGACCGCCTGCGTCATCGCCAGTCGCGAGCGCTCCACGACCGGCCCCAGCACCTCGTCGGCCGGCAGCGCCGCCGCGGGAGTGAACTCCGGGTACGCGGCCAGCGCCTCGACCGCGGCGAGGAGCCTGCGGGTCCGCTCCCGCCCGCACACCTCCGCGAGCGGACCGTACGCGTCCCGCTCCTTCGCCTCGAGCTCGGTGAACCACTCCGGCCGCTCGTCCCCCAGGCGCTTGGCGAACCGCATCCGCAGCACTTCGAGGTCCCGGACCGTCCCGAGCTCGTCGGCCAGCCAGCGCAGGCGCCGCCGCTTGAACGGCACCGCCGCGTACAGCGACCCGTACGTCGACAGCACCGACCGCAGCCGCCGCGTCGCCACCCGCATCCGGTGCACCGCGTCCGCTTCGCGCGCGATCACCGGCTCGCGCATGGCGATCAGCGTCGCCGCCTGCGCGGCCAGGTACTCGTGCACGCCTGCGCCGGCGATGGGGGTCTCGGTCATGTGTTCCTCCAAGGGGAGTCGCCGATACGGTGCCGCTGTCGCTGTGCCCCGCCGCACACGGCCGCGACCGCGCGCCCTCGAGCGTCGTTCAACAGCCCGTGAACGTGCTAAATTATAGTCAGACTGGTCAGACTTTCCGGAAGAGCGGGGGTGGGACGATGCACTGGCAGGTACAGGACGCCAAGAAGCGCTTCAGCGAGCTGGTCCGCGCCACCAAGACCGAAGGCGCCCAGTTCATCACGCGGCACGGCCATGAAGAGGCCGTGATCCTCAGCGTCGAGGAGTACCGGCGCCTGGCCGGGGCGCCCTCGTTCAAGGAGCTGCTGCGCGAACCCCCCTTCGTCGACGACTTCCCCGACACCTCGGACCTCCGCCGGGAACTCCCCCAGGAGCGGGACCTGGGGCTCGATCTGTGAAGTACCTGCTCGACACCAACATCCTGAGCGAACTGCGCAAGGCCCGCCCGAACCCCCGGGTCGAGCGCTGGTACGACGCCGCCGCCGACACCGATCTGCACCTGAGCGTCATGACCGTCGCGGAGTTCCGCAAGGGCCTGGCGCGGCTGCGCCGCAAGGACGCCGAGCGGGCGGCCGCCCTGGACCGGTGGCTCGACCGGCTCCTGGCACCCTATGAGTCGCGGATCCTGCCGGTCACGGCGGACATCGCCAACGTCTGGGGAGAGCTGAACGACCCGGAGCCGCTTCCGGTCATCGACGCGTTCATCGCCGCCACCGCGATCGTCCACGACATGGTCCTGGTGACCCGCAACGTCAGGGACTTCGAGCGGACCGGCGTGCGCATCCTCAATCCCTTCGACTGACCCTTCGACCGGCCTGCCGACGCGGAGCGGCCCGGCGGAGATCCGCCGGGCCGCTCCGCATGCGGTCACGCGAGGGAACCCACCGCTGCCTCGATCTCGGCGCGGAGGGCGGGGCCTTGGAGCTGGTGCTTGACCTGTTCGATGACGGGGGCGAGGAACTGGTCGGGGCCGGGCTTGCCGGCGATGGGGGCGACCGCGGCGATGGCGGCGCGGGCGGCCGGGCTGGGGATGAGGGGCTGGCGCAGTTGCAGCCCTTGGACCCCGGCGAGGAGTTCGACGGCCAGGAGCGTCCCGAGGTTGTCGATGATCGTGCGCAGCTTGCAGCCCGCGGCCCAGCCCATCGAGACGTGGTCCTCCTGCATCCCCGAGGTGGGGACGGAGTCGACGGAGGCGGGCGAGGCGAGGCGGCGGTTCTCGGCGACGATCCCCGCGGCCGTGTACTGCGCGATCATGAGGCCGGAGTTGACACCGGGGTCGGGGCTGAGGAACGCCGGGAGGCCGCGCGAGCGCGTGACGTCCAGGAGGCGGTCCACGCGGCGCTCGGAGATCGAGCCGACGTCGGCGGCGGCGATGCCGAGGAAGTCGGCGGCGTACCCGAGCGGGGCGCCGTGGAAGTTCCCGGTGGACTCCACGCGGCCGTCCGGGAGGACCACCGGGTTGTCGACCACGGACAGGAGCTCGCGGGCGGCCACGGTCTCGGCGTAGTCGAGCACGTCGCGGGCGGCGCCGGCGACCTGTGGGGCGCAGCGCATCGAGTACGCGTCCTGGACGGCGTGCGCGAGGTCGTTGCGGTGGGAGTCCATGACCTCGGAGTCCTGGAGCAGCAGGTGGATGTTCGCGGCGCTCATCGCCTGGCCCGGCTGCGGGCGGATCTCGTGGAGCTCGGGCTGGAACGGCCGGTCGGAGCCGAGCATCGCCTCGTTCGAGAGCGCGGCGCACACGTCGGCCATGGTCAGGAGGTGGCGCAGGTCGGCGACGGCGAGCAGGAGCATGCCGAGCATCCCGTCGGTGCCGTTAATGAGCGCCAGGCCCTCCTTGGAGGAGAGCGTGATCGGGGCCAGGCCCTTCGCCTCCAGGACCGGGCCCGCCTCCGCACGGGTCCCGTCCTCGGCCCGGACCCAGCCCTCGCCGAGGAGGACCATCGCGCAGTGCGCCAGGGGCGCGAGGTCCCCGGAGGCCCCGAGGGACCCGTGCCGCGGGACCCACGGCGTGACGTCGGCGTTGAGGAGCGCGGCGAGCGCGTCGGCGACCTCGGGGCGGACCCCGGAGCGGCCCATGGCGAGCGAGCGCAGGCGCAGCAGCATCATCGCGCGCACCACTTCGACGGGCATCGGGTCGCCGACGCCCGCGGCGTGCGAGCGGATGAGCGCGTGCTGGAGCTCGGCGCGGCGCTCGGGGGCGACGAACGTGTTCGCGAGGGCCCCGAACCCGGTCGAGACGCCGTAGACGGGGCGGCCTTCGCGGTCGATCGCGTCGACGATCGCGCGGCTCGCGGCCATGGCCTCGCGGGCCTCGGCGTCGACGACGACCCGGGCCCGGTCGCGGGCGACCGCCACGACCTCCTCGGGCGACACGGGGACCGGCTTCACGTGGACGGTGGACATCGCTGCTCCTCTGGTGACGGCGCCGGTGGCGCGGTTATGCGGCGCTCTGGTGCACGGCGATCGGGTCCGCGCCGCTCGGGTGCACGACGCGGCCGCCGCGGATGACGGTGTGGGTCAAGGGCGTCCCGGGCCGGTAGGCCAGGTGGACGTGGGAGGGGGCGTCGAGGACGACCAGGTCGGCGCGGGCCCCGACGGCGACGCGGCCGATATCGGTGCGCCGCAGCGCGTCCGCGCCGCCCGCGGTGGCCGCTTCGAGCGCCTCGGCGGGCGTCATGCGCATCTCGCGGACGGCGAGCGCGATGCAGAACGCCATGCTGCTGGTGTACGAGGAGCCGGGGTTGCAGTCGGTGGCGAGGGCGACGCGCGCGCCGGCGTCGATGAGGCGGCGCGCGTCCGGGTAAGGCGACCGGGTCGAGAACTCCGCGCCCGGCAGGAGGGTGGCGACGGTGGACGAGTTCGCGAGCGCGTCGACGTCGGCGTCCGACAGGTGCGTGCAGTGGTCGGCGGAGGCGGCGCCGAGCTCCACGGCGAGGCGCACGCCGGGGCCCTCGGTGAGCTGGTTGGCGTGGACGCGCAGGCCCAGGCCCTTCGCTGCGGCCGCGGTGAGGACGGCGCGGGCCTGGTCGGCGTCGAAGGCGCCGCGCTCGCAGAACACGTCGGCCCATGTCGCGTGGGGCGCGCAGGCGTCGAGCATGGGCCCGGCGGCGAGCGCGGTGTACTCGTCCGGATCGGCGCCCGCGGGGACGGTGTGCGCGCCGAGGTACGTGGTCTCGTCGGTGAACTCGCGGGCGATGCGCAGGCTCCGGGCCTCGTCCTCGACGGTGAGCCCGTACCCGGACTTGATCTCCACGGTGGTGGTGCCCTGGCGGAGCATCTCGGCGGTGAGGCGGGCGGCGTTCCCGCGCAGGCGCTCGTCGCCCGCGTTGCGGGTGGCGGCGACGGTGGTGCGGATGCCGCCGCCGTCGTAGGGCTCGCCGCTCATGCGGGCGTCGAACTCGGCGGCGCGGTCGCCCGCGAAGACCAGGTGCGCGTGGGAGTCGACGAACCCGGGGACGACGGCGCGGTCGCCGAGGTCGATGCGCTCGTCGGCGGCGGGCCGGTTGAGGCGGTGGCCGACCCAGGCGATCCTGCCGTCCTCGACGACGATCGCGGCGTCGTAGTGGACGGTGCCGTCGTCGTCGGCGGTGAAGAGTTCGCCGATGCCGTCTATGAGCAGGCTCATCGCCAGAGTTCCCCGATCGCTTCGCGGAGTTCGGCCCCGGCGTCGATGTACCGGTGGCGTCCCTCGTGGACGATGTGGCGGCCGTCGGCGACGACGTCGGTGACGTCGGCCGCGCCCGCGGCGTAGAGGACGCCGTCGGGGCGGGCCCCGGCGGTGCGCGGCGTGTCGAGGGCGACGGCCACGAGGTCGGCGCGCGCGCCCGGTTCGATGCGGCCCGCGTCGGGGAAGCCGAGGGCGTCGTGGCCGGTGGCGGCGGTGTGGAGGGCGTCGGCGGTGAAGCGGCCGCGCTCCTCGCTGACGAGGCGCTCGTGCATCTCGAGGGCGCGGGCCTCCTCGAACATGTCGATCACGGCGTTCGAGTCGGTGCCGAGCGAGAGGGGGACCCCGGCGTCGGCGAGCGCGCGGGCGGGGCCGATGCCGTCGGCGAGGTCGCGTTCGGTGGTGGGGCAGAAGGCGACGCCGGTGCCGGAGCGCGCGAGGAGCTCGACGTCGTGCTCGGTGAGGTGCGTGGCGTGGACGGCGGTGAGGTCGGGGCCGAGGAGCCCGCAGCGTTCGAGGAGCTCGGTGGGGGTGCAGCCGTGCTCGGCGCGGCAGGCGTCGTTCTCGGCGCGCTGCTCGGAGAGGTGCACGTGCACGGGGCGGCCCTCGGTGGAGCACGCGAACGCGGCGACGGCCTCTTCGGGCACGGCGCGCACGGAGTGGACGGCGCCGCCGATGCGGGCGTGGGCGCCGGGCTTGAGGAGTTCGACGCGGTCGAGCCAGCCTTCGAGGCCGGTGTCGCCGAAGCGCTGCTGCGCGGGTTCGAGGGGCTTCCCGAAGCCGCCGGAGAGGTACAGCGTGTCGAGGAGGGTGATGCGGATGCCCGCGTCGGCGGCGGCCTGGATGAGGGCTTCGCCCATGGCGTTCGGGTCGGCGTAGGGCCGCCCGCCGGCCTGGTGGTGGAGGTAGTGGAACTCGCCGACGCCGGTGATCCCGGCGAGGGCCATCTCGGCGTAGACGGCGCGCGCGAGCCGGTGGTAGGAGTCGGGGTCGAGGCGGTCGGCGAGGGCGTACATGCCGGTTCGCCAGGTCCAGAAGCTGCCGGCGGCGTCGTGGGTGCGGCCGCGCAGGGCGCGGTGGAACGCGTGGGAGTGCGTGTTCGCGAAGCCGGGGAGGACGAGGCCGCCGAGGATCTCGCCGCGCGGGGCGGCCCCGGGGGTGACGGCGGTGATGCGGCCGTCGGCGACGTCGACGGCGACCGCGTCGGCGATCCCTCCGGGGAGGCGGGCGTGCCGGGCCCAGTAGGTCAGCACGCGAGGTCCCGCAGCACCGCCGCGAGGGCGTCGACGCCGGCGGCGCAGTCCTCGTCGCTCGCGCCTTCGCCGGGGGCGTGGGAGACGCCGGTGGGGTTGCGCACGAACAGCATCGCGGTCGGCACGTGCGCGGCGAGGACGCCCGCGTCGTGGCCGGCGCCGGTGGGCAGGACCGGGACGCCGCCGAGGAGGGCGGCGAGCCGGTCGCGCAGGGAGGCGTCGAACTCGACGATCGGGGTCTCCGATTCGGGGGCGATCGCGAAGCGGGTGCCGTCGCGCTCGGCGCGCTCGGCGACCTTGGCCGTGACGCCGCCCAGGATCTCGGCGAGCACGGCCTCGTCGGGGGCGCGCGAGTCGAGCCAGGCGGTGACCTGGGAGGCGATGGCGTTGGTGGCGTTGGGGACGGCCTCGACGCGGCCGACGGTGGCGAGGCCCCCGGCGCGGCGGGCCTCCTTGCGGGCGGCGAGGACCGCGAACGCGAAGGTGAGCATCGGGTCGCGGCGGTCGGGCAGGCGCGTGGTCCCGGCGTGGTCGGCGGCGCCGGTGAACGTCATGCGCCAGCGCCCGTGCGGCCAGATCGCGCTGGCGACGCCGACGGGCGCGTCGAGGTTGCGGCCCTGCTCGACGTGGAGTTCGACGAACGCGGCGATCGAGGCGAGGCGCTCGGGGTCGGGGCCGAGCGCGTCGGGGTCGGCGCCGGCCGCGCGCATGGCGTCGGCGAGCGTGGTGCCGCCGGGGTCGGTGAGGGCGCGGGCGCGGTCGGGGTCGACGACGCCGGCCATGAGGCGGGTGCCGAGGCAGGGCACGCCGAAGCGGCCGCCCTCCTCCTCGGTGAACGCGCCGATCACGATGGGGCGCGCGGGTTCGAACCCTTCGGCGCGGAGCTCGTCGACGGCGAGGAACGCGGCGACGATGCCGAGCGGGCCGTCGTAGGCGCCGCCGTGAGGGACGGCGTCGAAGTGGCTGCCGGTGAGCACGGCCGGGCCGGTGCCGGCGTCCCACCAGGCGTACCGGTTGCCGTTGCGGTCGGTCTCGGTGCGCAGGCCGCGGGCGGCGGCCTGGGCGTCGAACCAGCCGCGGAGCGCGAGGTCGCTCTCGCTCCAGGAGAATCGCAGGTAGCCGCCCGACTCGGCGCGGCCGACGCCGGCGATCTCGTCCCAGAGCCGCCGGAACCCCGTGGCGTCCATTCAGGACTCCCGGTTGGGGATGCGGACGCCGTGGTCCGCGGCGATGCGGTCGGCCTCCTCGTAGCCGGCGTCGACATGGCGGATGACGCCCATCGCGGGGTCGTTGGCGAGGACGCGTTCGAGCTTCTGCGCGGCCATCGCGGTGCCGTCGGCGACGGTGACCTGCCCGGCGTGGATCGAGCGGCCGATGCCGACGCCGCCGCCGTGGTGGATCGAGACCCAGCTCGCGCCCGACGCGGTGTTGACGAGGGCGTTGAGCAGGGGCCAGTCGGCGATCGCGTCCGAACCGTCCTTCATGGCCTCGGTCTCGCGGTAGGGGCTGGCGACCGAGCCGCAGTCGAGGTGGTCGCGGCCGATGACGACCGGCGCCTTGAGGGTGCCGTCGGCGACCATCTCGTTGAAGCGCACGCCCGCGACGTCGCGCTCGCCGTGGCCGAGCCAGCAGATCCGGGCCGGGAGGCCCTGGAACGCGACGCGCTCGCGGGCGAGGGAGATCCAGCGGTGCAGGGACCGGTTCTCGGGGAACAGGTCGAGCACGGCCCGGTCGGTGGCGGCGATGTCGGCGGGGTCGCCCGAGAGCGCGGCCCACCGGAAGGGGCCCTTGCCCTCGCAGAACAGGGGCCGGATGTAGGCGGGCACGAACCCGGGGAAGTCGAAGGCGCGGGCGAAGCCGCCCGCGAGGGCCTCGCCGCGGATCGAGTTGCCGTAGTCGAAGACCTCGGCGCCCGCGTCGAGGAAGCCGACCATGGCCTCCACGTGGCGGGCCATGGACTCGCGGGCGCGGTCGGTGAACGTCTCCGGGTCGCCCTTCGCGAGGTCGGCGGCGTCCTCGAGGTCCACCCCGGCGGGCACATAGGACAGCGGGTCGTGGGCGGAGGTCTGGTCGGTGACGATGTCGACCTCGACGCCGCGCGCGAGGAGCTCGGGCAGGACCTCGGCGGCGTTGCCGACCAGGCCGATCGACTTCGCCTCCCCGGCCCGCTTGGCGGCCAGGGCCTGGGCGACGGCGTCGTCCAGGTCGGCCGCGACCGTGTCGAGGTAGCGGGTCTCGACGCGCCGCCGGAGGCGGTGCGGGTCCACTTCGACGATGAGGCACACGCCGTCGTTCATGGTCACCGCGAGCGGCTGCGCGCCGCCCATCCCGCCGCACCCGGCGGTGAGCGTCAGCGTGCCCTTCAGGGTGCCGCCGAAGCGCTTCGCGGCGACGGCCGCGAACGTCTCGTACGTGCCCTGGAGGATGCCCTGGGTGCCGATGTAGATCCAGGACCCGGCGGTCATCTGCCCGTACATGGTGAGCCCGAGCGATTCGAGGCGCCGGAACTCGGGCCAGGTCGCCCAGTCGGGCACCAGGTTCGAGTTCGCGATGAGCACGCGCGGGGCCCACTCGTGGGTGCGCATGACGCCGACCGCGCGGCCCGACTGGACCAGGAGCGTCTCGTCGGGCGCGAGCGTGAGCAGCGTCCGCAGGATCGCGGCGAGGTCCTCGCGGCTGCGCGCCGCCTTCCCGGTGCCGCCGTAGACGACCAGGTCCTCGGGACGCTCGGCGACGGCCGGGTCGAGGTTGTTCTGGAGCATCCGGTAGGCCGCCTCGGTCTGCCAGGTGCGGCAGTGGAGGTCGGTCCCGTGCGGTGCGTGCATGTCGCTCCCCGTGTGTTCCGTTGTAGCCCGTGCCGCCCCGGTCAGAGGTTGCCGCGCTTCGCCTGCTCCTTCTCAAGGGCCTCGAAGAGCGCCTTGAAGTTGCCCTTGCCGAAGCTGAGCGACCCGTGCCGCTCGATGATCTCGTAGAACATCGTGGGCCGGTCCTGCTGCGGCTTGGTGAAGATCTGGAGCATATAGCCGTCCTCGTCGCGGTCGACCAGCACTCGCCGCCGCTGGAGCTCCTCGATCGGGACCCGCACGGTGCCGATCCGCTCGCGCATCTCCGGGTCCTCGTAGTAGGCGTCCGGGGCCTCCAGGAACTCCACGCCGCGCTCGCGCATCGCGTCGACCGCGGCGAGGATGTCGCTCGTGGCGAGCGCGATGTGCTGCACGCCGGGGCCGCCGTAGAACTCCAGGTACTCGTCGATCTGGGACTTCTTCTTGCCTTCGGCGGGCTCGTTGATCGGGAACTTGATCTTGCGGTTGCCGTTGGCGACGACCTTGCTCATGAGCGCGGAGTACTCGGTGGCGATGGCGTCCTCGACGAACTCGACGATGTTCGTGAAGCCCATGACCCGCTCGTAGTACTCGACCCACTCGCGCATCCTCCCGAGCTCGACGTTGCCGACGATGTGGTCGATCGCCTGGAAGAAGCGCTTCTCGGGCGGGGCCACCATGGGCTCGGCGGCGACGAACCCGGGCAGGAACGGGCCGGTGTACCTCGACCGGTCGATGAGGACGTTCCGGGTCTCGCCGTACGTGCCGATGACGGCGCGGCGGATGGTCCCGTGGTCGTCGGCGAGGTCGTGCGGGGCCTCGATCGCGATGGCGCCCTGCGCGACCGCGTGCGCGTAGTTCGCGTCCACGTCGGGCACTTCGAGGGCGATTTCGATGACGCCGTCGCCGTGGCGGGCGTAGTGCCTGGACGCCTCGGAGTCGGCGTCGGTGCCGCCGGCGAGCACGAAGACGACGCCGCCGGACTTGAGCGCGTACTCGGCGTGCTCGCGGTGGCCCTGCTCGGGGCCGCGGTACGCGAAGAGCGTCATGCCGAACGCGGTCGAGTAGTAGTGGGCGGCCTGGCGGGCGTTGCCGACGAAGTACCGCACGTGGTCCCAGCCCTTGATCGGGAAGGCGTCCTCGCGGATGTCGTGGTCGACGGCGCCGACGAGCGCGGCGTCGGCGGAGCGGCTGGCGGTGTCGGTCATGGCGGCCTCCTGCACGGTCTCGCGGACTGGTCCCGAAGGGGCGGCGCCCCCGTGTGGCCTTGATCATTGTTCACGTCAGGGCACTGGGCAAGCAGTTCCGCGAAAGCTGGTCAACTTGCGCAGATGTGCCAGTAGGAAGGCGCATACACTGGTCATCATGACCAGTGGAACCGGCATCGACGCCCTCGATGCCAAGCTCATCGAACTCCTCGAGGCCGAACCGCGCATCGGGGTCCTGGAGTGCGCCCGCCGGCTCGGCGTCGCGCGCGGGACCGTCCAGGCGCGGCTCGACAAGCTCGCCGCCCGCGGCGTCGTGCGCGACTTCGGCCCCCGTGTGGACCCCGCGGCCCTCGGCTACCCCGTGACCGCGTTCGTGACCCTCGAACTGCGCCAGGCCGTCGGCCACCAGCCCATGGCGCAGCGCCTCGCCCGCATCCCCGAGGTGCTGGAGGCGCACACCGTGACCGGCGCGGGCGACATGCTGTGCCGGATCGTCGCGCGCACCAACGCCGAGCTCCAGGACGTCATCGACCGCGTCCTCGCCAGCGAGGGCGTCCTGCGCGCCACCACCGTGATCGCGCTGGCCGAGCAGATCCCCCACCGCACGCTGCCGCTGGTGAAGGAGGCCGCCGGGCGCTAGGGCAGGTCCGGGGCGCGCTCGGCGAGCCACAGGCGCGCGGCGACCACGAGGGCCTCCACGCCGGTGGAGAGCGTCGGCTCGATCTCGGGCGCGAAGTGCGGCGAGTGGTTGCCCGGCAGGGCGTCCAGGTCGCCGGACTCGAACGCGGCCACCGCGGTCGCCTGGTCGAGCCCGCCCCAGAACCAGAACACCGTGGGCGCGCCCGCGGCCGCGCCGAAGACGCCCACGTCCTCGCTGGCGGCGACGAGCGGCATCGGCAGGAGCCGCCGCTCCCCGAAGTGCTCCTTGAAGGCCGCGACGGTCACCGCGGTCGCGTCGGGGTCGCTCACCAGGAGCGGGGCGCTGTGGGTCCAGGTGATCTCGGGCGGGTGGGGGGCCGCGCCGGCCTCCGACTCGGCGTCCACGATCCGCTCGATCGCGGCGCGCACCCGGTCGCGGACCTTCGCGTCGTAGCTGCGCACGTTGATCCCCAGCTCCGCGGTGTCGGGGATGATGTTGTCCTTGGCGCCGGCCTGGAGGCGGCCGACGGTGACCACCGCGGGCTCGGACGGCGGCACCTCGCGGGCGACGATCCCCTGGAGCCGCACCACCGTGCTCGCGGCGATGAGGACCGGGTCGATCGCGGCCTCGGGCCGGGAGCCGTGGCCCCCGCGGCCGTGGATGACGACGGCCGCGGTGTCGGAGGCGGCCATGACCGGGCCGCTCGCGTGGCCCACGAACCCCGCGGGCAGCGGGGCCACATGCTGGCCGAGGACGATGTCCGGCTTCGGGAAGCGCGTGAACAGCCCGTCCGCGACCATGTCGCGCGCGCCGCGCGCCAGCTCCTCGGCGGGCTGGAAGACCGCCAGGAGCGTCCCCGACCAGCGGTCGGCGGTGCGCGCGAGGTGCGCGGCGGCGCCCGCGAGGCACGTCGCGTGCATGTCGTGCCCGCAGGCGTGCATCACCGGGACGTCGCGGCCGTCGGCGTCGGTGGCGCGGACGGCGCTCGCGTACGGCAGGCCGGTCTTCTCCTCGACCGGGAGCGCGTCGAAGTCGGCGCGGAGCATGACCACCGGGCCCTCGCCGTTGGCGAGGACGCCCACGACGCCGGTGCCGCCGACGCCCTCGGTCGTCGCGAAGCCCGCCGCGCGCAGCGCCTCGGCGGCCTTCCCGGCCGTGCGGTGCTCCTGGAGCGACAGCTCGGGGTGCGCGTGCAGGTCGCGGTAGAAGTCCGCGAGGTCAGCGCGCGTCCCCTCGTCGAGTACGTCCCCGGCCATGGCGCCCCCTTCGTCCCGTTGCGCCTGAATATAACCGGATCGGCGGTGCGGGAGGCGGGAATCGGGGCCCGGTCAGTCGAGGGCGGGCAGGATCGTGCCGGTGACCTCGCCGAGGCCGACGACCTCGCCGTCCGGTCCGGGCGCGGTGGCCGCGATCGTCACGGTGTCGCCGTCCTCCAGGAACGCGCGGGACTCGCCGTCCCCCACGGTCACCGGTTCCCGGCCGCCCCAGGTGAGTTCGAGGAACGAGCCGCGCTGGCCGGGCTCGGGGCCGGAGACGGTGCCGGAGGCGTACAGGTCGCCGGTGCGCAGCGACGCGCCGTTGACCGTGAGGTGGGCGAGCATCTGCGCCGGGGTCCAGTACATGCCCGCGAACGGCGGGCGGGCGACCTCGGTGCCGTTCCAGCGCACCGACAGCGACAGGTCGTACGCGAACCGGTCGGCCTCCTGGAGGTACCCGAGCGGGGCCGGGTCCTGGACGGGCGCGGCGGTCCTGGCGGCGGCGAGCGCGTCGAGCGGGGTCACCCAGTGGCCGACGGAGGTCGCGAAGGACTTGCCGAGGAACGGGCCGAGCGGCACGTACTCCCAGGCCTGGAGGTCGCGGGCGGACCAGTCGTTGACCAGGACCGCGCCGAAGACGTGCTCGGCGAAGTCGTCGGGGCCCACGGGCGTGCCGAGGTCGGTGCCGACGCCGACGACGAAGCCCACCTCGGCCTCGATGTCGAGGCGGGCGCTCGGGCCGAACTCGACGGGCCCGTCGGGGGTCTTGCGCTGGCCGCGCGGGCGGATCACGGGCGTGCCGGAGGGCACGACGGTGCCGGCGCGGCCGTGGTAGCCGACCGGGAGGTGCTTCCAGTTGGGCAGCAGCGGTTCGGCGTCGGGCCGGAAGAGGCGGCCGAGGTTCGTGGCGTGGTGCTCGGAGGCGTAGAAGTCGACGTAGTCGGCGACGCGGAACGGCAGGTGCATGCGGGCCTTGTCGGCCGGGGTCAGCAGGGTCGCGATCCGGTCGCGGTGGCGGGGGTCGGAGAGGACCTCGGTGAGCTGGTGGCGCACGAGGCGCCACGCGGGCGGGCCCATGGCGAGGAACGCGTTCAGTGAGCCGTCGTGGAACGCGGGGCGGATCCACGGCAGGAAGAACGTGCCGGTGGCGAGCGCGCGCAGGTCGAGCACCCGGTCGCCGATGCGGACCCCGATGCGCGGGGTCGGGTCCTTGCTGGTGGAGAAGACGCCGTAGGGCAGGTGGGCGAGGCCGTACGGGCCGGGGTCGGCGCCCTCGACCCAGCTGGTGGCGGTCATTCGCGGTCTCCTTGTCGTCGGAAGGGCCTGCGCAGGAGCCCCAGGCCGGTCAGGTCGGTGAGGGGCTCGTCGACGCTGCACGAGCCGAAGCCGGTCCACAGGACGCGCGGGCGGTCCAGGAGCCGCTTGGCGCGGGCGGCCAGCGCGGCGGCGTCCTCGGAGGCGAGGATCGCGGCGATCTCGTCGACGGCGGCGTTGTCCGCGGCGGCGTCGGCGGCGACGAGGACGTTGAGGAAGCCGTGGTGGACGTGCCCGGTGGCGGGGTCGGCGGCGCGGACGGCGCGGTGCAGGCCCGCGGTGAGCTTGAAGCGCATGCCGCGGCGGCGGCACCCGTGGATCGCGGCGGCGAGGGCCTCCGGGGCGGGGAACGAGTCGGCGTCGGGGCCGCCGGTGCGGAACTTGGGGGTGAACCCGGTGGGGCGGACGGCGTCGAGGGCGTCGTCGTCGAGGGGGATCTCCGCGTACACGGGCTTCCCGGTGAGGGGCGCGAGGCGGTCGAGGGCGTGCCGCGACTCGTAGTGGGCGACCTCGACGTGCGGTCCGAGGGCGGCGAGCGCGCCGGGGAGGGCCTCGGGGTCGCCGTCGACGATGACGCCGATCCGCAGCGCGCTCCGGCCGGGGTCGAGGTCGGCGAGGCGGGTCTGCGGGACGAGGAGCGGGCCGACGAGCGGGGCGAACCAGGACTGCCGGTACCCCCGGTGGGCGGGGACGGCGGCTCCGAGCGGCGCGTTCCCGGGCGGGAAGAGCGCGGCGTCGTCGATCAGGTCCCGCAGCGCCGCGGGGATCTCTCCGGCCATGTCCAGAGCCTAGAGCCGTTGCGCGCGCGGGTCCAGCGGTCCGCGCACGCGGTGCGCGGAGCGGTCGAAATCGGGCTGCGCGGGGGTTATCCTCGGGTCATACCGTGCTGGAGGCGCCACCCACGGCCTCCACGGGAACCGACAAAGGAGTCGTCGTGCCGTTCTACCGTTCGGTCGGGCAGATCCCCGACAAGCGACACACGCAGTTCCGGCAGTCCGACGGGAGCCTGTACTCCGAGGAGCTCATGGGCCAGGAGGGCTTCTCCTCGGACTCCTCGCTCCTGTACCACCGCTTCCGCCCCACCGCGATCAGCGCGAGCACCGAGCACCGCCCCGAGGCGGCCGAGCCGTCCCCGAACCACCCCCTCAAGCCCCGCCACTTCCGCACCCACAAGCTCGACGCCGCCGGCGACGCGGTCTTCGGCCGCGAGCACCTGCTGTCCAATGCGGACGTGCGGATCTCGTACGCGGTCGCCGATCGGCCCTCGCCGCTGTACCGCAACGCGATCGGCGACGAGCTGCTGTACGTCGAGTCCGGTGCGGCGCACGTGGAGACCTCGTTCGGCGCGATCGACGTCGCGCAGGGCGACTACCTGGTCATGCCGATGTCCACGATCTACCGCGTGCTCCCGCAGGGCGGGGAGCCGCTGCGCACGCTCGTCGTGGAGTCGACCGGCCACATCACCCCGCCGAAGCGGTATTTGTCGGTGCGCGGCCAGTTCCTGGAGCACTCCCCGTACTGCGAGCGCGACCTCCGCAGCCCGGAGGAGCCGCTGCTGGTCGAGGGCGAGGACGTTGAGGTGTTCGTGCAGCACCGCGGCCGCGGGTCGTCGACCCTGTGGACGAAGTTCACGTACGCGCACCACCCGTTCGACGTGGCCGGCTGGGACGGGTGCCTGTACCCGTGGGTGTTCTCGATCCACGACTACGAGCCGATCACCGGCCGCATCCACCAGCCGCCGCCCGCGCACCAGGTGTTCCAGGGCCCGAACTTCGTGGTGTGCAACTTCGTGCCGCGCAAGGTGGACTACCACCCGGACGCGATCCCGGTGCCGTACAACCACCACAACGTCGACTCCGACGAGGTGATGTTCTACTGCGGCGGGAACTACGAGGCGCGGCGCGGATCGGGGATCGAGCAGGGCTCGATCTCGCTGCACCCCTCCGGGTTCACGCACGGCCCGCAGCCGGGCGCGCCCGAGCGCTCGATCGGCGCCGAGTTCTTCGACGAGCTGGCCGTCATGGTCGACACGTTCCGGCCCCTGGAGCTGTGCGAGCCGGCGCTGGACGTCGAGGACACGAACTACGCCTGGACGTGGAACCGCGATCCAGGCCTGTAGCTCCCGGTGACGGGGCCGCCCGGACGGGCGGCCCCGTTTTCCGCGCCCGGCCCGTGGCGCGCGGGATCGGTCGCGTCGCGGTCGGTCCGCGCGGCCCGATGCTGGTTTTTCCGCTCGCGCGCGGCGGCGGCGGGCCGCTACATTGGACGGGCCGACCGCGGGACTCGGGTGCGATTCCCGGATTCGTTTTGTGAGCGTTCTCTCGCCATCGCGCCCATCATTCCCCGGTCGGCACCCCTGCTCCCCCGACCCCGAAGGCCCCCATGGAGACCGTCGCCGACCTCGTCGCCGCCGAAGACGTGCTGCTGTTCGTCAACGCCGCCGTCGCCGCCACCGGCCAGGACGAGTTCCACACCGGCCGCGAGGCGCAGGCGTGGTCGGTGGACTTCCTGCACGAGTACATGCTCGTGAACTACCGCGACCTGTACGCGGCGGTGCTCGCCCTCGGCATCAACGACCGGAACAAGGCGCGGATCGTGCTGCGGCTGCTCCAGACCGGCGCCGACGCGACGCCCGCGCAGCGGGCGGTCGAGGGCCGGCTCATCCGGCGGGCGCTCCGCGACCTGCCGGTGAACCGCGTGTACCGGCTGTTCACGGCCCTGAAGCAGGCCAAGGTCAACAACCGGCGCACCCGCGCGGTCATGCGCGAGTGGCTGACGGCCCGCACCGACCTCGGGTTCGAGGCCGTGAAGTACCGCGGCGCGCTCAAGCGCGCGGCCCTGCACGCCCACCTCGACCTCGACGGACTGCCCGGCGACGCGGAGGGCGAGGTCGCCGCGTTCCTGTTCGACCCGAAGCGCCGCTTCGCGACGCCGCTGTTCGAGACCTGGCGGCGCGCCCACTACGAGCGCGCGGCCGTGTTCGAGCTGCCCTACACCGTGGCCGAGGGGTTCGCGGCGAGGCACCGCATCCCGCGCGCGGTGTTCCTGGAGCAGATCGCCCCGAAGCTCACCCGGAACGAGCGCCTGCGGCTCCAGCGCAGCGGCGGCGCGGCCGTGGCGCTCGACGCCGCCGCGCTCGGCCGGATGCCGCTGACCCGCCTGGCCGCGTACGTGCTCGCGATCCCCGAACGGGAGCGCGAGGAGCGCCGCGAGGAGCTGCTGGGCGCGCTCCGCGCGTCCGCTCGGAAGGCCGCCGGGGACCGGGCCGGCACCTGGGGCCGCGTGGCCGCCGTCCTCGACGACTCGTACTCCGCGAGCGGTTCGACCGAGAAGCGCCGCCGCCCGCTCGTGGTGGCGCTCGCCGCGCACGTCCTCCTCGACGCCCTCGCGGGCGAGTACCGGCCGCTGTGGCTGTCGGGGAGCGAGGACCCCCTGCTCGTGAGGGCCCGCGGCGTCACCGCGCTCGGCGAGCGGATCGTCGACGCCCTGGAGACCGCGCCGCAGACGCTCGTCGTCGTCTCCGACGGCTGGGACAACGCCCCCGCGAGCCTCGCCGCCGAGGTCCTGCGGGTGTGGACCACGCGGCTCGACCCCGAGCGGCGCACCGCGATCGTGCACCTGAACCCGGTGTTCGACGCCGACGGCATCGGCGTGCGCCGCCTCGCCCCGAGCGTGCCGACCGCGGGCGTGCGCGACGCCGAGGACCTGCCCGAGCTCGTGGCGTTCGCGCGCTTCGACGACGGCCGGGTCGGCCTCGCCGAGCTGCGGGCCGCCGTCGACGCCCGCGTGACGCGCTGGCTGGAGGAGGAACCGTGGGCCGCTTGACGTTCGCGGGCCTGGAGACCCGGCCCGGCCAGGTGTGGGGCCAGATCCGGCTGGTGCCGCTCGTGCGCGAGCGGCCCGTGGAAGGGCTGCGCATCCACCCCGGCGCGCTCGCCGACACCGGGACACCGCGCGACGGCTGCTGGTACGTGCCGCACGGCCTCACCGCCGAGTGGACCGGCGACGGCTCGGGCGTGCCCGAGCTCGGCACCGCGCTCCGCATGCCGACGACCACGGTGCACGGGTCGCGGCGGCCCCGGGCGAAGTCGAAGTTCGGCGAGCGGCGCACCCGCGTCCGCTTCGTCCCCCGCCGCGGCGCCCTGGAGACCTACCTGCCGATCGCGTTCAAGGCCCCGGTCATCGCATGGGAGGAGTGGTCGACCCGCGCGTTCCGGCACGGCATCGCGCCCCAACCCGACCGCACCCACCTGGGATTCCTCGTCGACGGCCTCGGCGACGCCCTGCGCGTCTTCGAGATCCACCCCGGGCAGTGCGGCGTGCTCGTGTACGTCGCCGACGCCCTCTCCGGCGTCCTCGTCACCCCGCACCCCGACGACTACCGGGCCCTCCACCCGACGCTCATCGAGGACTCCTACGGGGAGCTGATCTGGCGGTACTCCATGCTGTACCACTCGGCGCCGGAGTTCGAGCCCCGCCTCGACGCATCCGAAGTGGACTCGATCGCGGACCTGCGGGCACAGGTCGCGGCCGTTCAGCGCGACTGGGCCGAGTTCCACGACGGCACCCTGGCCGGCGGCCTGCTGGGCCCCGACTACCACTTCGCCGAGGCGTACGCGATGGCCGGCTTCCGGCTCGTGCGGTACCGGCCCTCGTTCAGCGCCGGCACCGAGACCCATGTGGGCGAGGCGATCCTGGACGCGAAGGGCCGCCCCGCGTTCCTCCAGTCGTTCCGCCTCTCCGAGACCCAGGTCCGCCGCGGCCGCCTCCTCGAAGCGCTCGCCGCGAACGAATGGCACCTCGACCGGACCGCCGACCACCTCGGCCTCACCAGGCCGGCGCTGGTGGCGCTGCTGCACAACTCCGGTCTCGACTGGATGCTCCGCCGCGACGTCGTCGACCGCGAACTGGCCGCGCGCCGCCGCGGTCAGTAGGCCCGCAGCCGCTCGACGAGGACGGCGCTGTCGAGGTCGCCCGCGGGCCGCCACTCGGCGGCGTGGACCTCCTCGGTGCGCGGCCGCAGCTCGCCGCGCGTGCAGCGGAACAGGTACCGCACGTCGTAGTGGTCGTGCGCGCCTTCGCCTCTGCGCGGATTCGCCGGGATCGGGTGCACGTCGACGTGGATCGGGAACCGCTCGATGAGCTCCAGGCCGATCGGGTCGAGGCCGGTCTCCTCCACGGCCTCGCGCAGCGCCGCGGCCGGGAGGGACTCGTCGCCGGGTTCGAGGTGGCCGCCGGGCTGGAACCAGCGGTCGAGGGCTCGGTGGTGGATCAGGAGCACCGCGCCGCACTCGTCGAGGACGATCGCCGAGGCCGTCACGTGGCCGGGCAGCGTCGCGCGGTCGAAGCCGTCCTCGGAGTCGAGGTCCAGGAGGGGCTGGACCTCGTCGGCGGACTCGGGGAAGCGGTCCAGGTAGGCGGTGAGCTGTTCGCGCAGGTGGGCGATGGTGATGGGCACCCGGCCATTCTGCCAGCGCGGCACGGGGGTGAGGCGGACCCCCGGTCCAAGAGGGAGGGCAGCATGATTCTCTGCGCCCGCGCCGCTGCCTACGTTGAGGGAACAGGAGATCCCCCTCATCGGAAGGCGATGCGATGACACCCCTCAAGACGATGTTCACGACCGGCGCGGTGGCGGTCGCGGCCGTCGCTGCGGTCGCGCTGGCGCCGCCCGCGCCGGCCGCGGCCCAGGCCCCGGGCCTGGTCGAGACGGAGGTGACGTTCACCAGCGGCGACCGCGAGATCGGCGCGACCGTGATCGCCCCCGAAGGCGCGCAGGGGCTTCCCGGGGTCGTGCTCGTCCACGGCGCGGGCCCGGGGCCGGACCGGGACCGGTACCGCGCGAACGCGGAGGCGTTCGCCGAGGCCGGGATCGTGGCGATGATCTACGACAAGCGCGGCGGCGACGACGGCTACTCGCAGATCGAGGGGTCCGTCGCGGACCTCGCCGACGACGCGAACGCCGCCGTCGAGGCGCTCCGCGCCCGGCCCGAGGCGGACCCCGGCCTGGTGGGCCTGCACGGGCACAGCGAGGGCGCGTGGACCGTGATCGAGGCGTCGGCGCGCTCCGACGCGGCCGCGTTCGTGATCACCTCCGGCGGCAGCGCGCTCACGCCCGAGGCGACCCAGGCGTGGATGAACCGCAGCGAGCTGGCCCGGCAGGGCGTGGACGAGCGGCTCGGCGAACCCCTCGGCGTGCAGTGGATCGCGGCGCTGGTGGCCGACGACCTGTTCCGGCTCCACGGGTACGACCCGCTCCCGCCGCTGCGGGAGCTGGACCGGCCGTTCCTCGGGGTGTTCGCGGAGTTCGACCTGAACACGCCGTCGGGGCCGACGATGGAGCGGTACCGGGACGCGCTCGACGCGGGCGGGAACGGGAACTACGCGCTGCGACTGATCCCGGGCGTGGACCACCGGATGGTGCCCACGGTCGACGGCACCAAGGGCGAGGACTACGACCGCGATCTGATCGACCGGAGCCCGGGCGGGTACGTCGACACCGTGACCGGGTGGATCCACGGCCTCGCGGCCGGCGAGTCGGGCGTGGTGGTCGACCCGATCCCGGCGGCGGCGGTCGAGCCCGGGCCGGTGGCGTCGCCGCCGTGGTTCGCCACGGCGTACGCGCTGGTCGCGGAGGTGGCGCTGTTCGCGGTGCTGTTCCTGGCGTATCCGGTGGCGGCGCTGGTGCGGAGGATCGGGAGGCGGGGTCCGCTGGAGGCGACGTGGGCGTCGCGCACGGTGGCGTCGATCGGGGTGCTGCTGCCGGTGCTGGCGGCCGGGTACGTCGGCTGGATGCTCGTCACCGGTGCGCAGAGCCTGCTCGGGCCGGTGGTCGCGGGGCGGCCGCTGCCGTGGCTGGTCCTGGAGGTCGCGGCGGTGGTGACGGTGCTCGCGGCGGTCGCGCTCGCGGTGCAGTGGGGGCGGCGCCGGGCCCGGATGAGCGGGGGCTCGCAGGTGCGGTTCGGGATGCTGCTGGCGGGTGTGGCGCTGCTGATCCCCTGGGGCGCTTACTGGGGGCTCGTGGTCTAGGGACGGGTGCGGAGAGGGACGCCCGGCGGTGCGCCGCCGGGCGTCCCTGGTGTTGGAGGCCGTCACGGGTGCTGTCGTCGGGGTTCCGTGGGCGGGAGCTCCTGTCGTCGCCGCCGCGCCGTCGCCGGTTTGCATAAAGCGTGTATATACTTTCCTTATGGTTTCACGGAGCCCCGAGGGCATCGACCAGCTGGCCGCGCGCCTCGTCTCCCAGGGGAGCCGGTTCGCGCGCACCGCCTCGCGCCGGGCCGGCACGCAGCGGTCCCTCATCGCCCTGCGCGCGCTCGCCAACCTCCAGCAGGAGGGCGACCTGCGCATCGGCGAGCTCGCCGTGCGCGAGGCGATCACCCAGCCCGCGATGACCGCCGCCGTGAACCGCCTCGAAGCCGACGGCCTCGTCGCCCGCGGCGCCGACCCGGCCGACGCCCGCGCCACGGTCGTCAGCCTCACCGAGGCCGGGGCCGCCGAGCTCCACGAGTTCCGCATGCGCGCCGCCGCGAAGGTGCGGCCCGCGCTCGAATCGCTCGGCGAGGCCGACCTGGCCGTGCTCGCCCGGGCCGCCGACCTGCTCCAGGAGCTCGCCGACCGGCTCAACCAGGAATGAACCCCGGGGCCCCGCCCCGTGCACAAGGAAGAAGCGCCCGAATGCCCGAATCGAAGCAGCCGTCGATCCTGCGCCAGCCGACGGCGGTGTGGGCCATCGCGTTCGCCTGCGCGGTGTCGTTCATGGGGATCGGCCTCGTCGACCCGATCCTGCCCGCCATCAGCGAGGGGCTGCACGCCTCGCCGTCCCAGACGATGCTGCTGTTCACCAGCTACCTGCTCATCACCGCGGTCGCGATGTTCTTCAGCGGCTTCATCTCCAGCCGCGTCGGCGTCAAGCGCACGCTCGTGGTCGGCCTCGCGCTCATCGTGGTCTTCGCCGGCCTCGCCGGCGCCTCCGACACCGTCGGCCAGATCATCGGCTTCCGCGCCGGCTGGGGCCTGGGGAACGCCCTGTTCATCTCGACCGCGCTCGCCGCGATCGTCGGCGCGGCCAGCGGCGGCTCCCGCCAGGCCGTGATCCTCTACGAGGCCGCGCTCGGCATCGGCATGGCCGTGGGCCCGCTGCTGGGCGGCGCGCTCGGCGAGGCCTCGTGGCGCGGGCCGTTCTTCGGCACGGCCGCGCTCATGGCGATCGCGCTCGTCGCGATCCTCGTGCTGCTCAAGGCCCCTGACGCGAAGCCCGAACCGGTGCCGTTCACCGCCGGCCTCGCGGCCGTGCGCGAACCGGCGCTGCTGACGCTCGCGGGCACCGCCCTGTGCTACAACTACGCGTTCTTCACGCTGCTCGCGTACACCCCGTACCCGCTCGAGGCCGCGGCCGCGAAGGCCGGCATGGACTTCGGCGCGCACGAGCTCGGCCTGGTGTTCTTCGGCTGGGGCGCGGCGCTCGCGGTCACCTCGGTGTTCGTCGCCCCGATCCTGACGCGCCGGTTCGGACTGCTCCCGGTCCTGTACTCGATGTTCGGCCTCCTCGCGGTCGGCATGGCAGTCATGGGGATCGGCGTCGAATCGGTGCAGGTGCTGGTCGTCGTGGTGATCCTCGCGGGCCTGTTCCTCGGCGTGCTCAACACGGCCCTCACCGAGACCGTCATGGAGGCCACCGACCTGCCGCGCGGCGTGGCGTCCTCCACGTACTCGGGCGTGCGGTTCCTCGGCGGCGCGATCGCCCCGGCCGTCACCGGCTCGATCGCCGGGGCCTGGGGCGACGGCGCCCCGTACTGGTTCGCCGTGGCGGCCCTCGCCGCGTCGATCGCGGTGCTGGCCTTCGGGAAGCGGACCCTCGCGCACCTGACGCGCCCGCACGCCGACGCCGAGGCCGAGGCGCAGCTCATCACCGTCGGCGACGAGGTCTGAGACTCAAGCGGACTCGCGCAGCACCAGCACCGGGTCGAAGATGACCGACGTCGGGTCCGGCGACGGGTCCTCGATCCGCTGGAGCAGCAGGCGCACCATCGCGGCGGCCATCTCCTCCAGCGGCTGGCGGATCGTGGTGATCCCCGGGCGGCTCAGGCGGGCCGGGGCGCTGTCGTCGAAGCCGACGACGGCCACGTCCTCGGGGACGCGCCGCCCGTGGTCCCCCAGCGCGTGGATCGCACCCTGCGCCATGAGGTCGCTCGCGGCGAACACCGCGTCCAGGTCGGGCACGCGGTCGAGCAGCTCCTTCATCGCGCGCTCGCCGCTGTCGTAGGTGAACCCGCCCTCGACCGACGGCACGAACGGGCAGCCGTGGCGGGCCCAGCCCTCCTCGTAGCCGGCCTGGCGCTCCTGGGCCGCGGGGATCTCCATCGGACCGGTGATCGCGACCGGCCGGCGGCGGCCGACCGAGGCGAGGTGCGCGGCGGCCATGCGGCCCCCCTCGCGGTGCGCGAGGTCCACATAGCTCACCGGCGCGGGGCGGGCGGGGCGCGCGAAGCGGACCGAGGGGCGGCCCACCTCGGCGAGCATCCCGGGCAGCCGCTCGTCGGGGTACGTGGAGATCAGCAGGGCCCCGTCCGCGTTGCCCTGCTTGAAGTACGCGGTGATCGCGAGGTCGTCGGCCTCGTTCTCGGCGAGCATGAGCGCCGGGAAGATCCCCCGCGGCTTCAGGGCGCCGATGATGCCGGTGAGGAGCCGCCCGAAGAACGGGTCGGTGAGGAACTGGCCGGCGTTCAGGCTGTCGCTCAGGTCGGTCCCGGCCACGACCACGCCCACGGCCTCGCTGCGGCGGGTCACGAGGGACCGCGCGGCCCGGTTCGGGACGTACCCGGTGGCCTCGACCGCGCGGCGCACGACCTCCTGGATCTCGGGCGCCACGTTGCGGGTCTCGTTGATGACCCGCGAGACCGTCGCGCGCGAGACGCCGGCGACGCGCGCGACGTCCTCAAGCGTCGGGGAGGGATCAGCGCTCATCGACCAGTTATAGCACGCTCTCGGAAATCGCTCTCCCGCAAGAGAAGCCGCTCCCAGGGGCGAAGTTCGCGAAACGGTCGTTGTTTCGGGCGGATTATCTATATATCGAAGAACTTGACAATCTCGAAATACTCGTTTTAGCATGAGTTCATGGGAGAGCGCTCTCCCATACAGCCCGGCAACGATCCCTCCGTTCCTTCCCTTCCGAACCTCTCTGGAGGCCCATATGCAGGAACAATCCCCACCGGACCACCGCGGCTTCAGACGCCGGGCGGCGCTCGGCGGCGCGGCCGCCGCGGCCGTCGCCGCGGGCATCGGCACCGGCAGCGTCGTGGCCCGGGCGCAGGCCCAGCCCGCCGGCGCGTGCGGCGAGGACCCGGACGTGCTCCCGCCGACCGACGCCTACGACCCCGACCTCGGCCCGAACACCCTCGTGTTCGGCCCGTCAACGCCGGCCGCCGAGATCCAGAGCGCGGTCGACGCCATCACCGCTTCGATGCGCACCAACCAGTTCGGGCGCGAGCGGCACGCCGTGCTGTTCCGCCCCGGCACCTACGCCGCCGACATCGACCTGCGGTTCTACACGCAGGTCGCCGGGCTCGGGCTCCTGCCCGGCGACACCGTCATCGACGGGCACGTCCGGGTCGAGGCCGACTGGCTCCCCCAGGGCGACGACCGCCCCGACTACCTCGGCAACGCCACCCAGAACTTCTGGCGCTCGGTCGAGAACCTCGCGATCCGCAACCCCGCCGGCCAGATCGCCCGGTGGGCGGTCTCCCAGGCGGCCCCGTTCCGCCGCATCGACCTGCGGACCACCGAGATGCAGCTGTGGGACGGGTTCGAGGGCTGGGCCTCCGGCGGGTTCTTCGCCGACTCCCGGTTCTCGGGCCGGGTCGTCTCCGGCTCGCAGCAGCAGTTCTTCACCCGCAACTCGAACCTGCAAGGGGGATGGTCGGGCTCGGTGTGGAACATGGTGTTCGTCGGCACCGGCGGCGCCCCCGCGAACCACTTCCCCGACCCGTCCCACACCGTCGTGGACCGCACCCCCGTCATCCGCGAGAAGCCGTTCCTCTACACCGCGTCCGACGGCGAGTTCCGGGTGTTCAAGCCCGCGATCCGCCGCGACGCGACCGGCACCAGCTGGGAGGGCGGCGCCCCCGCGGGCACCTCGATCTCGCTGGCGGAGTTCTACGTCGTCAACCCCGGCGAGGACGTCGCCACCGTCAACCGGGCGCTCTCCGAAGGGCGCCACCTGCTCTTCACGCCCGGGGTCCACGAGTTCGACCAGACCCTGCACGTGACCGCGCCGGGGACCGTGGTCCTCGGGCTCGGCCTCGCCACGATCATCCCGACCGGCGGCCAGACCGCGATCGCCGTCGCCGACGTGGACGGCGCGGTCATCGCCGGGCTCCTCATCGACGCCGGCGAGGCCGAGTCGGACGTCCTGGTCCAGGTCGGCCCGCCCGGGTCGACCGGCGACCACAGCGCCGACCCGGTCTCGCTCCACGACCTGTTCGCGCGCATCGGCGGCGCGCACCCCGGCTCGGCGCGCGTGAGCCTCGAGATCAACTCCCGCCACGTCATCGCCGACCACCTGTGGCTGTGGCGCGGCGACCACGGCGAGGGAATCGGCTGGGACGTCAACCCGGCGGCCAACGGCATGGTCGTCCACGGCGACGACGTCACCGCGTACGGCCTCTTCGCCGAGCACTACCAGGAGTACCAGGTGGTCTGGGCCGGCGAGCGCGGCCGCACGTACTTCTTCCAGAACGAGATGCCCTACGACCCGCCGGACCAGGCGACCTGGCGCACCGGCGCCAACGGCTGGGCGTCGTACAAAGTGGACGACTCGGTGGCCGAGCACGCCCTGTGGGGCGGGGGCGGCTACTGCTTCTTCAACGTCAACCCGAACGTCGTGTGCGACCGGGTCTTCGAGACCCCCGGCCACGGCGGCATCCGGCTCACCTCCCTGGTGAGCGTGTCCCTCGGCGGCGTCGGCACCATCCGCCGCGTCGTCAACGAGACCGGCGACCAGGTCGACGCCGACTCCTTCACCAGCTACGTGGTGGCGTACCCGTGACCCCTCGAACCCGAACAGGAGCTTTGATGCGAACCCCCTTGTCCCGCAGAGCGATCGCGGCGCTGACGGCGCTGTTCTGCGCGGCCGCCGCCTGGGCCGTGGCCCTGGCGCCGGCGCAGGCACAGGAAGAGGAGGCGCTGCTGTCCCACCAGCGGCCCGCCTCGGCCTCCTCCGAGGAGAACTCGGACTACACCCCGGCGTCGGCGGCCTTCGACGGCGACCCGGGCACCCGCTGGTCCTCGCAGTTCAGCGACGACCAGTGGATCCAGGTCGACCTCGGCGGCCAGTTCGACCTCTCGCGGGTCGAGCTCGTGTGGGAGGCCGCGTACGCGACCGCCTACGAGATCCAGGTGTCGGCGAACGGGTCCACGTGGACCACCGCGTTCACCGAGTCCTCCGGGGGCGGCGGCGCCGAGTCGATCACCCTCGACGCGACCGGACGCTACGTGCGGATGCAGGGCCTCGACCGCGTCGGCGGGTACGGGTACTCCCTCTGGAGCTTCGACGTCTACGGCTGCGCCGCGGGCGGCGGCACCGAGGTCCCCGACGGGCCCGCCGAGGTCGAGGTGATCGGCTCCCAGGGGAACTGGCAGCTCACCGTCGACGACGAGCCGTTCACGATCAAGGGCCTCACGTGGGGCCCGTCCCCCGCCGAGGCCGCCGCGCTCATGCCGGAGGTCGCCGCGATGGGCGTGAACACGCTGCGCACGTGGGGCACCGACGCGTCCTCGCTGCCGCTGCTCGACGCGGCCGCCGCGCACGACGTCAGGGTCATGCTCGGGTTCTGGCTCCTCCCCGGAGGCGGGCCCGGCTCGGGCGGGTGCATCGACTACACCACCGACACGACGTACAAGAACCAGGCGCTCAGCGACATCACCGGCTGGGTCGAGACCTACCGCGACCACCCGGCGGTCCTGATGTGGAACGTGGGCAACGAGTCCGTCCTCGGGCTCCAGAACTGCTACTCCGGCGCGGCGCTCGAAGCCCAGCGCAACGCGTACACCTCGTTCGTCAACGACGTGGCGGTGGCGATCCACGCGATCGACGCCGACCACCCGGTGACCTCCACCGACGCGTGGACCGGCGCCTGGCCGTACTACGAGGCGAACTCCCCCGACCTCGACCTGCTGGCCGTCAACTCCTACGGCGACATCTGCGGCGTGCAGGAGGCCTGGGAGGCCGGCGGGTACGACCGGCCGTACGTCATCACCGAGACCGGCCCGGCCGGCGAGTGGGAGGTCCCCGACGACGCGAACGGCGTGCCCGACGAACCGTCCGACGTGGACAAGGCCGCCGCGTACACCGAGGCGTGGGAGTGCATCATCGGCCACGAGGGTGTGGCCCTGGGCGCCACCATGTTCCACTTCGGCACCGAGGGCGACTTCGGCGGCGTCTGGTTCAACCTGTACCCCGGCGGCAACCGGCGCCTGTCATTCTACGCGGTCGCCGAGGCCTACGGCGGCACCGCCCAGGCGAACACGCCGCCGGTGATCACCGGCATGGACCTGGGCCTCGACGGCCCGGTCGTCGGCGGCGAGGAGTTCATCGTGGACCTCGACGTGTCCGACCCCGACGGGGACGCGCTCGAGTACATCCCGATGGTCAACAGCGCCTACGTCAACGGCTCGTGGGACATGCTCCTCGCGGACTACACCGTCAACGCCGACGGCACGATCGCGATCCGCGCGCCCGAGATCCTCGGGGTGTGGAAGCTGTACGTCTGGGTCGAGGACGGCCACGGCAACGTCGGCGTCGAGAGCCGCTCCTTCCAGGTGACGCTCCCCGACGTCGACGGCGAGAACATCGCCCTGAACCGGCCGGCCGAGGCCTCCACGTTCCAGGAGTGGGGCGGCCTCACGCCCGCCGCGGCGGTCGACGGGGACCTCGCGACCCGCTGGGCCAGCGAGTGGGCCGACGACCAGTGGCTCCGCGTCGACCTCGGCTCCCGCCGCGACTTCGACGCCGTCCAGCTCGTCTGGGAGACCGCGTACGCCACCGGCTACCAGATCCAGGTGTCCGACAACGGCGCCGACTGGACGACCATCCACACCGCGACCGGCGGCAACGGCGGCGCGGACACCCTCCAGCTCTCCGGCGCGGGCCGCTACGTCCGCGTCCTCTGCACCGACCGCGCCACCGAGTGGGGCTTCTCGCTCTACGAGTTCGGCGTCTACACCTGATGATCCGCGGGCGGGCCGCCTGCGCGGCCCGCCCCCTTCGAAAGGAGACCGAGATGCGACTGCGACACGCCGCGATCGCCCTGGCGGGCCTCGCGGCGGCCTTCACGGCCCTGGTCGTGGCACCCACGGCGAACGCCGCCGACGAGGTGACCCACCACGAGTTCCAGGCCAACTGCACCGTCGACCACACGGCGAACGACGACCCGATCGTCTACCCCGGCGTCCCCGGGGCCTCCCACAACCACACCTTCATCGGCAACACGAACGTCGACGCCTACACCGACCTCGACGACCTCAAGCAGGGCGAGACCACGTGCCTCGTCCCCGACGACCAGTCCGCGTACTGGTTCCCGACCCTCCTGCGGGGCAGCGAGCCGATCCTCACCGACTGGCACCTGGTCGTCTACTACAAGTCCGGCATCGAGGACTACACCGCCGTCCAGCCCTTCCCCGAGGGGCTCCGCTTCATCGCCGGCGACATGACCGCCACCGAGCAGCAGTTCGCCGACGCCCCCGGCCAGGTCGAGGGCTACGAGTGCGGCGAGTCCTTCTTCAACTGGGACATCCCCGACTACTGCTCCTCGTGGCTGAACATCCGCTACCAGTCCCCCAGCTGCTGGGACGGCGTCAACCTCGACTCCCCGAACCACAAGAGCCACATGGCGTACCCCGTCAGCGGCTCCTGCCCCTCCACCCACCCGGTCCCCGTCCCGATGATCGAGTTCAAGATCCACTGGCCCGTCCAAGGCGACATGACCGGCGTCCACCTCGCCAGCGGACCCGGCTCCTCCTGGCACTACGACTTCTTCAACGCCTGGGAGCCCGACACCCTCGCCGCCATGGTCGACCACTGCATCAACGGCGGCCTCCAATGCGACTCCCGCGGCTACGACCTCTACAAACCCCACCGCGGCCAAGTCCTCGACCAGAACTACGAACTCATCCGCTGACCCGAAGGGCCCCGGGCTTCCGCTCGGGGCCCTTCCCGCGCCACCGACCCCGCACAAGCAGAAAGGCCCGCGAAAGCGGGCCTATTGGTGTTCGTATTCGGAATTGTTGGCTGGGGTACCTGGACTCGAACCAAGAACAACTGAACCAGAATCAGCCGTGTTGCCAATTACACCATACCCCAATGGTGTCGCCGCGCCTCGAAGCTGCAGGCGCCGACGGGATGTAACTGTACCGGACGCGTTCGCGCCCCTCCAAACGGGTTCCTGTGATGGGGACGACTCGGTTGAAAGGGCGCTTGCGCGTGCAGGGGGTCAGGCGGGGTGAGGGGCGGGGTCGTCGGGGCGGGGGCGCAGGTGGAGGTAGGCGAGGGCGGCGAAGGCGGCGAGGATGAGGAGGTCGGCGGCGTGGGCGATGGACTCGGTGCGGGTGATGCGGCTGAGGGGGAAGAGGGCGCCGGAGGCGAAGAGGAGGAGGCAGAGCCAGAGGGGGGCGAGGCGGGTCCAGAGGAGGGCGGCGGCGAGGGCGCAGAGGGCGAGGGGGAAGGCCGGGCCGGGGATCCAGAGGACCACGGCGGCGGCGATCGGGTGCTCGGCGGCGGCGGCGAGGGAGTCGGGGCCGGAGACGTCGAAGATCGCCTCGAAGAAGCCCTGGAGGCTGAAGGCCATGCCGCCGGCGAAGCCGGCGACGGCGAGGAGGGCGCCGAGGGCGCCGAGCCAGGGGCGGCGTTCGCCGACGCGGGTCCAGACGGCGAGGAGGCCGTAGATCCAGGCGGCGGTGGAGCACATGAGGATCGCGCTGGCGGTGACGCCGTAGCGGTCGCTCTCCCAGAAGAAGGTGGCGACGGCGCCGAGCAGGGGGCCGGCGAGGAGTGAGGCGGTGGCGAGGTGTCGGTTCATGTAGCCAGACTACATGTAGAGGTTCTACATATCAAGTCCGTCTACCTATCAGGGGCGTAGCCTGGAGTCATGGACGCGGACGGCATTCACGGACAGCTCGACACCCTCATCCTCGCCACGCTCAACCGCGGTGAGGCGCACGGCTACGCGATCATCACGGCGCTCAAGGAGCTCAGCGGCGACCGGCTCGACCTGCCGAGCGGCACGGTCTACCCGGCGCTGCGGCGCCTGGAGCGGGCCGGGAGCATCAGCGGGACCTGGACGGAGGGCCCGGGCCGGCGGCGCCGGGTCTACGCGCTCACCGGCGACGGCGCGAAGGCCCTGGAGAAGGGCCTGAGCGACTGGCGGTCGCTGCGCGAGGTCATGGGCGCGGTCCTGGAAGCATGAGCGACTACCTCGACGCGGTGGCGGCGCCTTTGAAGGGCCCGCGGCGGCTCCGCGAGGACATGCTCGCCGAGATCGGCGACGGCTTCGAGGACGCCGTGGCCGAGCGGATCGGCGCGGGCCTCACCCCGCAGGAGGCCGCACGGGACGCCGCCGCCGAGTTCGGCGAGCCGCGGATCGTCGCCGCCGAGGTCCAGCGCGAACTCGCCGCGGCGCAGGCGAGGCGGACCGCGTGGACGCTCGTCACCGCGCTGCCGGCGATGACGATCATGTGGGACCTCTTCAGCGGCGACGGCGACCCCGGCCTCGCGGTCACGCTGCTCGCCAGGGTCACCGACACCGCCACCGCCGCGGCGTTCGTGACCGCCGCGCTCGTCCTCACCGGGCACCTGCACCGCCGCGCCGCGACGCTCTGCGGCGGCCTCGGGCTCGCGCAGGTGGCCGTCGCCCTCGGCTGCTCCGCGGCCATCGGCGCCCTCGGCGAGGGCGGCGGCCCCGCCGGGCTCTGGGCCGCGCTGATCGCCGCCTCGGCCCTCGGGTCGGCCGTCGTCGTGGCGTCCTCGGCGCGGGCGCTCGCCGTGGCGCGCACCAGGATCGCGTAGCGGCCGCTGAGTCTCCCGCGGCGGGATCGTCGAGAAACCCGCCGCCGTCGGACAACCGCGCGGGACCGGGCGGCGTATTGAGCGTGCCGGGCCGAGCCCCATCCACCCATCCGGGCGACGCCGGGCCCCCTACCCGTCATCTGAAAGAGGCCCAGTGAAGACCGAGGAGCAGCAGCGAGAGGCCGAGTTCCGTTCCTTCGCGACGGCGCAGCGAGACAGCCTGCGGCGGTACGCCTACCTGTTGTGCGGGGACTGGTACGAGGCCGACGACATCGTGCAGAAGGCGTTGACGAAGATGTTCGCCGCGTGGAGGCGCGTCGAACCGGGGGGTGCGCCCGCGTACGTGCGGCGCATCGTCACCAACGTGTACTTCT
Source organism: Glycomyces endophyticus (assembly GCF_039531525.1). NCBI lineage: Bacteria > Bacillati > Actinomycetota > Actinomycetes > Glycomycetales > Glycomycetaceae > Glycomyces > Glycomyces endophyticus. Next base: position 712,883 of record NZ_BAAAQF010000004.1, read on the forward strand.
CCCACCGCCGCCTGACGTGGGTGCGCCGCGAGCGCGCCAGCGACCAGCTGCCGGTGCGGCGCGTCGACCGCCCGCAGGAGGCGGTCGAGACGCGGCTCGAACTCATCGCCGCGCTGGACCGGCTGCCGCCCAGGCAGCGGGCCACGCTCGTTCTGCGGTTCTGGGAGCAACTGTCCGTTGACGAGACCGCCGCCGCCATGGGGTGCTCGACGGGAACCGTGAAGAGCCAGAGCGCCAAGGGCATCGCCAAGATGCGCGACCTCCTCACCGACCCCGTCGTCCCGGCCCGGGCATAGCGGAAGAAAGCGAAACCGACCATGAACCTGCAAGACGACCCCGGAGCGCTGTTCCGGGACCGCATGCCCGACCTCACGCCGCCGCCCGCGGCGTTCGACCTCGACGCGATCGTGCGCGACGGCTACCGGGCCCGGCGCCGGCACCGCGCGGTGCTCACCGGCGCCTCAGCGACCAGCGTCGCGGCCATCGCCGCCGTGCTCGCGTTCTCGGCCGGGGTCCTCCCGGGCGACCGGACCGACCCGGCCGACCCGGCCCACCCGACCGACCCGGCAGGGGAGGCGACCACCGGCGCGCCCCCGGGCTCGACGGAGATCGACTACGCCAACGCCGGCTACCCCTGGCCCGGGGACTCGGGCTTCGGCGACCAGGCCGTCGCCGACCAGCTCACCGCTGCCGGACGGGACGCCTTCGACGACCTGCTCATCGCGACCGGGCGCTTCGAGGCGTCCGACTTCCAGTCGATCATGAACGACCCGTCCGAGGAGGAGATCGCCCAGTACGCCGAGGACATGCAGCTGAGCCTGGAGGAGGCCGAGGCCGAGCTGAGCTACGTCGAGGACGACGGCCTGTTCGTGTTCACCGGGCACACCTCGCCCGGCAACTACGGCCAGGTGCAGCTCTACAGCTACGAGGCGACGGCCCTCGCCGCGCAGGAACCGGAGGCCGAGGACTGGAACCGGCACCTGCTCGAAGTCGAGGCGCTGCTGCCGGGCGGCTGGACCGCCGAGCCCGGCCCGACCTCGGAGCAGTTCTTCCCGCAGCACCTCATCGAGGACACGGGGTCGCTCGAGACCAGGGAGCTGGACGACGGCCGGACCCTGTACACCGCTGTGGACGACTGCGAGACGACGCTCGCGGTCACGTACCCGAACGCGGCCGGCCTCCGCGCGACCTGGGACACCGGCTGCGATGGCGAGGAGGAGGTCCCGGTCGACGCCGCGGCGTTCGAGGCCGCGGTCCTGGCGATGCCGCAGATCGACTACGACACCGGCGGACTCGCCGAGGTCGGGCAGGTCGTCGACGTGCCGACCGGCTGGCTCGCGTCCGACCTCGCCTGGGAGGAGTGGGCCGAGGAGGGCGCGCAGGCCACCGGGCAGCTGGTCGAGGCGGCCCTCTCCGAGATCGCGTCGGGCTCGATGCTCGGGTCGGCGTCGGCGTTGGTGTCCGACGACTGGGAGTACCTCGACCCCGACGCGGTGCGGCTGCACCAGTACACCGTGAGCGGGACGCTGCCGTACTCGACCACGATCGACACCACGGTCGACGACGCCTCCTTCGACCTGACGTACACGCTGCCGGGCGGGTGGCTGCCCGGGTTCAGCGGCGAGGACCAGAACGGCCCGTACCTCGCGAACTGCCGCGCCGACTTCGAGTGCCGCGAGGCGGAGGTGGGCGGCCGGACGGCGTACATCGCGGAGCGGCGCGACGCGCACGAGCCGGACGCCGGTTCGGGTTCGACCGAGGGCTGGTTCGAGGGCGAGTACGAGATCACGGTCGTCGACCCGGACGGATGGGCGGTGTCGGTCTGGATGGCGTTCGGCAACGACGACTTCGAGCTGTCGGCCGACGAAGTGGCTGACATCCTCGCGCAGCTGCCGGCGCCGGAGTACGACGCGGAGCTGGAGCCGGTCCTGGCCGACTGACCGGACCGCGGCGGCAATAGCCGTGACATGACGGGCGGGCCCGGCTCCTTCGAGCCGGGCCCGCCCGGTGTCCCGCCCCCGGGACTGCTGTGTCGGCCGTGCTGGGACCCGTGTCGGGTCCGGGCCGCGCCGGTGCGGGCCGGCGCGGCCCGGACCGCGTCAGTTCAGGATCTGCCAGTCGCGCGAGCCCAGGTACTCCGGGCGCGCCTTCTCGGCCGCGAACGGTTCGACCAGCGAGTTCTCGATCGAGTTGAACACGATGAACAGGTTCGAGCGCGGGAACGGCGTGATGTTCCCGTTCGAGCCGTGCATGCAGTTCGAGTCGAACCAGACCGCCGAGCCGGCGGGGCCGGTGAACTGGTGGATGCCGTGCTTGTCGGCGAGGAGGCGCAGCGACGCGTGGTCGGGCGTGCCGGCCTCCTGCCGGACCAGCGAGGACCGGTGGTTGTCCTCGGGGGTCTCGCCCAGGCACGAGACGAACGTCTGGTGCGAGCCCGGCATGATCATCAGCGAGCCGTTGAAGTGGTAGTTCTCGGTCATCGCGAGCGAGAGGCTGACCGCCCGCATCCGCGGCATGCCGTCCTCGGCGTGCCAGGTCTCGAAGTCCGAGTGCCATTCGAACGGCGCGCCGCCGAAGCCCGGCTTGTAGTTGATCCGGCTCTGGTGGACGTACACCTCGGAGCCGAGGATCTGGCGGGCCACGCCCGCGATCCGGTCGTCGCGGATCATCGCGGCGAAGAACGGCGAGATCTTGTGGACGTCGAAGACCGAGCGGATCTCGTCGGTGGTCCGCTCGCGCACGACCCGCTCGTCCCCGACAAGGGACGGGTCGTGCAGGAGCTGCTCGATCTCGCTCTGCGCCGCCGCGAGCTCGGCGGGGGTGAGCAGCTGCTCGACGGGCGTGAACCCGTCGGACCGGTGCGCGTCGAGGTGCTCCTGCGCGAGCGGCCCGTCGGCGGGCCGGCCCCAGACGGCGGGGTCCTCGGTGCGGTAGATCAGGCGGGGCTCGTCGAACCGCCGGGTGGGGTAGAGGTCGGTGGGCGACATGGTCGTTCGTTCCTCTCTGCGCCGCACGGAGTGCGGCGCGGTCCGTCAGTGGTCTTCGGTGATGAGGGGGTAGACGCCGTCCTCGTCGTGGACCTCCCGGCCGGTGACCGGCGGGTTGAACACGCACACGCAGCGCAGGTCGCTCTCGACGTCGAGGACGTGCCGCTCGTGGCCGTTCAGGACGTACATCGTCCCGGGCGCGAGCGCGTGGACCTCGCCGCTCTCGAGGTCGCGCAGCTTCGCGGACCCCTCGATGACGTAGACGGCCTCGACGTGGTTGGCGTAGTGCATCGTCGTGGAGGTCCCCGCGTAGAGGACGGTGTCGTGGAGGGAGAACCCGGTGCCGTCGCGGGCGAGCAGGAGCCGCCGCGAGCGCCACGTGCCGGCGGTCCGGTCCCGGTCGCCCCCTTCGACGTCGGCGTCGGTCCCGACGAGGTCCTCCAGTCGCCTGACGATCATGCGGCCTCCTTCGCCTCGGCCTCTTTGGCGACGGTCGCGACGGCCTCGCGCGCGATGCCGATGCCCTCCTCGAAGTCGTCCCTGGTGGTGGTGAGCGGGGGGAGGAGCTTGACGACCTCGTCCTCCGCGCCGGACGTCTCCATGAGCAGGCCGTTCGCGAACGCCTCCTGGCAGACCAGGCCGGCGTGCGCGGGGTCCTCAAAAACCAGGCCGCGCGCCAGTCCCCTGCCGCGGGTGGAGATCCCGAGCTCGGGGTGGGACTCGGCGATGCCCTTGAGCTCGCCGTCGAGCCAGTCGGCGCGGTCGTCGACGGCGGCGGTGAGGTCGTCGTCGCGCCAGAACGTCTCGAGCGCGGCGGTGGCGGTGACGAACGCGGGCGCGAACCCGCGGAACGTGCCGTTGTGCTCGCCGGGCTCCCACACGTCGAGGTGCGGCTTCATGAGCGTGAGCGCGAACGGGAGTCCCATGCCGGACAGGGACTTCGAGAGCGTGACGATGTCCGGGGAGATCCCGGCGCGCTCGAAGGAGAAGAACGGGCCGGTGCGCCCGCAGCCCATCTGGATGTCGTCGACGATGAACAGCAGCTCGTGCTCGCGGCAGACTTGCTCCAGGCCGCGGAGCCACGCGTCGGAGGCGACGTTGACGCCGCCTTCGCCCTGGACGGTCTCCACGATGACCGCGGCGGGCCGGTCGAGGCCGGACCCGGGGTCCTCCAGGAGGCTGCGCAGCCACAGGAAGTCCGGGGTGCGCCCGTCCATGTAGTTGTCGTACGGCATGGTCGCGGCGTTGTTGAGCGGCACGCCCGCGCCGCCGCGCTTCATGGAGTTCCCGGTGACGGCGAGCGCCCCGAGGGTCATGCCGTGGAAGCCGTTCGTGAACGACACGACGGTCTCGCGGCCGGTGTACTTGCGCGCCAGCTTGAGCGCGGCCTCGACGGCGTTGTTGCCCGCGGGTCCGGGGAACTGGACGCGGTAGTCGAGGTTGCGCGGCGCGAGCACGAGGTCGCGGAAGGACTCCAGGAAGCGCCGCTTGGCGGTGGAGTAGGTGTCGAGGGTGTGGACGACGTTGTCCTCGGCCAGGTAGGCCAGCAGGGCCTCCTTGAGCGCGGGGTGGTTGTGCCCGTAGTTGAGCGAACCCGCGCCGGCGAAGAAGTCCACATAGGATCTTCCCTGCTCGTCGGTGATGCGGCTGCCCTTGGCGGTGGCGAACACCGTCGGCCAGTTGCGGCAGTAGGAGCGGACTTGGGATTCGACCTGTTCGAAAACCTGCATGAGTCTCTCTGGGTCGGCCTGATCGGCTGGTCCCCGCTTCCCGTCCTGGTGCGGACGGGCGCATACCCGGGTCGGCGCCTGTGGGTGTCCCCGGGTAGGGCGGGCTCAGCTCCGGACGCCGTCCTCCGCGCCGCGGAGGCCGGCCGGGCGGGCAAGCGGCCCGTCGACCTCCCCGATCGGCCGCACCAGCGGTCCGATGCGTTGCAGCACTTCGGGTTCGTGTCCGGAGCCGAGCTCGTGCTCGGAGAACAGCACGTCGCGCGTCAGGTCCGCGCCGTTCGCTCGCGCGAACGACTCGAACAGGTGCAGCGACGCTTTGTTGCCCGGGGTCACGGTCGCTTCGACGAAGCGGACCCCTTGGGAGCGCACGGATTCGGCCAGGTGGCCGAGCATGCGCGATGCCAGTCCGCGGCGGCGGAAGTCCGGGCCCACGGCCACCTGCCACACGAAGAGCGTGTCAGGTGCGGCCGGGCGCCGGTACCCGGTGATGAAGCCCGCCAGGCGGCCGCCCGCGCGAGCGACGACGCTGGTGTCCGCGAAGTCGCGGCACCACAGCAGGTACGCGTACCTGGAGTTGACGTCGAGGCCCCCCGATTCGCGGGCGAGCCGTTCCATCGGTCCGCCGTCGGCCGGGCTCGGGGAGCCCAGTTCGAACGGCGGACCCGGATCGAGCGGCCCCGCGGGGCCGCTCGATCCTCTGACCTGGGTGCCGGCCCCTGCCGGGCCGTCGGCACTTGCGTCACCGGTTGGCATGGGGACGACCGTAACAAAGTTCGCCGCGATTGTTAAGGCCAACCGAACGATATTGTGAAGTTTTCCGCACAGTGTCAGTAGGCGTCGGGCTCCTCGGCGTCGTGGCCCTGCGCGTCGAGCGGCTCGAGCCCGGCGCGCTCGCCGATCGCGCGCCGCAGCGCGAGTTCGGGGTCGACCCCGGCGGCGCGGGCCGCGCTCACGGCCGCGAGCAGGAAGTCGCCGACCTCGTCGGCCTCCAGCTTGAGCCCGTCCGGGAGCGTCGGCAGGTCGAGCGGCTCGCCCTGGTCGCTGAAGCGCTCGATGACCTTGGCGGCCAAGGCGAGCGACGGCAGCTGCCGTGAGACGCCGTCGGCCGGGTGGTCGCGGTGCGGCTTCTCGGCGGCCTTCGCCTCGTTCCAGTGCTCGTACAGGTCGTCGGGATCGGCGTCGCCCCACACGTGCGGATGGCGGCGCACGATCTTCTCGACCAGGTCCCCCGCGACGTCGTCGATGTCGAAGTCCTCGGCGAGCGAGGCGTGCAGGAGCGGCTGGAACAGCAGGTCGCCGAGCTCCTCGCGCAGCTCGTCCGGGTCGTCCCCGGCGATGGCGTCGAGGACCTCGTAGGACTCCTCCAGCAGGTACGGCGCGAGCGTCGCGTGGGTCTGCTCGCGGTGCCACGGGCAGCCGTCCTCGGCGTGGAGGCGCGCGACGGCCTCCACGAGGTCGAGCAGGCGCGCGCCGGGCGGATCCCATGAGCCGTAGACGACCTCGAGCTCGATCTCGCCGCCGGCGACGTACTCGGCAAGCGCCTCGCGCAGCTCCTCGTCGCCCTCCTCGCCGACGATCCAGACGCCGCCCTCCTCGAGGAAGCCGGCGGCGTCCTCGACGATGTCGACGTCGATCCCGGCGTCGCGGATCGCCTCGACGGCGGGCGTCTCGTCGAACGCGGCCACCGCCTCGGCCTCGTGCAGTGCGTCCCACGCCTCGACCGAGAGGAGGCCGGCGGGGATGCGGGGTGAGGTCAGGAGCCAGGTGACGGTGCTCAACGCTGCGGGACCTCGACGGGGAAGACCGAGGGGAGCGGGCTGAGGTCGAAGTCGCCGTAGCGGGGGTTGACGGAGATGTCGTACTCCTCGATGTAGCCGGCGAGGTCGTCGGTGAACCCGGCGAGGAGCTCCAGGTCGGCCTGCGTGTACCCGGCGACGTTCGCGTCCGTCTCGGCCGCCGCGATCGCGGCCTCCATCTCGGACTCGGTCAGCGCCCGCGGCTCGGACCGCTCCACGAGCTGCTGGAAGTACGACTCGGCCTCGACCGCGATGGCCTCCAGCTCGTCGGAGCCGGCCCCGCTCTCGGCGTCGAGGTCGAGCGCCTGCCCGAGCTCGGAGTAGAGCACGTACACCACGACCTGCTCGCGGTCGCCGGAGTAGTCGTGGATGCTCAGGTCCTCGCCCTGCTCCGCGCGCAGGTCGGCGATCGTCGTGACGTACCCGTCGATCGTGTCCTCGGAGACCCGCTCGTCCCCCACGAACAGCGCCGCCCCCTGTTGACTCCCGCAGGCCCCCAGCGCGAGGAGCGCGATCGAGGCCGCACCGGCCAGTCTCAGTGTGCGCACAGCACTTCGTCTCACAGCACGGCCTTTCACAGCAGGGTCCTTCGGCTCGGGGCCGCCCCATCGGCGGCCTCTGTGACCTTAGCCTCACGCCCGAAGTCTCCACAATCCCCCCACCTCGCTCGATTCGGAGCGCCGGGCGGTCACCAGTCTTCGACGAGGGGGTCGTCGCGGGAGGGGGTGCGCTGCCATTGGGCGTCGAGGCGGGTGAGGCGGGCGGGGGCGGCGATCGAGGTGGCCTGGGCGATCTTGGCGCCGTCGAGGGTGAGGATGATGGTGCCGGCGACGCGGCCGTCGACGGTGGCGACGAGGGCGGGGGCGTGGTTGACGAGGGCGGCGTGGAAGGAGGGGGAGCCGCCGGCGAGGCGGCGCTTCGCCTCGGTGGGTTTGAAGCCGCCGCGGAGGACGCGGGCGAGGTGCTCGGCGCCGCGGTAGCGCATCAGGGTGGTGAGGAGGCCCGCGCCGTCGGAGGCGCCGGTGGCGTCGGCGGTGAGGAGGGCGACGAGGCGGTCGGTGCTGCCGGAGGAGGCGGCGGTGACGAAGGCGTCGACGATCTCGCGGGCGGCGGCGCGGTCGACCTCGGTGCGGGGTTCGGCGGCGACGTGGAGGCGGGCCCGGCGGGCGTGCTGCTGGGACGCCGACTCGGTGATGTCGAGGATCGCGGCGATCTCCTTGTGGGAGTGGGAGAAGGCCTCGCGGAGGACGTAGACCGCGCGTTCGGTCGGGGTGAGGCGCTCCAGCAGGAGGAGGACGGCGATCGAGACGGACTCGCGCTGCTCGGCGGTGTCCTGCGGGCCGAGCATCGGGTCGCCGTCGAGGAGCGGCTCGGGGAGCCAGTCGCCGACGGCGCGCTCGCGGCGGGCCTGGGCCGAGCGGAGGCGGTCGAGGGCGAGGTTGGTGACCACTGTGGTCAGCCAGGCCTCGGGGACCTCGATGCGGTCGCGGTCGGCGGCGTGCCAGCGCAGGAACGCGTCCTGGACGACGTCCTCGGCGTCGGCGGCGGAGCCGAGGAGGCGGTACGCCAGCGAGGCCAGCCGGGTCCGGCCGGCCTCGAAGCGCTCCAAGGCGGTGTCCATGCGGTCAGTGTAGGCGCGGGCCGGGCGGACCGGTGCCGGTCCGCTCGGAGGGTCTACGCGGGGACGGGTCTCGCGGTGGCCGGAGCGGTCGCCAAGGCGCGCTTGCGGACCGGCAGCCCGTAGGTGGGGTGGACGACGCCGAAGGCGGCCCCGCGCAGGATGGCGTTCTTCAGCCGCGCGGCCACCGGGCCGTTGACCGACCAGGTCGTGGCGCGGTCGCCGAGGGCGAGCGCCTGGAAGACCGCGTCCTTGCGGCCGAGGCTGATGTGGTTGCCGTAGTAGGCGAGCGAGGTGCGGCCGCGGGCGCCCGTGAGGTCGCCGAGGATCGCGGCGCGGGCCTGCATGCTCGTGAACCCGGCCGAGGCGCAGGACATCGGGAGCGGTTCGCCGTCCTCGGCGAGGGTGAAGACGCTGTCGCCGGCGGCGTAGACGCCGGGGTGCGAGACCGATCGCATCTGGCGGTCGACGAGGATCTGGCCGGTCGCGTGGACCGCGAGGCCGGCGGCGGCGGCGATCGGGTGGGCGGCGAAGCCCGCGGCCCAGACGGTGGCGTCGGCGTCGAACGCGCGGCCGTCGGCGGCGACGGCGCCGGTCGCGGTGACCTCGCGGATCTCGGTGCGCTCGTGGACGTCGACGCCGAACCGGTCGAAGGCGCGCAGGAGGTGCGCCCGGGCCTTGGGGCCGAGCCAGCCGCCGAGCTCGCCGGAGGTGGCGAGGACGACCCGCAGGCCGGGCCGGGACTCGGCGATCTCGGTGGCGGCCTCGATCGCGGTGAGGTTGCCGCCGGCGACGAGGACGGTGGCGCCGGGGGCGAGGCCGTCGAGGCGCGCCCGGAGGCGGAGGGCCGCGTCGAGGCCCGCGACGTGGAAGGCGTGCTCCCGGACGCCGGGGATCCCGTGGTCGGCGGCGGTGCTGCCGAGGGCGTAGAGGAGCGTGTCGTACGGGACGGTGTCGTGCTCGGCTGCATCGTGCACGGCCGGGCCGTGCTCGGCCGTGCGGCGACCGGCGGCGTCGGCGGGGCCGAGTGCGACGGTCTTCGCGTCGGCGTCCAGGGCGGTGACGCGGGCCTGGACGAAGTGGACGCCGGCGGCCGCGAAGACCCGCTTCAGGTCGCGCCGCGGCAGGTCCTGCCCGGCGGCGACCTGGTGGAGGCGGAGCCGTTCGACGAAGTCGGCGTCGGCGTTGACGACGGTGATCGCGACGTCCTCGGGGCGCAGGCGGCGGGCGAGGTAGAGCGCGGCCGAGGTCCCGGCGTATCCGGCGCCGAGGACGGTGATGCGGTGCTGCATGGTTCCACTCCTGTCGTGCTGGTGTCGGACTCTGAACGGGGCGGGGTCCGGATCCATGACAGGGTGTGCGTGTGCGGTGCGTCTCAGTCGGTGGACGGGGTCGGAGCAGCGCCGCGGTGCCGGGCGATCGGCACCGCGGTCGCGGGCGCCTCAGTCGGCGCTGTCCTCGTCGCCGGCCGGGACCCGGCGGCGGCCGCCGCGGCTGACGTGGCGGCGCCGGTCCTCCTGGTCCATCTCGTACCGGGCGTACCAGGGGGCCCAGCCGCCCTGCGCGAACCACTGGCGGCCGCTGCGGGAGGCGAGCCCGCCGATGACGCACAGGCCCATGACGATCCAGATCGGCGCGATGACCAGGGCCGTGACGTCGCCGTAGGTGCGGGAGACGCCGATGATGCCGATGAGGGTGTTCCCGACCGCGAAGAGAATCGCGAACGCGCGCGTGCCGCGGCGCCCGCGGCCGAGCTGGAACACGATGATCGCGTACGGCACCGTCAGGACCGCGATGAGCGGCAGGACGATCGCGATGGGGAAGGTCGTGCCGACCGGCAGGGCCGCTTCGAGTGCGGAGACGCCCGGGATGTCGTGGGACTGGTCCTCGACCCAGCCGAGCATGCGGGGGCCGAGGCCGAGGCTGACGCTCACCAGCATGAAGTACTGAAAGACCATCATCACCTGGGCGAGGTCGACGGAGTGCGGCTTGTCGTAGAGCGGTGCGGGACCGGAGGGGTTGAAGCTGTTCACGGGCGCTCCAAAGAAATGGGTCCTTCCAGCGTACGTCCGCGAATGCCCTGGTGGGTCCCCTTATTCGCCGTTCGGGGCGGGCCGCACACGGGCCCAGCGCCACACCGGTGGCGAGACGAGCAGTCCGAGGCAGGTGAGGTCGAGGACGCCCGCGAGCTTCTCCAGGGGTGGGGCCGCGAGCCAGGTGTCGAACTCGGCGAGGAGGACCATCGCCGGGACGCCGGTGGTGACGACGGCGAGGAACCAGGCCCAGGCGCGCCGGTGCCAGATCGCGAAGGCGTACAGCAGGAGCAGCGAGGCGCCGACGACGAGCACGGTGAGGAACGCGGGGCTGGTGTACCCCATGCGCTCGCAGGCGGTGTCGTGCGGGCCGCACGCGAAGTACTCGGGGATCAGGACCGCCATGAAGTCGATCCAGGAGAGCGCGAGCAGGACCATGAGCAGCCGCACGAGGAGCGGCCGCGGCTCGGTCGGAGTGCCCATGGGCTCATTGTCCGGCATCGGCGGCGGGTCCGCGCAGAGGGCGGAAGAAGTCGCGCAGGTCCTGGACGAGGAGGTCGGGGGCCTCCATGGCCGCGAAGTGCCCGCCGCGGTCGAACTCGGACCAGTGGACGATCCGGTGCGAGCGCTCCATGAGTCCGCGGATCGCGGGGTCGGTGGGGAAGACCCCGACGCCGGTGGGCACGTCGGAGTACGCGGGCGCGGGCTCGTCGCGCACGGCCCGGTACTGGTGCGCCGAGCTCGCCCCGGTGCCGGTGAGCCAGTACAGGGTGACGTTGGTGAGGAGCTGGTCGATGTCGACGGCGTGCTCGGGGAGGCGGGCGGCGGGGTCGGTCCAGTCGTGGAACTTGTCGACGATCCAGGCGAGCTGCCCGACGGGTGAGTCGTTGAGCGCGTAGGCGATCGTCTGCGGCTTGGTGGACTGGAGGTCGGCGTAGCCGGTGCCGTGGCGCACGAGTTCGCGCACGGATTCGAGGCGGGCCAGCTCGTCGGGGTCGAGTGCGGCGAGGGCGGGGTCCCCGGGCGGCGGGAGTTCGAGGCCGCCGTTGACGTGGACGCCGGCGACGCGGTCGGGGGCGAGGCGGCCGAGCGCCGGGGAGACCTTGGAGCCGGTGTCGCCGCCGTGCGCGCCGAACCGGTCGTAGCCGAGCCGGTCCATGAGCGCGAGCCAGGCGCGCGCGATCCGGGCGTGGTCCCAGTCCGGCGCCGACAGCGGTGTGGAGAACGCGAACCCCGGGAGCGAGGGCGCGACGACGTGGAACGCGTCGGCGGGGTCGCCGCCGTGGGCGCGCGGGTCCGCGAGCGGCCCGAGGACCTTCGTGAACTCGACGACGGAGCCGGGCCAGCCGTGCGTGACGACGAGCGGCAGCGCGTCCGGCTCGGGCGAGCGCGCGTGCAGGAAGTGGATCCGCTGGCCCTCGATCTCGGTGAGGCCCTGCGGGATCGCGTTCAGGCCCGCTTCGTGGGCGCGCCAGTCGTAGCGGTGCAGCCAGTGGTCGGCGAGCCGCCGCAGGTACAGGACCGGGACCCCGCGCGCCCAGCCCGGCTCGGGGCTCGCGGCGGGCCAGCGCGCCACGCGCAGGCGGTCGCGGAGGTCGTCGAGCGCGGCCTGCGGGACGTCGATGCGGAACTCGGCGATCGGTGCTCCCATCCGCCCCATGCAATCAGACCGGGCGGGGATCGTCCACCCGATCGGGGATCAGGGCGGCTCGCGGGAGGGCCCCAACCCACCCACTTGGGTGGGTATGTATACCGACCACCCTCCCCGCCGGGTCCGACAATCCAGCCGCTCGCCCAACTCGATCGGGTGAGTGAGCTGCGCCGCGCCTACGGGCGCCGTTCCGGAGGTCCGGCAGCTGTCGCTGCCGGGCCTCCGGGTAGTCGTTCAATCCTGGTCGGATGCGGCGATCGCGGCAGGCGCGACTTTCGGGACGATGTCGGCGATGAGGTCGGCGCACCACTGGAGGAGCGCCAGGCCCTCCAGGGGCTTGCCGCCGACGCGGGACGTCGTGGGCCGCGGGACGCTGATGAGGCCGGCGGGGGCCTTGAAGTGCGCGTCCGGGTAGTGGCGGCCCAGGCGCATCTGCTTCGAGTCGGGGAGGTCCACAGTGGAGAACCGGAGGTTCTTGCCCTGGAGGGCGACGTCGGTCAGGCCGTGCGCGCGGGCGAGGAGCCGGAAGCGCGCCAGGTGGAACAGGGTGAGGACCTGCTCCGGCGAGGGCCCGTACCGGTCCTCCATCTCCTCGCGGACCTCGTCGAGCTCGGCCTCGTCGTGGACCTCGGAGATCTTGCGGTACATCTCCAGGCGCAGCCGCTCGACCTCGATGTAGTCGAACGGGATGTTCGCGTCGAGCGGCAGCTCGACCTTGACCGGCGGCGGGGGCTCGTCGCCGCCGCCCTTGAACGAGGTGACGGCCTCGCCGACCATCCGCAGGTACAGGTCGAACCCGACGTCGGCGATGTGCCCGGACTGCTCGGCCCCGAGCAGGTTCCCGGCCCCGCGGATCTCCAGGTCCTTCATGGCGACGTACATGCCCGCGCCGAGCTCGGAGTGCTGCGCGATCGTCGCGAGCCGCTCGTGCGCGGTCTCGGAGAGCGGCTGCTCCGGCGGGTACAGGAAGTACGCGTACGCGCGCTCGCGGCTGCGCCCGACGCGGCCGCGGATCTGGTGGAGCTGCGAGAGGCCGAGGAGGTCGGCGCGCTCGACGATGAGAGTGTTCGCGTTCGGGATGTCGATGCCGGACTCGATGATCGTGGTCGAGACGAGCACGTCGTACTCGCCTTCCCAGAAGCCCTGCATGATCTGCTCGAGCTGCGTCTCGGTCATCTTGCCGTGGGCGACGGCGACGCGGGCCTCGGGGATGAGCTCGCGCAGGCGCGTCGCGGCCCGGTCGATGGACTCGACCCGGTTGTGCAGGTAGAACGCCTGCCCGTCGCGCAGGAGCTCGCGGCGGATCGCGGCGGCGACCTGCTTGGCCTCCCACGCGCCCACGTACGTGAGCACCGGGTGGCGCTCCTCGGGGGGCGTGGAGATCTGCGACATCTCGCGGATGCCGGTCACGGCCATCTCGAGGGTCCGCGGGATCGGCGTCGCCGACATGGTGAGGACGTCGACGGCGGTGCGCAGCGCCTTCAGCTTCTCCTTGTGCTCCACGCCGAACCGCTGCTCCTCGTCGACGATGATGAGCCCGAGGTCCTTGAACCGGGTCTCGGCCTGGAGGAGCCGGTGGGTGCCGACGAGGATGTCGACCTCGCCGGCAGCGATGCCGCGCTGGATCTCGGCGGCCTCGCGCGCGGACTGGAACCGCGACAGCTGCTTGATCTTCACCGGGAACTGGCCCATGCGCTCGACGAACGTGCCGTAGTGCTGGCTCGCCAGGAGCGTCGTGGGGACGAGGACCGCGACCTGCTTGCCGTCCTGGACGGCCTTGAACGCGGCGCGAACCGCGACCTCGGTCTTGCCGTAGCCGACGTCGCCCATGACGAGGCGGTCCATGGGGACGCGGGCCTCCATGTCGGCCTTGGTGTCGACGATCGCGGACATCTGGTCGGGGGTCTCGATGTACGGGAACGCGTCCTCGAGCTCGCGCTGCCACGGCGTGTCGGGGCTGAACGCGTGCCCCGCGGCCGCCTGGCGGGCCGCGTACAGCTGGATGAGCTCGGCCGCGATCTCGCGGACGGCCTTGCGGGCGCGCCGCTTCGTCTTCTGCCAGTCGGTGCCGCCGAGCTTGTGGACGGTGGGCTGCTCGCCGCCGACGTACCGGGTGAGCTGGTCGAGCGCGTCGGTCGGCATGAACAGCACGTCGGCGCCCTGGCCGCGCTTGGAGGGCGCGTACTCGATGACGAGGTACTCGCGGTCGGCCCCGGCGATGGTGCGGCGCACCATCTCCACGTACTTGCCGACGCCGTGCGCGTCGTGGACGACGTAGTCGCCGGGCGAGAGTTCGAGCGGGTTGACGACGCCGCGGCGCCTGGTGGCCTTGCCCTTGCGCGGCCGCTGGCTCGCGAGGGCCTTGCCGCCGGCGATGTCGGCGGCGGTGACCGCGACGACGCCCTGGTCGGCGAAGCCGAGCGCGAGCGTGCCGACGCAGGCGACGACCTCGCCGGGCCGGAACGCCTCGGGCGAGGACTCCAGGTGCGCGCCGATCCCCTCGGCGCGCAGCTGCTCGGCGGCGCGCTCGGCGCCGCCGAGGGCCGGGTAGACGACGGCGACGGCGCGGCCCTCGCGGGTCCAGGTCCGCAGGTCCTCGACGAGCTGCTCGGTGTTCCCGTGGTAGCGCGGGGTCTCGGTGACGCCGAGGTCGACGGTGATCGAGTCGTCGTGCACCGGACCGGAGCTCACCGGTTCGCCGGTGATCGCGGCGAGCTCGGCGGCGAGGGCGTCTTCCTCGGGGGCGGCGGCGAACGGCGAGATCGTCCACCAGCGCTGGCCCTTCGCGAGGGCGGTGGTGCGGGCGTCGGCGAGGTCGTGGAAGGTCCCGGAGCCGAGGTCCACGGGTGCCGCGGCGCCGGCCGCGGCGGCGGCCCAGGACGCTTCGAGGAACTCGTTGGAGGTGGCGACGAGGTCGAGCGCGCGGGTGCGGATGCGCTCGGGCTCGATGGCGACGACGAGGGCGTCGCGGGGCAGGACTTCCTGGAACAGTTCGAGGCTGCCGGGTCCGGCGAGCGCGGGCAGGAGCGACTCCATGCCCTCGACCGGGATGCCCTGGGCGAGCTTGGCGCACATCTCGGCCAGGCCCGGGTACGCGTCGCCGAGGGCGGCGGCCCGCTCCCGGACCTCGTCGGTGAGGAGGAGTTCGCGGCAGGCGACGGCGCGCAGCTCGGCGGGCTCGTCGCCGGGGGCGGTGTCGAGGGACCGCTGGTCGGCGACGGAGAACTCGCGGATGGTGTCGACCTCGTCGCCGAAGAACTCGAGGCGCAGCGGGTGCTGCGCGGTCGGCGGGAACACGTCGAGGATGCCGCCGCGCACGGCGAACTCGCCGCGCTTCTCGACCAGGTCGACGCGCTCGTACGCGAGGTCGACGAGGTGCGCGGCGAGGTCGGTCAGGTCGGTCTCGTCGCCGCGGCGCAGGTGCACGGGCTCGCGGGTGCCGAGGCCTTTGAGCTGGGGCTGGAGGGCGCCGCGGACGGGGGTGACGATGACGCGCGGGACGTCGCCGGCGTGGATGCGGTGGAGGAGGTCGAGCCGGGCGCCGACGGTGTCGGAGCGGGGCGAGAGCCGCTCGTGCGGGAGGGTCTCCCAGGCGGGGTAGTACGCGATCCGGTCCTCGGCGACGAACGACGCGAGGGACTCGGCGAGCTCCTCGGCCTCGCGGGAGGTCGCGGTGATCGCGAGCACGGGCCCGGCGGCGTGCCGGGCGGCCTGCGCGAGCGCCAGGGGCCGCGCGCCGGGGACGGCGACGACGTCGACCGGGCGCTCGGACCCGGCGGCGAGTTCGGCCAGGCGCGCCAGCTTGGGCGCGGCCGCGGCCGCCTCGAGCAGGCGTTCGAGCTTCGGCTGCGGCTTGCCTTCGGACATTCGCGGGCTCCCTGCGCGGCTGCTTCCGCCCGCCGATCGCGGGCACGACTGATGGCCGGAGACAGCCCTGACGGGGGGCTGTTCCGGCGACCGGTTGAGTCTACCTCGCTCGGGCCCGCGGGCCGCTCGCGATCGTGCGGGGAGGCGGGCGCCCTAGTTCGAGGCGCCCTGTCCGCCCTGGTCGAACAGGAGGGCCTGGATCTCCGGCACGTTGTAGAACATGCCGATGACGACGAGGACGGTGAGGATCGGCAGGAGGATGCGGTTCTCCTCCTTGCCGCCCGCGCGCAGGGCGATCTTGTTGGGGAGGCCGATGTCGCGCCAGCGGCGGCCCTGGATCGGGAGCGGGAAGAACAGCGGCGACCCCATCTTCGTGATCATGTCGCCGAGGATGTGGATGAAGCAGCCGATCCCCATGGCGAGGCCGAGGATCCAGTAGTCGCGGCCCTCGGGCAGGAGCCGGTACATGCCGTAGGCGGCCGCGAGGGAGACGCCGGTGACGACGATCCAGCCCTTCTTCTCGACGGTCTCGGCGAGCAGGCCGCGGACGGCGAGACCGGTGAGCACGAAGAGGATCGCGATGACGGCGGGCTTCCCGAACTGGGCGGCGAGGAAGCCGGTGCCGAGGCCGATGAGCGCGGCGTGGACGGCGGTGTGCGTGAAGAGGCGGTGCCCGTTGTTCCGCTTCTTGTCCTTCTTGGACTTGGTGAGCAGGTAGAACCAGTAGCAGAGGCGTTCGACGACCTCGGCGACCATGAGGGACGCGACGCCGAACGAGCGGGCCACAGTGGACCCGCCCTTGTTCTCGGTCACGCGTCCGGCGCAGTCGATGTCGGGGTACAGGGCGGCGCCGGAGCAGACGATCGTGCCGACGACGAGTTCGGCGGAGGTCTGGTCGATGCCGAACGCGAGATCGGCGACGGCCGAGCCCGCCAACCACAGCGCGGCACCGGACATGGCGTGGGTCGGACCCATGACCATAGCGGGGACTCCTTCAAGGGCAATGACAAGCAGTCGGGAGGATGGCGACACTATCCCACACCGACGCCACCTCCGCGGTCCCAGGAGTGACAAAGGTGCAGCCCCGCAACATCTTTCGCGTATCGGTCTCATCACGACCCGGGACCTGCGCTTTCACTCGCGCTATGGTCGAGAGGTGTTCGACTCAGCGATGCTGGCCGCGTACCTCGACCGCGTGGGCGTCAGCGCCCCGCGGCGCCCGACGCTGCACGCGCTCAGGCGGGTCCACCGCGCGCACGTCGCCGCGATGCCGTACGAGAACCTCGACATCCAGCTGGGCCGGCCGATCCGCCTCGACGCGGACTCGCTGTTCGCCAAGTTCGTCGCGGGCGGGCGCGGCGGGTACTGCTACGAGCACAACGGGGTCATGGCGCTCGCACTGGAGGCCATGGGCTTCGACGTGCGCCGCGTCCTCGGCGGGGTCGCCCGCGAGACCGAGGGCGACGGCAACTGGTGGAACCACATGCCGCTGGTCGTCGGGTTCGAGGGCCGGCACGGCGGCGACCGCGTCGAGTACCTCGCCGACGCCGGCATCGGCACGGGCTTCCGCGACCCGCTCCCGGTCCGCAACGGCAGCTACCGGGTCGGCGCGTTCAACTTCGGGGTGTGGAACCTCGGCGGCGACGCGTGGCGCTGCTCGATCGACCCGCGCGTCTCGAACCTGACGTTCGACTTCACGCTCGCCGCCAGGCGCCCCGAGGAGTTCGCCGAGCGGTGCCGGGAGCTGTCCACCTCCCCCGAGTCACCGTTCGTGAAGACGCTGACGGTGCAGAACCCGCGCGAGGACGACATGTGGGTGCTGCGGGCCCGCACCCTCACCGTCTACGACCCGCGGGTCCCCGACTTCAAGACCGTGCGCGTCGTCGAGGACGAGGACGCGTTCGCGTCGCTCCTGCGGGGGCGGTTCAACCTGACCCTCGACGACGCCGATATCGCGGCACTGTGGACGAAGGCCGCGGCGCAGCACGAGCAGAAGCTCGCCGAGGAGCGCTCGGAGGAGCGCAAGGCCCGCGCGGTCTGAGTCCGCGGCGAGCCGCTCCGGGCCGCGGGAGGCGGCCGGCCTGCGCGGCCCCGGCGTTCACCGGCTCCGAGGCGCTAGGGCTCCGAGCGCTGCCGGGCGGCCTCGTAGAGCGCCACCGTGCCCGCGTTCGCGGCGTTCAGCGACGTGGCGGCCTTGGGGGACATCGGGATGCGCGCGACGGCGTCGGCGAGCTCGGTCCAGGCCTTCGACATGCCCTCGGTCTCGTTGCCGATGACCAGGAGGGTCGCGCCGCGCAGGTCGTGGCCGGCCAGCGTCCGCTCCCCGTGCTCGTCGGTGCCGATGACGGACGGCCGGTGCGCCTGCTTGGCGGCCCACTCGGCGACCTCGTGCGCGGACGCCGCGTTGACGACCGGGATCGCGAACAGGCTGCCGGTCGAGGCCCGGACCGCCTTGGGGTCGTACGGGTCGGCGGCGTTGCGGCCGGTGACGACCACCGCGTCGGCGCCGAACGCGTCGGCGGAGCGGATGAGGGAGCCGAGGTTCCCCGGGCTCGTCGGCCGGTCCACGACCAGGCCGAGCCAGCCGGGGCGCGACTCCAGCTGCGACAGGCGCCGGGTCGGGATGGCGACCTGGGCGAGGAGCTCGGGCGCCTCGCCGTCCTTGTCCCCCAGCTCGGCCATGAGGTCCGAGGCGACGGCGGCCCGCTCGGTGTGCGGCGCGTCGAGGAGCCCGCGGGCCCACTCCGACAGGCGCGGGCGGTCGGCGTCGTACAGCAGCGTCTGCACGGTCCAGCCGTGCTCGACGGCCATCGTGACCGGCCGGACGCCCTGGACCAGGAACGACCCGGCCCGGTGCCGCTTGGTCCGGTTGCGCAGCAGGGTCTCCCACTGCTGGAACTTCGCGTTCCGGACGCTCACTCGCAAGCTCTTCGCCATGGTCTCCGCGCTTCGATCGGGTGGAAGCGCGAACGTAGCACGGGACCGGGGCGAGGCCCCGGTCCCAGTGGCCGAAGTGTGGTCGAATGCCGCGGATCAGCCGGTGTTGCGCAGGCCCGCCGCGATGCCGTTGACGGTGATGAGGAGGGCCCGCTTCAGCTGCGGGTCCACGTCGCCGTCGGCGCCGCCCTCGGAGCGGTACCGCTTCAGGAGCGAGACCTGGAGGTGGTGCAGCGGTGCCAGGTAGCGGTCGCGGACCTCGAGGGTGCGCGAGAGCTGCGGGTTCGCGGCCAGCAGCTCCTCGCCGCCGGTGAGCGCGAGGACCTCGGCCACCGTCTTGGCGTGCTCGACCTTGATGACGTCGAAGATCGGCTGCAGGTGCTCCGGGACGAGCGTCGAGACGTACTGGCCCGCGATCGACAGGTCGGTCTTCGCGAGCGTCATCTCCACGTTCGACACGAAGTTGCGGAAGAAGTGCCACTTCTCGTACATCTCGGCGATGTCGCCGCCCAGGCCCGCCTCGCGGGCGGCCGCGAGGCCCGAGCCCACGCCGAACCAGCCGGGGACGATCTGGCGCGACTGCGTCCAGCCGAACACCCACGGGATCGCGCGCAGGCCCGACAGGCCCGCGTCGGTGTTCGGGCGCTTCGACGGCCGCGAGCCGATGTTCAACGCGCCCAGGAGCTCCGTGGGGCTCACCGACCAGAAGTACTCGGCGAGGCCGGACCGGCCGGTGAGGTCGCGGTACGCGGCCTTGGACGCCTCCGAGGTCTGGTCCATGACGTCGAACCAGCGGGCCAGGACCTCGGGGTGGTGCCGCGGCTCGGTGTGCAGCAGCGTGGCCTTGAGCGACGCGGCCACGGTCAGCTCGAGGTTCTCGCGGGCCAGCGCCGGCAGCGTGTACTTGTCGGAGAGGACCTCGCCCTGCTCGGTGATCTTGATGGCGCCGTCGAGCGTGCCCGAGGGCTGCGCGAGGATCGCCTCGTGGGTGGGGCCGCCGCCGCGGCCGATGGTGCCGCCGCGGCCGTGGAACAGGCGCAGGCGCACGCCGTGCTTGTGGGCGATGTCGCGCAGCTGGCGCTGCGCCGCCTGGATGTTCCACTGGCTGGCGGTGATCCCGGCGTCCTTGTTGGAGTCGGAGTAGCCGAGCATGACCTCCTGGACGTTCCCGCGGGCGGCGACGATCGCGCGGTACGCGGGCAGGCTCAGGAGCCGGTCGAGGAGGACGTCGGCGCCGGCGAGCTCCTCGACCTCTTCGAGGAGCGGCACGAAGCCGACGTCGGCGCGGCCGCGCGCGACGTCGATGAGGCCGGCGTCGCGGGCGAGGATCGCCGGGGCGAGGACGTCGCCGGCGTCGTGGGTCATCGAGATGATGTACGACTCGACGATGGCCTTGCCGAACTGCTCCTGGGCGTCGCGGATGGCGTGGAAGACGTCGAAGGTCTTGCGGTTGAGCTCGGTGAGCTCGACGTTCGCGGGCGCGAGGGGCCGCTGGCCGGAGAGCTCGGCGGCGAGGACGTCGCTGCGCTCCTCGGGGGTGAGCTCGGCGTAGGCCTTGTCGAGCTCGCCGGTGGCGTCGTAGAGCTCGGCGAGGACGGCGTGGTGGGCCTCGGAGTGCTCGCGCACGTCCATGGTGGCGAGCTGGAGGCCGAACGCGGCGACGGTGCGGATGACGCGGTCGAGGACGCCCTTGGCGGGGAGCTGGCCGCGCTGGCGGGCGAGGGAGTCGCGCATGACCTGGAGGTCGGCGAGGAGCTCGCGGCCGTCGGCGTAGTCGAAGCCGGCCCGGTGGGGCAGGCCCTCGGCGTGGCGGGTGCGGGTGTTGGCGAGCTTGGCCTCGACGGCGCGGGCCTTGAGCCGGTAGGGCTCCTCGGCGTGGATGCGCTTGTAGCGGGCGGGGATCGCGGTGCCGAGGCGGTCGAGGTCGGCGTTGACGGAGTCGAGGAGCTCCTGGGACGCGGGCCGGACGGCCTGGGACACGGAGAGCTCGTTGATGAGCCCGGCGACGGCGCCTTCGGCGGCGGCGATGCCGTGCTCGTGCTGCATGAGCAGGACCTGCTTGGTGACCTCGGGGGTGACGAACGGGTTGCCGTCGCGGTCGCCGCCGATCCAGGTGCCGAAGCGCAGGGGCGCGGTGCCGGGGCGGGGGGAGCCGCCGAGGTCGGTGAGGGTGGCGTTGAGGTCGGTGAGGACGCGGGCGGCGGCGTCGCGGTAGAGGTCGGTGAGGTAGTAGATCGCGTTGCGGGCCTCGTCGGTCGGCTCGGGCTTCTCGACGCGGAGCTCGTCGGTCTGCCACAGCAGGTCGATGATCTCGGCGAGGCGGGAGTTGACGGCGTCGACGTCGGCGGAGCCGAGGACGGCGCGCTCGGCGGCCTCGGCGTCGAGGAGGTCGGCGATGTTGCGGAGCTTGATGAGGATGGACCGGCGGGCGGCCTCGGTGGGGTGCGCGGTGAAGACGGGGCGGACCTCGAGGCGCTCGGCGGCGGCCGCGATCTGGTCGGCGGGGACGTCCTCCAGGGTGATCTCGGCGCGGGCCTGGGAGAGCCAGCCGCCGTTCTCGGCGCGGGAGCGGCGCATGTCGCGGGCGCGGTGGACCTGCTCGGTGATGTTCGCGAGGTGGAAGTAGGTGGCGAACGCGCGGGCGAGGTCGACCTCCTCGGTGACGTCGAGCTTCGCGAGCCGCGAGGCGACGGCCTCGGGCTGGTGGCGGACCAGGCCGCGCACCTCTTCGACGAGCTCGAGCAGCTGGGGGCCCTCCTGCCGCACGAGCGCCTGGCCGAGGAGGTTGCCGAGCCGCCGGATGTCGCGGCGGAGCTGCTTGTCGTCGGTGCCGCCGGAGGAGTCGTAGTAGTCCATGGAGGTCTCCACTGCTGGTCTGGGCAAACCCGTGAGGGGCCGCTCGCGCCGACGTCCTTGTCCGCGGTGAACTGCTGTGCACTATCGATATAAGGCGATGTCAGCGTAACTTACCGGTAATGGCCGCGCCACTTTCTCAGTCCGCCATGCGGGACGATCGGGTGCGTTCCCGGCCGCAGCGGGTGAGGCGCGTGACGGACCGGTGGCATACCCTGGTTCGACCGAGACCGAAGCCGCCCCGCCCGATCCGCTGCGAAGGGACCCCGACCGCCGATGTCTGACTGGGTACTGCCCGACGAGATCCTCGCCGAGGCGCCGAGCCACACCCCGCTCCCGCACGAGCTGGCCGACCTGGAGCTGCTGCTGTACGGCGCGTACGCGCCGCTGCGCGGGTTCATGGGCGAGGCCGAGGCGAGGTCGGTGACGACCAGGGGGGCGCTGCCGGACGGGACGGCGTGGCCGGTGCCGGTGACGCTCGACGTCCCGATCGCGATCGCGCGGCTGCTGGACAACCCCGACCCGAAGCGCCGTGTGCTTCGTATCACCGACCCCGAGGGGGCGCCGGTCGCGGCGGTCGAGTGCCACAGCCTCGACGCGCTCGGCCCGGACATGGTGCGGGTCGGCGGCCCGGTGCGGCGGATAGCGGACGCCGCGCACGGCGTGTTCACGAGCCTGCGGGCGACGCCCGAGCAGGCGCGCACGACGTACACGAAGCCGCGGGTGCTGGCGCTCGTGGCCGAGAAGCCACTGCACCGCCCGCAGCTGGCGCAGCTGGCGCGCGCCGCGCACAACCTGGCCGCGCACGTGCTGGTCATGATCCCCACCGGCGACGAGACGAACGGCGACCGGGAGCTGCGCCTGCCGACGGCGGCGCTGGTCAGGTCGGTGCTCGCGGCGAAGGACCGGCTGCCGACGGCGACGGTGCTGACGGTGCCGCTGTCGAAGCGCGGCGACCGGCTCCGCGACGGCCTGCTGACGGCGAAGGTCGCGGCCGCGTACGGCGCGACGCACCTGATGACCGGGCCCGACGGGCTCGGCGGCGGCGACGGCGTGCGGTCGATGGTCCCCCGGGAGCTCGCGTACGACACCCGGGACGGGCAGTGGCGGCCGATCGAGGACATCGAGCCGCCGTTCCGGCGGACCGCGCTCAGCGAGGCGGAGGTCGCCGACATGCTCGACCGCGGCTTCGGGCTGCCGGAGTGGCACACGCCGCCGAGCGTGGCCGCGGAGCTGCGCAAGGCCCGCCCGCCGCGCCGCCAGCGCGGGCTGGTGCTGTTCTTCACGGGCCTGTCGGGCTCGGGGAAGTCCACGATCTCGCGCGGCGTCTACGAGGCGCTGCTGGAGGACGGGACCCGCACGGTGTCGCTGTTCGACGGCGACGTGGTGCGCCGGCTCCTGTCGAGCGGGCTCGGGTTCTCGCGCGCGGACCGGTCGGTGAACATCCGCCGGATCGGGTTCGTCGCGGCGGAGGTCGCGCGGCACGGCGGCATCGGCATGGCCGCGCCGATCGCGCCGTACGAGGTGGACCGGGCCGAGGCGCGGCGCATGGCCGAGGCCGCGGGCGCGGACTTCGTGCTGGTGCACGTCTCGACGCCGCTGGAGGTGTGCGAGTCGCGGGACCGCAAGGGCCTGTACGCGAAGGCGCGCTCCGGGCAGATCCCGGAGTTCACGGGGATCTCGGACCCGTACGAGGCGCCGCTGAACGCGGGGCTGGAGATCGACACGTCCGAGATCACCGTCGGGGAGGGCGTGGAGCAGGTGCTCGAGTTCCTCTCCGAGGGCGGCTGGCTGGAGCCGATCGGGCTCCGGATCGCCTAGGTCCGGTCCCGCTGGCCGGGGCGGCGGATCGGGGCGGCGGTGCAGGCCTCGGCCGTAGAGCGGGCCGAGGCCCGGGCGGGGGCCCGGGCCCTGGCGGTGCGCTAGAGCAGCGTGGACCAGTAGTCCCAGAAGCCGGTGCCGACGATGCCGACGACGGCGACGTAGAGCAGGGTCAGGCCGATCCAGTGGTAGCGGAGCACGTCGTCGACGGCGTCGCGCCAGTCCGCGCCGATCGGGATCGCGCCGGTGCGGAGGTTGCGGATCGTGGTGAACCAGAAGATCGGCAGGACCACCGTCCACACGGCCATGCACCAGGGGCAGAGCACGCCGATCCGGTACACGGACTGGAAGATCAGCCACGACACGAACGCGAGTCCGCCGAGCGCGCCGAGGTTGAACCCGAGGGCGATCCAGCGCGGCAGGCTCACCTTCGCGAGCCACAGGACCCCGGTGAAGACCACCAGCGGGAACGCCGCGAGTCCGATGATCGGGTTCGGGAACCCGAACACCGACGCCTGCCACGTGTTCATGACGGTGCCGCACGAGAGCACCGGGTTGAAGTCGCAGGAGATGACGTGGTCGGGGTCGATGAGCGAGGCGATCCGCTCGTAGGTCAGGTCGAACGCGGCCGCGAGGCCGACGAGCCCGCCGAGGAGCAGGACCAGCCCGGTGACGGTGCGCCCCCGGGCTTCTCTTCCCGTCTCGCCGAACGCCTCGTCCATGCGCGCCCCCTGGGTCTCGTTCACGAATGCCGTCGATGTGATCACCAAAGGGTAACGACCGCGGCGCGACCGGGGTTGCGCGAAGGGAGGGCGAATGTGGCGATACGGACGCCGGGGAACCGCGCCGGGCGCGGCGGCGTCGAAGCGGTCGGCGGACCGCGCGGTCAGACCCTGAGCGAGCGGCCCCCGTCGACGACGAGGGTCTGGCCGGTCACATAGGAGGCCGAAGGCGCGCAGAAGAACACGGCCGCGGCCGCGACCTCCTCGGGTGTGCCGGGGCGGCCCATCGGGCCGTCGAGGCCCTGCTGGAGCTCGGGCACGGTGGAGGACCCGGTGCGGATCAGGCCGGGGGCGATCGCGTTGACGGTGACCCCGTCGGCGACGACCTCGGTGGCGAGGGCCTTCGTCAGGCCGGTGACGCCCGCCTTCGCGGCGGCGTACGCGGCCTCGGCGGGGACGGCGTTGACGACGCCGGCGGTCGCCGCGACGTTCACGATGCGGCCCCAGCCTCGTTCGGCCATCGGCTGCACGAACGCGCGCGACACCAGGAACGCGGTGTCGAGGTTCCGCGACAGCTCCGAACGCCAGTCCTCATAGGACAGCTGGGCGACGGGCTTGACGACCGCGGGGTCCGTCTTGGAGGTGAGGCCCGCGTTGTTCACGAGGATGTCGACCTCGCCGACCGCGTCGGCCACGGCGTCGGCCAGGCCGCCCACCTCGGCCTCGTCGGTCAGGTCCGCGACGAACCCGACCGCGTCGATCTCGCCGGCCCGCTCGTGGATGCGCTTGGTCGTCGACACGATCGCCACCGTCGCGCCCGCCAGCCGCAGCCGCGTCGCGATCGCCATCCCGATCCCGTCGGGCGCGCCCGCACCGGTGACCAGCGCGACCTTCCCGGCGAGCGAGTCCAGCTGCTGGAGCCTCCCGAGTTCCGTCAGCGGGCCCTGGCCGGCTGAGGGGAGGTCGATCACCTCGGCGAGGCCGTCTTCGAACGATTCGAGGCTCGGACGCGGTTCATTCATGCGGGCAGTCTCTCACGCTCCCCCGACCAAACGGACCACCGCCGGGCCGAACCGCGCGAAACCGCTCCATCAGTGCGATCCGCGGCGCCGGAAGGCTTCTCCCGCAAGGGAGCAGCACGGCGGAGGACGGGCCGGCCGGGACGCGGAGCCGCACCGGGCGGACGGGCCGCGGCGGCGCTCGGGCCCGCGGTCGCGGTCGCCGGGACCGGAGCGGCGGATCGGCGACGGGGCGGCCCGGGACGCGGCGCGGCGTGGGACCATCGGGGGATGGAGCCGCACCTGGGCCCGGTCCTGACGGCGCTCGCGCGCAGCGCCGTCGCGACCTCGTTCGACCGGCGGCCGCCGCGGGCCGCCGAGCTCCTCGCCGACGCGCCGCCCGCGCTCGCCGAACGGGCCGCGACCTTCGTGACCCTGGAACGCGAGGGCAGGCTCCGCGGCTGCATCGGCACCCTCACCGCGCTGCGGCCCTTGGGACTCGACGTCGTCCGCAACGCCCGCCTCGCCGCCCGCGACCCGCGGCTGCCGCCCGTGGCGGCGGAGGAGGTCCCCGGCCTCACCGTCAAGGTCGCGGTGCTCACCCCGTCCGAGCCGCTGCCGGCGCGGGACTTCGCGGCGCTCCTCGACGGCCTGCGGCCCGGCGAGGACGGCCTCACGCTCAGGGACGGCGACGGCCGCCGCGCGACCTTCCTGCCGTCGGTGTGGGCGACCGCCCCCGACCCGCACCGGTTCGTCGCGGCCCTGCTCCGCAAGGGCGGCTGGGCCCGCGGCCTGTGGAGCGGCGACCTCCGCTCGGCCCCCTGGCCCGAGGGCCTGCGGGCCGAGCGGTACGGCAGCGCCGACTACGTCCAGGCGCCGTGACGGTCTACGACGGCAGCGCGACCAGGGCGCCCTCGGCGGTCTTGACCGCCGAACCGGACACCGAGACCGACACCGGGACGCCGGCCTCGACCACGACCTCGCCGAACAGCGAGGAGGGGCGGCCGATCTCGGCGCCCTGCGCGATCTCGTAGGCGTGCACGCCGTCGCCGGCGATGAGGCCCGCGTCGACCAGGTGCACGCCGAGCGCCACGGCGGCCGAGCCGGTCGCCGGGTCCTCCCCCACGCCCACGTGGAACAGGCGCGCGTGGACCGCGGCGGTCTCGGGGTCGAAGCTGTAGACGTAGACCTTGTCCAGGTGGCCGGGCACGTCGACCGCGGCGGCCACGTCCGCGTCGGCGACCCGCACGAAGTGGTGGTCGAGCCCGGCGCTGGCGGTCTTCGGGGTGCCGAGGACCCGGTCGGGGCCGAGGCCGAGCGCCGCGGCGGCGGTCGCGCGGTCGAGTTCGGGGCCGACCGCGATCGCGGTGGACGTGAGCTTCGCCGCGTTCCCGTCGACGGCGACGGTCATGAGGCCCGCGCCGCACTCCTGGACGACCCGGCCGTCGGCGGGGGCGACGCGGCCCGCGGCCACGGCGGCGACCGCGGCGCCGATCGTGGGATGGCCCGCGAACGGCAGTTCCTCCGCAGGGGTGAAGATGCGCGCGAGGTAGTCGGCGCCCGGATCGGTTGCGGGGAGCACGAACACGGTCTCGGAGAAGCCGAACTCCTTCGCGATCGCCTGCATCTGCGCGGTGGCGAGGTCGCGGCCGTCGTAGACGACGGCGAGCTGGTTGCCCGCGTACGGGCGGTCGGAGAAGACGTCGTAGATCTCGAACGGAAGCGTCATGCCGCACTTATAGCTCGCCGGCCTGAGCGAGCGCTGGGTAAGGCTACGCTCACCTTGGTGTCCGCGGGCGTCTGGCTACGATTGGGGCATGTCTGACAACGCCGCCGTCGTCGAGGCCGTACACGAAGCGCTCTCGCACGTCAACGACCCCGAGATCCGCCGTCCGATCACCGAGCTGGGGATGGTCGACACCGTCGTGGTCGAGGGCGGCCGCCTGTCCCTGACGATCCTCCTCACCGTCGCGGGCTGCCCCATGCGCGACACGCTCCAGCGCGACGTCGCGGCCGCCGTCGACGGGGTCGCGGGCGTCGACGAGCTCGAGCTCGAGTTCGGCGTCATGAGCGAGCAGCAGCGCGCCGACCTCCAGGTGAAGCTCCGCGGCAACGCCGGGGCCGAGCCGGTGATCCCGTTCAACCTGCCCGAGTCGCGCACGCGCGTGTTCGCGATCGCCTCCGGCAAGGGCGGCGTCGGCAAGTCGTCGATGACGGTGAACCTCGCGGCCGCCCTCGCGCAGAAGGGCCTGTCGGTCGGCATCGCCGACGCGGACATCTACGGGCACTCGATCCCGCGGATGCTCGGCGTCGAGGGCGCGCCCACGCAGGTCGAGGACATGATCATGCCCCCGCAGGCGCACGGCATGAAGGTCATCTCGATCGGCATGTTCACGCCTGGGAACACCGCGGTCGTGTGGCGCGGGCCGATGCTGCACCGGGCCCTCCAGCAGTTCCTCGCCGACGTCTACTGGGGCGACCTGGACGTGCTCCTGCTCGACCTGCCGCCCGGGACCGGCGACATCGCGATCTCGGTGGCGCAGCTCCTGCCGACCGCCGAGCTCGTGGTCGTGACGACCCCGCAGCAGGCGGCCGCGGAGGTCGCCGAGCGCGCCGGGGCGATCGTGACCCAGACGCACCAGAAGCTCGCGGGCGTGGTCGAGAACATGTCGTGGATGGAGCTGCCCGACGGCTCCCACATCGAGCCGTTCGGCTCCGGCGGCGGCAAGACCGTCGCCGAGGCGCTCACCCGCGACGTCGGCGCCGACGTGCCGCTGCTCGGCCAGATCCCGCTCGACCCGAAGCTCCGCGAGGGTGGCGACTCCGGCGTGCCGCTGGTGATCTCCGACCCCGACTGCGAGGCGTCGCGGGCGATCCGCGCGATCGCCGACCAGCTGGCGGTCCGGAAGGTGTCGCTCGCGGGCAAGCGGCTCGGGCTCAGCCCGGTCTAGGACGGGCCCGAGGACGCTCCGACCGGGACGGCGGCCGCCTCGCACGGGGGGCCGGTCCGTCCGGGCGCACACGCGATGGCGGCGGCGCCGGCCCTCTCGGGTCGGCGCCGCCGCTTTCATCTCCCGGTTTCCTCGAAAGGAATCTGCCCTGAGACGGCTCGGTCTCAGGAGAGCTTGCGGACCGTGACGGCCGTGCCGTAGGCGCAGACCTCGGTGCCCATGTCGCGGGCGTCCGACACGTCGAAGCGCATCATGACGACACCGTTGGCGCCCAGGGTCTTCGCCTGGTCGATCATGCGGGTCAAGGCCTCCTCGCGCGAGGCGGCGAGGGCCTTGGTGAGGCCCTTCAGCTCGCCGCCGAGGATCGACTTGAAACCCGAGCCGATGTCGGAGAACATGTTCCGCGAGCGGACCGTGAGCCCGAAGACCTCACCGTGGGCCTCCAGGACCTCGTAGCCCGCCACGTGCTCCGTGGTGGTGACGACGAAACCCGACGCGGTGGGATTCGCACCGCCGAACTCTCCGACATAGTCCATGCGGTTCACGGTATGCGGCATCGGCGGCCCGCGCGTCGGTCCGGAGAACGAAACCGCCCCTCATGCTCAGGCATGAGGGGCGGTACTCAGGTACTACGCGGCTACTGGGCGCTGTGGAGGGCGGCGTTGAGCTCGCCCCACGTGCCGCTGCGCGGCCGCACCTCGAGGACGCCGGTCTGGGTGTTGGTCCAGAACTGGAGGTCGTCCTTGCCGGAGAGGGCCGCGGCCTTGACCACGGTCCCGTCGGGGAGGGTGACCTTCGAGCCGGCGGTGACGTAGCAGCCCGCGGCGACGACGCAGTTGTCGCCCAGGGAGATCCCGATGCCGGAGTTCGCGCCGAGGAGGCAGCGCTCGCCGATCGAGATGACCTCCTTGCCGCCGCCCGAGAGCGTCCCCATGATCGAGGAGCCGCCGCCGATGTCGGAGCCGTCGCCGACGACGACCCCGGCGGAGATGCGGCCCTCGACCATCGAGTTGCCGAGCGTCCCGGCGTTGAAGTTCACGAAGCCCTCGTGCATGACCGTGGTGCCCTCGGCGAGGTGCGCGCCGAGGCGCACACGGGAGGCGTCGGCGATGCGGACGCCCGCGGGGGTCACGTAGTCGGCCATCGGCGGGAACTTGTCGAGGGACTTGACCTCGAGCGTCCCGCCCTCGGCGCGGAGCCGCAGGCGGGCGTCGCCGACCGCGTCGGCGGGCACCGGGCCGTGGTTGGTCCAGGCGTTGTTCGGGAGGAGCCCGAAGATGCCGGAGAGGTCGATCGTGTGCGGGGTGGCGAAGCGGTGCGAGAGCAGGTGCAGGCGCAGGTAGACGTCGGCGGTGTCGACCGGCTCCTCCGCGAGGGACTTGACGAGCACCGAGACGCCCTTCGAGCGCGTCCCGGTCGGGTTCTCCCGGTCGATCTCGGGAGCGGCCACGCCGGTGGGGGCCTCGCCGAGGCCGAGGCGGGTGAACCACACGTCGAGGACCGTGCCGTCGGGGGCGACCGTGGCCACGCCGACTCCCCAGGCTGCGTCAGTCAGGAATTCACTCATCCTCAGAGCCTATCCACGCGGCGGGTATCGTCTGCGGATGTGATGGTTTTGAGTGAGGCAGTCCTCGCCGACCCGGTCGAGCTGACCAGGGCCCTGTGCGACATCCCGTCCGTGTCCAGGGACGAGGCCGCGATCTGCGACGCCGTGGAGGCGGCTCTCAAGCCCTTGGGCCACTTGACCGTCGAGCGGGTCGGGAACACGCTCGTGGCCCGCACCGAACTGGGACTCGGCCGGCGCGTCATGCTCGCCGGGCACCTCGACACCGTCCCGGTGAACGACAACTTCCCCACGCGCACCGATGGCGACGTGATGTGGGGGCTGGGCACCTCGGACATGAAGTCGGGCACCGCGCTCGCGCTGTGGATCGCGGCCACCGTCGAGCGGCCGAGGTTCGACCTGAGCTTCGCGTTCTACGACTGCGAGGAGATCGAGGCCGCGGCCAACGGGCTGAACCGGCTCTCGCAGACCCGCCCCGAGCTGCTCGCCGCGGACTTCGCGATCCTCCTGGAGCCGACGTACGGCCTGGTCGAGGCCGGGTGCCAGGGGACCATGCGGGTGCGGGTGACGACGCGCGGGAAGCGGGCCCACTCGGCGCGGTCCTGGAAGGGCGAGAACGCGATCCACCGGCTCGCGCCGGTGCTGGAGCGGCTCACCTCCTACGAGGCGCGCGAGGTCGAGGTGGACGGCTGCGTCTACCGGGAGGGCCTGAACGCGGTGTACATCGGCGGCGGCGTCGCCGGGAACGTCATCCCCGACGAGGGCTGGGTCGACGTGAACTTCCGCTTCGCGCCCGACCGCGACGAGGCCGCGGCCGAAGCCCATGTGCGCGAGGTGTTCGCGGGCTTCGACGTCGAGGTCTCGGACACGGCGCCGTCGTGCCGCCCGGGCCTGGACCGGCCCGAGGCCGCCGAGTTCGTGGCCGCCGCCGGCGGCGAGTTCCGCGCGAAGCTGGGCTGGACCGACGTCGCGCGCTTCGCGACGCTGGGCATCCCCGCGGTGAACTTCGGGCCGGGCGACCCGAACCTCGCCCACAAGCAGGACGAACGCGTCGAGATCCCGCGCATCCGCGAATGCGCGGCGGCGCTGCGAGCCTATGTGGAGGCAACATGACCGAGCGCCGGATCATCGGCGGCGACCACCGCATCACCGCCGACCAGCACCTGCTGGACGTCGCCCACGAGGAGGAGTGGAAGCAGCGCGCCGCCTGGCGGATCATGAAGTTCCAGGCCGAGTTCGTCGAGGGCTTCGACGCGATGGAGGAGGCGGACCTGGGCGACGCCGTCGGCGTCTACGGGTCGGCGCGCACCCCCGTCGACTCCGAGGAGTACAAGCTCGGCGTCGAGCTGGGCCGCAAGCTCGGCGAGGCCGGGTTCTCGGTCATCACCGGGGGCGGGCCCGGCGCGATGGAGGCCGCGAACCGCGGCGCGGCCGAGGCCGGCGTCAAGTCGGTCGGGCTCGGCATCGAGCTGCCGTTCGAGCAGGGCATCAACGAGTGGGTGCACATCGAGCTGGACTTCAAGTACTTCTTCGTGCGCAAGGTGATGTTCCTGAAGTACTCGTGCGGGTTCTGCGCCCTGCCCGGCGGGTTCGGGACCATGGACGAGCTGTTCGAGGCGCTGACCCTGGAGCAGACCGGGAAGGTCGGCAAGTTCCCGATCGCCCTGATCGGCACCGACTACTGGGGCGGCCTGGTCGACTGGCTGCGGGACTCGATGCTGGGCCAGGGCAAGATCAACGCGAAGGACGTGGACCTGCTCATGGTCACCGACGACCTCGACGAGGCCGTCGACCACATGAAGCAGGCCAACCGCCCCTGAGCGGGGCCGCGCCGGGGCCGGTCCGGACCGGCGCGGCCGCCCCGGTTCAGAGGCTCCGGTTCAGAGGCTCCGGTGCGGGGCCTTCGGCGGCTTGTCGCCCTTGATCGCCGCGACCATGTCGAGGACCTCGCGGGTCGCGGCCACGTCGTGCGCGCGGAAGACCCGCGCGCCGTTCCAGGCCGAGACCGCGGTGGCCGCGAGGGTGCCGTTCAGGCGCCGGTCGACCGGCAGGTCGAGCGTCTCGCCCACGAAGTCCTTGCGGGACAAGGCGACCAGGACGGGCCAGCCGGTGCCGGCGAGCTCGTCGAGGCGGCGCGTCAGGTCGAGCGAGTGGTACGTGGTCTTGCCGAAGTCGTGCGTCGGGTCGATGAGCACGCCGTCGGCGCGCACGCCCGCGGCGACCGCGGCCTCGGCGCGGTCGACGAGCTCGGTGCGGACCTCCTCGACGACGTCCTTGTAGACGGCCTTCGCCGCGACCGTGCGCGGCTCCAGCCCGCCGGTGTGGGAGACGACGAACCCCGCGCCGGTGTCGGCGGCGACCTCGATCACCGTCGGGTCCCATCCGGCCCACGTGTCGTTGATGAGCTCGGCCCCGGCCGCGACCGCCTCGCGGGCGACCTCGCCGCGCCAGGTGTCGACGGAGATCACGAGCTCGGGGTGGCGGTCGTGGACGGCCGCGATGAACGGCACGACCCGGTCGATCTCCTCGGCGACCGAGACCTCCGGCCCGTCGCCGGCCTTCACGCCGCCGATGTCGACGATGTCGGCGCCGCTCGCCACCGCGCTGTCCACGGCGGCGACCGCCGCGTCGAACGCGAACGTCCGCCCGGAGTCGTAGAACGAGTCGGGCGTGCGGTTGACGATCGCCATCACCGCGTAATCGCCGCCATCGAACACCCGTCTGCCAAGTCTCAGAGCACGCATCCGTCTATGCTGACAGCCGCGCCAGCCACCCGCCAGGCACATCGACGCCTGCGCGGCAGCAAATGAGCTCAGGAGGAGCATCATGCCCCGCTTCGACCGGTCGCACACCGACGACCTCGCCGCGTTCATCCAGGCCAGCCCCACCCCCTACCACGCGTGCGCCGAGGCGGGCCGCCGCCTGGAGGCGGCCGGATTCACACGCCTGGACGAGACCGAGACGTGGCCCGCGGCCGACGGCGCGCACTACGTGGTCCGCGACGGGTCGATCATCGCGTGGCGCGGACGCGCGGACTTCGACGCGTTCCGCATCTTCGGCGCGCACACGGACACCCCCACGTTCAAGGTGAAGCCGAGGCCGGACACCGGCAGCGCGGGCTGGAAGCAGATCGCGGTCGAGGTCTACGGCGGTGTGCCGCACCAGACCTGGCTCGACCGGGACCTGAGCGTCGCGGGCCGGCTCGTCCTGCGCGACGGCGCCGAGGTGCTCGTGCACGTCGACCGGCCGCTGCTGCGCCTGCCGCGGCTCGCGATCCACCTCGACCGCGGCGCGAACGAGGGCCGGGCGCTCGACCCGCAGACGCACCTCACCCCGATCTGGGGGCTGGGCCAGCCGTACGAGGGCGAGTTCCTGGAGTTCGTCGCGCGCGAGGCCGGGGTGGACCCCGACGACGTGCTCGGGCACGACCTGTTCACGGCCGCGCTCGACGCGCCCGCGTACCTGGGCAAGGACGAGGAGCTGTTCGCGGCCTGGCGCCTCGACAACCTCACCAGCACCCACGCGGGCGTCGCCGCGCTCGTCGCCGCCGGGGACACCGGCGCGAACCTGCCGGTCCTGGCCTCGTTCAACTACGAGGAGACCGGCTCGATGACCTACTCGGGCGCGCAGAGCCCGTTCCTGGAGACCGTGCTGCGGCGCCTGGCCGGGGACGACTTCGGCCGGTACGCGGCCGTGATCGCGCGCTCGGGGATGATGTCCTCCGACACCGGGAACTCGGTCCACCCGAACTACCCCGAGAAGCACGACCCGACCCACCGGCCGATCGCGGGCGGCGGCCCGATGATCAAGGTCAGCGCGAACCAGCGCTACGCGAGCGGCGCCGAGGAGGAGGCGCTGTTCCGCCGCGCCGCCGAGCACGCCGGCATCCCGTGGCAGTACTACGTGAACCGCAACTCGATCCCCGGCGGCACCACCATCGGCCCGATCTCCGGCACGCAGCTGGGCATCCTCACCGTGGACGTCGGCCTCCCGATCCTCTCGATGCACTCCGCGCGCGAACTGTGCGGCGCCGACGACCCGGGCCACCTCGCCGATCTGGCGCTGGGCCTCTTCGAGCACTAGCGCCGCAGGTCAGGTGCCCCAAAAGTAGTGTGCGGTCAGTGAAACAGTGTTTCACTGACCGCACACTACTTTTGGCACTGCTCAACGGACCCGAGCGACGCCGGGCCGGCGCGCGCGGCGGGCCTCCCCCGCCGGTCCGGCGCCGATGCTCGATCGCCGAGCGGTCGCCGAGCGGGACTGTCGCATTCGCGCTCCGCTCCGGTCTCCTCACGCGGCGCGGTCCCCCGGTATGGTGGTGTCGACCACGGCACCCCTGGGGAGGCGGCATTGACTTGGCGGACCGAACTCGAGCGGGCCGCGGCGCGGCTGCGCGACGCCGCCGGGGCCGCTGACCGGGCCGAGCGGCTGCTGACCGACGCGGCCTCGCGCCTGGCCGCGGACGACACCGAGCGCCGCAGAACCGAACTGGCGCAACGGCTCGGCGCCGCCGCCGCGAGCGCCGCGAACGGCTGGCTCGGCGACGACCTCGCGGCCGTGAACCCGAACACGCCCCTGTGGACCGAGACCCCGGACGGCGAGGCCGTGCGGATCGGGACGGCGCTCCTCGACGGCGAGCCCGCGTTCCCCGCCCTGACCGGGCTCCTCGGCAAGGGCCACCTGGTGTGCGCCGGCGACGCGGCCGACCCGCGCGTCGCCGGGATGCTCCAGTCGCTGCTCGTTCGGGTCGCCGCCGCGCACCCGAACCTCGAACTGTCCCTGGTGGACGGCGTGACCCTCGGCCAGGTGTTCGCGCCCGCGACCGCGCTCGTCGACGCCGGGATCGCGACCACGGTCGCGACGGACCACCTCGCGCTCGGGCGGGTCCTCACCGCCGCCGAGAAGCGGCTCACCGAGCTGCGCGACGTCGCCGCGCGCGGCCGGTCCATCGCCGACCGGCCCTACCACCTCATCGTCGTCGCCGGACTCCCGCCGGAGGTCGGCAAGTCCACGCGCGAGCGCCTCGCCGCCCTCGCGCACGCCGGGCCCTCCGCCCGCTGCCACCTGGTGCTGTGCGGCTGGCGCAACCTCCCGCATCGCGAGGCCCTGCCCGCGATCGAGCACGCGACCTACGTCGACGTCGGCGACGAGGTCCGCCTCGGGACCCTGCCGCTGCCGGTGGTCCTCGACGCCCCGCCGGCGCCCGCCTTGGCGCGCGCGGTGTTCGGGTCGCGCGCGCAGCAGCGCCGCGAAGCGGGCGAGCTGTCCGTCGCCGACCTCGTGCCCGAGCGGCAGTGGACCGAGTCCAGCCGGAACGGCCTCACCACCGTCATCGGCCGCGACCAGGCCGGGCACACCGCCGGCGGCGACGTCGAGGTCTCCTTCGACGACGCGACCCCGCACTGGCTCATCGGCGGGCGCACCGGCGGCGGCAAGACCGTGTTCCTCCTCGACGTCCTCTACGGACTCGCGACCCGCTACTCCCCCGACGAGCTGGAGCTGTACCTCCTCGACTTCAAGGAGGGCGTCTCGTTCACCGAGTTCACGCCCTCCCCGCTCGACCCGTCGTGGATCCCGCACGTGCGGGCCGTCGGCGTCGAGTCCGACCGGGAGTACGGCGTCGCCGTCCTCGGCGCGCTCCGCGCCGAGCTGACCCGCCGCGCCGGGCTCATGAAGCGGGCCGGGGCCACCAGGCTCGCGCGCCTGCGGGAGCTGCGGCCCGACGTGCGGCTCCCTCGGATCGTGGCCGTCGTCGACGAGTTCCACGTCCTCTTCGCCGGGAACGACCGCCTCGCGGGCGAGGCCGTCGCGCACCTGGAGGAGCTGGCGCGCAAGGGCCGCTCCTACGGCGTCCACCTCGTGCTCGCCTCCCAGACCATCTCCGGCATCGAGGCCCTCTACTCCAAGAAGGACTCCATCTTCGGGCAGTTCCCGCTCCGCGTCGCCCTCCCGGGCGCCAAGCACCTCCTCGACGAGGGCAACGACGCCGCCGTCGAGTCGGTCGGCCAGGCCGTCATCAACGACGCCGGGGGCCTCAAGGGCCGCAACCGGACCTGCAGGTTCCCCGACGCCTCCAGCGCCGACGACCTCCTCGCGCAGCTGCGCCGTGACCTGTGGGCGCGGCGCGACTCCGACGAGGAGCCCGTCGTCTTCCGCGGCTTCGACGAGCAGCACCTCGCCGCCGACCCCCGCTTCGGGGCGCTCGCCCCCACGCACGCGCCGCGGGCCCTCATCGGCCGCGCCGTCGACGTGCACATGTCCACCGTCGGCTACCAGTTCGACCGCAGCCCCGGACGCCACCTCGCCGTCGTCGGGACCTCCGTCGTCGCGGCCGACGTGCTCACCTCCGCCGCGGTCTCCCTCGCGCGCCAGCACGAGCCGGGCAGCGTCGAGTTCCAGGTCGCGGCCACCGCCGCGGGCGCCGAGGAGCTCGCCCGCGACCTCGTCGAGGAGCTGAAGGCCGCCGGCCACGACTGCCGCGAACTCGAGCCGGGGACGATCCTGACCGCGCCGCGCGGCAAACCGGTCTACCTCGTGTGGTTCGGCGCCGACGGCGCGGACGGCCAGCCCGGGACGCTGCGTGACCTCCTCCTGCACGGCCCGGCGACCGGCGCCCACGTCATCGGCTGGTGGCGCGGCGCGCGCCGGTTCCTCGACGACATCGGCGGGTCCGCCGGCCGCGAGCACGTCGCCGGCGTCGTCGCCCTCAACATCGCCGCGAACGACCTCGCCGCGATCACCGGCGGCTACGAGCGGTCCTGGGACGCGCGCGCCAACCGGTGCCTGGTCATCGACCGGCACGCGGGCACCGAGACCCTCGCGGTCCCCTACGTGCGGCCCGGCCGCCTGGACGAGGTGGTGGAGACCCGATGAGCCTGAGCGCCTACGAAGACCTGGTCCACGAGCTCGCGCGCCTCGACGCCGACTCGGCGGCGACCACCGCGCAGGCCGCGCGGCGGCTGGAGCGCCGCAAGGCGGCGCTCGCGTCGGTGCGGTCCGAACTGGACGCCGCGACCTCGCGCGTGGCCGAACTGTGCTCGACCCTGCGCCAGTCCACGCCCGACCTCATGCCGTCCTCCGCGGTCGAGGAGGCCGAAGCGGCCGTGGACGACCCGGACACCGCGCTCGCGCACGCCGAGACCGCGCTGCGCGAGGCCGAGCAGTCCCTGCGCGCCACCGTGCGCGCGGCCCAGCGGCCCACGCTCCTGCCGGACGTGCACCACGTGGTCCGCGAACTGCTCGTGTACGGCTCCTGCATGATCGCCTGCCTCATCGGGCAGCTGATCTACCTCGCCGCCAGCGGCGGCGGGGGCGAGGCCGCCTGGTGGGTCATGTTCCTGCCGCCGGTCATGGCCGCGCTGGTGGGATATCTGCTGGTCGGAGCCGCCAACCGGCCCCGCCTGCCGCTGACCGACCGCAACGGAAAGCCCGTCAAGGCGGTCGTCCCCCACAACCCGCGTCTGGGAGTGACCCTCGCGGTCTGCACAATGGCGCTGTTCGCCTATTTCGCGTTCTTCGCTTAGAGCTGCTTGGAGGGAACCGTGGGTTTCGTGCTCCCGGTCATCGTCGCCGTCATCGGCGTGTGGATCGCGTTCTCGATCGTCGTGTGGGCCACCGGCCGCGACACGCTGCTGGACCTCGCCCCTGCGGGCGCCCCCGCCGGGCTCGGCGACGGCGAGCCCGTCGACGAGGCCGCGATCGGCGCCGTCAGGTTCGACACCGGCGCGCGCGGCTACCGCACCGACCAGGTCGACGCCGCGCTCACGCGCCTGGCCTGGGAGATCGGCCGCAAGGACGAGCAGCTCGCCGCGCTCCGCGCCGAACTGGCCGCCGACGGCGGCGCCGAGGAGCGGGCCGCCGAGGCCGAGGCCGAGGTGCTCGCCGCCGACGACGAGGGCGTCGCGCCCGCGGGCGGGCCCGTGGACGACGCGGTCGAGGCCGCCGACGAGCCCGTCGAGGAGCCGTCTCAGGAGGCGTCCCTCCGGCTCGCGGAGGAGGCCGACACGGACGGCGACGGCGCCGGACGTGAGGCAGGGCGCGAGGACGAAGGTGAGCAGACGCCGCGCGACCGGCCGTGATGGGATATGCCCATGCGTTATTGGCTGCTGGTGTTGAACGAGGACGAGTACGCGGAGCAACAGGCGTACGAGGTCGAGGCAGTGGAGCCCGGTGCGGCCCTTCCCGACGGGGCCGCCGACGGCGACGAGGTCGCGCTGGCCGGCCCCGAGGGCGTCTTCGCCCTCGGCGAGCTCGACGGCCCCGCGATCGCCTACCGGCGCCGCCTGGAGGAGCCCGAGCAGACCGCGGAGAGCGCCGCGGCGGCCGATCGCACGAAGGACGCCGCGGGCGCCGTCGCGGGCGGCTGGACCGCGCTCACGCCGGACGCCTGGGAGGACCTGGTCCGGACGCTGCCGACCCCCGAGCGCCGCCGAGACTGGCTCGTGACGCTGTCGATGCCGATCGAGGCGGTCGACAAGGCCGAGGCCGTGCGCCAGTTCTGGTCCTACATCCGCTCGCTCGGCCCCAAGGAGCTGCCGACGTTCGTGTCGCCGTACGGGCGCGAGATCGAGGGGACCGCGTTCCTGCTGGGGTCCGAACACGAGCAGGATCCGGAAGAGTAGTCAGGGGGCGGGACGGATCAACACGATTCGGCAGTATTCCAGGACTCTGTGCAGGCGGATCGAACATTCGCAAATCGGGTGTCCGATTTAAACGCTTTTAAGCACTTTCTCCGCAACTTTGTCACATACTCGGAGGGGCGAGTTGGCTCTCGGCCTGCGGATCGGGGAAACTTGATCTAGCAACGTCGAGTCGCAACCTGCGGCCTTGGATCGAGGGGAGACGAATATGGCGGCCATGAAGCCGCGGACCGGCGATGGTCCGTTGGAGGTTACCCAGGAGGGCCGCGGCATCATCATGCGGGTGCCGCTGGAAGGCGGTGGCCGACTTGTGGTCGAGATGTCGCCGGAAGAGGCCGAGACCTTGAACAAGGAACTCCAGGGCGCCCTCGAGTAACGGCACCCAGCCACCCCACTCGGCGGTCGCCCCGCCGCCGGTCCGGACTGAGGACCCGCTGCACGCTCCCGTGAAGCGGGTCCTTGACTCTGTCCGCCGACCGACCGGAGTGGACGAGCCGTCACGAGGCGAGCGGGAATCGCAGCGCGGGTGAAGGGGCGGCAAATGCGGCATAGACTCTTCCCATGACTTCCGGCACCCAGCCGCCCCAGGCAGATCCGGGCGACCAGTGGCGACCCCAGCAGCCATGGCAGCAGCCCGCGGCCGAGCCGCAGCCGCCCGCGGGCGCCTACGGCGACCCGAGCGGGTCCGTGCCGCCCGCGGCCCGCGGCGGCCAGGTCGGCACCGCCCCGGCGGCGCCGCGGC